>NZ_JBFLVD010000010.1:0-196569 GCF_040750395.1 Scandinavium sp. UTDF21-P1B
TCTAATACTGGGGGCAGGTCACTTAGTTGGCTCGATGCTGGTACCTTGCTTGCTGAGTCGATAAGCCTCACTGGATGCATCTTCTGCAACGACAATCATGCTGCCATGCTCTTGACTTGTTTGGGCCAGCATTAAGTTCCACAAGTGTAAGCCGCATTCTTTCGACGCCAACGGGAATAGTCTGGCATAGCTTGCAAGGAATGCAGCCTTATCGAAGGGTTCCTGTGGAAGTTTGGCCACCGCATAGTGACTGCGAAGAAGCGCTTGACTACCGCAGTATAACTCCCAATGATAATGGTCTATAAAGGCAACGGTGAACGCATCCTGGGCTTTGGAGTCATGCAATTCCTTCAGTCGTCCAAGGCCATAAATGTACTGACTATTTGCTATAATACCGACGCCTGAGGCCGCCATCTGCAAAACTTTCCTAACCCATCGTGGTTCACGAAAAGGAACCGGCTCAGCAAATTTCGCTAGGAACTCCACTGACTCATTGTCTGGATCGACAAGAATGAGTTGGCCAATACCTTTCGCTCCCTCATACATGAGGGACGAAACAAGGTTCAAGGCATTGAAAAGATCGGTATTAATGTATCGCCGTTCGATCGAAAGACCTGGCGTGTGCAGGAAGTTTTTTGCAGCAATCCGTACAATTTCTTCGGCATCTCTCATGCTGTCATGGGTAAATCGCCCTGGGTCTGGGCTATGTAACTCTTCGGTAGCCTCATGAAGAACCGCATATATTGCTGCATGTATAAGGCTACGAAATCCATGCCCTTGTTTACCTTCGTCAGCATGCATGGGTGGTAATGGAGGGAATTGAACGAGAGTGTCGTTTGGAATCTGTATGATCGGAGTTACATAATAATCGCCTATCTGCCTTACTTCTCCACAAAATGAAGTTACATCATATTCAGTATCATAACTTTCAAGTGCCTTACTAACTGATGTTCGCACTGAGTCACGACGCATCCACTCCGGTTTGTCGCGCATGCTCGGTTCATCGCTAAAAAATATGTTTTGTAACCGATGGCTCTGGTAAGTCGAATCAATTGAATCCAGCAATTCGTTAAATAAAGATAGATGCCATTTACCATCTTCAGGCTCTATACATACCGGATTAGCATTTGTGCAGTCAGGACTACAAGCACCAACAAGGAGAACTTCTGCATCAATGGGAGCACCCAATTTTTTTAGTACCTCTCGAGCCAGAATCTGAATGGAAATTCTGTAACTTTCTTGGTATCCCCACATAAAAAGATAAATGCTGCCACCTGCCACCTGCCACCTGCCACCTGCCACCTGCCACCTGCCACCTGCCACCTGCCACCTGCCACCTGCCACCTGCCACCTTAATCCCTCCTACCTACTGTTTTCTGAACTCAAAGACAGATTAAATCGATTTGTCTCACCATTTATTCCACTTATTAATTGCGGCTTCGATAAATTCTACAGCATCAGCTTTCTTCCATGAGGTATGCGTATTCTCCCTGAACAAATAATGCTGTTCATTTGCACATACTAGCTTATCCATATTGGCTTCTTTTTGAATCCAATTAATGATATTGACGAAAGTATCAGCATAACTGATTCCAAGTTTCTCGTTAGGTACATTGTATAGCAATCCTTCAAGGAAATACGAAGGTACTATTCCAACTTGCAAATTTCCATCTTCCACGAGTTTGCTACGTAGATTCTTCATTACACGAACCATCGGCTTTAGCCATTTATTGCTAGTCTGATGTTTAAGGGTTAGGTTTTCCGAATGCTGGCTGGGGTAATTGACAATTTTCTCACCAGCCCCATTAAAAAAACATATACCCGCATTGTATTCTGAGTTATCAACCCCTTTAAATTTACGATAACGACGGTACTGCATTGATGCAATAACATCGGCTTTGCGCCGATTTCCATTTCCCGCTACAGCGATGGCCTTATCTCCAGGATTCACATCGACCCCGAAGTAGTCTGTGAGGGTTTTAAGTACATCTTTCTTATATTGAGCATATGAGTAAGTTGCGGGAATAAATGCGCGGTTGTAGGCCTCTTTGTCTTCTGGCGAAAGCTGAGTGATATCACTGTAATAGACATCATCAAGGCGTATGACCACGTCAACATCACTTTCAGCATAGATATTAGTATCGTTTCCATAGGAACCCTGAAGGAATATTTTAAAATTTTTCCCGTAATACCCAGTACCTGTGCTTTCTAACGCACTCTTTATTGTGTTATAAGTTGAGGCAGACTGCGTGATAGATCCTTGGTGAGACCATGTATCGAGTTGTGATTCAGGTATCCCCATATTATTTCACCTCTCTCATATCAGAAATTCCTTTAATTGCGCTTCGCGAACAGCAAAAGATTCTCTACCACGTTGTCGAAGGATATTCAATTTATCTAAGTTGTACTCCAGCAAATCTGTCGCCATTTCAGGACGCTCGAATGTGTCGCTGATTCGTATCGTCGGAATATCTTTGAACAGAATGTCACGTAGCTGATCCATCGATTGTGTGTTGATCTCAAGGGTCTTCTGAAGTAGCTGAACAGCAAGCCATTTCTTGGCTATTCGCATCAGTAACCTTGGTTTGGGTTCTGGGTAGATGCCAACACCTACATTTACAACCCTAATGTTTTCGTGATCTTTTTTCAATGAAACAGTGGCGTCAGCAATTGCAAACAAAGTAGGGTTATTTGCACAGTAGCCCCCATCGATTAGCTCTACGTTATCGCCTGCCGCAGTAACTATCACTTTTCGTTCAAAGAACGGATACGCGGAACAAGACGCTTGTACTGCATCTGCAATGCTGACCCCAAATCCGGGGCTAAAGGTACCCTTGCGTCCGTGGGCCTGCGCAACACTACCTTTGAAGATCATCGGTCGCTCAGTCATCCAGCGAGTGGCGACGATTCCAATACCCGTCAGTACGTCATCGAAAGTTTTATCTTCAAAGACATCTTTTGCTAAGTCTTGGAGAGCTCTTGTTCTCGCTGCTGCCGACCGGCTGGACATAACTCGCGGAACATGCGCTGTGTATAGTGCGTGTATTTGATCTACTTCGTATCCAAGAGCTATAAGGGCAGCAATAATCGCCCCTGTGCTGGTACCGAATACAAGATCAAACCTCTTATACAACGGGCACCCAAGCATGGCTTCAATCTCTTTAAGAACACCCAAAGTATAGAAGCCCTTAGCCCCACCACCATCAAGTGCAAGAACACGACATAAATTGTCGTTGGCATACTCAGTAATCAGTGATGATGGTGAGGCGGAGTAACTCATTGCTTTTTATTTCCTTGTTCTCGACTTTTGGATTCAATTAATAACAAACCTATCTATCGGCTATAGTCCAATTTAGCAAGGATTTACCTTACAAGGTCTGCAAGATTACGCCACACTTCAACATAGTAACATTACGTGGCATCATTTTGGGTGACCCTGACCCGAAATCCTGCACCATTCAGAATGCCGGCATGATCTACACTCCCTGAACGGAGGTGGCGCCGATGAAAAAATTACGATTTACCGAAGAACTGATTATTTTTGCCCTGAAGCAGGCTGAACTGGGGGCTTCCGTGCCGGACGTCTGTCTCAAACTGGGTGTTTCTGATGCCACGTTCTATCTGTGGCCGACGACGACAGCGCACTGCGATTGCGCATCCGTGAAATCATCGAAACCCGGGTCCACTATGGTTACCGCAGGGTTCACGTCATGCTCAGGCGGGAGGGCTGGCGGGATAATCATAAACGCATTTACCGGCTCTACAGCGAACAGGGCCTGTCCCTGCGTCTCAAACGCCCACGCCGGAATAAATCGGCATAGCGGATACAGCCCCAGCCTCAGGGGCTGTATCCGAATCATGTCTGGGGTATGGACTTTGTCTCTGATGCCTTATTTGACGGGCGTCGGTTGCGCCTGCTCACAGTCATTGACCTCTACACGCGCGAATGTCTGGGAATTTGCGTGGGCCAGAATCTGCGATCAACAGAAGTCGCAAAGATGCTGAACAGCATTGAGCTCAGACGCCCCTTACCACAGTTACTGAAAACCGATAACGGCTCTGAATTTGCAGGGAAAATGCTGGATAAGTGGGTGTATGAACGTGGGATCCGTATAGACTTCTCACAGCCGGGAACCCCAACGGACAATGCCACGGTGGAGTCGTTCAATGGCAGGCTGCGGCAGGAATGTCTGCTTCGGGTTCTAAAGTAGACTCGGAAGGATGCTCGGCGATGAGTTATATCGTCGTGGTCCAGTAGAAGCAATTGATTTTTATTTGAATGCTGTCATCCATGAGTCTAGTTTATCAGCCCAGTCTTGCATCATAACCTTTCGCTCATCAAGATAAGTTGCATGGTTGTATGTGCGACGAACATTGTTGGTATCAGCGTGCGCAAGTTGGGCCTCAATAGCATCAGGTCGATAGCCCAATTCGTTTAAACGCGTACTTCCTGTAGTTCTTGTAGCGTGGGGGCTATAAATGCCACTCCAGCCGAGGCTTTTAAGTAGCTGGCGCAGGGAGTGCGATGTCATTGGACCTTTCGGATTATCCCTGCCCGGAAAAAGGTGCTGTCGATGCCCGGTTAATCCCTGTAGCGTTCTGAGCATGTTGACGGCTTGGGAGGGGAGGGGAATAACATGTTCTCTGCGGGCTTTCATCCGCGCTGCCGGAATGGTCCACAGGGCGTTATCAAGATCGAATTCTGTCCATTCAGCTTCGGTGGCTTCTGCAGGACGCGCTAATGTCCACCACATGAGCCACATGCAATAGTTAACCTGGTATGAGCCACGACTGTTATCAAAACAGCTTAATAGCTTCCCGATTTGCTGTGGGTTTAATGCCTGTTTGTGCTGTGTCTTATTTGCCGGAATCGCCTTACGCACTGGCCAGACAGGATCGCTATCTGCTCTGAGCGTCGCCACCGCCAGTTCAAAAACGGATGAAATGGTGCGGCGGGCTTCAGCGGCAACGGTCGGAGCGCCGCGCTTAGCCGTTTCCTGAAGAATTTTAAGAATGTGGTGCGGGGTGATTTCCCTGATAGGAAGTTTGCCGATGGCGGGGAAAACTACACGCTCAAGCATATCAAGGCGGCGAGTTTTGGTGATTTCGGCCCAGTCTTTCATCTGCAACCACTCTTTGGCGATCAGCTCAAAGGTGTTGGATGCGTCATTGACCTTGCGAATCTTATCTAACTGGCGAGCCTGTGTCGGGCTAACTCCATTCGCGACTTGTTTACGCGCTTGCTCACATTTCTCGCGAGCTTCGGCAAGTTTGACCGTCGGATACTCACCCAACGCGAACATGCTGGATTTGCCGTTGAGTTTAAACCGATAGCGCCATGCCTTTTTGCCGTTGGGTTTCACTTCGAGGTAAAGACCATTGAAGTCATTGAGTCGATAAAGTTTTTCTTTCGGCTTAGCAGTGCGGCATTGCGTATCAGTGAGCATAGCGAGTCCTTGTTTATTTCTTATACCGCTATTGTACTCACTTAAAATGAAGATGGAAGAATGTTGTACTCATCAATGTACTCATTTTTGACAGCGTTTTTACGAGATGAGTTGAGACATTATGAAATGAAAAATCCACGCAATTGCGTGGATTTTATAGAGTTTTACCGTCGTTATGAGATTCAGTGAAACCTCATGAGTCAACAGATTTTATTTAGACGTTGAACAGGAAGTTCATCACGTCGCCGTCTTTTACGATGTAGTCTTTGCCTTCAGCGCGCATTTTGCCGGCTTCTTTCGCGCCTTGCTCACCTTTGTAGGTAATGAAGTCTTCGAAAGCGATAGTCTGTGCGCGGATAAAACCTTTCTCGAAGTCGGTGTGGATTTTACCGGCGGCCTGTGGGGCGGTCGCGCCGACAGGGATGGTCCACGCGCGCACTTCTTTCACGCCTGCGGTGAAGTAGGTTTGCAGATTCAGCAGTTCATAACCGGCGCGGATCACGCGGTTCAGACCCGGCTCTTCCAGACCCATTTCAGCCATGAATTCATCACGGTCGGCGTCGTCCAGCTCGGCGATATCGGACTCAACTGCTGCACATACGGCAACGACAACAGAACCTTCAGCCGCGGCGATTTCGCGCACTTTGTCGAGGTACGGGTTGTTTTCAAAACCGTCTTCGTTGACGTTGGCAATGTACATGGTTGGCTTCAGGGTCAGGAAGCTCAGGTATTTGATCGCGGCTTTGTCTTCGTCAGTCAGGTTTTTCAGCGCGCGCAGCATACCGGCATTTTCCAGCTGCGGCAGGCATTTTTCCAGTGCGGCCTGTTCGGCTTTGGCGTCTTTGTCGCCGCCTTTGGCTTTCTTCTGCACGCGGTGCAGAGCGCGTTCACAGGTATCGAGGTCGGAGAGCGCCAGCTCGGTATTGATAACGTCAATATCGTCTGCCGGGTCGACTTTGTTATTCACGTGGATGATGTTGTCGTTTTCAAAGCAGCGCACCACGTGGCCGATTGCTTCGGTTTCACGGATGTTGGTCAGGAACTGGTTGCCGAGGCCTTCACCTTTGGACGCGCCTTTCACCAGGCCGGCAATGTCGACGAATTCCATGGTGGTCGGCAGGATACGCTGCGGCTTAACGATCTCAGCCAGCGCATCGAGACGCGGATCGGGCATTGGCACGACACCGGTGTTCGGCTCGATGGTACAGAACGGGAAGTTAGCCGCTTCAATACCGGCTTTGGTGAGCGCGTTGAACAGGGTGGATTTGCCGACGTTAGGCAGACCGACGATACCGCATTTAAATCCCATGATGTAAATCACCTTAATCTTTGATAATCAACCTGTTGCGTTGAACAGATTGCAGAAAAGTAAACAACTTTGCCTATTATACACGGCGCGGGGCAAAATTGCCGCTCGTCGGGCGTTATTGTGCTTTAAAAGCGTGTAAGCGGTTGGTCGCTTTAGTCAGGCCGTCTTTCAGCCACACTTCGGTACAACGTACCGCTTCGTCAACCGCTTCGTCTATCAGCTTCTGTTCCGACAGCGGAGGCTTGCCCAGCACGAAGCCGACAACTTTGTTTTTATCGCCCGGATGGCCGATTCCCACGCGTAAGCGGTGAAAATTCGGGTTATTGCCGAGCTTGCTGATGATGTCCTTCAGGCCGTTATGGCCGCCGTGGCCGCCGCCGAGTTTAAACTTCGCGACGCCCGGTGGCAGATCGAGTTCGTCGTGTGCGACCAGAATCTCATCTGGCGCGATACGGAAGAATGTGGCCATGGCTGCCACGGCTTTGCCGCTGAGATTCATAAAAGTCGTCGGTACCAGCAGACGCACATCTTCGCCTGCCACGTTAATGCGTGAGGTATAGCCGAAGAACTTGCTCTCTTCGCGCAGCGGGGCGCGGAAACGATCGGCCAGTAAATCCACATACCAGGCCCCGGCGTTATGACGGGTCGCGGCATATTCCGCCCCCGGATTGGCGAGGCCGACAATCAGTTTAATCGTCACGTTTTTGTCCTGAGTGAGTCGATAGCTGGCGCGTAGTGTACTGTAATCGCGGCGGCAGACAAAATTCTGCAGGCCGAACGGCGCAGAGCGGATAGTCACCACCCTGAACCATTAGAATTGCATAGAGTTCAGCCGTTTATTTGTAAAGTTATGTTGCTTATATGTTCGCAATTGTGATCGCTGACGCACTCAATGGCGGGAGTGTTGTCTATACTTTACACACAAGGACCAGGGGTATTCCCTGTCAACCCAAAGTTCCGGAGGTGACATATGAAACGCAGAAACGCTTCGCGACTCGGTAACGTGCTCATGGGTTTAGGGTTAGTCGTCATGGTCGGGGGAGTCGGTTACTCTATTTTAAACCAGCTTCCACAACTTAACCTGCCGCAGTTTTTCGCGCATGGCGCGGTGCTGAGTATTTTCCTCGGTGCCGTTCTCTGGCTGGCGGGCGCCCGCGTTAGCGGTCATGAGCAGGTAAGCGACAGATACTGGTGGGTGCGCCATTACGACAAGCGCTGTCGTCGCGACAGTCACCGGCATAGCTAAGATTCACAGAACGGCTCCCGTGGGAGCCGTTTTCATTTACTGCCCGGATGAACCCAGGGAAGGGCGTAGATACATACCCACTGCTTTACTGTGATACGTCACGTTGTGCTCAAACCGAAAGCCAAAACGTTCAGCCAGATGAATGGAACGCTGATTTTCCTCATCAATGATACAGCACAGCGGCATGTTCAGATTCCTGTCAGCCCATTGCAGCATCGCGTCCAGCGCTTCGGAGGCATAGCCTTTGCCGTGTACTTCTGGCGTGAGCGCCCAGCCGGCTTCCGGAAACGCCAGGGCAGGCGTCAGATCTCGCTTCGCGTCCTGTAGCCCAAACGAGCCGATGTAACGGTCGGACTGTTTCTCAAACACGGCCCAGTATCCATACCCGAGCGCCTGCCAGTGACCGATATAGCGTAGAAGTCGGTTCCAGCTCGCTTCTGCACTTTGAGGCTCGCCACCGATAAACTTCACCACGCCAGGATCGGCCCAAAAGGCGGCCAGTGGAACAAAATCATCCACGGTAAACTGCCGTAAAACCAGGCGTTCAGTTTCCAGTCGGGGGGCTTGAGTGAGCATATCCATCCTTCGCGATCCTGTTTATTACGGCTGATGATTGCTGATATCGGCAAGCGCCGCATCACGATTCGGGTAAAACGATAAACGTCCTGCAATGGGCTGTACTCCCGCGCGGGCAAGAGTGCGTAGTGGCTGGAATTCAAGGTTCGATACGCGCAGTTCACAGCCATCCGGCAGACGACTGACGAAGCGCTGAAAAGCTTCCAAACCACCTGCATCCAGCACCGGAACCGCATCCCACTTCAGCACCACGATGCGTTTCCCTTCAATGCGCGACTGCAAATCGAGGAACACGCTTTCGGCTGCGGCGAAAAACAGAGGACCGATCACCCGAATCACCAGCACGTCGTCCGGCACCGTCACGTTCACCGGTGCGAGATGGGTCATTCTGGCGATTCGACGCATAAACAGCAGCGACGCCAGCACAATACCGACGCTGATGGCGATGACCATGTCAAACAGCACCGTCAGCGACATGCAGATAAGCATCACCACGATGTCGTCTACTGGCGCACGGCGCAGCAGATTGATGACCTTGTGCGCCTCGCTCATGTTCCACGCTACCATCAGCAGCAGCGCGGCCATTGCTGAAAGCGGCAGCCAGGAGAGCAGTGGCGCCAGCACCAGTAGCGCCATGATCACCAGCACGGCGTGCAGGACGGCTGAGACAGGTGAAGTGGCTCCGGCACGCACGTTGGCGGCTGAACGCGCAATGGCCGCGGTGGCGGTAATACCGCCAAAGAACGGCGCAATCATGTTGCCGAGGCCCTGGCCAATCAGCTCGTTATTGGCTTTATGGCGCGTGCCCGTCATGCCGTCCAGCACCACGGCGCACAGTAAAGACTCAATCGCGCCAAGCATCGCCATGGAAAATGCCGCAGGCAGCAGCGCCTGCAAGGAATCCCAGCTGAGCGTAAAGCCTGAGTCCGGCATGTTCCATGGCAAGACCAACTGAGGCAAAAGTTGCGGAATGCCGTTGCCCTGAGTGCCGTCGCTGAGTACATAGTGGAATTGCGAACCAATAGTGGCAACATCTCCACCGAGCAAATTGACCACGCCCATTACCGCACAGCCTGCCAGCAGGGCAGGCAGGTGACCCGGTAAGCGCAAACCCAGACGGGGCCAGAAAATCAGAATGCCCAGCGTGACGATGCCAATGGCGGCATCGCCAGGATTCAGGCCCGGCAAAGCCATCACCAGCGCGCCGACTTTCTGCCAGAAATGTTCCGGCATATGCGCAATTTGCAGGCCAAAGAAGTCTTTGATCTGCATGGTGGCGATGGTGATGCCGATCCCGGAGGTGAAGCCGAGGGTGACGGAGATCGGGATGTACTCAATCAGGCGACCGAAGCGGGCTAAGCCGAATAACACCAGAAAGACGCCGGACATCAGCGTTGCCACCAACAGACCCGCCAGACCGAACTGCTGAGAAACCGGATAAAGAATGACGACAAAGGCGGCGGTGGGGCCGGACACGCTGTAGCGAGATCCCCCCGCCAGCGCAATCACAATCCCGGCTACGGCAGAGGTATAGAGGCCATATTGCGGTGCCACGCCGCTGCCGATGGCCAGCGCCATCGCCAGCGGAATGGCGATGATCCCGACGGTGATGCCGGCGATCAGGTCGCGGGTAAAGCGGCTGAGGGTGTATTTTTCTTTCCAGCAGGCGTCGATAAGAGCGCGAAACGGCATGATATCTGCGAGTGTTGATCTGTTCACAGTGAGCTTCATCCCTATGCGCATCATTTGTCGAATGGATGGCAAATGAAGGAGGCATTAGTCATACAAAACGGTTAATAACATAAAAAAACCCGCCGCAGCGGGTTTCTTGTACCGGGTTCAATCAGTGTTCGAACATGGCAGAGATGGATTCTTCGTTGCTGATACGACGAATCGCTTCCGCCAGCATGCCTGACAGGGTCAGAGTACGGACGTTTGGCAGCGCTTTGATTTCATCCGACAGCGGGATGGTATCGCAAACGATCACTTCATCAATGACGGAGTTACGCAGGTTGCTTGCCGCGTTGCCGGAGAAGATTGGGTGAGTGGCGTAAGCAAATACGCGTTTTGCACCACGCTCTTTCAGGGCTTCGGCGGCTTTGCACAGAGTGCCGCCGGTGTCGATCATGTCGTCAACCAGCACGCAGTCACGGCCAGCGACGTCACCGATGATATGCATCACCTGAGAGACGTTAGCGCGCGGACGACGTTTGTCGATGATCGCCATGTCGGTATCGTTGAGCAGCTTGGCGATAGCACGGGCACGCACCACGCCGCCGATGTCCGGAGAAACCACGATTGGGTTCTCCAGCTTCAGCTGCAGCATGTCTTCGAGCAGGATTGGGCTGCCGAATACGTTGTCTACCGGTACGTCGAAGAAGCCCTGAATCTGTTCAGCATGCAGGTCTACGGTCAATACGCGGTCAACGCCGACGCTGGACAGGAAGTCCGCGACAACTTTGGCAGTGATTGGCACACGAGCGGAACGTACGCGACGATCCTGACGGGCATAACCAAAGTAAGGGATAACGGCGGTGATACGGCCTGCGGAAGCACGGCGCAGGGCATCGACCATGACAACCAATTCCATCAGATTGTCGTTGGTTGGGGCACAAGTGGACTGGATGATGAAAATATCACCACCGCGTACGTTTTCGTTAATTTGTACGCTGACTTCACCGTCGCTAAAACGACCTACGGCGGCGTCGCCAAGAGAAGTGTACAGGCGGTTGGCAATACGTTGTGCTAGTTCCGGGGTAGCGTTACCAGCAAAAAGCTTCATATCAGGCACGAGAAGAACCTCAGGCATGCGTCCAGTGGTGGATGAATGGGCCAAAAACTGTGCGGGCCAGGCGCATTTCATCCAGGCGGTGTATTAATGAGCACGATGCAACGTCTGGAACGGGGTGACGTTGTCACCGAAACTCAGTCTGCTCCTTCGATGGTGTGCATTAACGGTGAAACGTTCACACCGCGGGCGATAAAGCCCTGCAGCCATTCCGGGGCTTGCTCAAGCACCTGGCGGGCAGCGGATTCGGTGTCAAATTCAGCAAACACACAGGCCCCTGTGCCAGTCAGGCGCGACGGGGCGTATTCTAACAGCCAGGAAAGCGCGGCATCAACCTTACGAAATCGTTTTCTTGCGATAACCTCGCAATCGTTGCTGAATTCACATTTTAGTAACGTTTCAATTGACCTGCGCGGTGAATTTCTGGGCAATTCCGGATCGTTAAAGATAACCGGGGTAGGAATGCTCTCGCCCGGATGCGCCACCAGGTACCATTTTTCCGGCACCGTGACCGGCGTGAGCAGCTCGCCAACGCCTTCAGCAAAGGCGGCATGGCCCCGCACAAACACCGGCACGTCCGCGCCTAGCGTCAGACCAAGCACCGCAAGTTCATCGGCGGAAAGCCCGCAGCGCCATAGATGATTTAATGCAACCAACACCGTTGCGGCATTCGATGAGCCACCGCCCAGCCCGCCGCCCATCGGCAAACGTTTATCGATGCTGATATCTGCGCCCACGCCTTCCGCCAGACGCCCGCTGTCTGCCGCCGCTTTCATCAGCAGGCGCGCGGCCCGCACGATCAGATTTTGTTCGTCAGGTACGCCCTCAACGGGCGTTAGCAGCCGAATATCACCATCGTTGCGCACATCAATGGTTATTGTGTCGCCATAATCCAGAAACTGGAACAGCGTCTGCAACGTGTGATAGCCATCGGCACGCTGGCCGGTGATATAGAGAAAAAGGTTCAGCTTCGCCGGGGAGGGCCAACGGGTGCTCATTTAACGATCCAGCTATCCATTTTGAGTTTGATGCGCTCGCTGCCTTCGGTCAGCTCCATGTTTGACGGCAGGGAGGGTTTGCTGTTGCTGTCGTAGCCGCTGTACACCACCTTCCAGGTTTTACCGTTCTGGGTATAGTTCAGCTCGCTCAGGCGCGCCTGATCGTCAAGCTTATAGTCGGTGGCATCGCCCGGCAGGCCGAGGATCCACTGGCGCAGGCTGTTGAGCGGAATCGGCATCCCGGTGAGTTTGCCAATCATCTCTTCGGCATCGGTTGAGGTGTAGGACTGGCCTTTGTTATCAATCAGCGTCACGCTGCCCGGGCTCGCGGTAAGCGAAAGCTCGGTGCTGCCCAGCGGGTTGGTGAGCAGAAGACGGTAGTTATCTTTGCCGGTTTGCTGCCAAAAGAAGCGGGCATACACTTTCTGCTCATCGTTCAGGAAGGCGAACGCGCCACGGGTCTGATACTGGCTGAGCTGACGCACTTCCTGCTGATGCTGCTGCCACTGTGGGGAGTCCGGGCTTTTACCCGGGCCTTTCGGCGCATTAATGGAGCAGGCGGAAAGAACCAGCGCTGCCAGCGGCATCAGGCGTAAAACAGAGGTCAGCTTCATTGAAAATCCTTGAGTTGCGTTGCAGTTATCACCGTCAATGCTAGCGCCGCTTGCGGGCAGCGTCTACGTTCAAGTTGTCCCAAATCATAATATTACCGATTACTCCGAAAGGGGGCCGTCTCTTTTATTGACCTTGCGCATCCTGTATGATGCGCTCAGACTAACCTTATCAACGCTGGTACTACTCCTGCATTCATGACGCTCCTGGCACTAGGCATTAACCACAAAACCGCACCGGTTGCGCTGCGAGAACGCGTTGCGTTTTCGCCCGATACGCTCGATCTGGCGCTGGAAAGTCTTCTGTCCCAGCCGATGGTGCAGGGCGGTGTGGTGCTGTCGACGTGTAACCGCACGGAGCTTTACCTCAGCGTTGAAGAACAGGAAAACCTGCAGGAATCGCTCATCCGCTGGCTGTGCGATTATCATCAGCTGAATGAAGAGGACCTGCGCCAGAGCCTCTACTGGCACCAGGATAATGACGCGGTCAGCCATCTGATGCGCGTGGCGAGCGGCCTGGATTCCTTGATTCTGGGCGAACCGCAGATCCTCGGACAGGTCAAAAAAGCTTTTGCCGATTCCAGCCGCGGCCATCTTAACGTCAGCGAGCTGGAACGCATGTTCCAGAAATCCTTCTCCGTCGCCAAGCGCGTGCGCACGGAAACCGATATCGGCGCCAGCGCCGTGTCCGTTGCTTTTGCTGCCTGTACTCTGGCGCGTCAAATCTTTGAATCCCTGTCGTCGGTGACCGTATTACTGGTGGGCGCCGGGGAAACTATCGAGCTGGTTGCACGTCATCTGCGTGAACATCGGGTCAAAAAAATGCTGATCGCTAACCGAACCCGCGAACGTGCACAGGTGCTTGCCGACGAAGTGGGCGCGGAGGTTATTGCGCTGAGCGACGTCGATGAGCGCCTGAAAGAGGCCGATATTATCATCAGCTCCACCGCCAGCCCGCTGCCGATTATCGGCAAAGGCATGGTCGAGCGCGCCCTGAAAGCGCGCCGCAATCAGCCGATGCTGCTGGTGGATATCGCCGTGCCGCGCGACGTGGAACCGGAAGTCGGCAAGCTTGCCAACGCCTATCTCTACAGCGTGGACGATCTGCAAAACATCATTCAGCACAACCTGGCGCAGCGCAAAGCCGCCGCTCAGCAGGCTGAAACGATCGTCGAGCAGGAAACCAGTGAGTTTATGGCCTGGCTGCGTGCGCAAAGCGTCAGCGAGACCATTCGTGAATACCGCTCGCAGGCCGATCTGGTGCGTGATGAGCTCACCAGCCGGGCGCTGGCCGCGTTACAGCAGGGCGGAGACGCCGAAGCCATTATGCAGGATCTGGCGCGTAAGCTGACCAACCGCCTGATCCACACGCCAACGAAATCACTTCAGCAGGCTGCCCGTGACGGGGACGATGAACGCCTGAATATTCTGCGCGACAGCCTCGGGCTGGAGTAGCGCTGCTCTCTCAAATTTTTATTACAGGGTGAATTCACGCCTATGAAGCCGTCTATTGTTGCCAAACTGGAAGCGCTGCACGAGCGCCATGAAGAAGTCCAGGCGCTGCTGGGAGATGCCAGCACCATCGCCGACCAGGAGCGTTTTCGTGCCTTATCAAAAGAGTACGCGCAGCTGAGCGACGTGGCGAAATGTTTTACCGACTGGCAACAGGTGCAGGAAGACATTGAAACCGCGCAAATGATGCTGGACGACCCGGAAATGCGCGAAATGGCGCAGGAAGAGTTACAGGAAGCCAAAACCAAAGGCGAACATCTGGAACAGGAGCTTCAGGTCCTGCTGCTGCCAAAAGACCCGGACGACGAACGTAATGCGTTTGTAGAAGTGCGCGCAGGAACAGGCGGAGATGAAGCGGCGCTGTTTGCCGGGGATCTGTTCCGCATGTACACCCGCTATGCAGAATCTCGCCGCTGGCGCGTGGAGATCCTGAGCGCCAACGAAGGCGAACACGGTGGCTTTAAAGAAGTGATCGCCAAAATCAGCGGCGACGGTGTTTACGGTCGCCTGAAGTTTGAGTCCGGCGGTCATCGCGTGCAGCGCGTCCCGGCCACGGAATCGCAGGGTCGTATTCACACTTCTGCCTGTACCGTCGCGGTTATGCCGGAGCTACCTGAAGCGGAGATGCCGGACATCAACCCGGCCGATCTCCGTATTGATACCTTCCGCTCCTCCGGTGCGGGGGGCCAGCACGTAAACACCACCGATTCCGCCATTCGTATTACCCACCTGCCGACCGGCATTGTGGTGGAGTGCCAGGACGAACGTTCGCAGCATAAAAACAAAGCGAAAGCGCTCTCGGTACTGGGTTCACGTATCCGCGCGGCTGAAATCGCCAAGCGCCAGCAGGCGGAAGCCTCTGAGCGCCGCAACCTGCTCGGCAGCGGCGATCGCAGCGATCGTAACCGCACCTACAACTTCCCGCAGGGTCGCGTTACCGACCATCGCATCAACGTCACGCTGTACCGTCTTGATGAAGTGATGGAAGGCAAACTCGACATGCTAATCGAACCGATCGTCCAGGAATACCAGGCCGATCAGCTGGCGGCGCTGTCCGATCAGGAATGATGAATTTTAAGCAGTGGCTGATTCAGGCGATTGAGCGTCTCGCAAAAAGCGAAAGTCCGCGCCGCGATGCGGAGATTTTACTCGGCTTTGTGACGGGCAAAACGCGCACCTTCATTCTGGCGTTCGATGAAACGAACTTAACCGCTGAAGAGAGCGAGCGGCTGGAAGCGTTGCTGGCGCGCCGGGCGAGCGGTGAACCCGTTGCCCATCTGGTCGGCATGCGCGAGTTCTGGTCGCTGCCGCTGGAAGTTTCCGCGGCGACGCTTATCCCGCGTCCGGACACCGAATGTCTGGTGGAGCAGGCGCTGGCGCGTTTGCTTGATGCATCCTGCGAAATCCTGGATTTGGGCACCGGTACCGGCGCGATCGCGCTGGCGCTGGCGAGTGAACGGCCGGATTGCCGGGTAACGGCGGTGGATTTTGTGGCCGAAGCCGTGGCGCTGGCAAAACGCAATGCGTTAAGCCTGAATATCGACAATGTGACGATTACCCAAAGCAACTGGTTCAGCGCGCTCGAAGGGCAGACGTTTGGCATGATTGTCAGCAATCCGCCCTACATCGACGCTGAAGATCCGCATCTTGTCGAAGGCGACGTGCGCTTTGAGCCTCTGAGCGCGCTGGTGGCGCCTGATGAAGGGCTTGCCGATCTTGCGCATATTATCCGTGCAGGAAAGCGCTTTCTGCTGCCCGGCGGCTGGATGCTGCTGGAACATGGCTGGAAGCAGGGCGAGGCGGTTCGCGAGCTTTATCAGCAGGCCGGCTACGACGAGGTGGAAACCTGTCGTGACTACGGCGGAAACGAGCGTTTAACGGTCGGGAGACGGAATGCTGACTGAGAATCCGTTTAGCGTTATTATTAGCATCATTTTGAAGTCATCAGGTTGCCATTCAGCAACACGCAGTTGGGGTAGGTCATGAGGTCATTAGCGGATTTTGAATTTAACAAAGCACCTTTGTGCGACGGCATGATCCTCATCTCTGAACTGATTCGTGACGATTTCCAGGCTCAGTACGTGATTGACGAGCTGGAACAGCTGGTCAGCCTGGCGCAGGAGGAAATCAGCCCTTCCTGGACGGAAACCCGGCAGGTTGAACGTCTGATTGAGCTGTTCTACGGCGAGTGGGGCTTCAGCTCCGCGCACGGTATTTACCGTCTTTCTGACGCACTATGGCTCGATAAAGTGCTGAAAAACCGTGAAGGCAGTGCGGTCTCGCTCGGCGCTATCATGCTGTGGGTGGCCCGTCGTCTTTCAATTCCGATGATGCCGGTGATTTTCCCGACTCAGCTCCTGCTGCGAGCCGATGTTGAAACCGGCGAAATGTGGCTCATTAATCCTTTCACCGGCGATACCCTGGATGAGCACACGCTGGAAGTATGGCTGAAGGGTAATATCAGCCCGGTGGCCGAACTCTTTAACGAAGATCTGGATGAGGCGGATAACTCAGAAGTGATCCGCAAGCTGCTCGACACCCTGAAATCTGCCCTGATGGAAGAGCGGCAGATGGAGCTGGCGCTGCGCGTCAGTGAAGCGCTGCTGCAGTTTAATCCGGAAGACCCTTATGAAATCCGCGATCGCGGCCTGATCTACGCTCAGCTGGAGTGCGAACATGTAGCGCTCAGCGATCTGAGCTATTTCGTGGAGCAGTGCCCTGAAGATCCGATCAGCGAAATCATTCGCGCGCAGATCAACAGCATCGCGAGCAAACACATAACCTTGCATTAACCGGAAAGAATCCGATTAACCCCTGATAAGGCGATCCTATGAAACAAAAAGTGGTTAGCATTGGCGATATCAACGTCGCAAACGACCTGCCGTTTGTCCTGTTTGGCGGCATGAACGTGCTTGAGTCCCGTGACCTCGCGATGCGTATCTGTGAGCACTACGTGACCGTGACCCAGAAGCTGGGCATCCCTTACGTGTTCAAGGCCTCTTTTGATAAAGCCAACCGCTCATCCATCAAATCTTATCGTGGCCCTGGCCTCGAAGAGGGGATGAAGATCTTCCAGGAACTGAAGCAGACCTTCGGCGTGAAAATCATCACTGACGTACATGAAGCGCATCAGGCACAGCCCGTTGCCGACGTAGTGGACGTGATTCAGCTGCCTGCGTTCCTCGCGCGTCAGACTGACCTGGTGGAAGCGATGGCAAAAACCGGTGCCGTTATCAACGTCAAAAAACCGCAGTTCGTCAGCCCAGGCCAGATGGGTAACATCGTCGATAAATTTGCCGAAGGCGGCAACGACAAAGTTATCCTGTGCGACCGTGGCACGCAGTTCGGCTACGACAACCTGATTGTCGATATGCTGGGCTTCAGCGTAATGAAAGCCGTCTCCGGTAACTCTCCGGTGATTTTCGACGTGACTCATGCGCTGCAGTGCCGCGACCCGTTCGGCGCCGCCTCCAGCGGTCGTCGTGCTCAGGTCACCGAGCTGGCGCGCGCGGGCATGGCAACCGGTCTTGCGGGCCTGTTCATTGAAGCCCACCCGGATCCGGAACATGCGAAATGCGACGGCCCGTCCGCGCTGCCGCTGGATAAGCTGGAACCGTTCCTGAAACAGATTAAAGCCATTGACGATCTGGTGAAGAACTTCGAGCCGCTGGATACCAGTAAGTAAGTTGCTCAGAAATGAGAAAACCCGCCGCGGCGGGTTTTTTTATGGCTATCCCTTCTCCCTTGAGGAGCAAGGTGAGGGAAAATGTGTCTGCTGCGGCCTGATGCCCTCACCCCGACCCTCTCCCACGGGGAGAGGGAGCAAACACTAAAGGCCATCTTCTCAGACGGCCTTGCTGTTTACCTAGGCAAATATCGTCATCAGATAAGCCACGAACAGCGCCAGGTGTGCAGCACCGTTCAGCACATTAGTGCGCCCGGTGGAGAACGAGATGTGACACAGCACCAGCGAGGCGACCATCACAATCATCTCCAGTGAACCCAACGCGAAGTGCAGGTCATTGCCTGTCGCCCACGCAATCAGCGTCACCACCGGAACGGTCAGGGAAATGGTGGCCAGCACGGAACCAAAGAACAGGTTCATGGCACGCTGTACCTGATTGTTAAGCACCGCCTTCAATGCGCCAAGGCCTTCCGGCGAGAGGATAAGCAGCGCTACCAGGAAACCGGTAAAGGCGACCGGAGCGTTGAGGCTGGTCAGCAGCGCTTCAAGCGGATTCGCGTTCATTTTGGTGACAGCGATAACCGCAACCAGATGGACAATCAGCCATATTGCGTGCCACAGGTTGCTGTGGGCGGAAGGCTTGCCATGATGCGGATCGTCGTCGTCCGCTTCGTCTTCATGCTCGTACACGAACAGACTCTGGTGCGTTTTGGTCTGAATCAGCAGGAACACGCCATACATTGCCGCAGAAATCAGCGCGACCAGCAGCGCCTGGCCGGTGGAGAAGTTTGCACCCGGCAGCGCCATCGGGAATACCAGTACAATAATCGCCAGCGGGAAGAGGGCAATCATGTACTGTTTAATGCCGAAAAGGTTCATGTACTGGGTAGCGAATTTGCGCCCACCAAGCAGCAGTGAAAAGCCGACAAGGCCACCGGTGACAATCATAATGATTGAATAAAGCGTATCGCGCATGAGCGTCGGCGCGGCATCGCCTGTCGCCATTAAGGCAGAAATAAGGCTAACTTCGAGGATTACCACCGAAAGGCTTAAAATCAAGGAACCATAAGGCTCACCAAGGCGGTGGGCCAGTACGTCTGCGTGACGAACAACGCTGAATGCGCTGCTTAAAATACCAATTAACGCCAGAATATTAATGCCGATAACCACTGGCAGGGACTGGTTGTGACCAAAGAAAACCAGTACGGCCAGTGCTACGATCGGGAAAATAAGCGACGTCTCCTTGTGGCGGGTTTTGACCGCCTCATGTGCATGTGTCATGAACCATCTCCATTTGTGCAAGTTTTATAATTATAGATAACATAGTGCGATAAAATAGCAGATTTGTTCGATTTTCCCGCGAATGTTTACGGAAGTTTACCCCTTTGCCTGTGGACGTGGATAAGTGGGATAAAGATTAAGTTACGTTTAAATTAATTTTAAATAACAGCCTGTTAATTGAAAGGATAATGCAATATTTCCTCTGGCTTGCCGTGTGGTATTTCGTGTACCAGGCTTAACGTTTGTCCCCATGCCGGAGAACACCATGCCTTATAAAACCCGCACTGACTTACCCGACAGCGTCCAGCACGTGCTGCCCGCCCACGCTCAGGATATCTATAAAGAAGCGTTTAACAGCGCCTGGGATGAGTACAAACACAAAGAAGAAAGGCGAGATGACGCTACTCGCGAAGAGACCGCACACCGCGTGGCGTGGGCGGCGGTAAAACATCAGTATGAGAAAGGCGACGATGATAAATGGCATAAAAAGAAATAAATGAGCGCGTTTCGCGAATGCGCTAGCGCTGAAGGAATTATTTGACTCTTATTGACACTTTGTTGCCTTGCTATCGGCCCATTCATTGCATATTGTCTGTGGAAGCTGGATACTATTTCAGCAATATAAAAGGAAATCAGTGGTCGCAGGGAAGTTCGCAGTGGTGGAGGTTAAAAGTGTTAACGCGTGATTTCTTGCTGAAAGCCGATTGCAAAACGGCCTTTGGTGCAATCGAGGAATCGCTACTCTGGTCGCCTGAACAACGTGCAGCCTCGCTTGCCGCAACGTTATCCTGTCGCCCGGATGATGGCCCTGTATGGATTTTTGGTTATGGTTCGCTGATGTGGAACCCGGCGCTGGATTACAGTGAATCCTGCACCGGTACGCTCGTCGGCTGGCACCGTGCCTTCTGCCTGCGCCTGACGGCAGGGCGAGGTAGCGCCTGTCAGCCCGGGCGAATGCTTGCCCTGAAAGAGGGCGGTCGCACCACCGGCGTGGCCTACAGGCTCCGCGACTGTGCGCTTGAAGACGAGTTGTCCCTTCTCTGGAAGCGCGAAATGATCACCGGCTGCTACCTGCCAACCTGGTGCAAGCTGGCGCTGGACGACGGGCGTACGGTAAACGCTCTGGTCTTTATCATGGATCCGCGCCATCCGCTGTATGAATCGGATACCAGCGTACAGGTCATTGCCCCGCTGATCGCAGCGGCCAGTGGCCCGCTCGGTACGAATGCGCAGTACCTTTTCTCGCTCGAACAGGAACTGGTGAAGCTCGGCATGCAGGACGATTGCCTGAATGAGCTGGTAAACCGCGTGCGGCATTTGCTGAACGGTGAAAATCTTCCGCGAACGGCCTGATACGTTCAAGAAAAAGCCCGGCAGCGCCGGGCTTTATGGTTTATGCAGGAACGTAACTGATGGAGTGCTCTAACGACTGGCTGTGGCTGTCGATAAGCACATTCCAGGTACCGCTGTAGGGCACGGTCAGATAAGCGTGCTCCCGATTCTGTACGCTGAGGATATCAGCCTGGTGCTGACTCTCCTGTTTTTTGGCGCTCATCAAATGAATGTGGCAGCGCTCAGAACAGCGCACCACCACCGTATCCCCGCCAAACAGCGTTAAACTTGCTTTTACCATTGCCATTGTCTTTACCCCGTAACCCTAAGCGTTTGCACTCCCTGCCTGCGTGTTCCTGTGCGTGATGTTGTTCACAATTCACACATGGCATCACACCAAAGGGGAAGGGGACGGATGCTGACCTTGATCAAAAAATACCGTAACGATTAAACAATAATGACAAAGTTCCTGAAACCATTCAGCTAGCGCGATATTCAGGGTTCAAACAGGCGCCAGCAGAAGATTAAATGCGGAAATGACCCGCTGTCGTAGCGAGGTCACCCGCCTGCGACTGCAGAGCACCTGCCGCGGCGGCGGATTCCACAACCAGCTCGGCGTTCTGCTGTACCATCCGGTCAAGATGGATGACCGCGTGGTTAATTTCTTTAATGCCCTGCATCTGCTCGCTGCTGGCAATGCTTATTTCACGAATGATCCCCGATACGCTACCGACGCTGGAGACGATCTCCTGCATGCTTTCCCCGGCCAGACGGACGTAGTGCGAGCCGGTCGCCACGCTTTCAGCGGTGGAGTCGATCAGTGTTTTAATCTCTTTCGCCGCCTGCGCACTGCGGCTGGCGAGATTACGAACTTCTCCGGCGACGACGGCAAATCCCCGACCCTGTTCGCCTGCGCGAGCGGCCTCGACAGAAGCATTGAGTGCCAGAATATTAGTCTGGAAAGCGATCCCGTCAATGACGCTGGTGATGTCACCGATTTTTGCCGAGGCGGTTTCAATAGCCTGCATGGTGTCGATGGCGCTGGAGACCACGCTACCGCCTTTCGAGGCGACTTTGGTGGCTTTTTCGGCCTGTGCGCTGGCGGCGGTAGCGGATTCCGTAGACTGCGACACCGACGCCGTAATTTGCTCCACTGCGCTGGCGGTTTCACGCAGGCTTGAGGCCGCCTGTTCTGTCCGTGCCGACAGGTCGCGGTTACCGGCAGCAATTTCCTGTGCGGCAGTCTGAACTGATGAGGTTGCATCGCGAAGCTGGAGCATTACCTGCGCCAGCTTGTTGCTGAACAGGTTGAAGGCATGGGCAATCTGCGCCACTTCATCATTGCCCGTTTCCGGTAAACGCTGGGAGAGATCGTTGGTGCCGTTGCCGATAGCCAGCATTGCATCGCGAATGGTCAGCAGGCGTTTGAGCATCGCTGCGACCAGCAGGTGCACAACGCCGCCGCCAACCAGCACCAGTACGATGAAGGCAACCGCAGAGGCTTTCAGCAGGGCGTTCATGCCGGAGGTGGCATCGCTGCGATCGAGCGCCACCACCAGCAGCCAGTGTGTGCCGCGTACCGGCGTGGCGGAAAAGAATTTCTCGCTCTTACCCAGACTGCCTGAAACCGTTTCTCCGGAAGTCAGCGCTTTTAAGCTCACGCCGGAGATGGCTTCATTCAGCGGTTTCAGGGTCAGTGCCGAATCGCTTGCCGCAATCACGCTGCCGTCGCTGTTCAGCAGCAGCCCGCTGCTGGCGGGCGTCGGATGGATTTCACGGACGTTTGCCACAACGCTATCCATCGTAACGTCCCCGGCGACAACGGCTTTCAGCTCGCCGTTCTCTTTCACGGGAGCAGCGAAGGTCACCACCAGTTTACCTGTTCCTGCATCAACGTAAGGTGCGGTCACGACCGGCGCGTTGTCGTGAAGCACTTGCTGGTACCACGGGCGAACGGTCGGGTCATAATCTGCCGGAACGCCCGTTGGATCGGAGAATTTAGCTGTTTTGCTGGCGTAGCCGACATATACGTTGCTGAAACCGCCCGCGCGGGCCATTTGCAGGAACTGCGGCACCGGGTCGTCGCTCAGCGCAACTTTATCGAGTGAAGCTATCACGGCCATTTTGCTGCTGACCCAGTCGGCTATCGCCATACCGTGGCTGGTACGGGTGCTGATTAACATCTCCTGCTGTGCCTGAAGATTATCGCGGCGGGTGACCTGATAGTTGATAATGGTGTTCAGAAGAAGGGCAACCGCCAGACATCCGGCGGTTGCTGCAATGATGCGCGTGCGAATAGAACGAAACATAATATATTCCTGCTGTGTTGTTTGGCTTGATATCGGCAAGCCGGGCAGGAACTTGATGGTGAAACCGGGTCCATAAGAAAAACATTTAACCGGCGCTTTTTGACTCAAAAAGTTAATACTTTGTCGGCCTCCAGCGTCCACTGTGCGAGCTCCACCAGCGTCCCGATTTCTACGCCATCCGCCAGCACAAGCCCGGTAATGCCCCGGCCATCGGTGCAGGTTTTGCACAGTTTTACTGGCACATTCTGCGCGGTGAGAATTTCCAGCATTTGCTGAATGTTATAGCCTTCCGCCGGTTTTTGGCCGCGTAACCCGGCGGTAACGGCATCCGACATCAGGAAAACTTTCAGTTCGACAGGCTGCTGCTCGCGCAGCGCAATGGCCAGGCGCAGACTATTGAACAGCGATTCGCTGCCGTAGGCCGCCCCGTTGGCGATAATCACAATGCTTTGCATACTCACTCCTTGAAAAATGGTGAGGTTCAATGCTACTGCGAGTCGGGCAGAGAGCCAACCGCTTCCCGGTACGGAGATGATCTGCCGCAGGCTACTGCCCGAAACGGCCAATCAGTCCGGCGGCTGCGAGCTGGTGGCCTTTCAGTTGCTCAAACAGTGCTTCACGCGTTAGCCCCGCAGGCAGCGTGGGCGGTAAAGAGGTGGCAATCAGCGTGAAGGTGTAATGGTGCGCTCCGGAACCCGGTGGCGGACAAGGGCCGTACCAGGCATGAGTACCCGGTGTGTTATTGCCGCCGGTAAAGCCTTTGCCATCCCTTAAGGCGTCCGGCGCAAATCCTGTTGTTGACGCAGGAATGTTATAGGCAACCAGATGGGTCACGCCGAGGCCCTTATTGCCTTCCGGGTCGTGGACGATCAGCGCCAGGCTTTGGGTTTGCGGCGGCACGTTACTCCAGACCAGCGGCGGTGAGCTGTTTTTCCCGGGACAGTTGGCATTTTTTGCATCGTTTCCGGCATAGGTCCGGTTGAGCAGGGCATTATCGGCGAAGGCCGGGGATTGCAGAATAAACAATTCGCTGGCGCTGGGCGCGCCGATGCAGGCGAACAGTGCCGTGAAAGCAATAATGCCGGGAGTACGATTCATAAGCGCATCTCATGCAGGGCGGGTGGTTTAACTGTAGCTGATGCTTAAGGATCTTCCTGAAAATTACCCTGGTGCTGAAAGGCACGGTGAAAACCGTTAAAATTACAGGAGATTGCTGATTTTTAAGGAACCCGGCTGCGTTTTGAAGTCTTTGTTGTCACGTCCTGAACTGCTGTTCTGTTTACTCTTGCCTGTCGCAGGAGGTGCTTCAGGTGCCCGCCAGAACTTTGTCGAACAGGCCAAAAATCCTTTTGACACAACCCCGGAGACGCTGCCGACTCTCGGCATTGTCACGGATAATGACGAGGGTGAAAAGCACCTCGCCGAAATGATGAAAGCCTTTGGCGAAGCCAGCATGCAGGATAACGGGCTGGATGCCAGCGACCAGGCGCGTCTGTTTGCCATCGAAAAACTCAGCCATCAGCTTAATGATGAAGTGAATCAACAGCTCGATGCGTGGCTCTCGCCCTGGGGCAATGCTTCCGCCGATCTGCGGGTAAATGGTGAAGGAAAGTTCACCGGCAGTCACGGCAGCTGGTTTGTTCCGCTTGAGGACAACAGCCGCTACCTGACCTGGAGCCAGGTGGGCGTCACTCAGCAGGATGATGGACTTGTCAGCAGTCTCGGCCTTGGACAACGCTGGATTGCCGGTGACTGGCTGCTGGGCTATAACACCTTTTATGACGTGCAGCCCGGTGACAACCTTCAGCGCGGCGGCCTGGGCGCGGAAGCCTGGGGCCAATACTTGCGCCTGTCTGCGAATTACTATCAGCCGTTCAGCAGCTGGCGGGACGACAGCGACACGATGGAGAGCCGGATGGCGCGCGGCTACGATCTCACCGCCCAGGCGCGCCTGCCGTTTTACCGTTATCTCAACACCAGCGTCAGCTTTGAGCAGTACTACGGCGACAGCGTCGACCTGTTCCACTCAGGCACCGGCTATCACAATCCGCTGGCTGTCTCGCTCGGGCTGGCTTATACCCCGGTGCCGTTGATGACGTTTTCTGCAGAACACAAGCAGGGGGAAAGCGGCGTCAGCCAGAATAACCTCGGTATGAAGCTCAACTATCGTTTTGGCGTACCGCTGAAGAAGCAGCTTGAGGCCAGCGAAGTGGCGGCCTTTACCTCGCTGCGTGGCAGCCGCTACGACAGCCCGGAACGCAGTGATTTACCCGTTGTGGAATACCGTCAACGTAAAACCCTGAGCGTATTTCTTGCTACGCCGCCATGGGATCTTCAGCCCGGAGAAAGCGTGGCGCTGAAGCTGCAGGTGCGGAGTCGATACCGCATTAAGTCGGTGAGCTGGCAGGGTGACAGTCAGAAGCTGAGCCTGACCCGGCCGGAAAACAGCAACAGCACCGACGGCTGGACGGTAATTATGCCTGCCTGGGATTACAGCGATGGCGCGCAGAATCGCTGGCGCTTGTCGGTGGTGGTGGAGGATGAAAAGGGGCAACGCGTGTCGTCGAATACGATTACGTTGGCGCTGACGGAGCCGCTGGTCACGTTCCCTGCGGCGACGTCAGATTCGCTGCTGGTGCCTTAGAAAATGCGTTCCTGATGTACCCACACCGCCGCTTCAACGCGGGATTTAAGCTTCATCTTTTTCAGCATATGCTTCACGTGCACTTTGACCGTACTCTCGGTGATATCAAGGCGACGGGCGATCATTTTGTTCGGCAGACCCTGAGCAATCAGCTTCAGGATGTCGCGCTCGCGTGGCGTCAACTGGTTGATGTCCCTGTCTGACGTTGCACGGTTGGCGCGCAGGCTGGCGGCAAGCACCGGGGTCAGCGCTTCGCTCAGTACCATTTCGCCCGCGGCGGCCTGATGCAGCGCCTTCAGCAAATCTTCCGGTTCCATATCTTTCAACAGGTAGCCATCCGCGCCGCGCTTAAGAGCGGTCACCACATCTTCTTCATGGTTGGAGACGCTGAACACGACCACGCGGCCAGAAAGCGATTTCTCACGCAGTTTGTCGAGGGTTTCAAGACCGTTCATACCGGGCATATTCAGATCGAGCAGCACCAGATCCGGGTCGAGGGACTCTGCAAGCTCGATGCCCTGTTCGCCGTTGCTGGCCTCGCCGACCACCAGAAGATCGGGCGCCATGCTGATCAGCTGCTTGACGCCGGTGCGCAGCATGGGGTGATCGTCAATTAACAGGATGGTGGCGCGTTCCTGATTACTCATGGGTGTCTCCTTGGGGTTGTGGACGCGGCTTTTCAGGAATGAAAGAGACGACAACTTCGGTGCCTCCGGATTCCCGACGTCTGACCTGGCAGTCGCCGTGTAGACTCTGCGCGCGGTCGCGCATGATGATTAAGCCGTAATGATTTTGCCGTTCGGCCTGGTCCGGCACGCCGCGGCCATTATCGGCTACGACCAGGCGCACCTGGTTGTCATGCTGCGCCACCGATACGGTGACGGCGGTGGCTTCGGCGTGCTTGAGCGCATTGCTCAGAGCCTCGCGGGCAATCTGTAGGGCATGAATGGCCTGATGCGAAGGCACAAAGCGGGGCGGTAACTGGTAGTCGAGCTGCACCGGGAAGCCGAAACGGGCGCTGTACTCTTCGCAGCTTGCTTCAAGGGCAGGGCGCAGGCCCGGCTCGGTTAACTGTAGTCGGAACGTAGTCAGCAACTCCCGCAGCTGAGCCCACGATGTGTTCAGCTCATTGCGTATTTGGCTCAGCAGCTGGCGGCTTTCATCCGGCAGCTCATCCCCCTGCATTTGCAGGCAACTGACCTGCATCTTCATGCAGGAGAGCGACTGGGCTATCGAGTCGTGGAGCTCGCGGGCGATAGTGGCACGCTCCTCCATGACGATAAGCTGATGCTGTCGCTCCTGCTGCCTGTCGAGGGCGAGCGTGGCGGTCAGCTGTTCAACCAATGTGTCGACCAATTGCTGCTGATCGTGGCTCAGGTGGCGACCTGCGGGCAGAGTGGCAAGCAGGATACCGTACTGATTATGCGTATCGGTCAGCCGCCATTTCAGCGTCATGCCGCCGCCGGGCAGGGAGGGAAGATTGCGCGGGCAGAGATAGCAGCCTTTGTCATCGCAGTCGATTTCTGAATGACAGCTAAACTCCTGATGGTTTTCTTCATCTTCCATATCGTAGACCCGCACTTCGATATCGCGCAGCAGCGTCAGGCCCTGAAGGCCATTGAGTACCGGGGAGATGCGTTCGCACAGCGGTGCCTGAGAGTGAAGGCGGCGGTTGGCCTGCCAGAGGAAGGCGAGAATTTCGTTTTTATGCTCGAGATTCGCGGTTTTTTCCTGTACCCGCTGCTCCAGCACGGCGTAGCTTTCCGCCAGCTCTTTCGACATGTTATTCAGCGCCATGCCGAGCGTTGCCATTTCGTTACGGCCGCTGATTCTGGCGCGTTGGGTAAAATCACGCTGGCTGACGGCGCGTGCCATGCGCAACAGCTGTTCCCACGGGTGCAGCAGACGTGCGCGCAGCCAGACGATGGTAAAGATTAATAGCAGCGCCATGCACAGCGCCATCATCCGGTGTACCCACACTACGTGCTGAATACGCTTTTCAGTGGTATGGTCAAACGCGGTGACCAGCATGTCGATGCGGTTTACAAAGCTTGCGACTTCACCGGCCACCTGCTGCTGGCTGCTGGCTCGCTTCATGCTCGGGGCCAGCTCGGCCTGCCAGTAGCGCTGCAGGGCCACGAGCTGATGCTGCTGGCCATCGCGGCGGGCGGATTCAATCAGCTCCGGGCTGGTGACCGTCCGGTTCATCTCATCGAACAGCTTCTGGTCGGCGTCATGCAGCGGAATGGCCGCCAGCAGGCGATAGCTCTGCATACGCAGGGAGCCTGCCTTATTGATGGCATGGGCGCTGCCCTGTACGCCATGAACCAGGCGGGCAGAGATCGCCATGCCCGTCACGCCAATCGCGGTGGACAGCAAAACGATAAGCGCCAGTTGATTGACCAGCGTCAGCGGGGTAAAAAGACGTTTGAACATCGGCAGCAGGGCTCCTGACCGGGGATACCATCCGGGCGTGTGGCTTATTCTCGGATATCACCTGGAGTATACCCATACCTATAAAGGATTACCTCTTAATTGCCGGGAGTGGCAGGAACTCAGTGGGAAGGGGTTAGACATGCAAAAGCAGCGTGAAAAACCACAGTTTTTTAATTGATTATACGTACTCATTAAGGATGAGGTCGATTTTTCAGCCCGGAATATGTTCCATTTTCCTTTGATTTATATCAACTTACCCTGGCGCGTAAACCCTAATGTGGCGGCATATCACACCATCATTAGAGGTTTATATGAGTCACACTTCCGCTTCGGAAAAGGATACAGGCGCCGTCATTACTGACTGGCGCCCTGAAGACCCGGCCTTCTGGCAAACTCGCGGTCACCGCGTAGCCAGCCGCAACCTGTGGATTTCAGTTCCCTGTTTGCTTCTCGCGTTCTGCGTCTGGATGTTGTTCAGTGCCGTTGCGGTAAACCTCAATAAAGTTGGTTTCAACTTCTCAACCGATCAGCTGTTTATGCTGACCGCGCTGCCGGGCCTTTCCGGTGCGCTGCTGCGTGTGCCTTACGCGTTTATGGTGCCTATCTTTGGCGGTCGCCGCTGGACGGCATTCAGCACCGGGATCATGATCATACCCTGCGTGTGGCTGGGTTTTGCCGTGCAGGACCCGACCACGCCGTTCAGCGTCTTCATGATCATCTCGCTGCTGTGCGGTTTCGCGGGCGCTAACTTTGCCTCCAGCATGGCAAACATTAGCTTCTTCTTCCCGAAAGAGAAGCAGGGCGGTGCGCTCGGCGTTAACGGTGGCCTCGGTAACATGGGCGTGAGCGTAATGCAGCTCGTAGCGCCGCTGGTCGTCGGCATGTCCATCTTCGCTATTTTTGGTGGTAATGGCGTTGCACAGCCGAACGGCTCAACGCTTTTCCTTGAAAACGCAGCATGGATTTGGGTTCCGTTCCTGATCGTCTTCACCCTCGCGGCCTGGTTCGGTATGAACGACCTGTCTGCGTCTAAAGCGTCCCTCAGCGAGCAGCTGCCGGTGCTTAAGCGCGGCCATCTGTGGATCATGGCGGTGCTTTATCTGGCGACTTTTGGCTCGTTTATTGGTTTCTCTGCCGGGTTTGCGATGCTGTCTAAAACCCAGTTCCCGAATGTGAACATTCTGCACTTTGCCTTCTTCGGACCGTTTGTCGGCGCGCTGGCGCGTTCCCTCGGCGGCGGCATTTCTGACCGCCTGGGCGGAACCCGCGTGACGCTGATTAACTTTATTGCGATGGCCATCTTCACGGCACTCCTGTTCCTGACGCTGCCAACCAACGGCCAGGGTGGTAACTTCGTGGCGTTCTTCACGGTCTTCATGGGCCTGTTCGTGACGGCCGGTCTGGGAAGCGCCTCCACCTTCCAGATGATCTCCGTCATCTTCCGTAAGCTGACCATGGATCGTGTGAAAGCGCAGGGCGGCAGCGAAGAGCATGCGCTGCGTGAAGCAGCAACGGATACCGCAGCGGCACTGGGCTTTATCTCTGCTATTGGCGCCGTCGGCGGCTTCTTTATCCCGAAATCTTTCGGTATCTCGCTGGATATGACTGGCTCTCCGGCTGGCGCAATGAAAATTTTCCTCGTGTTCTATATTGCCTGTGTGGTCATCACCTGGGCGGTATACGGGCGTAAAACAAAAAAATAAGTCTGACTTTTTGATTATCAGGGCGCGAGAGATTGCGCCCTTTTTTTTGCGTTGAGCGCACCGGGCTCCGCTGCTTTTGTTGATTCATGTCAGCCATCCTTCCCGTCGTCTCACTCCCTAATACCACTTAATAACTATCACCCTGCTGAAGCTCAGTGCTTTTGAATGCATATTGATAAAAACCATTTAAAAACAGACAGATAAAAAATAAAATTCACTAATACTTTATGGGTATCTCCTGGCTTTGCGCACTTTTGCATTCCGGCCCGCCTTGATCGCCATCAATTCTCAACCTCTTTCAGAGGGTTACCTTCGCCGCAATTGTTGCAATGTCGATTTATCAGAGAGCCAACAGGCTCCAAACAGGAGAAACCCGATGAGCAAATTTCTGGACCGGTTTCGCTACTTCAAGCAGAAGGGCGAAACTTTTGCCGATGGGCACGGTCAGCTTCTGGAAACTAACCGGGACTGGGAAGATGGATACCGCCAGCGCTGGCAGCATGACAAGGTGGTACGCTCCACCCACGGTGTAAACTGCACCGGGTCATGCAGCTGGAAAATCTACGTCAAAAACGGCCTGGTAACCTGGGAAACCCAGCAGACCGACTATCCGCGCACTCGCCCAGACCTGCCAAATCACGAGCCTCGCGGCTGTCCGCGTGGAGCGAGCTACTCCTGGTATCTCTACAGCGCCAACCGTCTGAAATATCCGCTGATGCGCAAACGCCTGATGAAAATGTGGCGTGAGGCAAAAGTACAACACCCGGATCCAGTTAACGCCTGGGCATCCATCATTGAAGATGCCGATAAAGCGAAAAGCTTCAAACAGGCGCGCGGCCGCGGCGGATTCGTTCGCTCCTCCTGGCAGGAAGTGAACGAGCTGATTGCCGCGTCTAACGTCTATACCGTCAAAACCTACGGTCCTGACCGCGTCGCGGGCTTCTCGCCAATTCCGGCGATGTCGATGGTGTCTTACGCCGCAGGCGCGCGTTACCTTTCCCTGCTTGGTGGCACCTGCCTGAGCTTCTACGACTGGTACTGTGACCTGCCGCCTGCTTCTCCGCAGACGTGGGGCGAGCAGACCGACGTGCCGGAATCTGCTGACTGGTACAACTCCTCGTACATCATTGCCTGGGGCTCGAACGTCCCGCAGACCCGTACGCCGGATGCCCACTTCTTCACTGAAGTTCGCTACAAAGGTACTAAAACCGTTGCGGTGACGCCGGACTATGCCGAAATCGCCAAGCTGTGCGATCTGTGGCTGGCGCCGAAGCAGGGTACCGATGCCGCGATGGCGCTGGCGATGGGCCACGTCATGCTGCGTGAATTCCACCTCGATAAACCAAGCCAGTACTTCACCGACTACGTGCGTCGCTACACTGATATGCCGATGCTGGTGGCGCTGGAAGAGCGTGAGGGTTTCTACGCCGCAGGCCGTATGCTCCGAGCCTCTGACCTCGTTGACGGTCTGGGCCAGGAACAGAATCCTGAATGGAAAACCGTTGCCTTTAATGACAACGGCGAAATGACCGTACCAAACGGCTCCATCGGCTTCCGCTGGGGCGACAAAGGCAAATGGAACCTCGAGCAGCGTGATGGCAAAAGCGGCGAAGAAGTTCAGCTGCGTCTCTCCATGCTTGGCAGCCACGACGAGATTGCCGAAGTGGGCTTCCCGTACTTCGGCGGCGATGGCACCGAGCACTTTGCCAGCGTCGAGCTGGAAAACATCCTGCTGCATAAGCTGCCGGTAAAACGTATTCAGATGGCTGATGGCACCACTCAGCTGGTGACCACCGTTTACGATCTGACTATGGCGAACTACGGTCTGGATCGCGGCCTCGGTGATGATAACTGCGCCACCAGCTACGACGATGTGAAAGCTTACACGCCAGCCTGGGCAGAAAAAATCACCGGTGTATCCCGTGCGCAGATCATTCGTACCGCGCGCGAATTTGCGGATAACGCTGATAAAACGCACGGTCGTTCGATGATCATCGTTGGTGCCGGTCTGAACCACTGGTATCACCTCGATATGAACTATCGCGGGATCATCAATATGCTGATCTTCTGCGGCTGCGTTGGACAGAGCGGCGGCGGCTGGGCGCACTACGTGGGCCAGGAAAAGCTGCGTCCGCAGACCGGCTGGACTCCGCTGGCGTTTGCGCTGGACTGGAACCGTCCGCCTCGTCACATGAACAGCACCTCCTATTTCTATAACCATTCAAGCCAGTGGCGTTACGAAACCGTAACCGCGCAGGAGCTGCTGTCACCGATGGCGGATAAATCCCGCTACAGCGGCCATCTGCTCGACTTCAACGTGCGTGCGGAGCGTATGGGCTGGCTGCCGTCTGCGCCGCAGCTCGGCACCAACCCGCTGACCATCAAAGCGGAAGCGGAAAAAGCGGGCATGTCTCCGGTCGATTTCACCGTGAAATCCCTGAAAGAGGGCTCGATGCATTTCGCCTCCGAGCGTCCGGACAACGGTAAAAACCACCCGCGCAACATGTTTATCTGGCGTTCAAACCTGCTGGGCTCCTCCGGTAAAGGTCATGAATACATGCTGAAGTACCTGCTGGGTACCGAACACGGCATTCAGGGCAAAGACCTGGGCGTGCAGGGCGGCATGAAGCCAGAAGAAGTGGAATGGGTGGACAACGGCCTCGACGGCAAACTGGATCTGGTAGTGACGCTGGACTTCCGTCTGTCAAGCACCTGCCTGTTCTCCGACATCGTGCTGCCGACCGCGACCTGGTATGAAAAAGACGATATGAATACCTCGGATATGCATCCGTTTATTCATCCGCTGTCTGCGGCCGTTGATCCGGCCTGGGAATCAAAAAGCGACTGGGAAATCTACAAAGCGATCGCGAAGAAATTCTCCGAAGTCTGCGTGGGTCATCTGGGCAAAGAAACCGACGTCGTTACGCTGCCAATTCAGCATGACTCTGCGGCAGAGCTGGCCCAGCCGCTGGACGTGAAAGACTGGAAGAAAGGCGAATGCGACCTGATCCCAGGGAAAACCGCGCCGCACATTATGACCGTCGAGCGCGACTATCCGGCAACGTATGAGCGCTTTACCTCCATCGGCCCGCTAATGGAAAAAATCGGCAACGGCGGCAAGGGCATCGCCTGGAACACCCAGAGCGAAATGGATCTGCTGCGCAAGCTTAATTACACCAAAGCGGAAGGCCCGGCCAAAGGCCAGCCAATGCTGAATACGGCAATCGATGCCGCCGAGATGATCCTGACTCTGGCGCCGGAAACGAACGGTCAGGTGGCGGTGAAAGCGTGGGCGGCGCTGAGCGAGTTTACCGGGCGCGACCTTACGCATCTGGCGGTGAATAAAGAGGAAGAGAAAATTCGCTTCCGCGATATTCAGGCTCAGCCGCGCAAAATTATCTCCAGCCCAACCTGGTCGGGCCTGGAAGATGAGCATGTCTCTTATAACGCCTGCTACACCAACGTTCATGAGCTGATCCCATGGCGTACTCTGTCAGGTCGTCAGTCTCTGTATCAGGATCACCAGTGGATGCGTGATTTTGGTGAGAGCCTGCTGGTTTATCGTCCGCCAATTGATACGCGTTCGGTGAAAGAGGTCATGGGTCAGAAGTCCAACGGCAACCCTGAAAAGGCGCTGAACTTCCTGACGCCGCACCAGAAATGGGGCATCCACTCCACCTACAGCGATAACCTGCTGATGCTGACCCTGGGTCGCGGCGGTCCGATCGTCTGGATGAGCGAGGCGGATGCTAAAGACCTGGGTATCGAAGATAACGACTGGATCGAAGTGTTTAACAGCAACGGCGCGCTGACCGCACGTGCGGTAGTGAGCCAGCGTGTACCGGCCGGGATGACCATGATGTATCACGCGCAGGAACGTATCGTGAACCTGCCTGGCTCTGAAATTACTCAGCAGCGCGGCGGTATTCATAACTCCGTCACGCGTATTACGCCGAAACCTACCCATATGATTGGCGGCTATGCGCAGCTGGCGTACGGCTTTAACTACTACGGCACCGTCGGCTCTAACCGTGATGAGTTCGTAGTGGTACGTAAGATGAAGAACATTGACTGGTTAGACGGTGAAGGTAATGACCAGGTACAGGAGAGCGTAAAATGAAGATTCGTTCACAAGTCGGCATGGTGCTGAATCTCGACAAATGCATCGGCTGTCATACCTGTTCAGTCACCTGTAAAAACGTCTGGACCAGCCGCGAAGGCGTAGAATACGCGTGGTTCAATAACGTCGAAACCAAGCCGGGCCTCGGTTTCCCGAACGACTGGGAAAACCAGGAGAAATGGAAAGGCGGCTGGATCCGTAAAATCAACGGCAAACTGGTGCCGCGCATGGGTAACAAAGCGCTGCTGCTGGGGAAAATTTTCGCCAACCCGCATCTGCCGGGCATCGATGACTACTACGAGCCGTTTGATTTCGACTACCAGACGCTGCACAAAGCAGGCGAGAGCAAGCATCAGCCGATTGCCCGTCCTCGCTCGCTGATTACCGGCCAGCGTATGGACAAAATCACCGCGGGCCCGAACTGGGAAGACGATCTGGGCGGCGAATTTGAAAAGCTCTCCCGTGATAAAAACTTCGAGAACATCCAGAAGGAGATGTACGGCCAGTTCGAAAACACCTTCATGATGTACATGCCGCGCCTGTGCGAACACTGCCTGAACCCGGCGTGTGTAGCGACCTGCCCGAGCGGTGCGATTTACAAGCGTGAAGAAGACGGCATCGTGCTGATCGACCAGGACAAGTGCCGCGGCTGGCGTATGTGCATCACCGGCTGCCCGTACAAGAAGATCTACTTCAACTGGAAGAGCGGTAAATCCGAGAAGTGCATCTTCTGCTATCCGCGTATCGAAGCCGGTCAGCCGACCGTCTGCTCCGAAACCTGCGTGGGGCGTATCCGCTACCTCGGCGTGCTGCTGTATGACGCAGACGCGATTGAGCAGGCGGCGAGCACCGAGAGCGAGAAAGATCTCTATCAGCGTCAGCTGGACGTATTCCTCGATCCGAACGATCCAAAAGTGATTGAAGAAGCGCTCAAACAGGGCATTCCACAGAGCGTTATCGACGCCGCCCAGCAGTCGCCGGTGTACAAAATGGCGATGGACTGGAAGCTCGCTCTGCCGCTGCACCCGGAATACCGTACTCTGCCAATGGTCTGGTACGTGCCGCCTCTGTCGCCAATTCAGTCCGCGGCGGACGCGGGTGAGATTGGCAGCAACGGCATTCTGCCGGACGTCGACAGCCTGCGCATTCCTGTGCAGTACCTGGCGAATATGCTGACTGCGGGCGACACCACGCCGGTGCTGCGCGCCCTGAAGCGTATGCTGGCGATGCGTCACTACAAGCGTGCTGAAGCCGTTGACGGCGTGAACGACACCTCCGCGCTGGAAGAAGTCGGTCTGACGGAAGCGCAGGCGCAGGAAATGTACCGTTATCTGGCGATCGCTAACTACGAAGATCGCTTTGTGGTACCGAGCAGCCATCGTGAGCTGGCCCGCGATGCATTCCCTGAGAAAAGCGGCTGCGGCTTTAGCTTCGGCGACGGTTGCCACGGCTCCGATAGCTCGTACAACCTCTTCAACAGCCGTCGTATCGATGCCATCGATGTGACCAGCAAAACGGAGCGTCGGTCATGAAAGAACTGATGATTGTCTCCCGCCTGCTGGAATACCCGGATGCTGCCCTGTGGCAGCATCAGCAGGAGCTTAATGAGGCGCTGGCAGAGTCTGACGTGCTGGCGAAGGAAGATGCCCAATCGCTGTGCGTGTTCGTTCGCGACCTGATGCAAAAAGATCTGCTCGACGTGCAGGCCGCCTACAGCGAGCTGTTCGATCGTGGCCGCGCGACTTCTCTGCTGCTGTTCGAACACGTGCACGGTGAATCCCGCGATCGTGGCCAGGCAATGGTCGACCTGATGGCTCAGTATTCTCAGCATGGGTTAGAACTCGACAGCCGCGAGCTGCCGGATCACCTGCCGCTCTATCTGGAGTATCTGGCTCAGCTGCCGCGCGAAGACGCGATTGGCGGCCTGCAGGATATCGCTCCGATTCTGGCACTGCTGAAGGCACGACTGGAGCAGCGCGAAAGCCATTATGCTGTGCTGTTTGATGTGCTGCTTAAGCTTGCCAGTACAGAAGTGGACAGCAGGAAGATGGCGGAACAAATTGCTGACGAAGCCCGTGATGATACGCCGCAGGCGCTGGATGCGGTCTGGGAAGAAGAGCAGGTGAAATTCTTCGCCGACCAGGGATGTGCGGATTCAGACATCACCGCCCATCAGCGTCGCTTTGCGGGCGCGGTTGCACCGCAGTATCTGGATATCTCTACTGGAGGAGAGCGCTAATGCACTTCCTGAATATGTTCTTCTTTGACATTTATCCGTATATCGCCGGGACCGTATTCCTGGTCGGAAGCTGGTTGCGTTACGATTACGGGCAGTACAGCTGGCGTGCGGGATCGAGCCAGATGCTCGACAAAAAAGGAATGAATCTGGCCTCAAATCTGTTCCACCTTGGGATCCTCGGTGTGATTGCCGGTCATGCCTTCGGGATGCTGACTCCGCACTGGATGTATGAGGCCTGGCTGCCGCTGGAAGTGAAGCAGAAGATGGCGATGTTTGGCGGCGGTGCTGCTGGCGTTATGTGCCTGGTCGGCGGCGTATTGCTGCTGAAGCGCCGTCTGTTCAATCCGCGCGTGCGGGCAACCACCACCGGGGCAGACATTCTGGTCATGTCCGTACTGGTGATTCAGTGCCTGCTCGGTCTGCTGACGATTCCTTTCTCCGCTCAGCATATGGACGGCAGCGAAATGATGAAGCTGGTAGGTTGGGCGCAATCCGTGGTGACCTTCCACGGCGGCGCATCGGCTCACCTGGACGGCGTAGCGTTTATCTTCCGTATGCACCTGGTGCTGGGGATGACGCTGTTCCTGCTGTTCCCGTTCTCGCGCCTGGTGCATATCTGGAGCGTGCCAGTAGAGTACCTGACACGCAAATACCAGATTGTTCGCGCCCGTCGCTGATCAACGCGCTTTCTGTTCAAGGCCCTGCGAATGCGGGGCCTTTTTCTTTGTGCCCCAGCCCAGATTATTGCCCGCCGCCGCCAGCAGAATGAGTATTCCCCCGAACATCTGCACCGCATTCAGCGTGTGGCCGAACACCGCTGCATCAACCGCAATCGCCACCAGTGGGTAAATAAAAGAGAGCGAGCCAATAATGGGCGTGGGCAGCTTCTGAATGGCGCTGTACAACAGCTGATACATAATGCCCGTATGCACGATCCCAAGCGTCAACAGGATTCCCCAGGGGGAGGCTACAGAAAGGTGGGTAAAGTGGGCGAGCGGTAGCAGCATGACAACTCCCGTCAGAACCTGAATCAACGCGATATGCTGCGGCGGAAGCGGATGAAGCCGACGGGCAATCATCGCCGTCAGGGCATAGAAGAATGCGGCGCCGAGCGCCAGCATAATGCCGGTAAAGAGATGGGCGTTGTGGTGGGTGAGTTCGCTCGACAGCAGAACCACGACGCCCACAAACGCCAGCACCAGCCAACCCCATTTCACCAGCGCGACCCGTTCACCGAAAGCCATTCCCATCAGCACCAGCATAAACGGTTGGGTGTTGTAGACCACGGTCGACATGCCGATGGAAATTTGCCCGTAGGCGGCAAACAGCAGCAGCCAGTTAATCACAAGCGCGATGCCGCCAGCGATCGCCAGAAGCAAGGTTTTACGGGTTAAACGGCTGAAGGGTTGCCTGCTGAGGATAATAAAGAGCAGAAGGGCGACGGCACCAACGGCACATCGCCAGAACACCACGTCGATCACGGGCAGGCCTGAGAGCAACACAAAAACGCCAATTGACCCCGAGATAAGCATTGCCAGGCTCATTTGCCAGATACCTGTATTACGTTCACACATAGACGCCTCCACAGTTGATGGCATTATTGTGTGAAATCCGCTCCTGCGGTTACAGATTTGATATAAGGTAAAAGTGAGTTTTTTCTTTTTTAAATAAGGCCAATACGATGGATTTCCTTATCGATGATATCGACCAGGCAATTATTGCCTGTCTGACGAAAGATGCCCGGGTATCGCTGAAAGTGTTGAGTGCCCACGTCGGGCTGACGTCACCAAGTACCGCTGAGCGGCTCAAGCGTCTGGAAGAGCGGGGCGTCATTGAGGGATACAGCGCCAAAGTGAACCTGGCCGCGCTGGGCTATACCTTGCAGGCGCTGGTCCGGGTCAAACCGCTACCTGGCGCGCTGCTCAAAGTGGAGAGATATCTCCAGGCGATGACGCAATGCATTGAATGCGACAAGGTAACCGGGGAGGACTGCTTTGTGGCCAGGCTGGTCGTGAAGGATATCGGTCAGTTGGACACGCTGCTTGATGGACTCTCAGAGCTGGCGCAGTCCAATACGTCGATTGTGAAGAGTTCGCCTGTTGGGCGGCGGTTGCCTGGGGTTTAAGGGCTGATTTCCGCCCGGTGGCGGCTTCGCCTTACCGTGCCTACGGTGACAGTGCGTATTTGTAGCCGGTAAAACGGAGTGCCACCGGGAAAGTATGGCGTGAAAAATCCTTCTCGCTACGGAATGCTAAGTGATTCCAGGCATTGAGTTAGCTGAGAGGCTTTATAAGGAGAGGGTGGCGGGGGAAGGATGACTCGTCGCGAAAGCGACTCACCCTTCGGGTCGTTGCCTGAGGCAACGCTTTCTCACTGCGTTCGAATCGAACCTTGGTCGAAGCTTCTCATCCTTCCCCGTACGGAGAAAAATTAGCTTTGGCGTTTGAGATTGAACTGGATGCTTAATGCGAAATGGTGGCGGGGGAAGGATTCGAACCTTCGAAGTCGATGACGGCAGATTTACAGTCTGCTCCCTTTGGCCGCTCGGGAACCCCGCCAGGGGTATGAACTTCTTGAGCGATGATGGTGGTAGGGGAAGGATTATTCGTCGCTTCGCTCCTCACCCTTCGGGCCGTTGCCTTTGGCAACGTTCTCTCGCTGTCGCGAGAGTCGAACCTTAACCGAAGGTTCTCACCCTTCCCGATAAGTGCAAACTTCACATCTTCTCATCGGTGTTACCACATTGCTGTGGTGAATAATGGTGGTGGGGGAAGGATTCGAACCTTCGAAGTCGATGACGGCAGATTTACAGTCTGCTCCCTTTGGCCGCTCGGGAACCCCACCACGGGGTAATGCTTTTACTGGCCTGCTTCTGTCTGGAAGCGGGGCGCATCATATCAAATGATGCGCCCCTGTAAAGCCTTCCTTTCAGGAAAATGAACCGTTTGCGTACTTTTTACGCGTAACGTTTAAAAGCACTACAGCGCATTTTGCCTTTACAGAATGATCGTTCGGTTGCCGTAGACAAACACGCGCTGAGCCAGCACCTGGTATAGCGCACGGCTAAGCACATTTTTTTCCACGTCACGGCCGGCACGCATCATATCTTCGGCGGTATAGGTGTGATCGACATGAATGACGTCCTGCATAATAATCGGGCCTTCATCCAGGTTGTCGTTCACGTAGTGCGCAGTAGCGCCGATAATTTTCACACCGCGATCGTAGGCCTGTTGATAAGGACGTGCACCAATGAAAGCTGGCAGGAACGAGTGGTGAATATTGATGATTTTGTTCGGGAAGCGGGACACAAAGGCTGGCGTCAGGACGCGCATGTATTTTGCCAGTACCACGTAATCTGGCTGATAAGCATCAATAGCGTCGGCCATCAGCGCATCGTGCTCTTCACGGGTATGCCCCTCATGGCTGACCAACTGGAAAGGCACGTCGAATTTTTCCACCAGCGAGCGCAGCGTGTCGTGGTTGCCAATAACGGCGGCAATTTCGACGTCAAGACCGCCGTAGTTGGCCTTCATCAGCAGATCGCCCAGACAGTGCGCCTCTTTGGTCACCAGAATCACGACGCGACGGCGGCCCGCAGGGGTCAGCTCGCGGATTGAGCCTTCAGGCAATGCGCTATCGAGGTCTGCCAGCAGCGTGGCATCGTTGAAGATCCCCTCCAGCTCGGTACGCATAAAAAAGCGGCCAGTTCGATGATCGACAAACTCGTTGTTTTGCACGATGTTCAGCTCGTGCTTGTAGCAGATGTTGGTAATACGTGCGATCAGCCCTTTTTGATCGGGGCAGATTGTACGCAACACTTTTCGTTGTAATGAGTGCATTGCGAGGGAAATCCTGTAGACGGTGTTTGCTGTACTGTGTGCGGCCTCATTGACCGCAGCATTTTTTAAACTTTTTACCCGAGCCGCAGGGACATGGGTCGTTGCGGCCAATCAGAGGACGTGTACCATCAATGTAATACCATTGTCCATTTTCTTTTAAGAATCTTGAACGCTCAATCAGCGCACCACTCTTGTTATGTTCACGAAAGCGGGCAACGAAGCTGACATAGCCTTCATTGGGCGTCTTGCCTTCGTCGGCGGCGAAAATCGTCAGCCCAAGCCATTCGGTGCCCGAGAAGCTTTGTTCAAGATCGTGACGAAAGGCCTGAGGCTCACAGGACGGATGCCAGGTGCTGAGCAGGTAATCGGCGTCTTTCATGACAAAAGCGCTGTAGCGTGAACGCATGAGCTGCGAGGGAGTTAGGGGCAGTTCGCTTCCTGAAAGATATCGCTGGCAACATAGGCTATACTCCAGAGCGCTGCCGCAGGGGCAAAGTGAATGCATAAATGCCTTCCCGTGGATGTTGAAAAAGAGACGCAACTGCGCCGGCGGCAAATATGGTAACTGAGCAGTGGCGATGTGGCTACGTTGGTAATGGGGTTCAACACAGGCAGGAATGAGAAAGCTAAAAATTGGCCTGGCCTTAGGTTCGGGTGCCGCGCGCGGATGGTCACATATTGGTGTCATCAAAGCGTTGCAGAAAATGGGCATTGAAATTGATGTCGTTGCCGGATGTTCCATCGGTTCGCTGGTGGGTGCAGCTTATGCCTGCGATCGCTTATCTGTCCTGGAAAAATGGGTCTGCTCCTTCAGTTCATGGGACGTATTGAGGTTGATGGATCTCTCCTGGCGACGCGGTGGACTGCTTCGCGGTGAGCGTGTTTTCAGCCACTTTCGCCAGCTGATTCCTGTCGATACTATTGAGTCCTGCGAACGGCGCTTTGCAACCATCGCCACCAATCTCAGCACGGGTCGTGAACTCTGGTTCACCGAGGGCGATCTACACCTTGCCGTGCGCGCCTCTTGCAGTATCCCTGGACTGATGTCTCCGGTTATGCACAATGGCTACTGGCTGGTTGATGGCGCGGTGGTCAATCCGGTACCGGTTTCGCTCACGCGAGCGCTGGGTGCCGATATTGTCATTGCTGTCGATTTGCAGCATGACGCGCATTTAATGCAACAAGATCTGCTGTCCGTGAACCTTCAGCCCGATCAACAGTCTTCAGAAAATGATGAATCGCTCACTTGGCACGAACGTTTTCGGGCGCGGCTAGGGCGGATGACATCGCGCCGGACGGCTATTACCCCCACGGCTATGGAGATCATGACGACCTCCATTCAGGTGCTGGAAAACCGATTAAAACGCAACCGTATGGCGGGTGACCCGCCGGATATCCTGTTGCAACCTTTTTGCCCACAAATTTCGACGCTCGACTTCCACCGTGCGCCCGCGGCCATTGCCGCAGGACAGCTCTCGGTTGAGAAAAAAATGGACGAACTTTTACCGTTGGTCCGGAGCCAGAGTTAGGGCATTTTTCGATGACTTCAGCAAAATCTGACAGGCGATAGCGCGAATAGCGTGCCACTATTTACTTATCGTTTGTCAGGGGAGATACCATGACGCAGCCATTGGCGGGAAAACTGATTCTTATCGTCGAAGACGAACCTGTTTTCCGCTCACTGTTGGATTCGTGGCTTTCATCGCTGGGCGCAAACACCGCCCTGGCCGAAGATGGCGTGGATGCCCTGGAAAAAATGGCGACGTTGAGCCCTGACCTGATGATTTGCGACATCGCCATGCCGCGGATGAATGGTCTCAAACTGATCGAATTTCTGCGTAACAATGGCAAGCAGCTGCCGATTCTGGTTATTTCTGCCACTGAAAACATGGCGGATATTGCCAAAGCCCTTCGGCTTGGTGTTCAGGATGTGCTGCTGAAACCCGTTAAAGACCTGAACCGGCTGCGTGAGACGGTTTTTTCCTGCCTTTATCCCACCATGTTCAATTCCCGCGTGGAAGAGGAAGAACGTTTATTCGAGGACTGGGATGCGCTGGTGAATAATTCATCGGCGGCAGCAAAATTACTTCAGGAGCTTCAGCCACCTGTCCAGCAGGTTATTTCGCATTGTCGAATTAATTATCGTCAACTTGTGGCGGCGGATAATCCCGGCCTGGTGCTCGATATTGCACCACTTTCAGATAAAGATCTGGCTTTTTATTGTCTTGACGTGACGCGAGCGGGGGATAATGGTGTTTTAGCCGCACTTCTTCTGCGCGCACTCTTTAATGGGCTGCTGCAGGAACAGCTTGCGCATGAAGGGCAGCGTCTGCCTGAATTAGGCAGTCTGCTTAAACAGGTCAATCAATTGTTGCGTCAGGCCAATTTACCCGGACAGTTCCCTCTGCTGGTCGGGTATTACCACAGCGGAATTAAAAATCTGATTCTCGTCTCTGCGGGACTTAATGGCACCCTTAACACCGGTGAGCATCAAATACAGATCAGCAACGGTGTGCCTTTAGGCACACTGGGTAATGCTTATTTAAACCAAATTAGCCAGCGCTGTGAATCGTGGCAGTGCCAAATTTGGGGGGCTGGTGGTCGCTTACGCTTAATGTTGTCTGCGGAATGAACAATTAGTCAGAATGCGCGGATATTGAGTCTGCGCTTTCAGACAGTGGTGGTACTATCAGCAGGTTTTATGCGTAAAATCCTAATTCAAGGTTAACGTGTCCTTTTCAGACCAGGCTGCTCAGTCGGTACTGATATACTCAACGCGTTATTAATTAACGAGCACGTTCAAAAGTTGAACAGTTCAGGAGATTTCAATGGCTGCATTAAATTCAAAAGTCACTAAGGCCGTAATCCCGGTAGCGGGATTGGGCACCAGGATGTTGCCCGCGACGAAAGCGATTCCAAAGGAAATGCTGCCGCTGGTTGACAAGCCATTAATTCAGTATGTTGTCAATGAATGTATTGCCGCAGGCATTACTGAAATTGTGCTGGTAACCCATTCGTCTAAAAACTCTATCGAAAACCATTTTGATACCAGTTTTGAACTTGAAGCGATGCTGGAAAAACGCGTTAAGCGCCAGCTCCTGGAAGAAGTACAGTCAATTTGCCCGCCGCACGTTACTATTATGCAGGTCCGTCAAGGGCTGGCGAAAGGTCTGGGTCACGCGGTGCTGTGTGCTCACCCTGTTGTCGGTAATGAGCCTGTAGCGGTTATTCTGCCAGACGTCATTCTGGATGAATATGAGTCCGATCTGTCCCGCGATAACCTGGCGGAAATGATTAAACGTTTTGATGAAACCGGTGCAAGCCAGATCATGGTTGAACCTGTTGAAGACGTGACCGCGTACGGCGTGGTTGACTGCAAAGGCGAAACGCTGAATCCGGGCGACAGCGTACCGATGGTGGGTGTGGTTGAGAAGCCAAAAGCTGACGTGGCGCCGTCTAATCTCGCTGTCGTAGGTCGTTACGTTCTGAGCGCAGAAATCTGGCCACTGCTGGCGAAAACGCCTCCGGGAGCCGGGGATGAGATCCAGCTGACCGACGCTATCGATATGCTTATCGAAAAAGAAACCGTTGAAGCTTACCACATGAAAGGTAAGAGCCACGACTGTGGGAATAAGCTCGGCTATATGCGTGCGTTCGTTGAATATGGTATCCGCCATAATTCACTGGGTGCTGATTTTAAAGCCTGGCTGGAAGAAACTGTCGGCACAGGTAAGTAATTCACTACTGAGCCGTATCAACCGGGGCGCTGAAAAGGTCCCGGTTTTTTATTGCCTGGCGTTGAGTTTGCTTTAAAACTAAGCAAAAGGCGCGGAATACAGCAATGGCAGGATAAAAAAAATCCCGCGAAGCGGGATTTTCAACAATGGCAGAAGCCAGAAACAAAGATTAGATCAGGAAATCGTCGAGAGATTTACCTTGCTCGTCCATTGCTTTTTTGATGATTGCCGGGGTACGACCCTGGCCGGTCCAGGTTTTGGTTTCGCCGTTTTCATCAACGTAGCTATATTTTGCCGGACGTGCAGCACGTTTAGCTTTTGCACCAGATTTGCTTGCTGCAGCAATGCTGTTCAGCAGTTCATTTGGGTCAATGCCATCGGCAATCAGCATTTCACGGTATTGTTGCAGTTTACGAGTACGCTCTTCAACTTCAGCCGCCGCCGCGCTTTCTTCTTCACGACGCTCGTTAACAACAACTTCTAATTTCTCCAGCATTTCTTCGAGCGTTTCCAGGGTGCATTCTCTTGCCTGCGCACGAAGAGTACGGATGTTGTTCAAAATTTTAAGTGCTTCGCTCATTGTAGTATTCTCAAACTTATATTGTGGGGTGGTTTGTTGAGGTAATAATAGAGCGTTAATTTCAGATGTGCAATAGGGGGGATTGTAAGGAACTAAAAATATCCCTTATTTAGCGCAACGAATAATAAGGCAAAGTTAAATTTTACGCGCCACTTCACATCCTGGGGGCTTATTGCCTGGGGGCAATCTTAAGAACACCCTTACAAAGTATGTTCTTTTTGCTTGTTACCCTTCGTGTATATATCTTGTTAAGCCAAATATCGGTCATTCGTATTAGACTGGCAGCATAAAGGAAATTTCTCACTATTCGATAGAACCTGAATCATCACCTGACTAAACTCTTTTGCGGAATCTGCGACTTGCTGGAACCATTTTCTCAGGATCCTCTTAAGCAAAAGTGGCAGTGTAAACACCTATCCATTTGTTATTATAGATAAGAAGAACTTAATATTTTGCCTGGTTGAACGCCTGAATGCCGCGAGCAGATGCGCTGAAATCGATTGTGAATATGGTACAATTCGTGCCATTAAATCACGACGATTGAGGTGATGCTTCTAATGGCACAGCTTTATTTCTACTACTCTGCGATGAACGCGGGGAAGTCCACTGCATTGTTACAGTCCTCTTACAATTACCAGGAGCGTGGCATGCGCACCCTGGTTTATACCGCTGAAATTGATGACAGGTTTGGAGCTGGCAAGGTTAGCTCCCGTATCGGACTGTCGTCCCCGGCAAAGCTTTATAACCCACAGACCTCCCTGTTTGATGATATCGCCGCCGAAAACGCTCAGACGCCTGTACACTGCGTTCTGGTTGATGAGAGCCAGTTCCTGACCCGTGAGCAGGTCTACGCGTTGTCAGAGGTGGTAGACGAGCTGGATATTCCTGTGTTGTGTTATGGTCTGCGTACGGATTTCCGCGGTGAGCTGTTTATTGGCAGCCAGTACTTGCTCTCCTGGTCAGATAAACTGGTGGAGTTAAAAACTATCTGTTTTTGTGGACGTAAAGCCAGCATGGTTCTTCGTCTTGATCAGGAAGGCCGCCCATATAATGAAGGCGAGCAGGTGGTCATCGGTGGAAACGAGCGCTATGTCTCTGTTTGCCGTAAGCACTATAAAGAAGCCCTGCAGGAAGGGTCGCTTAGCACGATTCAGCAGCGGGTGAGAGGAAAGGCAGAAGCTTAACGTTTTTTATCTATTTCTGAGCCATAAAAAAACCCGCCAATTGGCGGGTTTTTATTTTCAGGCTTTAAGTTAAGCGGTTTTCTTCGCTTTCTTGTCAGCTTTAGCTGGTGCAGCCGCTTTTTTCTCGGTTGCATCACCTTCTGTGTACTCACGACCATAGTAAGTATCCAGCAGGATCTGTTTCAGCTCAGCAATCAGTGGGTAGCGTGGGTTAGCACCGGTACACTGGTCATCAAACGCGTCTTCAGACAGTTTGTCGACGTGTGCCAGGAAGTCAGCTTCCTGAACGCCCGCTTCGCGGATGGACTTAGGAATACCCAGTTCAGCCTTGATGCTTTCCAGCCATGCCAGCAGTTTCTCGATTTTCGCCGCGGTGCGGTCGCTGGAAGAGGTCAGACCGAGGTGGTCAGCGATCTCTGCATAGCGACGACGAGCCTGCGGACGGTCGTACTGGCTGAAAGCGGTCTGCTTGGTCGGGTTGTCGTTCGCGTTATAGCGAATAACGTTGCTGATCAGCAGGGCGTTCGCCAGACCGTGTGGAATGTGGAACTGAGAGCCCAGTTTGTGTGCCATGGAGTGACATACACCGAGGAAGGCGTTTGCAAACGCGATACCGGCGATGGTCGCTGCACTGTGAACACGTTCACGAGCAACCGGGTTTTTAGAACCTTCGTGGTAAGACGCTGGCAGGTTTTCTTTCAGCAATTTCAGTGCCTGCAGAGCCTGGCCGTCGGAGAACTCGGACGCCAGTACAGAAACGTAAGCTTCCAGGGCGTGAGTCACCGCATCAAGACCACCGAACGCACACAGAGACTTAGGCATGTCCATGACGAGGTTAGCATCAACGATAGCCATGTCTGGGGTCAGCGCATAGTCAGCCAGTGGATATTTCTGGCCGGTTGCATCGTCGGTTACAACCGCGAATGGCGTCACTTCCGAACCGGTACCGGAAGTGGTGGTGACCGCAACCATCTTCGCTTTCACGCCCATTTTCGGGAACTTGTAGATACGTTTACGGATATCCATAAAGCGCAGCGCCAGCTCTTCGAAGTGGGTTTCAGGATGTTCGTACATGACCCACATGATTTTCGCGGCGTCCATTGGGGAACCGCCACCCAGTGCGATGATCACATCTGGTTTGAAGGAGTTCGCCAGTTCTGCACCTTTACGTACAACGGTCAGAGTAGGGTCAGCTTCAACTTCGAAGAACACTTCAGTTTCAACGCCAGCGGCCTTCAGAACAGAGGTGATCTGGTCTGCGTAGCCGTTGTTGAACAGGAAGCGGTCGGTCACGATCAGCGCACGTTTGTGGCCATCGGTAATCACTTCATCCAGCGCGATTGGCAGGGAGCCACGGCGGAAGTAGATAGATTTCGGAAGTTTGTGCCACAACATGTTTTCAGCTCGCTTAGCAACGGTTTTCTTGTTGATCAGGTGTTTTGGACCAACGTTTTCAGAGATGGAGTTACCACCCCAGGAACCACAACCCAGAGTCAGGGAAGGTGCGAGTTTGAAGTTGTACAGGTCACCGATACCACCCTGAGAAGCCGGGGTGTTAATCAGGATACGCGCGGTCTTCATTTTGTCGCCGAAGAATTTAACGCGCTCAGGCTGGTTGTCCTGGTCGGTGTACAGGCAAGAGGTGTGGCCGATACCGCCCATCTCAACCAGTTTCTCTGCTTTCACAACGGCATCTTCGAAGTTCCTGGCGCGGTACATTGCCAGAGTCGGAGACAGTTTTTCGTGAGCGAACGGTTCGGACTCGTCAACAACGGTCACTTCACCGATCAGGATTTTGGTGTCTGCTGGTACGGTGAAGCCTGCCAGTTCAGCAATTTTGGTTGCTGGCTGACCAACGATTGCGGCATTCAGCGCGCCATTTTTCAGGATGATGTCCTGAACGGCTTTCAGCTCTTTGCCCTGCAACATATAGCCGCCGTGGGAGGCGAAACGCTCGCGAACGGCTGCATAAGCAGAGTCAACCACGATGACGGACTGTTCAGAAGCACAGATTACGCCGTTGTCGAAGGTTTTGGACATCAAGATGGAGGCAACAGCACGTTTCACATCAGCGGTTTCATCAACAACAACCGGAGTGTTACCTGCGCCTACGCCGATAGCGGGTTTACCGGAGCTGTATGCAGCTTTAACCATGCCCGGGCCGCCGGTCGCCAGAATCATGTTGATGTCCGGGTGGTGCATCAGGGCGTTAGACAGCTCCACGGAAGGCTGGTCAATCCAGCCAATCAGATCTTTCGGTGCACCCGCCGCGATGGCAGCCTGCAGCACAATATCAGCGGCTTTGTTGGTTGCATCTTTCGCACGTGGATGCGGAGAGAAGATGATGGCGTTGCGGGTCTTCAGGCTGATCAGCGATTTGAAGATTGCAGTAGAAGTTGGGTTGGTGGTCGGTACGATACCGCAAATGATGCCGATTGGCTCAGCGATGGTGATAGTCCCGAAGGTGTCGTCTTCAGACAGAACACCGCAGGTTTTCTCATCTTTATAGGCGTTGTAGATATACTCAGAAGCAAAGTGGTTTTTGATCACTTTATCTTCGATGATACCCATGCCAGATTCGGCAACGGCCAGTTTCGCGAGAGGGATTCGAGCATCTGCAGCAGCCAGCGCGGCCGCGCGGAAGATTTTATCAACCTGTTCTTGGGTGAAGTTGGCATATTCACGCTGGGCTTTTTTTACGCGCTCGACGAGTGCGTTCAGTTCAGCGACGTTAGTAACAGCCATAATGCTCTCCTGGATAATGTTAAACTTTTTTAGTAAATCAGCTGTGCGATACGTCAGTATAGTCAGACCGCCAACAGCTTGCGTAAGAGCCATGAAATCAACAGGTTACTTACGATCTTCTCTCCACTGATTTACTAAAAGAGCCTTCCATTACACCCGGTTAAGGAACCGGGCTACTCCCTGGTGCGATATCAAGATTACCCACTTCTGAGTACAAATTGCGTGATCTAAATCAAGATTACACCAAGCTGACTCCTTTCAGCAGGCCGCTTTTAGCGGTTTGTATCAAGTGTTAAAAGATCGTGGTTTCGGACCGAAATAACATTAGCATAATTTAAACAGATACATAACAACGTCTGTCAGTCGCGTTTTCGAGTAGAATTGTGGTGAAGAATGCCGGCAAACAGCGTATCTTCAGCGCGTTTTCCATGATGGCTGAACGTCAACTACCACATTTGATGAGGGCGCGGAGTTACCGTGATTCAATCGCTGTTCGATTTTCCAACCTATATTAAGTTTTTCATTGGCTTATTCGCACTGGTAAACCCGGTGGGCATCATCCCGGTGTTCATCAGCATGACCAGTTATCAGACCGCACCCGCGCGCAATAAAACCAACCTGACGGCTAACCTTTCAGTCGCCATCATTTTATGGACCTCGCTGTTCCTCGGTGACGGCATTCTCCAGCTTTTCGGCATATCGATAGACTCCTTCCGTATTGCCGGTGGGATCCTGGTGGTGACCATTGCGATGTCGATGATCAGTGGGAAACTCGGCGAGGATAAACAAAACAAGCAGGAAAAATCAGAGACGGCTATTCGCGAGAGCGTGGGCGTTGTCCCGCTGGCTCTTCCGCTCATGGCGGGGCCGGGGGCAATCAGTTCAACGATCGTCTGGGGAACGCGTTATCACAACTGGGCTCACTTGATTGGTTTCTCCGTAGCAATTGCGTTGTTCGCGCTCTGCTGTTGGGGGCTGTTTCGCATTGCACCGTGGCTGGTACGCCTGCTTGGTCAAACCGGTATCAACGTCATCACCCGTATAATGGGTTTGCTGCTAATGGCGCTGGGGATTGAGTTTATTGTGGCCGGCATCAAATCCATTTTCCCGGGTCTGCTGGCATAGTCGTAAACAGGAAACGGGGCAGCCGCTTCGTTTCCTCTTTCATCTATTAGCAAATCATATCAAAAAAACTGAAATATCCGCCGGTAATCATTGCCGCTTATACATCCATAAATTCAGTCTTATCAATGCATTAACCTACCGTTTTTTCAATACTGCCTCGCGCAATAATGTTATTTTTATTACATGATACTCTTACGCTTGCCGTGGGATAATTGAAATGTTATTAGTAATTTCAATGTTCAGACAGAGTAATGTGCTAAATAATAACCAATTGTTAAATTATTGTGCAAAAACTCTTCGGCGTCATCCTTATCAACGGTATGCCGTAGTGATGATTTTAACTACTTGATTATAAAGCAATAAATATTTAACTTCTCGTTGGCTTCATTCGAAACCTGCGTCACAAAAGAGAATTGGTTAACAAATTTGCAAAATGTATTGGCGGGCGGGAAAGGCATTTGATACTTTCCGCGCAGGCGCTTCGCGGCACAAAACGCGGAGATGAGAATAATTTCCAAATAAATCTCCTGGCGCGAAAAGAACACCGTTTATCCCGACAGGGGGGATAACGTAAAGAATCGACGTAAGGTTGCCGAAAAAGAGTGACCGTAATAAAGAAGTCGGTGATAGCACGCAGTAAACCACCCGACACGCGCTTTCACTCCTGCGCGGTACGGGAAACCCTTCGGGGATTAAACAGGCTGGCACAAGCCAGTAATTATAATGAGCGGAGTATCAACACAATGTCCATCATCACAAAAAAAAGCCTCATCGCAGCGGGTGTTTTAGCTGCACTTATCGCAGGAAATGCAATGGCTGCAGACGTTCCTGCGGGCGTTAAGCTGGCAGACAAGCAGACGATGATCCGTAACAACGGTGCAGAGCCGCAGTCGCTGGATCCCAATAAAATTGAAGGCGTGCCGGAAGCAAACGTCAGCCGCGATCTTTTCGAAGGCCTGCTGATTACTTCGACCACAGACGGTCACCCGATCCCGGGCGTTGCAGAAAGCTGGGATAACAAAGATTTTAAAGTCTGGACCTTCCATCTGCGTAAAGATGCAAAATGGTCCAACGGCGAGCCGGTAACGGCACAAGATTTCGTTTATAGCTGGCAGCGTCTGGTGGATCCGAAAACCGCGTCCCCGTATGCGAGCTATCCGCAGTACGGCCACATTCTCAACGTTGATGAAATCATCGACGGCAAAAAGCCCACTTCCGATCTTGGCGTGAAAGCCATTGACGATCACACGCTGGAAGTCACCTTGAGCGAGCCGGTGCCTTACTTCTATAAGCTGCTGGTTAACCCGGCAATGTCTCCGGTCAACAAAACCGCCATCGAGAAATTCGGTGAGAAGTGGACCCAGCCTGCCAACATCGTCACCAATGGTGCTTACAAGCTGAAAGACTGGGTGGTGAACGAGCGCATCGTAATGGAGCGCAACCCGAACTACTGGGATAACAAAAAAACCGTTATCGACCAGATCACCTATCTGCCAATCTCTTCTGAAGTCACGGACGTCAACCGCTATCGCAGCGGCGAAATCGACATGACCTATAACAACCTGCCGATTGAGCTGTTCCAGAAGCTGAAAAAAGAGATCCCGACCGAAGTTCACGTTGACCCGTATCTGTGTACTTACTACTACGAAATCAACAACCAGAAAGCACCGTTCACCGATGTGCGCGTCCGTACCGCGCTGAAGCTTGGCCTGGATCGCGACATCATCACTAACAAAGTAAAAGCGCAGGGCGACCTGCCAGCCTACGGTTACACCCCACCGTATACCGATGGCGCGAAGCTGACCGAACCAGACTGGTTCAAGCTGACCCAGGAACAGCGTAACGCGGAAGCGAAAAAGCTGCTGGCGGAAGCAGGTTACACGGCTGATAAGCCGCTGACCTTCAACCTGCTGTACAACACCTCCGATCTGCACAAAAAACTGGCTATCGCTGCGGCTTCTATCTGGAAGAAAAATCTTGGCGTGGACGTGAAGCTGGTGAACCAGGAGTGGAAAACCTTCCTGGATACCCGTCATCAGGGGACCTATGACGTTGCACGTGCGGGCTGGTGTGCGGACTATAACGAACCTACTTCCTTCCTGAACACCATGCTCTCTGACAGCTCCATGAACACCGCGCACTATAAGAGCCCGGCGTTTGATGCGATCATGAAGCAGACTCTTCAGGTGACTGACGAAGCACAGCGTTCTGCGCTGTATGACAAAGCTGAACAGCAGCTGGGCAAAGACTCAGCGATCGTTCCGGTCTATTACTATGTGAACGCCCGTCTGGTGAAACCATGGGTTGGCGGTTATACCGGTAAAGATCCGATGGACAATATCTACACCAAAGATCTGTACATCATTAAGCATTAATGGCAATCCGTGGGGCAGCGTAACGTTGCCCCACCGTGTCTTATTTCACGCACTATCGCATGACCGCGCAGCCTGACTGCCGGGACATGTAAAAGGCACACGCCAGAAGGTACGGGCAATGTTGAAATTTATATTACGTCGCTGTCTGGAAGCGATTCCGACACTCTTTATTCTTATTACGATTTCCTTCTTTATGATGCGTCTTGCGCCGGGCAGTCCATTTACCGGGGAACGCACGCTGCCGCCGGAAGTGATGGCGAACATTGAAGCGAAATATCACCTGAACGATCCCATCGGCGTCCAGTATTTCAATTATCTGAAGCAGCTGGCGCACGGTGATTTTGGACCGTCATTCAAATATAAAGATTACTCGGTGAACGACCTGGTGGCTGCGAGCTTCCCTGTGTCGGCCAAATTAGGCTTTGCGGCCTTTTTCCTCGCGGTTATCCTGGGCGTTAGCGCCGGGGTGATTGCCGCGCTGAATCAAAATACGAAATGGGATTACGCCGTCATGGGGGTGGCGATGACCGGGGTGGTTATCCCGAGCTTCGTGGTCGCGCCGTTGCTGGTGATGATATTTGCCATCACGCTGCACTGGTTGCCCGGCGGCGGCTGGAACGGCGGGGCGCTGAAGTTCATGATCCTGCCGATGGTGGCGCTGTCGCTGGCCTACATCGCGAGCATCGCGCGTATTACCCGTGGTTCGATGATTGAAGTGCTTCACTCTAACTTCATTCGTACCGCGCGTGCAAAAGGGCTTCCGATGCGTCGCATCATCTTCCGTCATGCTCTGAAGCCAGCTCTGCTGCCCGTGCTTTCTTACATGGGGCCAGCGTTTGTCGGGATTATCACGGGTTCAATGGTTATCGAAACCATTTATGGTCTGCCGGGCATCGGTCAGCTGTTCGTGAACGGCGCGTTGAACCGTGACTACTCTCTGGTGCTGAGCCTGACCATTCTGGTCGGTGCGCTGACCATCCTGTTTAACGCGATTGTTGACGTGCTCTATGCCGTTATCGATCCGAAAATCCGTTACTGACGCTGGAGTTCGCCATGATGTTGAGTAAGAAAAACAGCGAGGCGCTGGAACACTTCAGTGAAAAACTGGAAGTTGAGGGCCGCAGCCTTTGGCAGGATGCCCGCCGTCGTTTTATGCATAACCGCGCGGCAGTCGCCAGCCTCTGTGTGCTGGTGGTGATTGCGCTGTTCGTAACCCTGGCGCCGATGCTGTCGCAGTTCAGCTATTTCGATACTGACTGGGGCATGATGTCCAGCGCGCCGGATATGATTTCCGGTCATTACTTCGGCACGGATTCTTCTGGTCGTGATCTGCTGGTGCGCGTGGCAATTGGTGGACGAATCTCACTGATGGTCGGCATTGCTGCCGCGCTGGTTGCCGTTGTGCTGGGCACGCTTTACGGCTCACTTTCCGGCTATCTGGGCGGCAAAGTGGACTCGGTGATGATGCGTCTGCTGGAAATCCTGAACTCCTTCCCGTTCATGTTCTTCGTTATCCTGCTGGTGACCTTCTTCGGGCAAAATATCCTGCTGATCTTCGTGGCTATCGGGATGGTCTCCTGGCTCGATATGGCGCGTATCGTGCGCGGTCAAACGTTAAGCCTCAAGCGCAAAGAGTTTATTGAAGCCGCGCAAGTGGGTGGCGTATCGACCGCCAGCATCGTCGTGCGTCATATCGTGCCCAACGTGCTGGGCGTGGTGGTGGTTTATGCCTCACTGCTGGTGCCAAGCATGATCCTGTTTGAATCATTCCTGAGCTTCCTCGGTCTGGGTACCCAGGAGCCGCTCAGCAGCTGGGGCGCATTGCTGAGTGATGGCGCCAACTCCATGGAAGTTTCGCCATGGCTGCTGCTGTTTCCGGCAGGTTTCCTGGTGGTAACCCTGTTCTGTTTCAACTTTATCGGCGATGGCCTGCGTGATGCCCTCGATCCGAAAGACCGCTAAGGAGTGATGCCATGAGCACGATTGAAATGGTTAACGCCCCGCAGCAGCAAAAATCAGGTCTGCTGCTGGATGTGAAAGATTTACGGGTGACTTTTGCCACGCCAGACGGCGATGTGACGGCGGTAAATGACCTCAACTTCAGCCTGAAGGCGGGGGAGACGCTTGGGATTGTCGGCGAGTCCGGTTCCGGAAAATCCCAGACGGCATTCGCCCTGATGGGCCTGCTGGCGCAGAATGGCCGCATTGGCGGCGTCGCGAACTTTAACGGTCGCCAGATCCTGAACCTGCCGGAAAAAGAGCTGAACAAACTGCGCGCTGAGCAGATCTCAATGATTTTCCAGGATCCGATGACTTCGCTGAACCCGTACATGCGCGTCGGCGAACAGCTGATGGAAGTGCTGATGCTGCATAAAGGCATGGGCAAAGCGGAAGCGTTTGAAGAGTCGGTCAAAATGTTGGATGCGGTGAAAATGCCGGAAGCGCGCAAGCGCATGCGCATGTTCCCGCACGAGTTTTCCGGCGGTATGCGCCAGCGCGTGATGATCGCCATGGCGCTGCTGTGCCGGCCAAAGCTGCTGATTGCCGATGAGCCGACCACCGCGCTGGATGTGACCGTTCAGGCGCAGATCATGACTCTGCTGAATGAGCTTAAGCGTGAGTTCAACACGGCCATTATCATGATCACCCACGACCTTGGCGTCGTTGCCGGTATTTGTGACAAAGTGCTGGTGATGTATGCCGGGCGCACCATGGAATACGGCAATGCGCGTGATGTGTTCTATCATCCTGCGCACCCCTATTCGATGGGCTTGCTCAACGCGGTGCCTCGTCTGGATGCGGAAGGTGAAGCGCTGCTGACCATTCCGGGCAACCCGCCGAACCTGATGCGCCTGCCGAAAGGCTGTCCGTTCCAGCCGCGCTGTCCGCACGCGATGGACATTTGTCATTCCGCTCCGCCTCTGGAGGAGTTTGCGCCTGGCCGTTTACGCGCCTGCTTTAAACCGGTGGGGGATCTGGTATGAACGCCGTGACCGAAGAAAGAAAAGTTCTGCTCGAAATTGCCGATCTGAAAGTGCATTTCGACATCAAAGACGGCAAACAGTGGTTCTGGCAGCCGTCAAAAACCCTGAAAGCCGTTGATGGCGTGACGCTGCGCCTGTATGAAGGTGAGACACTGGGCGTGGTAGGTGAGTCCGGCTGCGGTAAATCCACGTTCGCGCGTGCAATTATTGGTCTGGTCAAAGCAACCGACGGTAAAGTGGCATGGCTGGGCAAAGATCTGCTGGGCATGAAGCCGGACGAATGGCGCGCCGTGCGCAGCGACATTCAGATGATTTTCCAGGATCCGCTGGCTTCTCTGAACCCGCGTATGAACATCGGCGATATCATTGCTGAACCACTGCGCACCTATCATCCTAAAATGCCACGTCAGGAAGTCCGCGACCGCGTGAAGGCGATGATGATGAAAGTGGGGCTGTTGCCAAACCTGATTAACCGCTATCCGCACGAATTCTCAGGCGGCCAGTGCCAGCGTATCGGGATTGCCCGTGCGCTGATCCTTGAGCCGAAGCTGATTATCTGTGATGAGCCGGTGTCGGCGCTGGACGTGTCGATCCAGGCCCAGGTGGTGAATCTGCTTCAGCAGCTGCAGCGCGAAATGGGGCTGTCGCTGATCTTCATTGCACACGATCTGGCAGTAGTGAAGCACATCTCCGATCGCGTGCTGGTGATGTATCTCGGCCACGCGGTGGAGCTGGGAACCTACGATCAGGTCTATCACAACCCGCTGCATCCCTACACGAAAGCGCTGATGTCCGCAGTGCCTATTCCAGACCCGGATCTGGAAAAAAACAAAACGATACAGCTGCTCGAAGGTGAACTGCCGTCGCCAATCAACCCGCCATCAGGTTGTGTATTCCGCACCCGCTGCCCGATTGCCGGGCCGGAATGCGCGAAAACCCGGCCGGTGCTGGAGGGCAGTTTCCGACACGCCGTATCCTGCCTGAAGGTGGACCCGCTATAATTTCCCGGGCTGACAACTGTCAGCCCTTTTTATTGGCAGGTTATTTTGGCTGATGCCCTGCGGTCCGTGCGCGCGCATTTATACCGCTTCTGTTTAATCGGCGTACCCGCCGCTGCGAACTATTGCTGCACCTGTGAAATTACGTTACCGGACGGGAAATGAAAAAGGCTGCCAATGGCAGCCTTTTTGTGATTTCAGCGTGTGGCTTACTCTTTCCACAGAATGTGGCAGATTTTGTGGTCCTTTTCGCGACACAGCAGGACGCGGGCGAAGATATCGTTAATCTCTCCGCCGTCGGTGTCCGCAAGGCCAATCACCACTTCGGCGAAGAAGTCCGGGTTTAAATCGAAATCGACGTGCTCCTGCCAGTCCTCCGCCGGATCGAAAAGCTCTGCACCGCCGCGCTCTTCAAACTGCAGGTTAAACAGAATGATATCTGCCGGGTCGAGGTTATCGCCTGCCAGTTCGAGAAAAATATCGTAGGCCTGTTCAAGCGTTTCGTCTTCGGTCAGACGATTATTTAAATCCATATCCATGATGACACCCTGATTCTCAGCTAATGGGCACGTTTTACAGCAACGGGCTGAAGAAGTAAAACAGTCGCTCGGCGCCACGCTGCCACAGCGGACGTTTTAACCAGCGCTCTGGATCCAGCAGCCGCGAGCGTGAAATGTAGTCGTCCTGAACGGCAGCCAGGTCACCGCCGAAGCCAACATCGTCAATGGCAAGCGTTATCTCAAAGTTCAGCCACAGGCTGCGCATATCGAGATTAACGGTGCCCACCAGGCTCAGCTCACCGTCAACCAGTACGCTTTTAGTGTGCAGCAGGCCGCCTTCAAACTGGTAAATTTTGACGCCCGCGGCCAGCAGTTCGGTGAAGAAAGCCCGGCTGGCCCAGCCCACCAGAACCGAGTCGTTCTTGCGCGGCATGATAATGCTGACGTCCACGCCACGCTGTGCGGCGGTGCAGATAGCGTGCAGCAGATCGTCACTCGGCACGAAGTAGGGCGTGGTCATAATAAGATATTCACGCGCGGAGTAGGCAGCGGTCAGCAACGCCTGATGAATCAGATCTTCCGGGAAGCCCGGGCCAGATGCAATGGTGTGAATCGTGTGCCCGCTGGCTTCCTCGAACGGCATAATGTTGACGTCCGGAGCCGGGGGTAAAATGCGCTTGCCCGTTTCGATTTCCCAGTCGCAGGAATAGACAATGCCCATTGAAGTGGCAATCGGGCCTTCCATTCGGGCCATCAAATCCACCCATTGTCCCACGCCCGCATCCTGCTTGAAGAAGCGTGGATCGACCATATTCATGCTGCCGGTATAGGCAATATAGTTGTCGATCATGATCATTTTGCGATGCTGACGGAGATCCATACGGCGAAGGAAGACACGCATCAGATTCACTTTAAGGGCTTCGACGACTTCGATCCCTGCATTGCGCATCATCGTAGCCCAGGGACTGCGGAAAAAGGCGACGCTACCGGCGGAGTCGAGCATCAGGCGGCAGTGCACCCCGCGGCGCGCGGCGGCCATCAATGATTCGGCTACCTGGTCGGCCATGCCACCGGGCTGCCAGATGTAGAAGACCATCTCAATATTGTGCCGGGCGAGCTGAATGTCGCGGATCAGCGCCTGCATGACGTCGTCAGATTCGGTCAGCAACTGCAGCTGATTGCCTTTTACCCCGGCGATACCCTGACGACGTTCACAAAGTCTGAACAGAGAACTGGCGACGGGGCTGTTTGATTCAGCAAAAATATGATTGCAGGCTTTAAGATCGTTGAGCCATTTTGCCGTTGACGGCCACATAGCGCGAGCGCGTTCGGCACGGCGTTTCCCTAAATGCAGTTCCCCCACGGAGAGATAAGCGATGATCCCGACCAAAGGCAGAATATAAATGATCAGCAACCATGCCATCGCTGAAGGTACCGCGCGTCGTTTCATCAGGATGCGTAACGTCACCCCCGCGATTAACAACCAGTACCCCAGAATGACCAGCCAACTCACCACGGTGTAGAAGGTTGTCATAAAAAATCCTTTTGAAAGCCTGTTGTTAAGAGTGTACGCGGAAGGCCTCATCTGGCAAACAAAAACAGGGGCAAAACCGCTGGTCACCCGGACGCAAGGGTTTATAATGTGCGCTCTTTCATCTCAGAGATGTGGAAATGAAGCGTAGCAGAAACGAAGTGGGGCGTTGGCGGATGCAGCGACAAGCGAGCCGTCGAAAAGCGCGGTGGCTGGAAGCCCAGTCGCGACGCAACATGCGCATCCACGCGATCAGAAAATGTCTGGTGGCCCGGCAGCGAAATTCACTGCTTTTTGCCATCTACGAATTCTGAAAGCAAAAAAAGGCACCGTTCGCGGTGCCTCATGTTTTTTCAGGCTTCAGAAGACTTTTTTGTAGGGGCGTACTTTAACTTCACCATATACACCCGCCGCGACGTACGGGTCTGCTTCTGCCCAGGCCTGCGCCTTTTCCAGCGAAGCAAATTCCGCAATGACCGTTGAACCGCTAAACCCGGCCGCGCCTGGATCGTTACTGTCCACGGCAGGCATTGGACCGGCCGTCAGCAGACGACCTTCATCCTGCAGCAACTGAAGGCGAGCGAGGTGGGCAGGGCGAACCGATAACCGTTTTTCAAGAGAGTCGGCGACATCTTCAGCATAAATCACGTAAAGCACGGGCACAGCTCCTTATTCATCAATTGTCGAAACACGGTATTTCAAAGCGTCGGCGACTGCAATGCAAAGATTTACCCACTGCGTAACCTGTCGCACAGCTGTACTTATTTTGCCCAACAGCCACAGAAAGTTGACCGAAGATAAGATGGCTTATTGAATATGATTGCTATTTGCATTTAAAATCGGACCATCATTTTTCAACTGCAACGATTATGACTTCAATGACCCTCGATTTACCTCGCCGTTTTCCGTGGCCCACATTGCTCTCTGTGGCTATTCACGGTGCCGTAGTGGCAGGTCTGCTTTATACCTCGGTACATCAGGTTATTGAACTGCCGGCACCCGCACAGCCGATCACGGTAACAATGGTCTCACCTGCGGATCTGGAGCCACCTCAGGCCGTACAGCCACCGCCGCAGCCGGTCGTTGAGCCCGAACCGGAGCCGGAAGTGGTTCCTGAACCCCCGAAAGAAGCCCCGGTGGTTATCCATAAGCCCGAACCGAAACCCAAACCGAAGCCAAAACCAAAGCCGGTGAAAAAGGTGGAAGAGCCTAAGCGCGAACCGAAACCTGTTGAACCGCGCCCGGCGTCGCCGTTTGAGAATTCAACGTCGCAGAGCCGCCCGGCCACCAATACTGCACCTGCCCCCAGCAAACCGGCGGTGACGGCACCAACCGGTCCGCGCGCGCTGAGCCGCGGTGAGCCGCAATATCCGGCACGTGCGCAGGCGTTACGCATCGAAGGTAAGGTGCGGGTGAAATTTGACGTCACGCCGGACGGTCGCGTGGACAATGTCGAAATACTCTCTGCGCAGCCCTCAAACATGTTTGAGCGTGAAGTGAAGACGGCACTGCGCAAATGGCGCTACGAGCCGGGTAAACCGGGCAACGGCATCATCATGAACATTGAGTTCCGCCTGAAGGGCGTGTCCATCAACTAACTTGATGACGGATAAGGAAGAAGCCCCGAATTAACGGGGCTTTTTTTATGCGGCGAGCACGCGATCCAGCGCTTTCTGCGCGGTGACCAGATGCTGACCTCCAAACAGAATCGCGCGGTTCAGGAGCGTATAGAGCTGGTAAATCGGCTGGCGCTCAAGGAAACCCGCTGGCAGCGGGGAAACGGACTGATAGCCATCGTAGATTTGCGGCGGCTGTTCCGGATGCAGCGGGAGCATCGCCAGGTCGCACTCCCGGTCACCCCAGTAGCAGGCAGGGTCAAAGATATAGGGCCCAGAGGGCCCCAGCGCGCAGTTACCTGACCACAGGTCGCCGTGAAGCAAAGAGGGCTGTGGCTGATGTGAGCTCAGGCGCTGGTGAATGTGTTCGACAATGCCGTCTATATTACCGAACGCCAGCCCTTTTTCTGCCGCCAGCTCCAGCTGCCAGCCGATGCGCTGCTCGGCGAAGAACGTTGACCAGCGACGCTGCCAGGCGTTGGGCTGCGGCGTAGTGGAGAGATCGTTATCAAAGTCGAGGCCAAACTGCGGCTGGTCGCTCCACTGATGAAGATGTGCAAGCTGCTGGCCGAGTAAAAAAGCGTTGTGTGCATCAAGCGGGCGGGGCGGCAGAAACTCCATCACCACAAAGCTGTAATCACGGTCGCTGCCGACGGCGTACACCTCGGGTACGGCAACGGTCTCACTTCGGGAAAGCAGCTCAAGCTGATCGGCCTCCGCGGTGAAGATGGGCAGCATTTCCCGCTCATCGCATTTGACGAAATAATCCTGGCCGCTGATACGCAAATGCCATGCGGCGTGGATCTCACCGCCGGGCAGTTCGTTACGCAGCTCAATTTCGCCGTCTCCGTGCTCTTCCAACAGGCTACAGATCGCTTGCCACATGCTCTCTCTCCCCATGTTTTCTGCCAGATCATAAGGTTAGTGCAAAAATGCGGTGGAAAACTCGAACTGACGCACAACTGCGCGTTTTAACTCGCCGTATCGGTAGTACTGGACTGAAGCCATTGCTCAAACGTCGTCACGCTGACGTCGGGCTTTTGCTTGATAGCCGCCTCTGCAAGGGCGAGGGTCAGGGCCTGAACGTCATCTTCACTTTGCGGGCTGACCAGACCAAACGTGTTGGTGCCAAGGTCATGCACTTTGCCCTCATCGTCTGCCAGCGTCAGGGTAAATCCGGCGCGGGTCAGGTGATTATTGAGCTCGTTGATTTCGGTCAGCGCTTGTTCATGAAACTTTACCGCTACCACGTAACGCGTGATATCACCGCTCATCGGGAACCTCTTTGTTAAGCATGGAGTTTTGATAGCATAGCCGATTACTGCTATTTTTCGACTCCTGCCACGTGGGTGGCGGGAAAACGGCTAAGCCCGGCACAAATAGTCGTAAATAGTGCGGGTATTTTCCAGGGAGCATAAGCGGGTACCCTGGTTAAGCGTGGCGGCACTACCTGCAGCGACCCCAAAGCGGACCATTTCTCCAAGTGAAGCTTGTTCCGCCAGCTTTATCACCATCGCGCCCACCATGCTGTCGCCTGCGCCAACGGTGCTCTGGCTTTTGACCGGTGGGGGAACCACCTGCACGCAACCGGTGGCATCAACACCCAACGCCCCTTGCGGGCCAAGTGAAACCACGACGCGTTTTGCTTTTCCACTCTGAACAATCTCTTCAGCGGCTTTTCGTACGTCGTCTGGCAGCGTCAGTTCCCGTTGCACCAGGGCGCTCAGCTCTTTCTGATTAGGTTTAACCAGTTCGATGTTTCCGACATCGAGCGCGGCGCAGAGCGCTTCACCGGAGCTGTCTATTACGCAGCGAATCCCCTGCTGCTGTGCGGCGCGAATCAGGCCGACCAATGTTGTGACGCTGACACCCGGTGGCAGGCTGCCGCTGATGACCAGAAGCGTTCCCGCAGTAAGGCGTAAAACTTGCTGTTCAAGCAGGTGGAATTCCGGAGCGGAAAGCGCGGCACCGGGCATTACAAAGCGGTACTGCTCGCCGCTACTTTCTACATGAACGTGAAGATTCTGCCGCGTCCAGTCACTGGCCTGAACGGTTTGCACGGGGATGTTTTCCTCCGCAAGCAGGGAAATCAGATGCTCGCCGGTTGCGCCTCCTGCCGGAAAGAGGGCGGTGGCTTTCCCGCCCAGAAAGGTAATTGCGCGGGCGACGTTGATGCCCCCTCCGCCGGGTTCAAAGACGGGTGCGCTGCAGCGCAGCTTGCCTTCAGGATAGATTTGCGGGGTGACCGTGGCGCTATCAAGGGATGGCGCCAGAGTAAGCGTACAGATATTAACCATTCGATTACCTCCATTCATGAGCCTGTTGGGCCGTTTCCAGGATGGCCAAGGCTAAGCCTGGCACTTCGGGTGTGTAGAATAAAGTTCAACGATCTGATTTTTCGCATATTTACAATCGCAAATGACGCCTCAGCTATATGAAATAAAACGCCTTTTGAGATCCTTCTTATTCAAAAAATGAAATAAGAATTCATTGCTATGTTATTCACGCCTTTTTATAATTTGTTACCTTTCTTTGGACCGCAATCGTTGCTCCTCGCGAAAGTTTCCGGGACCGTAATGGTCTCTTTTTTTGTTGTACGGACTCTTAATAAATGAAGCTTTTCAAGACAGTACCCGCAGTAGTTGTGCTGGCGGGGGGCCTTTTTGCGTCGCTGCACGCGATGGCCGATAATACCGTTTTTACTGTCATGGATGACCCATCCACTGCGAAGAAACCGTTTGAAGGTAAAATTAACGGGGGTTATCTGGCGCAGTCTGGCAATACAAAAAGTTCTTCCCTGACCGCCGATTCCACGCTGACCTGGTATGGCGACACCACTGCCTGGTCGCTGTGGGGCAACGCCAGTAATACCTCTTCAAACGACGAGCGCTCTTCTGAAACCTATCAGGTCGGCGGGCGCTCTCGTTACAACATGACTGACTATGATTATCTGTTTGGTCAGGCAAGCTGGCTCACCGACCGCTTTAACGGCTACCGCCAGCGCGATGTGTTCACCGCCGGTTACGGTCGCCAGATCCTCAATGGACCGGTGCACAGCCTGCGTTTTGAATTCGGTCCAGGTGTGCGTTACGACGAGTACACCAACGGTGATACCAAAACTCAGCCGCTGGGTTACGCTTCTGGCACCTACGCCTGGCAGATGACGGACACCACCAAATTCACCCAGGGTCTGTCTGTGTTCGGCGCAGATGACACCACAATCAACTCAGAAACCGCGCTGGACGTTGCTATCAACGACAGCTTCGGCCTGAAAGTGGCTTACAATGTGACCTGGAACTCCGAACCGCCGTCATCGGCACCGGAGCACACCGATCGCCGCACAACGGTAACGCTGGGCTACAAGATGTAATGATGCAGGCCGGAGTAATCCGGCCTGGTTGTTTTCAGGCTCACGAAAACAGCGCGGCCAGCTTCGGTATCCCCAATGCGCCAGGCGCCAGAATACCAAAGGCCCACACTGCCGCTGATGCGGCATTCGCTAACTGGAATTTTCCGGAAGGCATTCTGCAAATCCCGGCGACGAGCGGCACAACGGCTCTTAATGGGCCAAAAAATCGTCCGATAAATACTCCCCATGATCCCCAGCGCTCGAAGAAAAGGTGTCCACGCTGTAGCAGCTGTGGCTTCCGCGATAGCGGCCAGAGCGTTGTGATTCGATAGCTGTAGTGATACCCCAACCACCAGGATAGCCAGTTGCCAGCGAATGCACCCGCGGCAGCAGCCAGCCAGACCGGCATGAACCGCAGTTCGCTTTCACCAATCAACGCCCCGGTTGCCAGCAAAATCACCGTGGCGGGCAGAAGCAGAGAAATAAACGCCAGGGATTTGCCAAACGCGAGTAGCGCTATCACGCCCAGCGCAAGCTTTGGGTGAGAGCTGATAAAATCCGTCACGGTCTGAATCAGTGCCGTAAAGTCCATTTTGTCTCCTTCATGGTAAAACGGGTAAAACAGTGATACACCGAAAGAGATTAACGAAAGGCTAACGGCCAGGAGATTTGCATCATGTCGGTTGCGCCATGCATTGATTTAAATAGTGATTCAGGCGAAAGCTTCGGGCAGTGGACGATGGGCGATGACGCCGCGATTCTACCGCTCATCAGCAGCGCCAACGTGGCCTGCGGATTTCATGCGGGTTCACCCGCGGGTATTTTCACGACGCTACGCGCGGCGCAACGGTTGGGTGTCGCCGTTGGGGCACATGTGTCGTATCCGGATCTGGTTGGGTTTGGGCGCCGCAACATGGATGTGGCCAGTGACGAACTGACGGCGGATGTCATTTACCAGATTGGCGCGTTGCAGGGGCTGGCAACGGCGGCAGGCACACGGGTGAGTTACGTGAAACCCCATGGCGCTCTGTATAACACGATTGCGCATGATAAACGCCAGGCGATGGCGGTATTGGCCGCGATTCAGTCCGTTGATGCGTCTTTACCATTAGTCGCGTTGGCTGGCTCGGCGCTGATTGCGTGGGCGAGGGAAGCGGGCATTTGTACAGTGGTGGAGGCATTTGCGGATCGTGCCTACCATCAGGACGGCTCTCTGGTCTCGCGGCGTGAGACGGGGGCAGTGATTCATGACCCTGAGGTGGTCGCGCAGCGAGTGGTTCAGATGATTTTAGAAGGCGGTGTGACCTCCGTGGAAGGTGAGTTCGTTACAATCGAAGCACAGTCTGTATGTGTACATGGCGACAGCCCGGATGCGGTTGAAATGACGCGCTGTATCCGTCAGCGGCTGGAGGCTGAAGGTATCTCAGTCCGGGCTTTTATCCAGGCTGTATAGCATGCCGTGAACCGACCATCAGGCAAGCGCCGGCGGGCGATGCTCCACTCAAAATTGGGTATGTCTGCCAACCTGAAGGTCGTTTGAAGGTTTCTGCATGCACCAGCAGCGTTATGTCTGGAGTAGTCTGAGCCGGGTTTCCAGAGCCACGCCAATCAGCCGACAATCGTCATCAATCGGCACCAGGGGCCATTGAGGATTGAGTCCGGCCAGGTACATTTGACCGCCGTCGACGATCAGCTTTTTAAATGTGACTTCGCTGGCTCCAGGAAGCGTGGCAAGTACCAGGCTGTTATTAACCGGGTCGCGACCGGTGTCAAACAGTACAAAATAACCCTCCGGAACGCTCAGCCCCGTCGGCGCCGTCATCGAATTTCCCTCCATTCTTAGCCAGAAGGCTTCACCGAGAATCTCAATATCGGCGTCCAGCCAGAGCTCAACGTCCCGCGCATCATAGATTTCTGAAATCTCATGCCAGGCTGTCACCGGAAGAGTACGAAGAACAGGATATTTTTTACCGGGGGCAGAGTTAACTCGATATGGCGCAGTGGGATCGTTGACGCTCACCACGCCCATGCCAGCCAGCTCTTTTGCAAGGGCTGGACTGAACGCTTCTACATCCACTTTCAGCAGTCGCGCAAAAACCGAGGCTACAGCCGGATTCAACGGATTACGTCCATTCAGATAATGACCTACCGCGCCCTGGGTAATATCCAGTTCATCAGCAATCGACTGCTGGGTGATTCCGAGCAGCTTTTTCTTTGCCTCATAAAGCGTTTTAAGGCGCCTGGCGGCATCTGCCTGGGCAGGGGTAAGCACTTTTTTCTTTTCCATATTCAAATAGTAATACCCAGGTTATTAAAATAAAAATACCGCCGGTATTGTTTATTTCAATACACATAGTATTGTTGCTTCGGGCCATGCCACGGAGGCACAGAACATGAAAATTTCCCTTGCTCAATACGTCAGCGAAGTCGGTCAGGCAAAAGCAGCAGCAGCCATTGGCGTTCATCAGACGGCGATCAGCAAAGCGGTTCGCATAGGGCGACAGATTTATATCCTCAAGCTGCCAGACGGAGAGGTTAAGGCCGTTGAATATCGCGATTTTCCTCACCGCCGAAAGCCAATTGTCAGGTAGGTGGCCCGGGAACGCTTTTCTGCTCTGAAAGATGAATGCAACGTTATGGCGACATCAATTTACGCCATCCTTTAATAACCACACAATGACGTGTACCATGTACGTTCGTTATCAGCAGGCGAAGGCAGGCGTTACTGGTTTTGTCCATCCATGCGCTCGCGGTTTGCAGAGTGAAGCAAATAAAACCTTCTAACTTGTTGATATGAATAAACTAATCAATTTTGTATGTGCTCTTTCGTGTGGGGCACCACTGCAAATAAGGATATAAAATGCCTGTAATTACTCTTCCTGATGGCAGCCAACGCCATTTCGATCATGCTGTGACTCCAATGGATGTTGCCCTGGATATCGGTCCGGGTCTGGCGAAAGCTACTATTGCTGGTCGCGTAGACGGTGAGCTGGTTGACGCATCCGACCTCATTGAACAGGACGCTAAGCTTTCGCTCATCACCGCGAAGGACGAAGAGGGCCTGGAGATCATTCGCCACTCCTGTGCGCACCTGTTGGGGCACGCTATCAAGCAGCTGTGGCCGAACACCAAAATGGCTATTGGTCCGGTCATTGATAACGGCTTCTACTATGACGTTGATCTTGACCACACCCTGACCCAGGAAGATATCGACGCCCTCGAAAAGCGGATGCACGAGCTGGCGGAGAAAAACTACGATGTCATCAAGAAGAAAGTGAGCTGGCACGAAGCCCGCGACACCTTTGTGAAGCGCGGCGAGAGCTATAAAGTTTCCATCCTTGATGAAAATATCGCTCATGATGACAAGCCTGGCTTGTATCATCACGAAGAATACGTCGACATGTGCCGCGGTCCGCACGTGCCGAACATGCGTTTCTGTCATCACTTTAAGTTGATGAAAACTGCAGGCGCCTACTGGCGTGGCGACAGCAACAATAAGATGCTGCAGCGCATCTACGGCACCGCATGGGCCGATAAAAAAGCGCTGAATGCTTACCTGCAGCGCCTGGAAGAAGCGTCTAAGCGTGACCACCGTAAAATCGGCAAACAGCTCGACCTGTATCATATGCAGGAAGAAGCGCCGGGCATGGTGTTCTGGCATAACGACGGCTGGACTATCTTCCGTGAACTGGAAACTTTTGTGCGCTCTAAGCTGAAAGAGTACCAGTATCAGGAAGTAAAAGGCCCGTTCATGATGGACCGTGTGCTGTGGGAAAGAACCGGCCACTGGGACAACTACAAAGATGCGATGTTCACTACCTCCTCTGAGAACCGTGAGTACTGCATCAAGCCGATGAACTGTCCGGGTCACGTACAGATCTTCAATCAGGGTCTGAAATCTTACCGCGATCTGCCGTTGCGTATGGCGGAGTTCGGTAGCTGCCACCGTAACGAGCCGTCAGGCGCGCTGCATGGCCTGATGCGCGTCCGTGGCTTCACTCAGGATGATGCGCATATCTTCTGTACCGAAGAGCAGGTGCGTGATGAAGTTAACGCCTGTATTCGTATGGTCTACGATATGTACAGCACCTTTGGCTTCGAGAAAATCGTCGTCAAGCTGTCTACACGTCCTGAAAAACGTATTGGCAGCGATGAGATGTGGGATCGTGCGGAAGCCGATCTGGCCGTGGCTCTGGAAGAGAACAATATCCCGTTTGAGTATCAACTGGGTGAAGGTGCCTTCTACGGCCCGAAAATTGAATTTACCCTGTATGACTGCCTCGATCGTGCATGGCAGTGCGGAACGGTACAGCTGGACTTCTCCCTGCCGCAGCGTCTGAACGCCTCTTACGTAGGCGAAAGCAACGAGCGTCAGGTGCCGGTGATGATTCACCGCGCCATTCTGGGTTCTATCGAACGCTTCATCGGTATTCTTACCGAAGAGTTCGCCGGATTCTTCCCAACATGGCTTGCACCGGTGCAGGTGGTGGTAATGAATATCACCGATTCACAGTCTGAATACGTTAACGAATTGACGCGTAAACTACAAAATGCGGGCATTCGAGTAAAAGCAGACTTGAGAAATGAGAAGATTGGCTTTAAAATCCGCGAGCACACTTTACGTCGTGTCCCTTATATGCTGGTTTGTGGCGACAAAGAGGTTGAAGCAGGCAAAGTTGCCGTGCGCACCCGTCGTGGCAAAGACCTTGGGAGCATGGGCGTAGAGGAAGTGATTGAGAAGCTGCTACTGGAAATTCGTAGCCGCAGTCTTCAACAACTGGAGGAATAAGGTATTAAAGGCGGAAAACGAGTTCAAACGGCACGTCCGAATCGTATCAATGGCGAGATTCGCGCCCAGGAAGTTCGCTTAACGGGTCTCGAAGGCGAACAGCTGGGTATTGTGAGTCTGAGAGAAGCTATCGAGAAAGCTGAAGAAGCTGGCGTCGATTTAGTTGAAATCAGCCCTAACGCCGAGCCGCCAGTTTGTCGTATCATGGACTACGGCAAGTTCCTTTATGAGAAGAGTAAGTCTACGAAGGAACAGAAGAAGAAACAAAAAGTTATCCAGGTTAAGGAAATTAAGTTCCGTCCTGGTACCGATGATGGCGATTATCAGGTAAAACTCCGCAGCCTGATTCGCTTTCTTGAAGATGGCGATAAGGCCAAAATCACGCTGCGTTTCCGCGGTCGTGAGATGGCCCACCAACAGATTGGTATGGAAGTGCTGACGCGCGTCCGTGACGATCTGAGTGAACTGGCAGTAGTCGAATCCTTCCCAACGAAGATCGAAGGCCGCCAGATGATCATGGTGCTCGCTCCTAAGAAGAAACAGTAAGGCCTTCAAGTAACAATCGCTGTGGGGCTTTCGGGCCTCACAGATTTTGTTCGCCTACGTTTCGTTTATTAACAATGCGAAGTGGAAGTTATTAAAATGCCAAAAATTAAGACCGTACGCGGTGCTGCTAAGCGCTTCAAAAAAACCGGTGGTGGTGGATTTAAGCGTAAGCACGCAAACCTGCGTCATATTCTGACCAAAAAATCGACTAAGCGTAAACGTCACCTGCGTCCAAAAGGCCTTGTTTCTAAAGGCGATCTGGGTCTGGTAATCGCGTGCCTGCCGTACGCATAAGCCGTTAACGTTTAATTTTTTCATTAAGAATATAGATACAGGAGAGCACATATGGCTCGCGTAAAACGTGGTGTAATTGCACGTGCACGTCACAAGAAAATTTTGAAACAAGCTAAAGGCTACTACGGTGCGCGTTCACGCGTTTACCGCGTTGCCTTCCAGGCTGTTATCAAAGCAGGTCAGTACGCTTACCGTGACCGTCGTCAGCGTAAGCGTCAGTTCCGTCAACTGTGGATTGCGCGTATCAACGCAGCAGCACGTCAGAACGGTATTTCTTACAGCAAATTCATCAACGGCCTGAAAAAAGCCTCTGTTGAAATTGACCGTAAGATCCTGGCTGACATCGCCGTATTCGACAAAGTAGCGTTCACCGCTCTGGTCGAAAAAGCGAAATCAGCACTGGCATAAGCCAGTTGAAGAGGGAGGCTTGCCTCCCTCTTTTCGTTTTAGATTGACCTGTAACACCAGCAATACGTTGACTTTTCAGGGTGAAGACTTTTCAATAAGCACTTCACAGACCTTTTCAGACAAGGTAACGCAAGCATGAATGCTGCTATTTTCCGCTTCTTTTTTTACTTTAGCACCTGACTTCAGGAGGCTAGCGCGTGAAAGACGAAACGGAAAACAGCGCCAGAAAGCCTCCCCAGGGAGGCTTTTTTCGTATATAGATTTCAAGTTATTACGTCCGCAAACGGGTGTTTGCATAGACATTATTGAGGAAAACCATGTCACATCTCGCAGAGCTGGTTGCCAGTGCAAAGGCAGCCATTAACGACTCGCACGATGTCGCCGCACTGGATAATGTGCGCGTCGAATATCTGGGCAAGAAAGGGCACCTGACCCTTCAGATGACAACCCTGCGTGAACTGCCGGCGGAAGAGCGCCCGGCCGCGGGTGCCGTTATCAATGAAGCGAAGGAGCAGGTCCAGCAGGCGTTAAACGAGCGTAAAGCTGCCCTGGAAGGCGCAGCACTGAACGCCCGCCTTGCCGCTGAAACCATCGATGTTTCACTGCCGGGTCGTCGCATTGAAACCGGCGGTCTGCACCCGGTCACCCGCACCATCGATCGTATTGAAAGTTTCTTCGGTGAGCTCGGCTTTACCGTGGCGACTGGCCCGGAAATCGAAGATGACTACCATAACTTCGATGCGCTGAATATTCCTGGCCACCACCCGGCACGTGCTGACCACGACACTTTCTGGTTTGATGCTACCCGTCTGCTGCGTACCCAGACTTCCGGCGTGCAAATCCGTACCATGAAAAACCAGCAGCCGCCTATCCGTATTATCGCGCCGGGCCGCGTCTATCGTAACGATTACGATCAGACGCATACCCCAATGTTCCATCAGATGGAAGGTCTGATCGTTGATACCAACATCAGCTTCACCAACCTGAAAGGCACGCTGCACGATTTCCTGCGTAACTTCTTTGAGGAAGATTTGCAGATTCGCTTCCGCCCTTCCTATTTCCCGTTCACCGAACCTTCTGCGGAAGTGGACGTGATGGGTAAAAACGGCAAATGGCTGGAAGTGCTGGGCTGCGGCATGGTGCATCCGAACGTGCTGCGCAACGTTGGCATCGATCCGGAAGTCTACTCCGGCTTTGCCTTCGGTATGGGCATGGAACGTCTGACGATGCTGCGCTATGGCGTGACCGATCTGCGTGCGTTCTTCGAAAACGATCTGCGTTTCCTCAAACAGTTTAAATAAGGGCAGGACAGAACAATGAAATTCAGTGAACTGTGGTTACGCGAATGGGTTAACCCGGCGATTGACAGCGAAGCACTGTCGGGCCAAATCACCATGGCAGGCCTGGAAGTGGACGGCGTTGAGCCGGTCGCTGGCGTGTTCAACGGCGTTGTTGTCGGGGAAGTGGTCGAGTGCGGCCAGCACCCGAATGCGGACAAACTGCGCGTCACCAAAATTAACGTCGGTGGCGATCGCCTGCTGGACATCGTTTGCGGCGCGCCAAACTGCCGTCAGGGCCTGAAAGTAGCCGTGGCGACTATCGGTGCGGTGCTGCCGGGCGATTTCAAAATCAAAGCGGCGAAGCTGCGCGGCGAGCCTTCTGAAGGGATGCTGTGCTCCTTCTCTGAGCTGGGTATTTCCGACGATCACAGCGGTATTATTGAGCTGCCTGCTGATGCCCCGCTGGGAACCGACATCCGCGAATACCTGAAGCTTGACGACAACACCATTGAAATCAGCGTGACCCCAAACCGCGCTGATTGTCTGGGCATCATCGGCGTGGCTCGTGACGTTGCGGTACTGAACAAGCAGCCGCTGAACGTGCCGGAAATGGCGCCTGTTGCTGCCGCCATCAGCGATACTTTCCCAATCAAGGTTGAAGCCACCGAAGCTTGTCCGCGCTACCTTGGCCGAGTGGTCAAAGGCATCGATGTGAAAGCCGCCACGCCGCTGTGGATGAAAGAGAAGCTGCGCCGCTGTGGCATTCGTTCCATCGACGCCGTCGTGGACGTGACCAACTACGTTCTGCTGGAGCTGGGTCAGCCGATGCATGCGTTTGACCTCGATCGTATCGAGGGCGGCATTGTTGTGCGCATGGCGGAAGAGGGGGAAACCCTGGTTCTGCTGGACGGTAGCGAAGCCAAACTGAATGCCGATACCCTGGTGATTGCAGACCATAACAAAGCGCTGGCTATGGGCGGCATCTTTGGTGGTGAGCATTCCGGCGTGAATGGCGAAACGCAGAATGTCTTGCTGGAATGCGCCTTCTTCAATCCGCTGTCCATCACCGGTCGCGCACGTCGTCACGGACTGCACACGGATGCTTCTCACCGCTATGAGCGCGGCGTGGATCCTGCACTGCAATACAAAGCGATGGAACGTGCCACGCGTCTGCTGATTGATATCTGCGGCGGCGAAGCGGGTCCGGTTATCGACGTGACCAACGAAACCACTCTGCCGAAGCGTGCCACCATCACGCTGCGCCGCAGTAAGCTGGATCGTCTGATTGGTCACCACATTGCCGACGAACAGGTGAGCGACATTCTGCGCCGTCTGGGCTGTGAAGTGATCGAAGGTCAGGACGAATGGCAGGCCGTTGCGCCAAGCTGGCGTTTCGATATGGAAATCGAAGAAGATCTGGTTGAAGAAGTCGCGCGCATCTACGGCTACAACAATATCCCGGATGCGCCAGTGCAGGCGGGTCTGATCATGGGATCTCACAAGGAAGCGAACCTGTCACTCAAGCGTGTGAAAACCATGCTTAATGACAAAGGCTACCAGGAAGTGATCACCTACAGCTTCGTCGACCCGAAAGTTCAGCAACTGATTCATCCTGGTGAAGAGGCGCTGATTTTGCCAAGCCCAATCTCAAGTGAAATGTCCGCCATGCGTTTGTCGCTGTGGACAGGTCTTCTTGGCACCGTGGTCTACAACCAGAACCGTCAGCAGAGCCGCGTGCGCATTTTCGAAAGCGGACTGCGCTTTGTACCTGATACGCAAGCTCCGCTGGGCATTCGTCAGGACGTTATGCTGAGCGGCGTTATTTGCGGTAACCGCTACGAAGAGCACTGGAACCTGGCGAAAGAGACAGTTGATTTCTATGATTTAAAAGGCGATCTCGAATCCGTACTGGATCTGACCGGTAAATTGGGTGATATCCAGTTCAGGGTCGAAGCGAATCCGGCACTGCATCCGGGCCAGTCTGCGGCGATTTATCTGAAAGGCGAACGCATTGGTTTCATTGGGGTTGTTCATCCGGAGCTGGAACGTAAGCTGGATCTGAACGGTCGCACGATGGTGTTCGAGCTGGAGTGGAACAAGCTCGCAGACCGCGTGGTGCCTCAGGCGAAGGAGGTTTCTCGCTTCCCGGCAAACCGTCGTGATATCGCGGTGGTGGTGGCAGAAAACGTCCCTGCAGCCGATATTCTCGCAGAGTGCAAGAAAGTTGGCGTAAATCATGTAGTTGGCGTAAACTTGTTTGACGTGTACCGCGGTAAGGGTGTGGCGGAGGGGCACAAGAGCCTCGCCATCAGCCTGATCCTTCAGGATACCAGCCGTACACTCGAAGAAGAGGATATTGCCGCTACCGTTGCCAAATGCGTAGAGGCATTAAAAGAGCGATTCCAGGCATCATTGAGGGATTGAACCTATGGCGCTTACAAAAGCTGAAATGTCAGAATATCTGTTTGATAAGCTTGGGCTTAGCAAACGGGATGCCAAGGAACTGGTAGAGCTGTTTTTCGAAGAGATCCGTCGCGCTCTTGAAAACGGTGAGCAGGTAAAACTCTCCGGTTTTGGTAATTTCGATTTGCGCGATAAAAATCAACGCCCCGGGCGCAACCCGAAGACGGGCGAAGATATTCCCATTACAGCCCGGCGCGTGGTGACCTTCAGACCCGGACAGAAGTTGAAAAGCCGTGTCGAAAACGCTTCGCCCAAAGCAGAATAATTTCTGATTAACCAAAAAGGCCGCTTTTGCGGCCTTTTTTCTTTCCTGTTATTTGAAGGGACAATAAAATCAGCCACTTCACCTCACGATTTCAGGACACCATGCAACCACTTGCCCAACGCCAGCACCAACGAAACCAGCGATGGCTGGGAGGATTTCTGTTGCTGTTGCTGACGGCGATTTTCGTCAGCCTGTGCGCGGGCGAACAGTGGATAGCGCCGGGCGAATGGTTTACGGCGCGTGGTGAGCTGTTTGTCTGGCAGATTCGCCTGCCGCGTACGGTTGCTGTGGTGCTTGTCGGCGCATCTCTGGCGGTCTCCGGGGCAATCATGCAGGCGTTGTTTGACAATCCGCTGGCAGAACCTGGGCTGCTTGGCGTCTCCAATGGGGCTGGCATCGGGCTGATCGCGGCCGTCTTGCTGGGTAAAGGTCTGTTGCCGGGCTGGGCGCTGGGGCTGTGTGCGATTGCCGGGGCGCTGGTTATCACGGTTATCCTGCTACGTTTTGCTCGTCGACATTTGTCTACCAGCCGCCTGCTGCTGGCGGGTGTCGCGCTTGGCATTATTTGCAGTGCCGCAATGACCTGGGCGGTCTATTTCTCAACCTCCTTTGACCTGCGCCAATTGATGTACTGGATGATGGGCGGCTTTGGTGGCGTTGACTGGCATCAGGGCTGGCTGATGGTGGCGCTGCTGCCGGTGCTGACCTGGATTTGCCTGCAGTCACGACCGCTAAATTTGCTGTCGCTGGGCGAAACGTCAGCCCGCCAGCTTGGCCTACCGCTCTGGCTCTGGCGTCGTCTGTTGGTGCTGGCCACGGGGTGGCTGGTGGGCGTTAGCGTGGCGCTGTCCGGGGCCATCGGCTTTATCGGGCTTGTGGTTCCGCATATTCTGCGCTTATGCGGCCTGAGCGATCACCGCGTCATGCTGCCTGCCTGCGTGCTGGCAGGCGGTTCGGCGCTGTTGTTCGCCGATATTGTGGCGCGCCTGGCGCTGGCCTCGGCAGAGCTGCCGATTGGCGTCGTTACCGCAACCCTCGGCGCACCTGTTTTTATCTGGCTATTATTAAGGGCTGGCCGCTGAGCGCCGGCCGATAACCAAAGAGGACGCTATGCAAGACACTATTCTCAACACAACGGTCACCACTATCGACGGTGAAAACATCAGTCTGGAAAAATACAAAGGTAACGTGCTGCTGGTGGTTAACGTCGCCTCCCAGTGCGGACTCACGCCGCAGTATGAGCAACTGGAAAATATCCAGGAAGCGTGGGGCAAACAGGGCTTCGACGTGCTCGGCTTCCCGTGTAACCAGTTCCTGGGTCAGGAGCCGGGCAGCGAGGAGGAGATCAAAACCTTCTGCAGCACGACCTACGGTGTGACGTTCCCGATGTTCAGCAAAATTGATGTTAACGGCGAGCACCGTCATCCGCTGTACCAGAAGCTCACGACTGCTGCGCCTGTTGCCGTTGCCCCGGAAAGCAGCGGCTTCTACGAGCGCATGGCAAGCAAAGGGCGTGCGCCTAAAGTGCAGGGCGATATCCTGTGGAACTTCGAAAAGTTTCTGATTGGTCGTGACGGCGAAGTGATTCAGCGCTTCTCCCCGGACATGACGCCGGAAGATCCGATTGTGATGGAAGCTATCAAGCTGGCGCTGGCGAAATAACATGCCGCTGATGCAGCTGCAGGAAGTGGAGGAGGCTGGTCGGCTGCGCCTGCTTAACGCGGAAGTCCGACAAGGAGAGTTAGTTCACCTTGTCGGGCCGAACGGAGCCGGGAAGAGCACGCTGCTGGCGAGAATGGCGGGTCTGACGAGTGGGAAAGGGCAGATTGCCCTGAACGGGCAATGTCTGTCAGACTGGCCCGCGGCGGAGCTGGCCCGACATCGTGCGTATCTCACACAGCATCAGACACCACCTTTTGCCATGCCTGTATGGCACTACCTGACGCTGCATCAGCCTGATAAAACGCGGCACGCTTTGCAACAGGGGATTGCTGAGCAGCTGGGGCTGGAAGACAAACTCGAACGGCCGGTAAATCATCTCTCTGGCGGCGAGTGGCAGCGTGTTCGCCTGGCGGCGGTAGTGCTGCAAATCCATCCAAAGGGGAACCCGCAGGGGCAGCTTTTGTTGCTGGATGAGCCAATGAATAGCCTGGATGTGGCGCAGCAGGCGGCTCTGGACAGGCTGCTGGCAGAGCTGAGAGCGGCTGGCGTCACGATTGTCATGAGTAGCCATGACCTTAACCACACTTTGCGCTTTGCGAGCAATACGTGGCTGATGCGGCGTGGGGCATTGATCGCCAGCGGTGATACGGCGCACGTTTTGACGATCGAAAATCTGGCGGCTGCGTATGATATGCCGTTTAAAATGCTGCATGCGGATGGCGTTCAGATGCTGGTTTCTGCGCTGTAACAGGAAGGTTGCTTGCAACTTTGCAAATTCGCGGGCTAAATTATTTCTATAAAAAAATAGCAGAGGAACGCCAGGTTATGCGTCTCTTATTTATTTTCGTGGCCGCATTAATTTTAGCAGGGTGCAGTAGCCATCGTGCGCCGCCACCAAATCCAAGGCTTTCTGATTCCATTACCGTTATCGCTAACCTTAACGACCAGCTTGCAAACTGGCGCGGCACGCCTTATCGCTATGGTGGTTCCGGCCGCGGTGGCGTTGACTGTTCCGCCTTCGTGATGATGACATTCCGCGATAAATTCGATTTACAGCTTCCGCGTGATACCGAGCGGCAGTCGCAAATCGGCACCGAAATAGATAAAGACGACTTATTACCGGGCGATTTGGTGTTCTTCAATACCGGCTCAGGCGGCAGTGGGCTGCATGTCGGCATCTATGACACCGACAATCAATTCATCCACGCGTCCACCAGCCAGGGCGTCACCCGCTCATCGCTGGATAATGTCTACTGGCGAAAGCACTTCTGGCAAGCCAGACGAATTTAACCGGAAAATCAAAAAGGGCTATGGCCCTTTTTTTCTGGGTAAATTAAAAAGTATGCCTTTTTCGAAATAATTACCGTTTCTCATTTTCCCTGCGTAATGGAGCGCCGGATTGTGCGGCTGCCCGAATATGGATTACAATCATTCGAATGATAACGCAAAGGAATGCCTGAATTACAAAGGAACGAATGAAATTAATCTTTTTAAAATCAAAGATTTTGTTTTCTACTGGGATCATGCAGCAACGACCAGGGATGTCCCTTGAGACGAGGGGGACGCAATGATAGTGACGCTGGACAAAGCCTGGAAGACAGAATTGTTATTCCTCCCCGCGAAAAATGGGGAAGGGAAACTGATCGGGCTTGAAATAATCGCTAACTTTGTCGGTTCAGACGATAATGTTCGCACGCCTACGTCTCTGGTGACCTCACGCCTGAATGGCGAACAGGAAGTCGCACTGTTTCGTGAAAAACTGGCATTGCTCGAAAACTGTCAGATCTTTTTTATTCAGCAGCAGTTAATCGCCTGGATTAATATTACCCCTGCTATTTCTGATGCATTGTTAACACAAAAAATGCTGGCCGAAGAAGCCGGACGATTTTCTTTTCTCGAACTGACCGTCGAGGAAAACTTTCCTGGGTTGAACACGCTGGATAAAGATCACCCTCTCGTCCAGCTGGCGACTCTTTTTCCCCTGGTACTGGCCAATTTTGGTGCCGGCGATGCCTCATCGCATGCCGTATTTTCCGGGTTGTTTAAACGCGTAGTGCTCGATAAAAACTTTATTCAGCAGCAGGCGTTATTATTATCGTTCGATCCCTTTATGCGGGCGATAACGGCTCAGCTGGCACCCTCGTGCGAGTCAATGATGGCCGCTGGGGTTGATAACCCGCAGATCTTGGAACGTCTGTTACCCTGGGGTTTCAGTGCTTTCGTTGGGGCTATATGGCCTGCGGTGGAAATGGCCTCGCTCACGCGCCTGATGCAGGAATAACCCTGCATCCCGCCCGTATTTATCTCTTCCCACAGGCACTACACTACAGACAGGAGGATCTATGACCCTGTCTTTTACCCATCACTGGCGCGATGAGCTGCCAGGTTTTTATACCGAACTGTCACCGACGCCGCTCACCAATGCCCGTCTTATCTGGCATAACGCACCGCTGGCTGAAAGCCTTGCGCTACCCGGCTCATTATTCAGCCCGGAAAACGGCGCTGGCGTCTGGAGCGGTGAAGCGCTGCTGCCTGGCATGCTTCCACTGGCGCAGGTTTACAGCGGCCATCAGTTTGGCGTCTGGGCCGGGCAGCTCGGCGACGGGCGCGGCATCTTACTCGGCGAGCAGCAGCTGGCCGACGGGCGTCGCTATGACTGGCATCTGAAAGGCGCAGGCCTGACGCCGTATTCCCGAATGGGCGACGGGCGTGCCGTACTGCGTTCCACGCTGCGTGAAAGCCTGGCTTCAGAGGCAATGTTCGCGCTGGGCATTCCCACTACGCGCGCGCTGTCGGTGGTCACCAGCGATACGCCCGTTTACCGCGAAACAGTTGAGCAGGGTGCCATGCTGATGCGTCTGGCGGAAAGCCATCTGCGGTTTGGGCATTTTGAACACTTCTATTATCGCCGGCAGCCGGAAAAAGTTCGTGAACTGGCGGATTACGCCATTCGCCATCACTGGGCAAATCTTGAGGGCGAAGCTGACGTCTACAGCCTCTGGTTCCGTGACGTTGTCACCAAAACGGCACAGATGATTGCCCGCTGGCAGGCCGTCGGCTTCTGCCATGGAGTCATGAACACCGACAACATGTCACTTCTCGGGCTGACGATGGACTACGGCCCGTTCGGTTTCCTCGACGATTATCAGCCCAATTTTATCTGCAATCACTCGGATCCTCAGGGCCGCTACAGCTATGATAATCAGCCTGCTGCGGCGCTGTGGAATCTCCAGCGGCTGGCTCAGTCGCTTTCTCCGTTCATCGCGGTGGACACGCTCAACAATGCGCTTGACGGTTATCAGGAAGCGCTGCTGGTGGAGTACGGCAAGCTGATGCGCCGCAAGCTGGGATTGTTCACCGAGCAGAAAGGGGACAATGAGCTGTTAAATTCGTTGTTCAGCCAGATGGCGCGTGAGGGCAGCGATTACACGCGCACCTTCCGTATGCTGAGTGAAACTGAACAGCACAGTGTGGCATCACCTCTGAGGGATGAGTTTATCGACCGGGCCGGATTTGATGCCTGGTTCAGCGGGTATCGCGCCCGGCTTCAGGATGAACAGGTGGATGACGTTACGCGCCAGCAAAGCATGAAGCAGATGAACCCGGCAATTGTCCTGCGTAACTGGCTCGCGCAGCGGGCGATAGAGCAGGCAGAACGCGGTGAGTACGAGGAGTTTGCGCGTCTGCATGAGGTATTGCGCGATCCGTTTGCCGATCGTCATGATGATTACGCCAGCCGCCCACCCGAATGGGGCAAGCGGCTTGAAGTCAGCTGTTCAAGCTGAGGCTAGGGGGCAAGAAACACCTGCGGTGCAGATGCGTCGGGATGCTCTCCGATGCGCACCTCGGCGCCATACCAGCGGCTCAGCGTCTGCGCTTGCAGCACCTGCCGGGCGTTCCCCTGGGCGACGATCTCTCCCTGGTGCAATAGCACCAGCCTGTCGGCCCACAGCGCCGCCAGGTTGAGGTCGTGAAGCACAACGCACACGTGCAGCTGCCCGGCGCGGGTCAGCTTTTTCAGCAGACGCAGCAAATGCTGCTGATGGTACAGATCCAGCGCCGAAGTGGGTTCGTCCAGAAACAGCCAGCCCTGCGGCCTGTCATCAACCCATAGCTGCGCCAGCACGCGTGCCAGCTGTACGCGCTGCTGTTCGCCCCCGGAAAGGGCATTGTATTTCCGTCCCGATAGCGGCAAACAGCCTGTCAATGCCATCACTTCGCGAACGATCCTGTGGCTGCCGGTCTGTTCCCACGGCGCGCGGCCCATCGCCACCACATCTTCTACCGGCCAGTCGAAGCCGAGCTGGGTCTGCTGGCGCATCACAGCGCGGTGGCGGGACAAAGCCTGCGGCGACCACTCAGCCAGCGCTTTCCCTTTCAGAGAACATGTCCCGCTGTCCGGCGGCAAATAGCCGGTCAGCGCGCGCAGCAGCGTCGATTTTCCCGCGCCATTGGGGCCGATCAAAGCCACCAGCTCACCGGGCGCGAGCGTCAGGCTGATATTGCGTAAGACGGGGGAATAGCCGAGGTTTACGGCCTGTAAACAGTCAGACATGCTGGCCTCCCCGACGGAAAATCATCCATAAAAACCACGGTGCACCAAGCAGGCTCGTCAATAATCCCACCGGCATTTCTGCGGGGGCCACCAGCGTGCGGGCAACCGTATCCGCCACCAGCAACAGCATTGCGCCCACCAGCACGGAGCCGGGAATAACCGCCCGGTGATCTGCCCCGAGCCACATACGCAGCAGGTGCGGCACCACCAGCCCGATAAAGCCAATCACGCCGCTGACCGCCACTGCACTCGCCACCAGCAGGGCGCTACACATCAGCAGGCGGCGCTGGACTTGCTTCACGTTCACGCCGAGGTAGTGCGCTTCTTCGTCGCCAAGCTGCAGCAAATTCAGCTGTTTCGCCAGCCGCCAGATGATGGCCACCGTCGGCAGCATCAGGGACGCCGTGGCAAACAGCGTTGACCACTGCGCCTGGCCAAGACTGCCCATCCCCCAGAGCGAGAGCTGGCGTAGCTGCGCATCGTTGCTGAGCCACGACAGGACGCCCACGGCGGCGCCGCAGAGCGCATTGATGGCGATGCCGACCAGCAGCAGGCGCGAAAGCGCGTTGTCGTGGCGCTGGCTAAGCACAAAAATGACCATTGTTACTGTCAGGCTGCCGAGAAAGGCCGCCAGCATGGGGGCGTAGAGCATCAGCACCAGCGGGAGCGAGAAGGGCAACACCACCCACAGTGCTACCGCCAGAGCCGCACCGCTGCTGATCCCAAGCAGGCCAGGATCGGCCAGCGGATTGCGAAAAAGGCCCTGCATCACGCAGCCTGCCAGCGCCAGTGAGCCGCCAACGGTCAACGCCAGCAGCACGCGCGGCAGGCGAATGGTGAACCAGATCTGTCGCAGCGTGCCGTCACCGTGCCAGAGCACGTCCAGCGGCAGCTTCATCGCGCCAAAAGTGGTTGCTGCGAGCGTCAGGAGCGTTAACAGCCCGAGCAAAGACCATAGCGAACGGGAAACCCACGGTATCATCAGGGCGTCTGCTCCGCTTTGTTACGTAGCTGGCGTAGCGCGTCGGGTGTACGAATGCTGAAGCCCAGCAGCGCCATATCATCGACCAACAGCACCTGTTTATTGCGCCCGGCGGGGGTTTGCGCGAGCCCCGGTAGCTTCCATAATCCGGCTTCACCACCCATGCTCTGTACGCCATCGGCAGAGATCACCACCAGATCCGGCTGGCTGGCAATCACGCCTTCCTGTGAAAGAGGCTGATAGCGATTGAAGCCCTGCATCGCATTTTGCAGGCCTGCCGCACGAATGGCTGCATCGGCACCGGTTTGCTGTCCGGCCGCCATTGCGGTCATGCCGCCATGGCTCAGGATAAACAGCACTCGCTTGTTCAGCGGGGTTTTTGGCAAGGTCGCTAACGCCTGTTTCATGCTGAGGCGGAGGTTTTTACCTTCGGTTTCTTTATGCAGCGCGGAGGCGACGATCCTGATTTTGTCGTCAATTATCGTCACGTCATTGCTGCCAGGAACGGTGATGACGGTAACGCCGTTTTGTTCAACCTGACTCAGCGCCAGCGACGGCTGTGCCTGAACGCTTGCCAGCACCGTGGTGGGGTGCGTGGCGAGAATGCCCTCCGCGTTCAGCTGCCGCAGGTAGCCGACATCCGGAAGCCTTAACGCTTCCGGAGGCCACATGCTCGTGCTGTCACGGGCAACGAGGGCGCTTTGCGCCCCCAGTGCATAGACAATCTCCGTCACGTCGCCACCAAGCGTCACCACTTTTTGTGCCGCCGCACCGGCAAACAGAGGCAGGGCGGCGATTAACGCGACGACGACTTTCATGCAGCCAGCCCTCTGGCGGTCAGCGCTTCCACTTGAGTGCGCCATTGGGTCTGCTCCGGCTTACCTTCGGTGCGCTGGCCGTATAGCTGCGCAATCTGCGTGCCGTCAGCGGCAAACAGCTCGAGGCTGGTTACGTGCCCGTCGGCAGTCGGTTTGCGGGTGACCCAGGTTTCCGCAATGGTGTCTTCGCGCAGATGCAGGGTAAACGCCGGGTTGAAGATATTCAGCCAGCCCTTCATCGGCACCACTTTCTCGATAGCGCCGGTGAAAATCTGCACGCAGCCGCGGTTGCCGACGAAGATCATGATTTCGTTGGCGTCCTGGTGGGCATTTGCCAGCAGGCGCGCAACGGCATCGTTGTCGACCTGGCAGGCCAGATCGTCACCGACAAGGCGGAAAGTTTGCTGACGGCTAAGGTTATGGCGCTTCAGCAGGGTGAAGAACTGATGGACATCGGTCATCGCGCGCCATTCGGCATCCACAGCTTTGCCGTCGACGGTTGAGTCAGCCGTGGGGGCATCAGCGGCTTTCAGCTCAAGAGCAGGGTTTTCCGCGTGAATGAAACGGGTCAGAATGTCGGCCCATGCGCTCATGTCGGTGGTATCGGTGGTGTAAACCTTCAGTAGCGCATCACCCTGATGGTCGAAAAATTGAATACTCTGGCGTTCGCCGCGAGCGCTGGCTTCGCTGATATGAAACACGCTCGCCCACTGATTGAGGAACAGGCGCAGATCCAGCGCTCGTGGGTTCAGCACCAGCCCGGCGTGGCCGCTCAGATGCTGGTTGGTAAAGGTCCCGACCTGCTCATGAACCGCGTATTCATTACGACAGATGCATTTCACATCGCCCGCAGACTCCAGTGCCGCCAGAACGTCACGGCTTTCTCCCTGCAGGCGCCAGGCGTCGTGCCCCACGCGCGCCCAGGTCAGTTCGGCCTCGCTGATGTGCATCATTGCGGCGATATCACGAGCGTACTTGCCCGGGTTTTCTTCTTTTAGCGCCAGCCAGCGTGTGTAGTGATTCATGGTCTCTTCCTTCCAGATAAAGGCCCCGGTGAACCGGGGCAGGGTGATTACCACTGATAGCTTACGAAAATCTTGCCGTTCTGACCGTCCTGCGGAATACCCTGCGGCGAGTAGTACTCTTTGTCGAAGGCGTTGCCGAACACCAGCGTCGTGGTCAGGCCGCTGAAGGCCTGCTGGCCTTTATAGCTGACGTAAAAGTCATTGACGCCATACCCCGCCTGAGGCGTCGCGCTGATGCTTTTCGTATTGTCAGCGAAGGTACCAATCCAGCCCACGGAGAAGCCCGTTTGCGCCAGCGGCACGTCCAGACGGGAGGTAACGGTGTCCGGGTTAATGGACGTCAGCCACACGTCGGTATCGGTATCCTTTCCGCGTGTGCGGTTGTAGGCCACGTCGAGGCTGAACAGGTCGGTGGTGTATTTGCTCATCACGTCCCAGCCCCAGATTTTGGCATTGGGCACGTTGACGGAGGTCGTGGTTGCCGCCGCGAAATCCACGGAGGTGGTGATGTAATCCTTTGCGTTGGTATCGAAGTAGCTTGCCTTGAACTCAAGGCCGTCGTTCGCCATCAGCAGATCGTCAAAGCGCAGGCCGAAACCGTATTCCTGCGTTTCGTTGGTTTCCGGACGCAGGTTCGGGTTAGGGACCCAGTAGTTGGTGTAGAAGCTGCCAATCGAGAAGTGTTTGGCATCGTTATACATTTCGCCCATGGTCGGCGCGCGGAAGGCCTGCGCGTAGGAGCCAAACAGCATCAGCCAGTCGGTTGGGCTGACGGTCAGGCCTGCGCGAGAGGACCACTTATCGGCATCAACGTCGTCATAACCTTTGCTGCTGCCACGATAGTTGTCATAGCGCGTGCCGCCAAGGATCGTCACCGGCAGATCGCGAAGGGTGATTTCATCCTGCAGCCAGCCGGAGCTGAAATTGATGCGGGCGTCCGGGAAGCCGGTGGTCGTACCGCCAGGATTTTGCTCCTGACGATAGTACTCGCCACCATAGGTCAGAAGGTGAGAGGCAAAGCTGTCTGTAAACAGACGAGTGCGGTTTTCCACTTTGCCGCCTTTGGTGGTTTGCTTGCGGAATTCACCTGTGTCATCGAGGTTTTGCGCATTGATACGCACTTCGGACCAGTAGCCTTTGACGTCGGCGTTAAGCCAGTCATTGCCTTCTGGCGCGAGGGTGTAAGTCACCTGGGCGTCACGCTGGATGGTCGAGCGGTCGGTCATCGGGTTGCTGCCGCTGGAGGCGTCCGGCGTCTGAGGATTTTTTGGCTCCTGGGCGGCGTTGTTGTAATAACGCAGGGAGCCGCTCAGTTTCTGTGCCGGGTCGATTTTCCAGCTGCCTTTGGCAAGGAAGTTGCTGATGCTTTCATCGTTCGGTGCGGTGAATCCGTCGCTTTGTTTCAGATCGCCACGATCGCGGCTGGACCAGGAGATGATCCCGTCCAGCGTATCGGTACGACCGAAGGCGCTGGCACCCATGCCGAGGCTGCTGTCGCCGGTCCCGCCCGTGCCGAATACGCGATAGCCGCTGTTCTGACCCGCATTCAGCAAATCAGCTGCGTCAACCGTATCGTAAGAAATTACACCACCTAATGCGCCGCTGCCGTACAGCAAGGCCGCCGGGCCGCGCACGACTTCGATTCGTTTAATCAGGGCAGGATCGAGAAAGGTGCTGTTGAGGTGGCCGGTGTCAGTGCCCTGACGAATGCCATCGACCAGCACCAGCACGCCGCGGCGATCGTAGCCGCGCAGGTTAACGTCCTGACCGTTAGTGCGGCCCGTTCCGTCAACGGTGAGGCCAGGAACCTGGCGCAGCATGTCGGCGGCGCTGTTCGCCGTCTGACCTTCAGGGGTGTTGGCATCAACCACGGTCACCATCATCGGAGCTTCAAACGCACTGCGCTCGTTGCCGGTGGCGGTGACGGTCATTTGTTCAGGAGCGGCAAGCGCCGGATGGGTGATAGCGCCGAAAACAGCGAGGGCGACCAGGGTTGGGCGCAGTGATGCGGAATGCAGGTGTAGCATGCAACTCTCCATAGGAAGTGAAAAGCGCTGGCTGCCTCGGCATTGGGTCCTGGGTGGCTGGCGAAAAGTTATGTGGCGAAATTATTTTGTCAGGATCAGTTTTCCGGCATGGGTCTGGCGCAGCAGGTAGTGCTGGCCGTCATGCTCGATAATGACCCGGCCTTCCGGGCCCAGCAGACTTTTGCTGCTGATACGGCGATCGTTGGGCTGCGGGTGCGGTTTAGGCGGCGTGCCGTCCGTTGCGGCGATGTTGTCCAGGGATGTCATAGTGTTAAAAATAGTTATCAATGTAACAATGATAATCATTATCAATAAATCAAAAGGCTCAGCAACCCTTTTTGTGAAAAATAGGTGAATGGATCAAAAAAGAGAGGTTACGCAAGGGATTATGGATTTTGTATTACCGGGCTGTACTGCGGTTGCCCGGCCTGGAGGCGTTTTAGGATGAGGTGGACGTTTGTAGGTCAGGTAAGCATAGCGCCACCTGACGACAAAAATTAAAAACGGGTATCAACCGCCGAAGCCAGTTTTTCCAGCAGAAGCTCACTGTCTTCCCAGCTCAGGCAAGGATCGGTAATCGACTGACCGTACACCAGAGGCTGCCCTGAAACGATTTTTTGCGTGCCTTCGCGCAGGAAGCTTTCTGCCATGATCCCGGCAATGGCCGTCGAACCGTTGCAGATCTGCTGGCAGATATCGTCACACACCTCCAGCTGACGGCGGTGCTGCTTCTGGCAGTTGCCGTGGCTGAAATCGACCACCAGATGCTCCGGCAAATCGAACTCGTGCAGCGTATCGCAGGCGGTGGCGATATCTGCCGCATGATAGTTCGGTTTTTTGCCGCCGCGCATGATGATGTGCCCGTACGGGTTGCCGCTGGTCTGGTAAATCGTCATCTGACCGTTTTTATCCGGCGAGAGGAACATATGGCTGGCGCGTGCGGCACGGATGGCATCGACTGCGATACGCGTATTGCCGTCGGTGCCATTTTTGAATCCAACCGGACAGGAGAGCGCCGAGGCCATTTCACGGTGGATTTGGCTTTCGGTGGTGCGCGCACCAATCGCGCCCCAGCTGATGAGATCGGCGATAAACTGACCGGTCACCATATCAAGAAATTCGGTCGCCGTTGGTACGCCAAGCTCGTTAACCTGCAGCAGCAGCTTGCGTGCCTGTTCGATGCCGTGATTCACGCGGTAGCTGCCGTTGAGGTCCGGATCGGAAATCAGGCCTTTCCAGCCCACCACGGTGCGCGGTTTTTCAAAATAGGTGCGCATGACGATTTCGAGGCGTGACTGGTGCTTTTCGCGCAGGGCCTGCAAACGACGGGCATAGTCCATCGCCGCATCCAGGTCGTGAATCGAGCAGGGGCCGATCACGACTAACAGGCGTTTATCTTCGCCGTTGAGTATTTTTTCGATGCGACGGCGGGAAGCGGTCACATGGTTTGCGACTTCAGCGGATACAGGATGGCGCTGTGCCAGTTCGGCAGGCGTGACCAGGCTGTCGATGCGCGCCGAACGCAGTTCATCAGTTTTGTTCATTGGGACTCTCAGAATTGGGTTACTTTCGCGGCCGAAGTGCCGGAAGTGATGCGCATCACGATAAACCAATCCCTGTTTTATTCAAGGCAGAATGTGACGCACATCTAATTACGCGGCTAATATTATCGCATTTTGCTACTTTGTACTAGTGTATTAGTACATGCGGCGGCTGAGTCCCATAATGTCGAGGATTTTGGTGGCGATCTCTTCCACCGAGTAGTTGGTGCTGTTGAGCCACGGAATCTGGTTCTTGCGGTACAGCGCTTCAACCTCGGTGACCTCCATCCGACACTGGCGCATCGAGGCGTAGCGGCTGTTTTCGCGGCGCTCTTCGCGAATGGCGGCAAGGCGTTCAGGGTTGATGGTGAGCCCAAACAGCTTGTGCTGCAAAGGCTTCAGCGCAGCAGGCAGCACGAGGTTATCCATATCGTCGGCGATGAAAGGATAGTTGGCGGCTCGAATGCCAAACTGCATCGCCAGATAGAGGCTGGTGGGGGTTTTGCCGCAGCGCGATACACCGAGCAAAATCACCTGCGCCTGATCGAGATTGCGCAGCGAAATGCCGTCATCATGCGCTAACGTGTAGTCAATGGCGGCGATTCGGGCATCATATTTCGCGAGGTTGCCCGATGTCAGACCATGGGTACGATGGGCAACGGGCGTCGGATCCAGCTTGAGCTCCTGCTGCAGCGGCGCCACCAGCGCCTGCACGATGTCCTGGCAGAAGCCTTCACTTTGCAAAATGATGGTGCGGATTTCCGGTAGCACGATGGAGTAGAACACCAGCGGGCGCACGCCTGACTGCTGGTAAATGGCGTCTATTTGCTCTTTGACCGCCTTCGCCCGGCTTTCGGTTTCGACAAACGGCAGGGTGATGCTGTTCACCGACACCGGAAACTGCGACATCACCGCGTGGCCGAGGACCTCGGCGGTGATGGCGGTGCCGTCAGAAATGTAAAAAACCTGGCGATCGACATTATTATCCATTTTGACCATCCGGTAAAAGTAAGTTAATTCGCTGAAGCATCTGTTTATTTTAATCACAAGTGCCTCAGGCGTGTCTCATAAATAATAATGAAAGTATGTTTTTATTTTTAGTGAAATGGGGTGTTCATTTTTATAAATCCGGGTTATAGACCGCTATTTTATGTGGGATTTTAAATGAATCATAGAGTTACATTGCTGGGGGGGATCTGTCCGAAAAACAGGAAAAATTAATTTGCTTGAACGATTCACCGTTTTTTCAACACGGTTAATTATGGCAGGATAATTAACGACGCCAGTGATGTTTCTGGCACTTTTCTTAATTAATGAAAGGATTGTTTCGATGTCTGACAATGCTCTGGTGCTCTGGTACAACCAACTCGGCATGAATGATGTAGACAGCGTCGGGGGTAAAAATGCCTCCCTGGGTGAAATGATTACTAATCTGTCCGATTTGGGCGTTTCGGTGCCTAACGGTTTTGCCACTACGGCCTGGGCTTTCAATCAGTTTCTTGACCAGAGCGGTGTGAACCAGCGGATTTATCAGCTGCTGGATGAAACCGACATGGACGACGTGACCGCACTGGCGAAAGCCGGGGCGCAGATCCGTCAGTGGATCATCGACACTCCTTTTACCCCTGAACTGGAAAAAGCCGTTCATCAGGCCTATGACCAGCTTTCATCCGACGATGCAGAAGCGTCATTTGCCGTGCGCTCCTCCGCCACCGCGGAAGATATGCCTGATGCCTCCTTCGCCGGACAGCAGGAAACTTTCCTTAACGTTCAGGGTTACGATGCCGTGCTGGTTGCCATCAAGCACGTATTTGCCTCTCTGTTTAACGATCGCGCCATCTCCTACCGCGTGCATCAGGGCTATGATCATCGCGGCGTAGCGCTCTCGGCCGGCGTGCAGCGCATGGTACGTTCCGACCTTGCGTCGTCCGGTGTGATGTTCTCCATCGACACCGAATCCGGATTCGATCAGGTGGTGTTTATCACCTCCGCTTTTGGCCTTGGCGAAATGGTGGTGCAGGGCGCGGTGAACCCGGATGAATTCTACGTTCACAAACCGACTCTTGCGGCAAATCGCCCGGCGATTGTGCGTCGCACAATGGGCTCGAAAAAAATTCGCATGGTCTATGCGCCAACCCAGGAGCACGGCAAGCAGGTTCGCATTGAAGATGTGCCGCAGGCCGACCGCGATCGTTTCTCTTTGACCGACGCGGAAGTGCAGGAACTGGCGAAACAAGCTGTGCAGATCGAAAAACACTACGGCCGTCCGATGGATATCGAATGGGCGAAAGACGGGCATACCGGCAAGCTGTTTATCGTGCAGGCTCGCCCCGAAACCGTACGCTCCCGCGGCCAGGTAATGGAGCGCTATACGCTGCATTCTCAGGGTAAAATCATTGCTGAAGGCCGCGCTATCGGCCATCGCATTGGTGCGGGCCCGGTGAAAGTGATCCACGATATCAGCGAAATGAACCGCATTGAGCCGGGCGATGTGCTGGTGACCGACATGACTGATCCGGACTGGGAACCGATCATGAAGAAAGCAGCGGCCATCGTCACGAACCGTGGCGGCCGAACCTGCCATGCGGCGATTATCGCCCGCGAGCTCGGCATTCCAGCGGTGGTTGGCTGTGGCGATGCCACTGAGCGCATGAAGGACGATGAGAAAGTGACGGTCTCCTGCGCTGAAGGTGATACCGGCTACGTCTACGCCGAAATGCTCGACTTCAGCGTGAAAAGCTCAAGCGTTGACACCATGCCGGATCTGCCGCTGAAAATCATGATGAACGTCGGCAACCCGGATCGCGCCTTTGACTTCGCCTGCCTGCCGAACGAAGGCGTGGGGCTGGCGCGTCTGGAATTTATCATCAACCGCATGATTGGCGTTCACCCGCGCGCGCTGCTGGAGTTCGACGACCAGGACGCGAAGCTGCAAAACGAAATCCGCGAAATGATGAAAGGCTACGATTCGCCGAAAGAGTTCTACGTTGGTCGTCTGACCGAAGGGATCGCTACCCTGGGCGCGGCATTTTATCCAAAACGCGTGATTGTGCGCCTCTCGGACTTCAAGTCCAATGAATACGCCAACCTCGTCGGCGGTGAGCGCTACGAACCGGAAGAAGAGAACCCGATGCTCGGCTTCCGCGGTGCGGGACGCTACGTGGCTGACAGCTTCCGCGACTGCTTCGCGCTGGAGTGTGACGCCGTTAAGCGCGTGCGTAACGAAATGGGCCTCACTAACGTGGAGATTATGATCCCGTTTGTGCGTACCGTTGACCAGGCGAAAGCGGTCATTGACGAGCTTGCGCGTCAGGGACTCAAGCGCGGCGAGAACGGCCTGAAGGTGATCATGATGTGCGAGATCCCATCCAATGCGCTGCTGGCGGAGCAGTTCCTTGAACACTTCGACGGTTTCTCTATCGGCTCGAACGACATGACTCAGCTGGCGCTTGGCCTGGATCGCGACTCCGGCGTGGTTTCTGAGCTGTTCGATGAACGCAACGAGGCGGTGAAAGCGCTATTGTCGATGTCGATTCGTGCAGCGAAGAAGCAGGGCAAGTACGTGGGCATCTGCGGTCAGGGTCCGTCGGACCACGAAGATTTTGCCGCCTGGCTGATGGAGGAGGGCATCGACAGTCTGTCCCTGAACCCTGACACGGTCGTGCAGACCTGGCTCAGCCTCGCTGAACTGAAGAAGTAATATCCCCAATCTATCCCCAATCCCCGGCTTGCCGGGGATTTTTTTGCCTGCTGCTCAGCGATTGTTCCTTACGCCAGCCTGCAACGCACGTAGCTCTCCGTGGGCCCGGTACGCAAATCACCGCTGGGCAATGAACGCTGAAATTTGGATAAAAAAAAGCCCATCGTGGGAGATGGGCAAAGACTACACACAGCAATTCGTTGTTTCACTCAGGGGATTTCCATGCTTATAAATCAAGGTGTTGATTTATAACCGTGACCTAATAGTAGGCATGGACAATTTTTGCGTCGATCGGATTGCTCTTAATCGTTAAAAAAAGGTAAAGAATTTGCGAGCAGGATACGGCCAATGTGCGCGGATTAAAGCTGAATAGCGCTGCTGCAGGGGATTAACAATAAGCAATGCTTAAGTATTGGCCCGGCATAGCGTTTCTGCCGGGCCAGAGTCATCAGCTGTCCAGCTTTTCGTGGCTGGATTCGAGAACCTCGAGTTCCTCAAGTACTTCTTCAGGATCGTTTGACGGCGGCGGTACTTCGCGCACCCAGGCGTCAAACAGTCGCCAGGAGACGGCGAGCAGCACCGGGCCGATAAACAGGCCAATCATGCCGAAGGCAATCAACCCACCGATAACGCCGGTGAGGATCAGCACCATGGGTAAATCGGCGCCCATACGAATCAGCAGCGGCCGGATAAAGTTATCCATCGTGCCGACAACGCAGCTCCACACCAGCAGCACGGTGCCCCAGGTAGTATCCCCGGTCCAGTAGAGCCAGATGATGCAGGGGATGAGCACGATCAGCGGGCCAAGCTGTACCAGGCAAGAGAAAATCATCACCACGGTCAGCAGCGTCGCGTAAGGTACGCCGGAAATGGCGAGGCCAATACCGCCCAGCACCGCCTGCACCAGCGCCGTGACGACCACGCCCAGCGCGACGGCCCGGATGGCCTGGCCTGCCAGCAACACCGCGGCATCGCCGCGTTTGGCTGCCAGACGCGTGGCGAAATAGCGAACGCCCCAGGCGACTTTTTCACCCTGCCAGTACAACAACGCGCTGAACAGCAGCATCAGACCGCAGTGCATCATAAAGCGACCAATGTGCGCAGCCTGGCCCACGAACCAGGTGGTGGTGGTGCCAATATACGGACGTACTTTTGCCATAATAGCGGTGCCGCCCATGTCCAGCAGGCTGTGCCAGCCGGAGTAAAGCTTCGCGCCTACCAGCGGAATACTGTTAAGCCAGGTAAGATCCGGCAGCGTCAGATTGCCGGAGGAGATGGCATGAACCAGCGGCGTGCTACCGTCAACCAGGCTGTTAATCAGCAACGCAATCGGAATGACGAACAGTAAAAACAGCAGCAGAGTCATGGCCAGCACCGCCAGTGAACGGCGGCCGAACAGGATGCGCTGAAGCTTAATCAGCACCGGCCAGGTGGCAATCACAATGGTTGCCGCCCAGGCAAATCCAAGCACAAAGGGCCGCACTATCCACAAACAGGCCACAATCATAAGCGTTAAAAACAGCACCGACAGCAGGATCTGCGGTATATCACGGGGCCGATGAAGGGTTGTCATACGTTTTGTACCTTTAAAAATGCACCCAATTGGGCGCAGAGGATAAATCCGTTTACTGATAATAATATCAACAATTTCGCGAACATGATCGCCATGAAATCCGATAAGCGTATAAGTAAAAAATGTGATACAACGATGAGGCGACACGCAAACGATAAAACAGAAACTAAAGCGTTGTTCAACACACCATCATCTTCAACACAACATAGTCAGGCAGGGTCGAGCGTCATGATCCCACAAATTTCTCAGGCACCCGGCGAAGTCCCGCTGGTGCTGAATTTTTTGCAGGCACTGGAGCAGCAAGGATTTACCGGCGACACCGCCACGCGTTATGCCGACAGGCTGACGATGGCGACGGATAACAGCATTTATCAGCTTCTCCCCGATGCGGTCGTTTTCCCTCGTTCCACCGCCGATGTGGCGCTTCTGTCGCGCATTGCTGACGAAGAGCGCTTTCGAACGCTGGTGTTCACCCCGCGCGGTGGCGGCACAGGCACCAACGGCCAGGCCCTGAATCAGGGCATTATTATCGATTTATCCCGCTATATGAACCGCATCATTGAGATCAACCCTGAAGAGGGCTGGGTGCGCGTTGAAGCCGGGGTCATCAAAGATCAGCTTAATCAATTCCTCAAACCTTACGGCTATTTCTTTGCGCCGGAGCTGTCAACCAGCAACCGCGCCACGCTTGGCGGGATGATCAACACCGATGCATCCGGGCAGGGCTCGCTGGTGTATGGCAAAACGTCTGACCACGTGCTTGGCGTGCGGGCCGTCCTGCTGGGCGGCGATATTCTTGATACTCAGCCAGTGCCGGTGATGCTGGCAGAAACGCTGGCAAAAGAGCAGTCGGCGAGCGGTCGGATTTACCGCACCGTCTATGAACGCTGCAAAGAAAACCGCCAGCTGATTATCGATAACTTCCCCAAACTGAACCGCTTTCTGACCGGTTACGATCTGCGTCATGTGTTCAACGATGAGATGACCGAGTTTGACCTCACGCGCGTGCTCACCGGTTCTGAAGGCACGCTGGCGTTCATTACCGAAGCGCGGCTGGACATCACACGGCTGCCAAAAGTGCGCCGTCTGGTGAACGTGAAGTATGACTCTTTCGACTCCGCGCTGCGCAACGCGCCGTTCATGGTGGAGGCTCGCGCACTGTCGGTGGAAACCGTCGATTCCAAAGTGCTGAATCTGGCGCGGGAAGATATCGTCTGGCACTCGGTGAGTGAACTGATTACGGACGTGCCGGACAAAGAGATGCTTGGCCTGAACATCGTGGAATTTGCGGGCGACGATGAGGCACTGATTGCGGGTCAGGTGAGTTCGCTGTGCCAGCGGCTGGATGCGCTGATAACCGCGGGCGAGGGCGGCGTAATCGGCTGGCAGCTTTGTGACGATCTGGACGGCATTGAACGCATCTACGCGATGCGTAAAAAAGCCGTGGGGCTGCTTGGCAATGCTAAAGGGGCGGCGAAGCCTATCCCGTTTGCCGAAGACACCTGCGTGCCGCCGGAGCATCTGGCTGATTATATCGTTGAGTTTCGTGCGCTGCTCGACGGCCACGGCCTGAGCTACGGTATGTTCGGCCACGTTGATGCCGGGGTGTTACACGTTCGCCCTGCGCTGGATATGTGCGATCCGCAGCAGGAAATCTTGATGAAGCAGATTTCCGATCAGGTTGTGGCGCTGACGGCCAAATACGGCGGCCTGCTGTGGGGTGAGCACGGCAAAGGCTTCCGCGCAGAATACAGTCCGGCGTTCTTTGGTGACGTACTCTACGGTGAGCTGCGCAAAGTGAAGGCCGCGTTTGACCCTGACAATCGCCTCAATCCGGGGAAAATTTGCCCCCCTGAAGGCCTTGACGCGCCGATGATGAAAGTGGATGCCGTGAAGCGCGGCACCTTTGATCGCCAGATCCCGATTGCAGTTCGCTCGTCCTGGCGCGGTGCTATGGAGTGTAACGGCAACGGCCTGTGCTTCAATTTCGACGCTAAAAGTCCAATGTGCCCGTCGATGAAAATCACCAGCAACCGTATGCATTCGCCAAAAGGTCGGGCGACGCTGGTACGAGAATGGCTGCGCCTGTTGGCCGATCGCGGTGTCGATCCGCTCAGGCTTGAGAAAGCCTTACCGGAAACACGCGCGAGCCTGCGCTCGCTGATTGAACGCACGCGCAACAGCTGGCATGCGAAGAAAGGCGAGTATGATTTTTCTCATGAAGTGAAAGAGGCAATGTCCGGCTGCCTGGCCTGTAAAGCCTGTTCCACCCAGTGCCCGATTAAAATCGACGTTCCGGATTTCCGCTCGCGCTTCCTTCAGCTTTATCACACCCGTTATTTACGCCCGCTGCGCGATCATGTTGTGGCGACAGTTGAAAGTTACGCACCGCTGATGGCCCGCGCACCTAAAACCTTCAACTTTTTCATCAGCCAGCCATGGGTCAAAAATCTGTCGAAAAAGCATATCGGCATGGTGGATCTGCCGTTATTGTCCTCGCCGTCGCTTCAGCAGCAGATGGTAGGACACCGTTCGGCGAACATGACGCTTGAGCAGCTGGAGGCACTGAGTCCGGAGCAAAAAGCGAAAACGGTGCTGGTGGTGCAGGATCCGTTTACCAGCTATTACGACGCGCAGGTGGTGGCTGATTTTATTCGGCTGGTGGAGCGCGTGGGCTATCAGCCTGTCGTGCTGCCTTTCTCACCGAACGGCAAGGCGCAGCATATTAAAGGCTTCCTGATGCGCTTTGCGAAAACTGCACAGAAAACGGCGGACTTTCTCAACCGTATGGCGCAGCTTGGCATGCCGATGGTTGGCGTCGATCCAGCGCTGGTGCTCTGCTATCGCGATGAATACAAACAGGTATTGGGAGAAAGTCGCGGTGAATTCCAGGTGCAGCTGGTACACGAATGGCTACCGGAGGCGCTGAAAAACACTGAAACCCGCGACGTCGGCGGTGAGGCATGGTATCTGTTCGGGCACTGCACTGAAGTGACGGCTTTACCGATGGCACCGAAACAGTGGGCGTCGATTTTTGCGCGTTTTGGGGCAAAACTGGAAAGCGTCAGCGTCGGCTGCTGCGGCATGGCGGGCACCTACGGCCATGAAGTCACCAACTACGCCAATTCGCTGGGAATATACGAACTATCATGGCAGCAGGCGATGCAGCGTCTGCCGCGTAACCGCTGTCTGGCAACGGGCTACTCCTGCCGCAGTCAGGTGAAGCGCATAGAAGGCAGCGGCGTTCGCCATCCGTTGCAGGCATTACTGGAGATTATCGGATGATCTGGAAACGACAAGCCACTCTTGATGCGCTTAACGCGATGGGTGAGGGCAATATGGTGGGTCTGCTGGATATTCGCTTTGAGCGACTGACCGGCGACACGCTGGAGGCAACGATGCCGGTAGATCACCGCACGTACCAGCCTTTTGGCCTGCTGCACGGTGGTGCATCCGTGGTGTTGGCAGAAACACTGGGTTCGGTGGCGGGGTATCTCTGTACCGAAGGTGATGAAAAAGTCGTGGGCGTGGAGGTCAACGCCAATCATATTCGTTCCGTCCGTAGCGGGCGCGTGCGAGGCGTGTGCAAAGCGCTTCACGCCGGGCGTCGTCATCAGGTCTGGCAGATAGAGATTTTCGATGAGCAGGATAGATTGTGCTGCACGTCGAGGCTGACCACCGCGGTGGTTTAGAATAACTGAACAATAAAGAAGCGCCCAATCTTCCGAATTGTGGCGCTTTTCTTCACTGTTTCTGCCAAATTGTCTTATTTAACAGCACGCCGGGAATTAATTATCGTTTCTGCGGTAATAAATGGTGCTATCACATCGGATTGCTCCCGATTTATTCGTGAGCACTTAAGGTAAGCTTCAGATTAATTCACTATCTTTTTTTCTACAGATGTAGCATTCTTGATTGCGAAATCTCCCCTGCCCGCAGACCAGCCTTTCTGGCTATAACAATGGACTCAAGGGTCGCGCAGGTTTTTAGACGTTTAAGTTAAAATGGTTTTTAACTCACGTGAAGTTTCACCACGTATCGCTTAATGATTGATGAATTGCTTCGTTTTTTCCTTACGCGCTACAGGTATACACGTACACAGGAATCAACGATGGCAAAAGCCTTCGACACATCTTTACTGCACCCTCGTAACTGGTTGACCTGGTTTGGTTTAGGCGTGCTGTGGCTGATGGTCCAACTCCCTTATCCTCTGCTTTATATTCTCGGTTCTTCATTAGGGCGCGCCTCTCGTCCTTTTCTGAAAAGAAGAGAAAAGATAGCGTCAAGAAATATTACGCTTTGTTTTCCGGATATGAATGATTGTGAAAAAGAGAAATTAATCGAACAGAATTTTATTTCTCTCGGAATGGGCTTAATTGAAACGGGGATGGCCTGGTTCTGGAGCGATGCGCGGGTAAAAAAATGGTTTGACGTGGAAGGTTATGAACACCTGGCCAAAGCGCTGGAAGATAACAAAGGCGTGATGGTGGTCGGGGTACATTTCATGTCGCTGGAGCTAGGCGGCAGGGCAATGGGTCTTTGCCGTCCAATGATGGCGACATACCGACCGCACAACAGCAAGATGATGGAGTGGGTGCAAACCAAAGGTCGTCTGCGTTCGAACAAAGCGATGATCGACCGCCGCAACCTGCGCGGGCTGGTTAGCGCGTTAAAAAGTGGTGAAGCCGTCTGGTTCGCGCCAGACCAGGATTACGGCCCGAAAGGCAGCACCTTCGCACCTTTCTTCAACGTTTCTCAGGCCGCGACCACTAACGGTACCTTCGTGCTTTCCCGCTTGTCTGGTTCGCGCATGCTGACCGTTACCATGGTGCGTAAAGCCTCAAACCGGGGCTACAGCCTGCATATCAGCAAAACCATGTCGGACTATCCGGTCGAAGATGAATTCCAGGCTGCGAGCTACATGAATAAGGTCATCGAGAAAGAGATTCTGCGCGCGCCGGAGCAGTATCTCTGGGTGCATCGTCGCTTTAAAACGCGTCCGGCAGGTCAGGCCTCGCTGTACTGATACGACTCAAAGCGCTAAAGCCTCGAGTGAATCATCCACGAGGCTTTTTCATTTTTCCGATCGCCGCAAATCCTATCTCATAAATAGATATTTTCGATACATCTTTTCTTTACCGCCTTTTCTGCGAACTTCTTCTGCTAAAGCATCTATTTTTCAATGCATTGAACAATTTCAGGTGTGACTGTTCACCTTGCGCATAGGGTCTATGCTTAGTGAAAGCGCCTTAAAAGGTCGTTTCCGCTGAAAGCCCCTGCTGATAAGGGGTTGAAGTGATAATCATTATCACTACCATAGAGGGATGCCCTGGTGGCTTTAACTCAATAAGGTGGACCTATGGAATTGCATTCAGAAACCTTCAATCCTGCCGATTTTGCCTGGCGTGGCATCAGCATGACGCCGGAGGCCGCGGCGCACGTTCGGGAGCTGGCAGACAAACAGCACGTGCTGGGGATTCGACTCGGAGTCAAAACGTCAGGCTGTGCAGGCTTTGCGTACGTGCTGGATACCGTGAGCGAACCTAAACCCGACGATCTGCTGTTTGAGTCCGACGGCGCGAAGCTGTGGGTGCCGCTTCAGGCGATGCCGTTTATCGACGGAACGGAGGTCGACTATGTGCGCGAAGGCCTGAATCAGATCTTTAAGTTTCATAACCCGAAAGCGCAGCACGAGTGCGGCTGTGGCGAAAGTTTTGGGGTGCAGGCGGAGTAATTATGTCACGTAATACTGAAGCAACTGACGATGTCAAAATGTGGAGCTGTGGGCAGCTCAATTATAAAGAAGGGTTCTTCACCCAACTGCAAACCGATGAGCTGGCAAAAGGAATCAGCGAGGATGTGGTGCGCGCCATCTCGGCGAAGCGCAATGAGCCGGAGTGGATGCTGGAATTTCGCCTGAACGCTTATAAAGCGTGGGTAGAGATGGAAGAGCCGCACTGGCTTAAGGCCCATTACGACAAGCTCAACTACCAGGATTACAGCTATTACTCCGCACCTTCGTGCGGAAACTGCGACGAGACCTGCGCGTCTGAACCCGGCGCGGTGCAGCAAACCGGGGCGAACGCCTTTTTGAGCCAGGAAGTAGAAGAAGCCTTCAATCAGCTTGGGGTGCCGGTGCGCGAAGGTCGCGAAGTGGCGGTCGATGCGATTTTTGACTCCGTATCCGTCGCGACGACCTACCGTGAAAAGCTGGCGGAGCAGGGCATCATTTTTTGCTCCTTCGGCGAAGCCATCCACGATCATCCTGAGCTGGTGCAGAAATACCTCGGTACCGTGGTCCCCGGTAACGACAATTTCTTTGCCGCGCTGAACGCGGCGGTTGCCTCTGACGGCACCTTCATCTATGTGCCCAAAGGCGTCCGCTGCCCGATGGAGCTTTCCACCTACTTCCGCATTAATGCCGAAAAAACCGGCCAGTTCGAGCGCACCATTCTGGTTGCGGATGAGGGCAGCTATGTCAGCTATATCGAAGGGTGTTCGGCCCCGGTACGAGACAGTTACCAGCTCCACGCTGCGGTGGTGGAAGTGATCATCCACAAAGATGCTGAAGTGAAATATTCGACGGTGCAGAACTGGTTCCCGGGCGATAACAACACCGGCGGCATCCTGAACTTCGTTACCAAGCGTGCGCTGTGCGAAGGCGAGAACAGCAAAATGTCGTGGACGCAGTCGGAAACCGGATCGGCAATCACCTGGAAATACCCAAGCTGCATTCTGCGCGGCGATAACTCCATCGGGGAATTCTTCTCCGTCGCGCTGACCAGCGGGCATCAGCAGGCCGACACCGGCACCAAAATGATCCACATCGGTAAGAACACGAAATCGACGATCATCTCCAAAGGGATCTCTGCCGGGCACAGCCAGAACAGCTATCGCGGCCTGGTGAAAATCATGCCGACCGCCACCAACGCACGTAATTTTACCCAGTGCGATTCGATGCTGATTGGCCCGGACAGCGGGGCGCACACCTTCCCGTACGTGGAGTGTCGCAACAATACCGCGCAGCTTGAACACGAGGCGACGACTTCGCGCATCGGGGAAGATCAGCTGTTCTACTGTTTACAGCGCGGCATCAGCGAAGACGATGCTATCTCGATGATTGTGAACGGTTTCTGTAAGGACGTTTTCTCAGAACTGCCGCTGGAGTTTGCGGTTGAAGCGCAAAAACTGCTGGCGATAAGCCTCGAACACAGCGTTGGTTAAGGATTAAGGGACACACATGTTAAGCATTAAAGATTTGCAGGTTGCGGTAGAAGACAAAGAGATCCTGCGCGGGCTGAACCTTGAGATTCGCCCGGGTGAAGTGCATGCCATTATGGGGCCGAACGGCTCCGGGAAGAGTACGCTTTCCGCGACGCTTGCCGGGCGCGAAGATTATGAAGTCACCGGTGGGTCAGTGGCGTTTAAGGGCAAAGATTTGCTCGAGCTGGCGCCGGAAGATCGTGCGGGCGAAGGTATTTTTATGGCGTTCCAGTATCCGGTGGAAATTCCGGGCGTCAGTAACCAGTTTTTCCTGCAAACGGCGCTCAACGCCGTGCGTGAATATCGTGGCCAGGAAACGCTCGACCGTTTTGATTTTCAGGATCTGATGGAAGAGAAAATTAAACTGCTGAAGATGCCGGAAGATTTGCTGACCCGTTCGGTCAACGTTGGCTTCTCCGGCGGCGAGAAGAAGCGGAACGATATTCTCCAGATGGCGGTGCTGGAGCCAGAGCTGTGCATTCTTGATGAATCGGATTCCGGTCTTGATATCGACGCCCTGAAAATCGTCTCCGACGGCGTGAACGCGCTGCGCGATGGCAAGCGGGCGTTTATTATCGTCACCCACTACCAGCGTATCCTGGACTACATCAAGCCGGACTTTGTCCATGTGCTGTATCAGGGGCGAATTGTGAAGTCCGGCGATTTTACGCTGGTGAAACAGCTGGAGGAGCAGGGCTATGGCTGGCTTACCGAACAGCAGTAACGCGCTACAGCAGTGGCATCATCTTTTTGAAGCCCGTGGCGAGGCGCGCACGCCGCATTCGGAGCAGCATCTGCAACAGATGCTGCGGCTTGGACTGCCGACGCGCAAGCAGGAAAACTGGAAGTACACGCCGCTCGACGGCCTGCTGAACAGCCAGTTTGTTAACTCTGAAGCGACGATCAACGAAGCGCAGCGTGATGCGCTGGCGCTGCCCGTTGCGGCGCTGCGGCTGGTGTTCGTCAATGGACAATACAGCGAAGCGCTGAGCGACAGTCTGGACGGCACCGGTTTCCGGATTGTTGTCGACAATGTGCGCGAAGCGCTGCCAGCACCCGTTCAGCCTGAAGTGTTCCTGCATCTTACCGAAAGCCTGGCTCAAACGGTGACGCATATTCAGGTGGCGCGAAACCAGCGGCCGACGAAGCCGTTGCTGCTGATGCACCTGACTCAGGGCGTGGCGGGTGAGGAGATGAATACCTCGCACTACCGGCATCATCTGGAGCTGGCGCAGGGTGCGGAAGCGACGGTGATTGAGCATTACGTCAGCCTGAACGACGCACGGCACTTTACCGGCTCGCGGTTGACGATGCAGGTGGCGGACAATGCGCATCTCCACCATATTAAGCTCGCGTTTGAGAATCCTGTCTGCTACCACTTTGCGCACAACGATATTCAGCTGGGCCAGGATGCCAGCGCCGTTAGCCACAGTTTCCTGCTGGGCGGTGCGGTGTTGCGCCACAATACCAGCACGCAGCTGAAGGGTGAAAACACCACGCTTCGCATCAACAGCCTGGCGATGCCGGTGAAAACGGAAGTGTGTGACACCCGCACCTGGCTCGAGCATAACAAAGGCTTCTGCAACAGCCGCCAGCTGCATAAAACCATCGTCAGCGATAAAGGCCGGGCTGTGTTCAACGGGCTAATTAACGTGGCTCAGCACGCCATTAAAACCGACGGGCAGATGACTAATAACAACCTGCTGCTCGGGCGGCTGGCGGAAGTGGATACCAAACCGCAGCTCGAAATCTATGCCGATGACGTGAAGTGCAGCCATGGCGCGACGATTGGTCGTATCGACGACGAACAGCTGTTTTATCTGCGTTCGCGCGGGATTTCGCAGCAGGCCGCGCAGCAGATGATCATCTACGCCTTTGCTGCGGAGCTGACGGAAGCTATCGACGATGAAATCCTCAGGCATGAAATACTGGCGCGCATCGGCCAGCGTCTACCGGGAGGCGGGGTATGACATTTTCAATTGATCGGGTGCGCGCAGATTTTCCGCTGCTTGCCCGTGAGGTCAACGGCCAGCCTCTGGCCTATCTCGACAGTGCGGCCAGCGCGCAAAAGCCCAATGCGGTAATTGATGCGGAAGCGGAATTTTATCGCCACGGTTATGCGGCGGTGCATCGGGGGATCCACACTTTAAGCGCTGAAGCGACAGCGCGAATGGAGCAGGTGCGCCAGCAGGCGGCCACTTTCCTCAATGCCCGTTCAGCTGAAGAGCTGGTGTTTGTGCGGGGCACCACCGAAGGCATTAACCTGGTGGCGAACAGCTGGGGCGGCAGCAACGTCGGCAAGGGCGATAACATCGTCATCAGCCAGATGGAGCATCACGCCAACATCGTACCGTGGCAAATGCTGTGCCAGCGCACCGGAGCCGAGCTGCGGGTGATTCCGCTGAATGCGGATGGCACATTGCAGCTGGATGCCGTACCGGGCCTGTTTGACGCCCGGACTAAGCTTCTCGCAATCACTCAGGTATCGAACGTACTGGGTACGGAAAACCCGGTGCAGGCGCTGATCGAACTGGCACATCAGCACGGCGCGAAAGTGCTGGTGGATGGCGCGCAGGCGGTGATGCATCACACCGTAGACGTGCAGGCGCTGGACTGTGATTTCTACGTTTTCTCAGCGCATAAGCTATATGGTCCGACGGGCATTGGCGTGCTGTATACCAAAGAAGACATTTTGCAGGATATGCCGCCGTGGGAAGGCGGCGGTTCGATGATCGCTACCGTCAGCCTGACCGAGGGAACCACCTGGGCTAAGGCTCCCTGGCGCTTTGAGGCGGGCACGCCGAATACGGGGGGAATAATCGCATTTGGTGCAGCGCTGGACTATGTCTCCCACCTTGGGCTTGAGAGCATCGCTGAATACGAGCAAACCCTGATGCACTACGCGCTGGTTGAGCTGGCGACCGTGCCGGATCTGACGCTCTATGGTCCTGCGAACAGGCTCGGCGTTATCGCGTTTAATCTCGGAAAGCACCATGCCTACGACGTCGGCAGTTTCCTCGATAACTATGGCGTGGCGGTCCGCACCGGGCATCACTGCGCAATGCCGTTGATGGCGTATTATAACGTTCCGGCGATGTGTCGTGCTTCGCTGGCAATGTACAACACCGTTGAAGAGGTGGATCGTCTGGTGGCAGGATTAAAACGCATTCACCGTTTGCTGGGCTGACAGGGAGGCTCCATGGCCGCATTACCGGATAAAGACAAGCTGTTGCGCAACTTCACGCGCTGCGCTAACTGGGAAGAAAAATATCTCTACATTATTGAGCTTGGTCAGCGCTTACCACCGCTTAACGATGAAGCCCATACGCCTGACAACCTGATTCAGGGCTGCCAGAGTCAGGTCTGGATAGTGATGACGCGCAACGCGGAAGGGCGTATTGAACTGCAGGGTGACAGCGACGCCGCTATCGTTAAGGGGCTGATTGCTGTCGTGTTTATTCTTTATGACCAGATGACGGCTCAGGACATTATTGCCTTTGATGTGCGTCCCTGGTTTGAACAAATGGCGCTCACCCAACACCTCACGCCCTCGCGTTCGCAGGGGCTCGAAGCCATGATCCGCGCAATTCGCGCGCAGGCGCTCAGTTTTAGCTAAACTAAAAGTACAGCTTTCATTCTGTTACGCGAGGTGGTGTTTCCGCCTCGCGGGTGGCTCAGCTTTCTGACGGCCTGTCAGTGAATAAAAGGGAAACTCAGTATGAAACGCGCGTCCTTACTCACTCTTATGCTTTTAGGTGCTCTCGGCGCGTCTCAGGCCGCCAGAGCGGTCGAATATACCTTACCGGCAAACGGTAGCCGTCTGGTGGGGCAGAATCAGACCTATACGGTGCAGGCGGGGGATAACAGCCTGCAAACTATCGCCCGGCGTTTTGACACGGCGGCGATGATCCTGCTTGAAGCCAATAATACCGTTGCACCTGTACCACAGCCGGGAACGCAAATGCTGATTCCGCTTCAGCTCCTGCTGCCGGACGTGCCGCGGGAAGGGATTGTGGTGAACCTGGCTGAGCTGCGGCTTTACTATTTCCCACCGGATGGCAATACGGTGCAGGTCTATCCGTTAGGCATCGGGCAGCTGGGTCTTGAAACGCCTGAGATGACGACCCGTGTGGGCCAGAAAATCCCGAATCCGACCTGGACGCCAACCGCGGGGATTCGTCAACGCTCGCTGGAAAAAGGCATTACGCTGCCGCCCGTGGTCCCGGCCGGGCCGAATAACCCGCTTGGCCGCTTTGCGCTGCGTTTAGCCTACGGCAACGGTGAGTATCTTATTCACGGCACTAACGCGCAGAACAGCGTCGGCCTGCGGGTAAGCTCTGGCTGTATGCGGATGTTTACCGATGATATCAAAGCGCTGTTTGCGCAGGTACGTGTCGGTACGCCAGTCAGGGTTATCAATCAGCCGGTGAAATACTCAATCGAACCGAACGGCATGCGCTACATGGAAGTGCATCGTCCGATGACCCAAAGTGAAACGCAGAATCCGCAGACCATTGCTTACGTCCTGCCGGAAGGCTATGCGCAGTTTGCTAATGATAAAGGCACGGATAAGGCTGTAGCGGAAAAAGCGATGCATCGGCGTATGGGGGTTCCGGTAGCAGTTTCTGCCGGAGCGACGCCTGACGTCAGCGGTGCGAATCCGGTGCAGTCCGTATTGAACGGAACGCCTTCATCGGCGACGGAAACTCAGGTAACGCAGTAGAGAATAAGTAACGCAGTAGAGAATAAACAGAGAAGGGAATAACAGGCAAAAAAATGGCGCACAATGTGCGCCATTTTTACAACACAGCTACAAATACTATTACTTACGGTATTTGGTAGCAGCGTTGTCCAGGCGCTGGTTAGCGCGTGCTGCGTCGTCTTTAGCAGCCTGAACGTCGGAACGCATTGCGTTCACGTCGTTGCTCAGCTGGTCAACTTTAGCGTTCAGAGTCTGAACGTCAGAAGACAGCTGATCGATTTTAGCATTGCTGGAGCAACCTGCCAGCAGAGTAGAACCCAAGATTACCGCGCCCAGTACCAGTTTAGTACGATTCATTATTAATACCCTCTAGATTGAGTTAATCTCCATGTAGCGTTACAAGTATTACACAAACTTTTTTATGTTGAGAATATTTTTTTGATGAGAAGACGCTTATTTTTGATCGTTCGCTCAAAGAAGCATCGAAGTGGGCCTGAAGGGGCAAAAATGCTGTGAAAACAGCGCAGTTTAATCGGATTCATCTTAAATAATCTTAAGTTAAATAGTGAATTCCGATTTGATTTTTAAAACGACTCACGGCAAACAAGAATAAAAAAAGCGCCACGAAGGCGCTTTTTTAACATATCTGAACTTAAGTGAAATAATTACAGGACGTGAACAGATGCTGTGTTGGTGGTACCGCTTGGTACCAGAGCACCGGAAACCATCACTACCACGTCACCTTTCTGCGCCAGGCCACTCTGCACAGCAACTTCTTTGCCCAGACGGTAGAAATCATCGGTAGAGGAGATCTCTTTCACCAGCTGCGCGGTAACGCCTTTAGACAGTACCAGCTGACGGGCGGTCAGTTCATTGGTGGTCAGCGCCAGAATGGTCGCGTCCGGGAAGTATTTACGGATAGCGCGAGCAGATTTACCACCCTGAGTCGCCACGACGATCAGCGGAGCTTCCAGTTTCTCAGCTGTTTCTACTGCACCACGGCACACGGCTTCGGTGATGCGCAGCTTGCGGCTGTCGTTGTTGAAGTCCAGACGGCTGGTCATCACGCGGTCAGTACGCTCACAGATGGTTGCCATGATGGTAACGGCTTCCAGCGGGTATTTACCTTTTGCGGATTCGCCGGAAAGCATCACAGCATCGGTGCCGTCAAGGATGGCGTTCGCTACGTCACCGGCTTCTGCGCGGGTTGGACGTGGGTTTTTGATCATGGAATCCAGCATCTGAGTCGCGGTGATAACGACCTTACGTGCGCGGATACATTTTTCGATGATCATCTTCTGCGCGAAGATAACTTCTTCAACCGGGATTTCAACGCCCATGTCGCCACGAGCAACCATAATGCCGTCAGACGCTTCGAGGATTTCGTCGAAGTTGTTCAGGCCTTCCTGGTTTTCGATTTTGGAGATGATCTGGATGTGCTCGCCGCCGTGTGCTTTCAGGTGCTCACGAATTTCCAGCACGTCGGAACGCTTACGGATGAAGGAAGCAGCAACGAAGTCAACGCCTTGCTCGCAGCCGAAGATCAGATCCTGTTTGTCTTTCTCAGCCAGTGCTGGCAGCGCGATGGACACGCCCGGCAGGTTAACGCCTTTGTTTTCGCCCAGGTCGCCGTTGTTCAGCACTTTACAGATAACTTTATTGCCTTCGATGGCGGTTACTTCCATGCCGATCAGGCCGTCGTCAACCAGAATGGTGTTGCCGACGCTCAGATCGCTGGTGAAGCCTTCGTAGGTCACAGCAACGGTTTCGCTGTTGCCGACAACGGTTTTGTCCGTGGTGAAAGTGAAGGTCTGACCTGCTTTCAGGGAGACGTCGTTGCCGCCTTCCAGCTTAATAGTACGAATTTCCGGACCTTTGGTGTCCAGCAGGATAGCGGCTTTCTTGCCGGTTTTGCTCATCACGTTGCGCAGGTTCTGGATACGCTGGCCGTGTTCGGCGTAGTCACCGTGAGAGAAGTTCAGACGCATAACGTTCATGCCAGCGTCCAGCATTTTGGTCAGCATCTCTTCGGATTCGGTTTTTGGACCGATGGTGCAAACAATTTTGGTCTTTTTCATGACAGTCTTAGTCTTTAAGTTGAGAAGGATAGGGGAATCTGTGTTCGTGGGCGCACTGCCACGACGTCAAGCCTGTGTTACGAAAGTTGCTATGCCACGAGTTAAGAATAGGTGACATCAAAAAAGCGTGCAGAGGAAAGTGAGCCTGGTTTACAGCTACGTGGGAAGGATGACATTTTGGGTTGTTTTTTATGCAGTCCAATGCGCTGAAACCATTCAAGAAAGAATCGGGGCGCATTATACGAGGTTACGGGTAAAAAAGAAAATGAAAACGCCGTTTCAGAACAAGACGATAGCGCTTAACAAAATCCCTACGCTTTGATCTTTTCGTTGTAACAGAATCCGGCGCGAAAAGGGCACCGATTCGCGCTATTATCTCTAATGATTTGAAAATTAATGCGTTATCAGGAGCGGGAAATGGGCAATCAAAGTAAAGATGAAGCGCTGTACCAGGAGATGTGCCGCGTGGTGGGGAAAGTCGTCCTCGAAATGCGCGATCTTGGTCAGGAGCCAAAGCATATCGTGATCGCCGGCGTGCTGCGTACCTCGCTTGCCAATCAGAAAATCAAACGCGCTGAGCTGACTCGCGAAGCTATGGAGCGAGTGATAGCCGCGTTGGCGGGTCAGTAAACGTTCTTTCCTGCATGCGGCCGGGCGTCACCCCAAAGCGCAGTCGGAATGCCGCAATAAAAGCGCTGGTATTATCATAACCACAGCGCCAGGCCACTTCACCTACGGGAAGACCTTTATCCAACAGAGAAAGTGACGTAATCAGCCGGGACTGCTGCCGCCATTGGCTGAAGCGCATCCCTGTTTCCTGCGAGAAAAGACGGCTGAGCGTGCGAGGGCTAATCCCCCATTGCTGCGCCAGTTCGGGCTGAGAAAGGCGACAGCCTTCGGGGTTGAATAGCGTATCTGCAATGTTACGCAACCGCCTGTCCGTCGGGAGCGGCAGATGCAGCGGTAAAGTGGGCGTCAGCGCAAGCTCATCGAACAGCAGCGTCATCAGGTGCGAATGATAGTTTTCAGGCTGCGCAGGAGCAGGCGAAGCCAGTCGCAAAAGCAGGGCCCTCAGGAAATCGTTTGCTGCGAAAACTGCGGCAGTGGCAGGAAAATTTGCGCCATCAAGATAAAAGTTCATCCCTTTAACCGACGACGGTACGCGAGCAGCATGGTCTGTACCCGGCGGAAACCAGCCCAGCGTGCCGGGCATTACCGCCCATTGTTGCTCACGCGTTTCCACAAGAATCATTCCCTGTTCAACCACATAAAGCTGAGCTTCAGGATGCTGATGCCAGGGCGTGTTGTGCGCGTGCTGATGCTGAAGCGGCTGGGTATGAAAGCGGATCACAATGGCTGATTATCCGTATTGAATGGCTGAATGTGGATATTATACCTGCCACAGAGCGCAGTATCCTTGTTTTCATCAAACACGGAAAACCCGGAGACCTAAGATGACGGCAACACAGCGTATTGAACAGGCCCTGCTGCAAATAGTTTGCCAACCAGAGCATGATGAATCCCGGATTGCAGACTACTTTTCGCCCCATTATGCGCAGTGGGTTGATGGGAAAATGCTGGACTATGCCGGATTTGTGCAGCATATGGCGGTGGTGAAAGCGGCGACAAGCCGCATCCATATTGACATACAGGCCATTGCCGAAAACGGCAATGAAGTGTTGACCCATCATCGGGTGAGCGTTGTCAAACCCGACAGAAGTGAGGCGGTAATAGATGTATTTGCACGCTTCACCCTCTGCGAGGGAATGATCGTCCGCTGTCAGGAGCTGACCTGGCCGCTCAGCGGCGCGAAAGAAGACCGGGATTTAGGGAGCCGACGCTAGATCAGACAATCCCGCTTTGGTGCGCCACCCGTTGCGGATTGCCAATGAGTTGGAGACGGGGTAAAAGCTGAGGCCATTGAGGTGTAACGCCGGGTAAGGCTGGCATTCCCGGCTGCGGGAGTTAAGATACGCCTTTGATGGATTTGAGGTTTTCATATGAGCATGCCACTGCATATTCTTGCCGCCGGAAGCCTGAAGCGGGCGTTTATTCCTTTATGTCAGCAGTTCAGCGCATCAACCGGTATCCCCGCCAGGGTTGATTTTGGCCCGGCAGGTCTGCTGCGTGAACGCATAGAGGCCGGAGAGCGCTGCGATTTATTTGCATCGGCTAATACACTGCATCCGCAAACGCTGCTAAACAGCGGAAGAGCGCAGGCGGTAGAGACGTTTGCGTTCAATCGCCTCAATCTGACGGCACGAAAAACGACACAGACCGAAAATGCCGACTGGCTGGCGCTGCTGACGAACACGGCGTTGCGTCTGGGCACCTCAACGCCCGGTAGCGATCCGTCCGGGGATTACACCTGGCAGTTGTTCACGCGGCTTGAAGCTCGTTACCCGTCGCTGACGCTAAAAGCCAGGGCGAAAATGCTGGTTGGCGGGAGGGAATCCCTTACTGTTCCGACAGGCGAAATGGCCAGCGCGTGGCTGATTCGTCAAAACCTCACCGATCTGTTTATCGGCTACGCGCATTATGCGCAGGCGCTGGAAAAAACTGACGATCTGCGTATCCTCGCGATCCCGGACGAATTCCAGACGCGCTGCGAGTACCAGCTGGCGCTGATGAATGCGGACGCTGAACCATTGGCGCAGTTCATCGTCGGCCCTGACGGACAGGCATTTTTGCGTGAGGCAGGTTTTCTAACGCTCGATGGCGAATAAAGGTGCTACCACCTGGCGCGGATAATCCTCCAGCGTCAGGGTGCGAACCGGTACGCCGTAGGCGTCCAGCAGATGTTTTTCCGTTACGATTTCCGCCGTTTCCCCGGCCAGCCATTCGCCGTCTGGCAATAGCAGCAGAGTATGGCTTGCTACCTGCAATGCATGCGTCGGATCGTGAGTGGTGAAAATGACGCTGCGCTGCTGGCGATGCGCCAGATGGCTGATGAGCTGCAACACCACCTGCTGGTTTGACAGATCGAGCGCGGAGCAGGGCTCATCGAGCAAAATATTCTGACTGCCGCTGACCAGTGCGCGGGCGATCATCACCAGCTGCTGCTGGCCGCCGGAGAGTGCACCAAACGTCCTGCCCGCCAGTGAACCGATACTGAGCTGTTCCAGGGCAAACATGACCTGCCGTTTATCTTCCACCGTTGGCTGAGAAAAGAGCCCAACGTGACGGGCGCGGCCCATCAGTACGATATCCTGAACCTGCCAGGCAAAGGCCGGATGGAACGACTGCGGGACGATGCTCACTCCACCTTCCACCGTCAGATTGCCACCCAGCGCGGGCAGAGCCCCGGTAAACGTCTCCAGCAACGTGCTTTTCCCGCGCCCGTTAGCACCAAGCACGGCCCAGATATCTCCGGGCTGGCAGGTAAAACTCAGCGGTGAAAATAGCGGGCTGCCGTGGCCGTACAGCAGTTCGCTGACGGATAAAGAGGCGGCGATCATCGTGCACTCCTGCGGTTGCTGTAGATGAGCAAAAAGGTGAACACCGGCGCGCCAACCAGTGCGGTGATGATGCCGATCGGGATTTCTGCGGCGGTCAGCGTGCGGGCCAGGTCGTCTGCCGCCACCATAAACGCGCCGCCGAGCCAGAAGGCGGTCGGCAGCAGGCGACGATGATCGGCCCCCACGAATAATCGCGCCAGATGCGGGATCACCAGCCCGGTCCAGGCAATGCTGCCGCTGACGGCGACCTGAGCGGCGACCAGCAACGCGCAGCAAATCAGCACGACCCGCCGTAATGGCCTGACCGACACGCCAAGCGCGCGGGCATCCTTCTCATCCAGCGACAGCAGATTGATGCGCCAGCGCAGGGCGAACAAAACGCCACCGGTGAGCAGGACCGGTGCCACGATCAGTGAGATTTTATGCCAGTTGGCGGTCGCGAAGCTGCCGAGCAGCCAGAAGACGATATTTGGCAGGACTTCTTCGGTATCCGCCATGTACTGCATCAGGCTCACCAGCGCGGCGAAAAAACCGCTGAGAATAATGCCGGAGAGGATCAGCACCAGCGTGCTTTCACGCCCCTGGAGCGTGGCTATCAGATACACCAGCCCGAGCGCCGTGAGGCCGAAACCAAAGGTAGAGCCCATCATCAGCAAGGGGCTCAGCCCCAGAAGGATCGCCAGCGTGCCGCCGAAAGCGGCTCCGGACGTCACGCCGATAATGTGCGGATCAACCAGCGGATTGCGAAACACGCCCTGCAAAGTGGCGCCACTGAGCCCCAGCGCGGCGCCGCACATAAATGCCATCACTACACGCGGCAGACGTACCGACCAGACGATCTGACTGGCGATGTCCGGTTGTTGCTGGGAATGAAGCAGGCGTGAAATCACTTTGCTCAACGGCAGGTGATACTGACCGAGACAGAGGGAAATCAATGCCAGCAGCAGCGTGAGGAGGATCAGCGCAGATTGCAGGCCGCGAAAGCGGGCTTCACTGAGCATCCGCTTTCCAGTTCACGCGATAAAAGCGCTGATAGTAATCCTGTGCCTGTTTATCCACATCGACGGTGTTGTAGCGTTCCGGATAGAGCTTTTTCGCCATCCACAGTTCGCCAATCGCCAGCGCTTCGGGCATTGGATAGCCCCACGCTTTGGCGTATTCCGGCATAAGCCAGACACGATGATTTTTGACGGCATCAATGGCCTGCCACTGTGGATCGCTTTCAATCTGCTTCACTACCTGCGGATAGCGGTCCTGTACGAAAATCACCTGAGGATTCCACTGCAAAACCTGCTCCAGTGAAACCTGGCGCGCGCCTTTCACCGTGGCTGCCGCGACGTTCAGCGCTCCGGCGTGCTCCATCATCAGGCCGGTATATTTTCCGGAGCCGTAGGTGTTAAGGTCCGGGTTCGCCATATAGACGCGGACTTTTTTATCCTGCGGAATATCTGCCACCGGGGCATTGGCTTTTGCCCGCGCGGTGAAGGTGTAGTTAATCAGCTGTTCGGCTTCTTTTGGACGTTCCACCACGTCACCGATCAGGCGAATCCCCTGTTTCAGTCCGTCGTTGTAGGCCTGCTCTTCGTTCGCCATCGTCGGGTTCATTTTGTTCTTTTCGCCAGCAGCGTCTTCACGCAGAGAAACGGCCACCACCGGAATACCGGCATTCTGAATCTGCTGAATCATTTCTGTCGGGGCGTAGTTTGCGACAAAAACTACCTGCGGATGCAGCGCCAGCAGGCTCTCGATATTGGCCTGGGTCAGATCGCCGGGCATCGGCAGGGTAGCTATCTTCGGCATAAAGCGGGCGAACTGCGGGCCAAGCTGTTTCTTCCAACTGCTCAGTACGCCAACCACGTCATCCTGAGCATTGAGCTGCACCAGAAGGTTCAGCGTCTGATGCTGAAGCACCACCACGCGATTGACATGATCGGGCAGCGTGACCTGGCGACCCAGCTGGTCGGTAACGGTGCGATCGGCGTGCGCCACATTGACGGTGAATAGCGTGCCAAAGGCAAGGGCAGTACAAAGAGAAAGGCGGTGTAGTCTGGACATAAATGTGCTCTGAGAAGGGAAATAATCGCTATGCATTAAATTATATAGCGATGCGGAGTGCAAACCTTTCGGGCCGAATACCCCTTCTGGATCAACAGAACATAACGATTTGTCGGTGATGGCAGAAAAAGCTGAACCATAATTACCCGGCGTTATTACCCGCTGCGCATGTTGCATAAGGCCAATAACTTATGTATTTTTATGCAAATTAAATGCATAAAAAGGTAATGATATGATCGGTAAATGGATGAAAGCCTGCTGCCTCACGGCGGCCCTCGCGGTCAGCGCACACGCGGCAGCAGAAACCTATGTAGTGGGCGCGGGCGGAACCTATCGCCCGTTTGAGTTTGAAAATAATCAGAAGCAGCTGGAAGGTTTTGATATCGATCTGATTAAGGCTATCGCGAAAGCCGAAAATTTCGATATCAAACTGGTCAATACGCCGTGGGAGGGGATTTTCGCGACCCTGAACTCCGGCGATCGCGACATCATCATTTCTGGTATTACCATCACCGACAAGCGTAAGCAGATGGTCGATTTCTCGGCACCGTACTTCCCGGCAGAACAGTCCATTGTGGTGCCAAAGGATTCGAAAGTGGGCTCGCTGGCAGACCTGAAAGATCAGAAAGTCGGCGTCGTGAATTCCAGCACCGGCGATATCGTGGTATCTGACGTGCTCGGCAAAAACAGTACCGCCATCAAACGCTTCGACAATACGCCGCTGATGTTGCAGGAGCTGTTTGAAGACGGCGTGAGCGCCGCGGTGGGCGACGTCGGCGTGGTGAAGTACTACATCAAACAGCACCCGGAGAAACAGTTCAAACTGGTGCCGGACGCTAAATTCGAGCGCCAGTATTTTGGTATCGCAGTGGCTAAAGGCAACGCTGAGCTGCTCAACAAGCTGAACGCCGGGCTGAAGAAAATCGTTGCCGACGGCACCTACGCGAAAATCTATCAGACCTGGTTTGATGCCGACGTACCTGCGTTACCGGCGCAGTAATCATTCGTAATGTTACGGCGATCGCCTCTGTGGACGGTCGCCGTTTTTTTCAGGGATAAACTATGACGGGATTCCGTTGGGAAATTATTGAGGAGTATGGCCCGCTGTTCGTGGATGGCGCGATAATGACCCTCAAATGCACCATTATCTGCGTGATCCTCGGCACGCTGTGGGGGCTGACGCTCGGGCTTGGGCGAATGGCGAAAGCAGAGCATGGACCGTGGAAATATGTGCTTCGCTACCTGGTGCAGTTTCCGGTGCGCTTTTACGTCAGCGCATTTCGTGGCACGCCGCTGTTTGTGCAGATCATGGTGGTGCACTTTGCGCTGGTGCCGTTGTTCATCAACCCGCGTGATGGGTTACTGGTGACAAGCGGCGTGATGAGCAGCGATTTTGCCCGCGAGCTGCGCTCGAACTACGGCGCATTTTTGTCATGTATCGTCGCCATTACGCTCAATGCGGGCGCTTATGTTTCCGAAATTTTCCGTGCGGGCATCCAGTCGATCGATAAAGGACAGATGGAAGCCTCACGCGCGCTCGGTATGCCGTGGTGGAAAACCATGCGCAAGGTGATCCTCCCGCAGGCTTTCCGCCGCATCCTGCCGCCGCTGGGTAATAACGCAATTGCCATCGTCAAAGATTCCTCGCTGGCTTCGGCGATAGGGCTTGCCGATCTGGCCTACGCCGCGCGTACGGTGTCGGGGGCCTATGCCACCTACTGGGAACCCTACCTGACCATTTCCCTGGTGTACTGGGTCATAACGTTCGTGCTGGCGCAGCTGGTTAACCGTCTGGAAAAGAGGTTTGGCAAAAGTGATTCACATTAAAAATCTGCATAAGCATTTCGGTGACAGCCACGTGCTCCGCGGCATCGACTGCGAGATTCAACCGCAGGAAGTGGTCTGCGTGATAGGCCCGTCCGGCTCCGGGAAAAGCACATTTCTTCGCTGCATGAACGCGCTGGAAAGCGTAACGGAAGGCGAAGTGGTGGTGAACGGTTTTGCCGTGCACGATAAGAGCACCGATCTCAATAAGCTGCGTGAAAGCGTGGGCATGGTCTTCCAGCGTTTTAACCTGTTCCCGCACATGACGGTGCTGGAAAATCTGCTGATGGCGCCGATGTTGCTGCGCGGCATGACGCGCAATGATGCGATTATCTTTGCCGAAGAGCTGCTGGCAAAGGTCGGACTCAGCGATAAACGCGATGCCTGGCCATCGAGCCTTTCAGGCGGGCAGCAGCAGCGGGTGGCAATTGCCCGCGCGCTGGCGATGCGACCCTCAATCATGCTCTTTGATGAGCCGACTTCCGCGCTCGACCCTGAACTGGTGGGCGATGTACTTGAAGTGATGAAGAATTTGGCCAGGGAAGGGATGACGATGGTCATCGTGACCCACGAGATGGGGTTTGCCCGGGAAGTGGCTGACAGGGTGATTTTTATTGACCAGGGCATTATTCAGGAGCAGGGTACGCCAGAACGGATTTTCAGCGCGCCGCAAAACCCACGTACGGCGGCTTTCCTCAGTAAGGTACTGTAAGTAAACGTGTCCAGCGATGCCAGCTGACTTGTCGGAATGGCATCGCTGGATTACGCTTTAACGCTCACCTCTCAGCAAATTGATCTTTATGGCCTGGTTCTCACGCTTACTGGCGGACATCCCCGGCATTCGCCATGCCTTCCTCGACGTTCACGAATCTGCCGTTTTCGACAAATCCCGACTGGTGGATATCAAACAGGTTCACGGGGCTGATATTCTTCATTTGCCTGAAACGCCTGCACAAAGACCGCAGGTGGACGGAGTACTGACTTCCCTCACTGGCCAGTCGATCGGTATCGTGACTGCCGACTGTATACCCGTGCTGATGGCGTCCCGGGACGGGCGTTGGATTGCCGGGCTGCATGCCGGATGGCGCGGGGCAGCGCAAGGCATTTTGCAGGAAAGCGTCAGGCGATTCAGTGCCCATGGCGTTGCTGCTGAAGATATTTTAGTGGCCACCGGGCCACATATTCGTGCCTGTTGTTATGAAGTCTCTGGCGCGTTTCGTCAGACGTTGCTGGAAACGCCGGCGGGCTATCTGGTGCGTGACTATGCTGAGCAATTATTCTCCTCATGGCCGAAAACCCCCAATCCGAACAGCCCGGCAGCACGTGAAGAGAGCAGCCTGTGGTTTGACTTATTGGCATTTTGCCAGCTGCAGTTGCTGGATGCTGGCATAAGCAGAAAACATATCGATTGTCTGGCAGCCTGTACTTATTGTCATCCTGAGATACTGGGTTCCTACCGGCGGCGGACTCATCAACCTGCAACCAAAACGCAGCAGATCTCATGGATTGAGCGTATTGGCTAATTGCAGGCAGAGCAGCGGCCCTGTTTCAGCTTGAGAAGAAGCCTGATACCACTCTGCTAATTAATTAAAATTTAACGACAATATTTCTCAGGATTTGTTTTTCAGAATTTTCGAGCCCGATATTAGACTATTTCATCTGTTTTAAATGACGCTGTTTATATTATTCTGTGTGCGGTAATCATTTTCTGAACATGGAATGTATGAATCAAGGAAGAAAAATTCGGCCCACGCTCTATCTCTTTGAGCCACGTATGTTGCTGCGTTCCGTTATCAGCAGCGTTCTCGAGCAGCAACGCTGCAACTTTCATTCATCGCAGACGCTGGCTTATTTAATGGAAAATGTCTGTGGCGATAAGGCAAATAGCAAAATAATACTCGCGGGCGTTGCTGGTGCGGGGCCTGCTTTACCCGATCTGCTGCGGTTTATCCGCAATGCTAAATCATTAAAAATAAAAACCGTCCTCTGGGTTCCTGCCGGATATCCGTGGATGTTCAGAGTGTTACGCGCTTTACATGCGGTAAAGGTGCTGTCGGAAGAAAATGTTGTTGATGAACTTATACCGATGCTCAACGCTATTGATGGCGTAAATCCTTTGTTGAGCAGAAATGCTGAGTCGCCTGCTCGCTCCCGCCGTATTACGCTCACCGAACTTGAGATTTTGCTGCAATTTGCCGCCGGACTGTCGTCTAAAGAAATGGCCGATTCCCGTCAATGTAGCTACAAAACGATTTTTTCGTGGAAGCATAATATCTGTGAGGCATTAAATATCGACACTCACGCTCAATGGCTGGAAATGCTGACTGAGATTGTGCAACTATCTTCATTGTATCAGGCAGAAGAACATTATGGCGCATTATAATATTTTATCCCTTTCTCAACCCTCTCTTTGGTATATGGGCCTTGAGCAGGGCTTTATGCAGCTGGCACGGACTAACCCCGGCTGGACGTTTTCAATGACCAGCAAAGCGGTGGAGAGCGACTCAAAGCCAAATCTTTATCTGCTGGATTTGACCACTGAACAAGAGGGGGTCCCGGAGTCTGTTCACCTTTCAGGCACGCGAGTACTGGCGTTGGTGCATGCGTCACAGCGCCGGATGATAAAAACGCTGCTCCAGACAAGCCGCTGTTCGGTTCTCTGTGTGGATGAATACCACTGTAATTTCCGCGAGATTGTGGAGGCCAGCGCACGAAATAAGCGCTTCCTGAGCCCGCTTATTCGCGAAATTTCGCGCCTGGCGCCTGCGCCTGCAAGCACGGTGGCTCTGACCGAGACGGAAAGCAAGATCCTCGACTATATCCGCGAAGGGAAAAATGGGGTGGAAATATCCCAGGCTCTGTTCCGTAGTCAGAAGACTATCAGCAGCCACAAGCGCAATATTATGCGCAAGTTCGGCGTCAGAAACGACCTGGCGCTCAGGCAAAAATTACGGCGTCTGTCCGAGGAAGCGGCATAAGACTTAAATCGTCAACACTGCGAAGTTTTTATTGGCGTTAGATCAGGAGCAAACGGAACTGGAAGGACAAAAATCCAGGGAGAGAAGAGATGTCATACAGAATGGTGCGTCCGAGTGGACTCGAACCACCGACCCCCACCATGTCAAGGTGGTGCTCTAACCAACTGAGCTACGGACGCACATAGAGAAAAGCAATGGTGCGTTCAATTGGACTCGAACCAACGACCCCCACCATGTCAAGGTGGTGCTCTAACCAACTGAGCTATGAACGCAATGGTGCGTCCGAGTGGACTCGAACCACCGACCCCCACCATGTCAAGGTGGTGCTCTAACCAACTGAGCTACGGACGCACAACGGGGACGAATATTAGCGGCAGGGAGGGGAAGTGGCAAGAGGCAATTGCCACTTTTCTTTCTGATTTCACGCGATTGCGGAAACAGTGCGCAAACTGTCGAGAAAGCAGCCGCCGTGAGGCGGCTGAGAGAGGATTAGCGTGCGGCGCGCGCCAGAATGATTGCCGAAGGCTGGCGCTGGAGGAAGCGCATCCGCAGCATCATTAACACAGCCGCTGAGGTCAGGCCGATAATAAAGCCCATCCAGAAACCGGCAGGGCCCAGCCGGGGCACGACGATATCCGTCAGCGCCAGCACATAGCCGCTCGGCAGGCCGAGTACCCAATAAGCAGTGAAAGTAATGAAGAAGATCGAGCGTGTGTCTTTGTAGCCGCGCAGGATCCCACTGCCAATGACCTGGATGGAGTCTGAAATCTGATACACCGCCGCCAGCAGCATCAGTTGAGAGGCCAGGGTAACAACTTCAGGATTATCGTTGTAGAGCAGGGCGATATGTTCGCGCAGCGTCACCGTGAAGATCGCAGTGATGACAGCCATGCAGACGCCAACGCCAAGCCCGGTACGGGCGGCGGTTTGTGCATCAAGCGTTGAACCCTGACCGAGACGAAAGCCAACACGGATGGTTACGGCGGCGGCCAACGACATCGGCAGAACGAACATTAGCGAGCTGAAGTTGAGGGCGATCTGGTGCCCCGCAACGTCGATAATACCCAAAGGTGAGACCAGAAGCGCGACCACGGCAAACAGCGTCACCTCGAAAAACAGCGCCAGCGCGATAGGCAGGCCGAGCTGCACCAGACGTTTCATTATCGCATAATCTGGTTTACCGAAGCCTTCGTGAGTGCGGATATCGCGCATAGATCGCGCGCGCTTCACGTACGACACCATCGCAAAGAACATCACCCAGTAAACGGAAGCCGTCGCCACGCCGCAGCCGACGCCGCCGAGTTCGGGCATGCCGAAATGACCGTAAATAAAGATATAGTTCACCGGGATGTTCACCAGCAGGCCAATAAAACCCATCACCATGCCCGGTTTTGTTTTCGCCAGTCCTTCGCACTGGTTACGGCAAACCTGGAAGAACAGATAGCCCGGCACGCCCCACAACAACGCACGCAGGTAGCCAACGGCTTTATTCGCCAGTTCAGGATCGATGTTATGCATGGCATGAATGATGTAACCAGCATTCCATAGCACGATCATGACCAGTACGCTGACGAAACCGGCCAGCCAGAACCCCTGACGAACCTGATAGCCGATACGATCGCGGCGGCCGGAACCGTTCAGTTGCGCAATGACGGGCGTCAACGCCAGCAGCAGGCCGTGACCAAACAGAATGGCTGGCAGCCAGATAGAGGTGCCGATGGCGACGGCGGCCATATCGGTAGCACTGTAGCCACCCGCCATGACCGTATCGACGAAGCCCATTGCGGTCTGAGCGACCTGGGCAAGGATGACCGGTATTGCCAGCGCGAGAAGCTGGCGCGCTTCAGTGACGTACTTTTGCACGTGAGTACCTTTTTATATTGTTATTGTTGAAGAGACTAAAAAAGCCGCCGTAACTGGCAGCAAGAAGAAAGAGCAGGGGAATTTTCGAATATATTGTAGCGACTCATAGCCATTAAGCCAGTCAAAAAATGGCAGTAAGTGCCCTCTGACTGGCAAGGCCGAAATGCAACTGTTATTGTGCGGGATATAAAAGGCGGTGATGATTTCCGTCCTCGTAGATACAGGAGCTTAAGGCATGTTTACTGGTATCGTTCAGGGCACAGCGAAAGTGGTGTCCATCGATGAAAAACCAAATTTTCGTACCCATATCGTTGAAATGCCAGCACATATGCTTGATGGCATTGAAACTGGCGCGTCCATTGCCCACAACGGCTGCTGCCTGACGGTTACCGAAATCAACGGTGATCGAATCAGCTTTGACCTGATGAAAGAGACGCTGCGCATTACCAATCTTGGCGAGCTCAAAGAGGGCGATGTGGTGAACGTGGAGCGCGCCGCACGCTTTAATGATGAAATCGGCGGTCATTTAATGTCCGGCCACATCATGACGACCGCGGACGTGGCAAAAATCCTGACCTCTGAGAATAACCGTCAGATCTGGTTTAAGGTTCAGGACTCGTCTCTGATGAAATATATTCTCTATAAAGGGTTTATTGGTATCGATGGCATCAGCCTGACGGTGGGTGAAGTGACATCCACACGCTTCTGCGTTCACCTGATCCCGGAAACGCTTCAACGCACAACGCTTGGCAAGAAGAAGCTGGGCGAGAAGGTCAATATTGAGATTGACCCGCAAACTCAGGCGGTCGTCGATACGGTTGAACGGGTGCTGGCGGCGAAAGAGGCCGCAGCGAAACCAGCAGTCAGCGCAGAATAATAAAAGAAAACCCCGGCGAGCCGGGGTTTATTTTAACGTGCGACGCGTAAACCGCCTTCAGTTCCGCGCGTGAACACCACCTGCCAGAGCTGAATGTCACGGGCGCGAAATGCACCGGCGCAGGCGTTCAAATAATACGAGAACATGCGTTTAAATCGCTCTGAATAGTTGTCCGCAATGTCTGGCCAGCTCTTCTGGAAACGATCGTGCCAGGCCATCAGCGTGGTATCGTAGTCGGCACCAAAGTTATGCCAGTCTTCCATTATAAAATGCGGTTCGCTGGCGCAGGCAATCTGGCGTACGGAGGGCAGACAGCCGTTCGGGAAGATATACTTGTTGATCCAGGGATCAACGTTGTTGTCCGTTTTCTTCGAGCCGATTGTATGCAGCAGGAACAGGCCATCCGGCTTCAGGTTTCTGTCAACGACGTCAAAATAGGTGGCGTAGTTTTTTGGTCCGACGTGCTCGAACATGCCGACAGAGACGATGCGGTCGAATTGATCCTGCAAATCCCGATAGTCCTGCAACAGGATTTGCACGTCCAGCCCTTCACAGCGCGCCTGTGCCATTTTCTGCTGCTCCGCAGAAATGGTCACGCCAACCACGCTGACCCCGTAATTTTTCGCCATGTAATACGCCAGCCCACCCCAGCCGCAGCCGATGTCCAGCACCCGCATGCCCGGCTGTAGCTGCAGTTTCTGACAGATAAGATCCAGCTTTGCCTGTTGCGCCTGTTCGAGCGTTTCGGCGTCTTTCCAGTAAGCGCAGGAATACTGCATAAAAGGGTCGAGCATGCGGCTGAATAAATCATTGCCTAAATCGTAATGCTCTTTACCGACTATCCAGGCGCGCTTCTTACTTTGCAGATTGAGCAGGCGGGCGCCTGCGATGCGGAGTGTGTCTTTTAAATGGTGGGGGAGCTGGCTTTCGAGCCCGGCGCGTAACACCTGATGGAAAAACACATCCAGCCGTTCGCATTCCCACCAGCCATCCATATAGCTTTCGCCTAATCCCAGTGACCCTTCCTGCAGCACGCGTTTAAAGAACAGGGGATTATTGACCCGGATGTCTGCGGGTGCGGAACCATTGATCCTGATGCCCGCCCGGCTCAGCAGTTCGCTGACGATACGGGACCAGTCATCATTGGGTACGCTTACTTCTTCTATACACGATGAACTCATAGCTTCTCCATCACGCGGCTTGTGATCAGAACCTTAAAACAGCGTAGACGCTTTTTGGGTTATGTGAGAACTCTCACGAAAGTTCCGTGAGTCTGCTATCCGACGTAGAACAGAGGAAGGGAGATATCCCTTGCCGAAAGGCCTTCCGTGGTGAATGGAGGGAAATCCGTTCCCTCGTTAATCGCTAATTTTTATCGTATTTATGTAATACCGGTCTCAGTATAGGCCGCAAAAATGTCAGGTTCAATAAAAAATGTTAGCAAACTAATGACCGAATTATTACATAATTGCTAACGTCATTATGCGTGAGATTCTTCGGCCACTTTGTCATTCGCCGTGGCCTGCATCCGGTAGCCTAGGGCCGCCAGTACGACCGTCGCAAGCATTACGCTGGTCGTGGTCAACAGCGGAGTGGCAATCAGTGTCGAGACCACCAGGCTTGCGAGGAAGCACAGCCCCAGCTGCAGCGTATTTTGCAGCGCTGCCGCGCGACCAGTCGCCTGCGGGAACGGACGCAACGCCTGCGCCACGACAATCGGATAGATTGCGCCGTTCGCCATCGCCATAAGGCAGAAGGGGATGAGCAAGGCGGTCAGCGAGCTGCCAGCGGTGAGACCGACGGCAAAGGTGCCAGCGACGCTCAGGGCAAAGGCCATCAGCAACCACGGAAGCATCTGCTGACCTTGCCATTTTTGTAGCGCCGCGCGACAGCCATAACCACCTACCAGGAAAGCGATAGTCTGTGGAACGTAGCTCAGGCCGATCACCGTCGGGCCGTAGCCCATTGCATTCAGAATGAACGGTGATCCGGTAAGCCAGGCGAAGAAGCTGGCGGAGCAGGCGGCATAAATGAGTACGTTACCGCGATAATCCTGCGAGCGCAGCAGGGCCATAAAGGTCAGCGGCTTTTCTTCTTGATGGAATTCCCGGGCCGGTTTTTTCAGGCGCAGGGCCGGGATCATCAGCAGGAGCGTAATCCCGAACAGCGTCGCGAAGATGGCCTGCCATTCGAAGTGATGCAGGATCCAACTGCCCAGCAGCGGCGCCAGCGCCGGAGAAAGCCCCACCAGCGGCATGATGGTGGCGAAAATTCGGTTGGTACGCTGGGCTGGGTAATAATCGGTGACCATTGCCTGCCAGGTAACGGCTGCGGCGCATACGCCAACGGCCTGCACAAAGCGCAGCACCAGCAGCAGCGTGGCATCGCGTACCCACAGCATGCCGATACAGCCGACAGCGAAGATGGCAAGGCCGATTAGCAGCACGGGTTTCCGTCCGTAGCGATCGGAAAGCGGCCCCCACAGCAACTGAGCGAAAGCAAAACCGGCCAGGAACAGACTCAGGCTTGCGCTAACGGCGGCTGCAGGGGTTTGTAAATCATTCTGAATCGCGGCAAAAGCGGGCAGATACATGTCGGTTGCCAAAAAACCGAGCACGCTTAAGCCCCCCAGCCAGCATAAAAATCCTTTCCCAGGTTGCATCATCTTTCTCTTTCTCATTGCAGGTGTACCAGGCTGCTGAGTGTAGGGAGTGCAACTTCGCTTGTGAAACGCTAATATTTGTCTGGTGAATTCAAAATTTTTGCAGGCAGAAAATGTGGTCTGAATATTCCCTTGAAGTGGTGGATGCGGTCGCCCGCAACGGAAGCTTTAGCGCGGCAGCGCAGGAGCTGCACCGCGTGCCTTCAGCGGTAAGCTACACCGTGCGTCAGCTCGAAGAATGGCTGGCAGTGCCGCTGTTTGAACGACGTCATCGCGACGTGGAGCTCACCCCCGCTGGCGTCTGGTTTTTGAAGGAAGGGCGGTCTGTTATCAAAAAAATGCAGATCACCCGTCAGCAGTGCCAACAGATCGCTAACGGATGGCGTGGCAATCTGGCCATTGCCGTGGATAACATCGTGCGCCCGGAGCGTACCCGGCAGCTGATTGTCGATTTCTACCGTCATTTCCAGGACGTGGAGCTGTGCGTTTTCCAGGAAGTGTTCAACGGCGTCTGGGATGCACTGTCGGACGGGCGAGTTGAGCTGGCGATCGGGGCAACGCAGGCGATTCCGGTCGGTGGACGCTATGCGTTTCGCGATATGGGCATGCTGAGCTGGAGCTGCGTGGTGTCGAATCAACATCCTCTGGCTCAAATGCCGGGACCGCTGAGCGACGAGGTGTTGCGCAACTGGCCTTCTCTGGTGCGCGAGGATACCTCCCGCTCTTTGCCTAAGCGCATCACCTGGCTGCTGGATAATCAGAAGCGTATCGTGGTGCCGGACTGGGAATCTTCTGCAACGTGCCTTTCGGCAGGGCTGTGCGCCGGAATGGTGCCAACGCATTTTGCACGGCCTTACATCGATAGCGGCGAGTGGGTGGCATTGGATCTTGAGAACCCGTTCCCGGATGCGGCATGCTGCCTGACGTGGCAGCAAAATGATATGTCCCCGGCCCTGAGCTGGCTGCTGGAGTATCTTGGGGACAGCGAAACGCTAAATAAAGAGTGGCTGCAGGAGCCGGATTGACCGGCTCCGCACAGAGATTAGCGGCGGTAATCGCGGAACGGGCCGTCTGCCACTGAACGGCGCTCGATCAGGCGTGGGTGGACCTCAATGGACTGTGACTCTTCGCGCTTGTTGACGATTCGGTCCAGCAGCATATCGAAGGCGGCTTCCCCAAGGGAATCCTTTGGCTGATGGATGGTGGTCAGCGCTGGGGTGAAGAAGCGAGCGTTGCGCACGTTGTCATATCCGATCACCGAAATATCCTGAGGCACGCGAAGGCCGTGTTCATCGGCGGCACAGAGTGCGCCCATCGCCATGATGTCACCGCCACAGAAGACCGCGGTAGGGCGTGGCTGTTGCGCAATCATCTGCTGCATGGCGCGGTAGCCGGATTCCGGTTCAAAGTCGCCCTGAACGATCCAGTTTTCCGGCACGGTAATTTGCGCTTCTTCCATGGCTTTCATGAATCCGGCCAGACGGCCAGCGCCGGTGTTGCGCTCCATTGGGCCTGGGATCACGCCGATATCGCGGTGGCCGCGTTCGACCAGGTAGCGCCCGGCAAGATAGCCGCCCTGGAAAGCGTTATCGATCACCGAGTCGGTGAAGTCGGCTTTGGCTTCACCCCAGTCCATCACGACCATCGGAATATGGCGATACTCTTCCAGCATGTCGAGTACCGGCTGCGGATATTCAGAACACATCACCAACAGGCCATCGACGCGCTTTTGCGCCATCATAGAGAGATAAGCACGCTGTTTTTCCAGGTTGTTCCAGGCGTTGCCAAGAATCAGGGTATAACCCTTTTCGAAACAGTTTTTTTCAACGGCTTCAATGATTTCCGCAAAATAAGCCGCTTCACTGCTGGTGGCCAGCAGGCCAATAGTTTTGGTGTGATTGACCTTCAGGCTGCGCGCTACGGCACTTGGGGAGTAGTGCAGCTCTTTGATTGCCGCCCACACGGCGTTGCGTGTTTCTTCTGCGACAAAACGCGTCTTGTTAATAACATGTGACACGGTTGTAGTGGAAACGTTTGCGCGCTTCGCTACATCTTTAATTGTTGCCATTCGTTCTCACTCCAGACCCTTTCCTTACGCCTGATGACCGGCACGTAAACGTTTGCCTTTACACACCCTTAACACAATTCATTTGAATTGCGGTACGCCGGGATACGACACAGGACGACAGGAGGGGGTCAATGGCTGGTACGCTTTTAAATTAGCGTGGAATTTTGTCTGATTCTGAGGCAAAGGGGAAGAGAAAAATCGCTATGGCTCTAAAACCTGGAAGATTTTCAGCCTGAAGTGTGCAAAAATGAGCAGGCTCACTTTTGTTGTGGGGATAAAAAGGAGAATAATTGATGAGTACCGACCTGAAGCTCTCTCTGATGACCACTGTGATCGCTCTGGCACTCATTGTCGCCGCCGGGCTGACTGCGGTGTTACACTGATTTATCCGGAGGGAGAGTCCTCTTCCTCCATCACCACCCCCGTCTGATTGTTACCAAATTAGCAAAAATCTTTTGCCATTTTGTTTACTTCTGTTTTTTTGTGATTGATGTCATGCTTTTGACTTCTGTTGTCGTGCCCTTTACTGGAAAGGGTTAACCGGAGTCGTAACATGAAAATCAATTTTCCACTGCTGGCGTTGGCAATCGGCGCATTTGCTATCGGCACTACCGAGTTCTCGCCCATGGGGCTATTGCCCGTTATCGCTAAAGGCGTGGATGTTTCGATTCCCGTAGCAGGCATGCTGATCAGCGCTTACGCAATCGGTGTGATGGTTGGCGCGCCGTTAATGACTCTGCTGCTGTCACATCGCGCTCGCCGCAATGCGCTTATCTTTCTGATGGCGATTTTTACGCTCGGCAACGTGCTGTCGGCTATTGCACCGGACTACACCACATTATTGCTCTCTCGCATCATCACCAGCCTTAACCACGGTGCTTTCTTTGGTCTGGGATCTGTTGTGGCCGCGAGCGTGGTGCCCAAACACAAGCAGGCGAGCGCGGTGGCAACCATGTTTATGGGGCTGACGATTGCCAATATCGGCGGTGTACCGGCAGCGACCTGGCTGGGTGAAACCATCGGCTGGCGTATGTCATTCCTGGCAACGACCGGTCTGGGCGTGGTGGCGATGATGAGCCTGTGGTTCTCATTACCAAAAGGCACCGGTGGTGAACGTCCGAATGTGAAGCAGGAAATGTCCGTGCTGATGCGTCCCCAGGTTTTATCTGCGCTGTTAACCACCGTTCTGGGCGCTGGCGCGATGTTTACGCTTTACACTTATATCGCACCGGTGCTGCACAACATTACCTCAGCGTCGCCGCTGTTTGTTACGGCAATGCTGGTGCTGATTGGCGTTGGGTTCTCCATCGGTAACTATCTGGGTGGTAAGTTTGCTGACCGCTCGGTGACCGGCACGCTGAAAGGTTTTTTACTGCTGCTGATTGCCGTGATGGTGGCGATTCCGTGGGTAGCGCAGAACGAAATCGGTGCAGCGATAAGCATGGTTGTCTGGGGTGCTGCGACGTTCGCCGTGGTTCCACCTTTACAAATGCGCGTTATGCGCGTGGCGCACGAAGCTCCGGGGCTATCGTCCTCGGTCAATATCGGGGCATTTAATCTGGGCAATGCGCTGGGCGCGGCTGCTGGCGGAGCGGTTATTTCCGGTGGTCTGGGCTACAGTTTTGTGCCAGTGATGGGCGCGGTTATCGCGGGTGTGGCGCTGCTGGTGGTGCTGTTCAGCGGCCGTCGCCAGCCTGAAGAAGCGTATTCCAGCCACTGATAATATGCCCGGCGGCAGGCACCGCCGGGCCAGGCATTATGCCGCCAGGTTCTTCGCGACAAATTCCCAGTTTACCAGCGCCCAGAAGTGCTCGAGATAGTTCGGACGGGCGTTACGGTAGTCGATATAATAGGCGTGCTCCCACACATCTACGGTCAGCAGCGGTTTTGCATCCGTCGTCAGCGGCGTGCCTGCGTTCGAGGTGGAAACGATAGCCAGTTTGCCGTCCGCTTTTTTCACAAGCCAGGTCCAGCCTGCACCGAAGTTTTTGACGGCTGCATCGGTAAACTGCGCTTTGAAATCCGCAAAGCTGCCGAAGCTTTCGTTGATGGCCGCAGCGACAGCGCCTGCAGGTTCGCCGCCGGCGTTGGGTGCCAGGCAGTGCCAGTAGAAGGTGTGGTTCCACACCTGAGCGGCGTTGTTGAACACGCCCGCTTCAGAAGTGCGAACAATATCCTCCAGCGTTTTGCCTTCAAAAGCCGTGCCTTTGATCAGATTGTTGAGGTTGGTGATGTAGGTCTGGTGGTGTTTTCCGTAATGGTATTCCAGCGTTTCAGCAGAAATGTGCGGCGCGAGAGCGTCTTTTGCATACGGTAATGCAGGTAATTCGAATGACATTGCTTATTCTCCCTATTATTTTAAGACTCAATAACCCTGTATTGAGTATGGATAGGGTAGCAAATTAAAAGATGTGGCTAAAGAGGAACTTACCCCGACGCTGAAACGACGGGGCAGGGGATCAACGAATGGTTTTCGGCGTCATTACGCGGCGAGCACCAACGTAGTGGTTGGCCCAGTAGTCTTCACTGAGGGAGGTAATCTGGATATCTCGCCCGGTACGTGGAGACTGAATAAATTTCCCGCCGCCAACATACACGCCAACATGATCGGCAGTGCCGCGACCACGAGTGCGGAAGAAGACCAGATCGCCACTTTCCAGTTCACCACGTTCAACGGCCCGGGCATCACGCAGGTGATACATCTCATTCGCGGTGCGAGGAATGCGGAACTTGACCAAATCTTTATACGCATAATAGACCAGACCGCTGCAGTCGAAACCGGTGCGCGGCGACGTACCACCCCAACGGTATGGCTTACCAATCTGGCCCATCAGTTTATTCATTGCGGTTTTCTGCGCTTTTTGCACGCGGACTTTATGCGCATCGGCAATGGTCAGCGGTTTGACTTCCTCGGTCACGCATTTCTTTTTATGCCCCTTGCGAACGCTGCATTTCTGCACCATTTTTGCCGAAGCGGTTTTCAGGGCGGGGCTGTGGGTTTTGCGCGTGGAGGTCTTTTTGCTGGCGGAAATAGCAGGTTTGCTCTTGAGCGTGGTTTTCTTTTTGCTGGTTGTTTTTGTTTTCGCAGTGGTTTTGCTTTTGTTGCCGCTGGTTCGTTTTTTACGGTCCGTCTTGGCCTGATGCGATTTCTGGGATGCGGAAGACCGCGCCTGTTCAGACGCATGAGACAAAGGCGTAATCGACAACGATGTAAACAGTAAAGCACAGAGCGTGATCGAGATTTTATTTATCCGCGCCACTGAGCATTCCTCTGTTAGGCAGGCAAACAGTCATGCCTGGGTATGATTGACAAAACGCATCAATTCTAATGCATAAAAACCTTGGTTGTTAATACACTTTTTCTATTGAATGATCCATTTCGTTAGCAACTGCAAAAAATTACATCAATTCGGACATAAGGCGCACGAAAAACGCTCAAGTTGTTCTCGGAGTTTGCCGATAAACACATATTTTTAAGGCAACTTTACGGCGTCAGAGGTAAAATGCATTTGCGTGAACAAAATGTTATTTCTGACGGCTGCCGTTGGCGTTACACTTAGCAGCTACAGTCATAAAAAAGAAGTTTGAGGAAGCAAGACAATGAGCACGACTCTTGAGAAAATCCAGACCCAAATCGCCGAAAACCCAATCCTTCTGTACATGAAGGGGTCTCCGAAGCTGCCGAGCTGCGGTTTCTCTGCTCAGGCGGTTCAGGCGCTGTCTGCCTGCGGTGAGCGCTTTGCTTACGTAGATATTCTGCAAAACCCGGACATCCGCGCCGAGCTGCCTAAGTACGCAAACTGGCCGACTTTCCCGCAGCTTTGGGTTGACGGTGAGCTGGTTGGCGGCTGCGACATCCTGATCGAAATGTATCAGCGCGGTGAACTGCAGCAGCTGATCAAAGAGACGGCTGCGAAGTATAAAGACGACGAGCAGGCGGCAGAGTAATCCTGCTGGCAGCATAAAAAAAAGCGACCTTCAGGTCGCTTTTTTTATTACGCATTTTCAGCGACAGGCAACGGCCAGCCGCCGAGACGTTTCCACCGGTTGACGATTTCACAAAATAGCTGCGCGGTCTGTTCAGTGTCGTACAGCGCCGAATGCGCCTGAGTACCGTCAAATTCCATCCCTGCCGTGATACACGCTTTTGACAGCACGGTCTGACCCAGTGCAAGGCCGCTCAGCGCTGCGGTATCAAAGGTCACGAACGGGTGGAAAGGGTTACGCTTAAGCCCGGCTCGCTCGGCGGCGGCCATCATAAAGCTGTGATCGAACGTGGCGTTGTGGGCGACCATAATGGCGCGGTTGCACTCCTGATCCTTCATGCCCTTGCGTACTTCTTTAAAAATGGCGTGCAGCGCATCGTATTCGCTGACCGCGCCGCGTTCCGGGTCATTCGGATCAATGCCGTTAAACGCCAGCGCTTCAGGCACCAGGTTTGCGCCTTCGAACGGTTCAACGTGAAAATGCAGTGTGCTGTCCGGCATCAGCCAGCCTTCCTCGTCCATTTTTAACGTCACGGCGGCGACTTCCAGCAGCGCATCCGTTTTAGCGTTAAAGCCCGCGGTTTCTACATCGATAACGACAGGATAAAAACCACGGAAGCGGTCGCACAGAGCATTACGTTGAGCGTTGTCGGACATCTGGATCTCTTAAGCATACAAAAAAGTAGCGCGCATTATGGCAAATTTTGCCAGCAGTTGCAGCAAAGGTGGGCGTAAAAAAGGGTGCCTGAGCACCCCTGAACCTTAGTTGCCAAGACCCTTACCGGCGTCTTTTGCTTCGATCAGTTCAATTTTATAGCCATCGGGATCTTCCACGAAGGCGATGATGGTCGAACCACCTTTGACCGGGCCCGCTTCGCGGGTAACGTTGCCGCCGTTGTTGCGAATGCGTTCGCAGGCTTCTGCCGCATTGTCCACGCTCAGCGCGATATGGCCGTATGCCGTGCCGATGTCGTAGCTATCGACGCCCCAGTTATAGGTCAGTTCGATAACGGCTTCTTCGCTTTCCGGGCCGTAGCCAACGAAGGCGAGGGAGTATTTATATTCCGGGTTTTCGCTGGTGCGCAGCAGCGTCATGCCCAGCACGTTGGTGTAAAACTCGATTGAACGTTGCAGATTGCCAACACGCAGCATGGTGTGAAGCAGGCGCATACTCTTCCCCTTAAAGTGTTGTTTGTACATCAGGAATATCAGTATAGCGGCGCTTATGCGCCGCTATCAATGCAGGATTAGAGGGCAGGGTAATCGGTGTAACCTTCCGCTCCGCCGCCGTAGAAACTTTCCGGGCGCTGTGGGTTCAGCTCAGCTTTGCGTTCCAGACGCGCAACCAGATCCGGGTTGGCAATATAGGCGCGGCCAAAGGCGACGGCGTCTATCAGGCCTTTTTCAATCAGATCTTCGGCTTTCTCCGGCGTGTAAGCGCCAGCGCCAATGATTGGGCCATGGAAGCGCTCGCGCACCTTACGACGGAATTCTTCGGTGTAGGGCTGACCGCCAGCCCAGTCCGGCTCGGACATATGCAGATAGGCAATCCCGCGTTTACCGAGTTCTTCAATCAGGTACAGCGCATCGGCTTCTTCGTTCGGACCGTTGTCGGTGTTCTGGAAAGAACCGATTGGCGATACGCGGATACCGATACGATCAGCGCTCCACTCTTTGCTGACGGCATCGACCACTTCCAGCACCAGGCGGGCGCGGTTTTCGATGCTGCCGCCATACTGATCGGTACGATGGTTAGCAGACGGTGACAGGAACTGGTGTAGCAGATAACCGTGTGCAGAGTGCAGCTCAACCAGATCGAAACCGGCTTCGCGAGCGTTAGCGACAGCCTGACGGAAATCGTTCACGATACCCGGGATTTCATCCAGTTCGAGCGCGCGTGGCAGAGAAGTATCTTCACGGGTTGCGTTGCCGTTGGCATCACGCAGAGAAGTACGCGTGCCTGCGCTCAGTGCGGAAGGGGCCACTGGCGCCTTGCCTCCGGGCTGGAGGCTGGTGTGGGAGATGCGGCCGGTGTGCCACAGCTGAACCGCCATATGACCGTGCTCGGCATGGACGCCCGCGGTAATTTTTTTCCACGCGGCAATCTGTTCCTCGCTATGAAGACCTGGAGCACCGGCGTAGCCTTTCGCCTGGGCAGAAATCTGCGTAGCTTCAGAGATGATAAGCCCTGAGCTTGCGCGCTGGCGGTAGTACTCGCCCATCAGCGGCGTCGGGATATCACCCGGCTCGATGCTGCGCAGACGCGTCAGCGGCGCCATCAGTACGCGGTTAGGCAGAGTAACTGCGCCAACCTTGAGCGGGGTAAACAGTTTGGATCGTGACATGGTGACTCCTGAGTAGACCGGTCGTCTGGTGATTCGATAAAAAAAGAAAATCAACGTGCTGATTTTCCGTTAGTCGTTGTTAAGCCGGGAAAGGCCTGCTTAACCTGCCGTATGTGGACTACAGCCCCGGTGCGGCAATCATCGTTTTCGCATGTTCGAGCGCGCTTTCCAGCGGCGTCGCACTGCGGGATATCTTGGCCTGCAGATTCGCGCCCAGCCATAAGGAGTAGAGCACTTCCGCCTGGGTATGCGCATCGCCCTGGAAAGTCAGGCAGCCTTCTTTGCGGCCTTCATCCAGCGCGTGGGTCAACAGCACGATAATCTGGCTGGCTCCTTTGTTCATCTCCGTGCGCATGACTTCCGAAAGATCGCAAACTTCGGCGGAGAGTTTGACCGTCAGACAACCGCTGATGATGCCCTGCTGGCAAAACTGGTTGAGCGTGTGCTGATAGTAAGCCAGCAGCCTGTCGCGGTAGTTGCCTTCACCGTGCGCAAAATGTTCAGCCAGGCGACGGTGATAGTCGGCATAGTGTCGCTCAAGCATCGCCACGCCAAACGCTTCTTTAGAGCGGAAATAGTGATAGAACGAACCCTTCGGCACTTCCGCCGTTTTCAGGAGCTCGCTCAGGCCCATTCCGGTAAAGCCGCGATGCATGCACAGGCTCTCGCCGGTGGCGAGGATGTGTTCGCGGGTGTCGTGTTCGATTGGTCTGTTCATGGCGCTCAATGTAGTAGACCGATCGGTCTAATGCAAGTGAAAAGTGAGAAGGTTGCAGGATGCGCATTATCAGGCTTCAATGAAAGTAAGCGGAAAACAGGGGGGCGATGTGGCAGAGCAGCTGGAGTTTTTCCCGGTTCAAAGTCCTTGCCGGGGTATTTGTCAGTCTGATGAGCGTGGCTATTGCCGCGGCTGCCTGCGTAGCCGCGAAGAGCGCTTCAACTGGCAGCAGTTCACCGATGCTCAGAAACAGGAGGTGCTACGCCTGTGTCGCCAGCGTCTTCTGCGCAAAATCCGCGCAAACAAACCCACAATACCTGAAGAACCCGATCAGCCCTCACTGTTTTAGCGCTGAATGTGCGTATACTCGATGAAATTTTTCTGTTGAGGAAGCATTTATGGTTCAGCGTATTACCCTCGCGCCAAACGGCCCGGAATTCTCCCGCTTTGTAATGGGCTACTGGCGCCTGATGGACTGGAACATGTCCCCGCAGCAGCTGGTCAGCTTTATTGAAGAACATCTGGATCTGGGTGTTACCACGGTCGATCACGCAGATATTTACGGCGGCTACCTGTGCGAAGCGGCCTTTGGTGAAGCCCTGAAGCTGGCTCCGCACCTGCGTTCCCGTATGGAAGTGGTCAGCAAGTGTGGTATCGCGACTACCGCGAATCCGGAAAACGTCATTGGCCACTACATTACCGATCGCGACCATATCGTGCGCAGTGCGGAGCAGTCGCTGAAAAATCTGGCGACGGATCACCTCGATTTACTGCTGATCCACCGTCCGGATCCGCTGATGGATGCCGACGAAGTCGCGGAAGCGTTTACTGAACTGCACCAGAGCGGCAAGGTGCGCCACTTTGGCGTCTCAAACTTCACGCCTGCGCAGTTCTCTCTGTTGCAGTCGCGCCTGCCGTTTACGCTTGCCACTAATCAGGTTGAGCTTTCGCCGGTGCACCAGCCGCTGTTGCTGGACGGCACGCTCGATCAGCTGCAGCAGTTGCGCGTGCGTCCGATGGCGTGGTCCTGCCTCGGCGGCGGTAGCCTGTTCAATGACGACAAATATCAGCCGCTGCGCGATGAGCTGGCTCAGGTAGCGAAAGAACTGAATGCAGAAAGCATTGAGCAGGTGGTCTACGCCTGGGTGATGCGCTTACCGTCTCAGCCATTGCCTATCATTGGCTCAGGTAAAATTGAACGCGTGCGTTCCGCCATTGCGGCAGAGCATCTGGAGATGACCCGCCAACAGTGGTTCCGCATTCGTAAAGCCGCGCTCGGCTACGACGTACCTTAATTCCGCTTTACGCTCTGGTTCCGTCCAAAAAAGTGTCCCTGGTATAGACTTATCAGGGACACTTTCTTTTTGGAGGTTCTATGCAACGAGTCACTCTCACGTTAATTGCGATGGTCATTTCCACGGGCGCGTACGCGGCCAGTACGGATGTGGAGATGAATCTGGTCACTTCCCAGGGCGTTGGGCAATCCATTGGCGAGGTGAAAATTACCGAGACGGATAAAGGGCTGGAATTTGCGCCCGACCTCAAGGCCTTGCCGCCGGGAGAACATGGTTTTCACGTTCACGCCAAAGGGAGCTGTCAACCCGCAATGAAAGAGGGTAAAGCCAGCGCTGCCGAAGCGGCAGGCGGGCATCTGGATCCCGACCATTCGGGTAAGCATGAAGGACCAAACGGCATGGGGCATCTCGGCGATTTGCCGGTGCTGGTGGTCAACAATGACGGTAAGGCTACTCAGCCGGTTCTTGCTCCTCGCCTGAAAAAACTGGATGAAATCAAAGGCAAAGCGCTAATGATCCACGTTGGTGGCGATAATATGTCCGATCAACCCAAACCGCTGGGCGGTGGAGGCGCACGCTATGCCTGCGGCGTTATCAAGTAGCGCTTTCTACGAGCGTGCCTTCCGGCGGAGCCTGTTCCAGCTGGAGTAACGAACAGTACAGGCGCCAGACAATCGACGCCAGTTCGCGAGCTGCGGGCTGGTGGTGGTGGCCGAGCGTTTCATAAATTCGCTGTAGTTCCGTCAGCGCAGAGGCCAGTGGGCGCTGCTGGACGCCACGCTCGCTCATCACATCCCGCAGCAGGCTGATACACAGATCCCGCACCTGAACCAGCGGGTCGGAACGCGTTTCCCAGTCGCGAAGCTGCCAGACAACATGGGAACAGTTCAGCAGCACTACGCCCCAGCGCAGTAGCCAGCGGCGGGCGAGGAGGTCCTGGCTGTTGCTAAGTTGACTGATGTAGTGATAAACCAGCGATTCAAATTCGTGCTCGCTGTGCTGCGGATGGCGGCTGAGCTGATCGACAAAGTGACGCCGTAACGCCCGGATGTGTCGGCGGCTTTTACGCGCATCCGAGCCCGGTTTCAGCACGGCGAAAGCCAGCCACGCCATACCTACGCCGATAATTTTTGCCAGATTGTCGTTCAGAAAACCACCGAAATCATAGACTGGCGGATTCGTCACTGAGATAAACGACCCCATAAATACAATCAGTTGCCCCCACAGCCCCGCATATTTCGGCATCTGTAACTTGAACAGCTGCATCGTAATGATGAGGGGGAACAGAAACAGCAGGAACTGCCACAGATCGCTTATCTGAACCATCAGGCCAAACTTCACCGCAAAGCTGAACAGCGAAAGCCACAGCAGGGTGCGCAACAGCAACGTCAGCGAGTTGAAGGGCGAAGGTGAAACGGAGTACAGGACGCAGCAGATGGCCGCCAGCGTCAGCGCGGCCGGACCTGAAGACCACTGCGTATTGATGGCCCATGCGCCTACGGCAACCAGCGCACAAAAGGTGCGAATACCATTCCATAGCGCTTCGGCGTGGTCGGTCCGGCGGGCGAGCGCAGGCGCTGCCGGTACGTCAAATTCAGTGATGGCCGAGGCGTTTTCCAGCCGCAGGATCCAGCGGTTGGTGCTCAGATAGATACGGCAAAAATAACGCAGCCTTTGCCAGAATGCACGATGGCGGAAATCCTGAGGGTCGTGCGGTGCCAGCGGAGCAATGATCCGTGCCACCGTGTAAGCATCCGCGTTGGGGCGCGCCAGTTCGACAAACAGGTTCTCAAGGACCTCGCGGATGTTCTTCGGAGAATCGGGCCAGTTGACCAGCATACGACGAAGGCTGGAAATCACGCTGGTCAGACGGAGCTGCTGGTGAAGGAGCGCGTTCAGCAGGCTGTTCTGACGACGAAAGCGATAATGGCTCCAGAAGGCCTGAATGCGCAGCAGGTTCATCGTCAGAATTTGGCCGATCATGCTTTCATGGGCGGTGCGAACGGCATCGCTGTTTTCCGGCTGCCACAGCAGGCTGGCATGTTCGAGAATGCGGGCGTGCATTTTTTTCAGCGCCGTCAGTAGCGCCGTCCCGTCGGAGGTGCTGGGCATGATCATCATCATCATCGCGCCGCACAGAATCCCAAGTATGACCTCGCATACGCGGGCCTGAGCAATGTCCCAGATATGGGTGGCATCTACCACGTTGACCATGGGAAACGCGATGATCGCGCAGGTATATCCCGCAAGCTGGAAGGCGTAGGCGACATTATTCATGTACATCGCGCAGGTCCAGGTGCAGAACGCAATCCACGCTGACAGGCCTAAGAGGAACAGCCACGGATCGGTCAGGGTATGACCGGCAATCAGAATGGCGGCGCAGGCGCCAAGCAGACTTCCGGCGATGCGGCCAAGACTTTTACTGATTACCCCGCCGACGGTCGGAAAGCTGACGACGGCAGCAGAGGTCATCGCCCAGTAGGGCTGATCGAGATTGATATAGTAGGCAAAGCTCAGGGCCAGGCACATCGCAATGCCGTTGCGCAGGGCGTAGCGCCACTGCGGGCGCGTTGCTTTTACCCAGGGGAGTGATTGCCAGGAGAACGCCGGAAAATTCATTACTCACCGCCGAGTGAGACGGTACAGGTGGTGCCGGAAACCAGAACGATATCCTGAGGCTGATTATCGAACTCAATTCGCACCGGCACGCGCTGCGCCAGCCTTACCCACGGAATGGTGGGTTTAACGTCAGCCACGAGACTGCCGTCAGCGCCAACGCTTTGATCCGTAATTGCCCGGCCAATGCTGGCTACGTGACCCTGTAACGTTTGTCCGTTGCTGTAAAGCGTGACGTTTGCCGGTACGCCAGGCTGGATATGGCGCAGTTTTGTTTCCTCGAAATAACCGAGCACGTAAAACGAGTGGCTGTCGATCAACGCAAAGACAGGGCGGCCAACGGAGGCGTAATCCCCCGTTCGGGTGGACATATTGGTGACCCAGCCGTCCACAGGTGCCTTGACGTCGGTTTGTGAGAGCTGCCAGTTGGCATGTTCAAGCTCTGCGCTGGCTGCATCCGCACTGGCTTTCGCGGCGGCGACGCTGGCTGCGGCGGCCTCTGCATTGGCTTTTGCCGTTTGCAGCGCAATGTTCACCGTATCGAGATCTTCTGCAGAGATGAAGTTTTTCGGCAGATCACGGCGGCGATCCGCTTCGTGACGAGCCTTCGCCATATCCGCCAGTGCTTTGTCCCGATCGGCCTGCGCTTTTGCCATATCCGACACCGCTTTTGCCTGCTGCGCTTTTGCGTTCATCACCGCAATGCGGAAGGGGGTGGCATCCAGCCTGAACAGCACATCGCCAGCTTTGACCTGCTGGTTATCGCGCACGTTCAGCTCGGTAATACTGCCGGAAACCTGCGGCGTGATGCTGACCTGCTCGGCGCGAATTTTCCCGTCGCGCGTCCAGGGCGATTGCATGTAGTAGTTCCAGACCAGCCAGACGGCAATCAGAGCCAGCGCCGCAACGAGGAGCGTGGAGAAATATTTTAGTTTTTTCATCAGGTTATTTTACCACGCAACGATCAGCATCAGCGCCGTGCAAACCGCCAGCGCGAACAGGGAGAGATCCATTAAGAGCGGATGCCAGACGTCACCTGCGTACATCCAGTCGCGCAGCAGCCGATGGGCGATAAGCCAGATCGGGAAACCGAGCAGCACCGCTTTAAACAAGGGAGGGAAATAGATGGACGCGCCGACGATTAAATCCTGTAGCGGGAATCCGGGTGTGTTAAAGGTTAGCTCCACGAACAAAATCCTTTGCAAATGTGCCATTACCGCAAACCTGTGGTGACAGGTCGGAATAGTAAACAGTGTAAATCATTGTGTCAGCCTGCGGATGAGGCGATACATTTGTTTTGGTCATTTAAATGCTGCACACTAGTCTAAAATCAGTATAATAACTTAGCAAGCTAATTATAAGGAGATGAAATTGGAATCGCCACTGGGTTCTGATCTGGCACGACTGGTGCGCATTTGGCGTGCTCTGATTGACCATCGCCTGAAACCTCTGGAATTAACGCAGACGCACTGGGTCACGCTGCATAATATTCATCAGCTACCGCCAGAACAGTCGCAAATTCAACTGGCTAAGGCTATCGGCATTGAGCAGCCTTCTCTGGTTCGTACGCTGGATCAGCTGGAAGAGAAAGGTCTGATTTCGCGTCAAACCTGCGCTAATGACCGCCGTGCCAAACGTATCAAGCTGACGGAGAAAGCCGAGCCGCTGATTGAAGATATGGAAGCGGTGATCCGGAAAACGCGGGGAGAAATTCTTTCCGGGATTTCGCCTGAAGAGCTCGACCTTCTGCTTGGGCTCATTCGTAAGCTGGAGCAGAACATCAATGAGCTACAGGCCAGAGATTAAGCGCCAGCTCATCGAATACACAAGGCCCTGCACAGCAGGGCCTTTTTCTTAATTCAGCCAGACAACCACCCGGTTGCGGCCCTGTTCTTTGGCCTGATACATCGCTTCATCTGCGCGCTGAACGCAAACCTCCTGTTCAGCTTCTTTTTGTGTGGCAGTAAACAGACCCATGCTGATAGTGATTTTCTCCGGAAGATGGCCGTTGCTGCTTACTTCATCATGCTGATAGACCGTCTGACGGATCCGCTCGGCAATTTGCAGTGCGTCACTGGTATCGGTGTCCGTCAGCAGCAGGGCAAACTCTTCACCGCCGATACGGGCCGCAACGTCCTGTTTCCGGGTTGTACCCTGTAAAATTCCAGCGACAAACTGAATCACCTTATCTCCCTGCAGGTGGCCATAGTTGTCATTGATGCGCTTGAAGTGGTCCAGATCGCAGACGATAACCGACACAGGCTTTTCCTGTGAAACTTCAGCCATATGGCGCTTCAGGCTGTCATAGAAGAAGCTGCGATTAAACAGGCGCGTCATCGGGTCACGGATGGAGTTTTGGTAAGAGTCTTCATACTTGCTGTTAGATTCTTTATACAAAGTAAATACGTCACAGAGCAGAACGAAAATAAGGAACAGCGTTGCGGTTGTTTCAAACAGACGCGACTGATACCAGGAATACCCTTCAGTGGAGACGGCAGGCAGCAGCAGGAAGAGCATGAATATATAAAACGTGCAAAACAGATAGCCGCTGTACCAGAAAATATTTCGCAGGCGGGTCATCGCCAACATAATGATTAACGTCAGACACCAAAGCGCAACCATTCCGCCAATCAGATAGTTATGCCATAGCGGTGTAAATATTTTAGTCAATTTATCAACAAGTTCAAGACTCATTCCCTCTGAACGACTTGAATATAACCAGGAAAGAATCAACGTTATGACGGTAAAGCCGATAAGTCCGGTAAGAATAAGGATATGATTACGGCGAGTATGAATATCACTATGGCGATATTTGTACAGAAATGTTGAAGTGGTGAACAATATTGCCATCATGACGTTACGGAAAAAATAATAGATGAGAGCGTCATTGACATTCACGCTTGAAACGGATGCGCAGAGCAGCCAGTCAGCGTAGCTGCTGAGGGTGCCGAGCATCAGCACCGACGAGCCGCCAAAGGCGCAGGCAATCGCCATCAGGTATAAACGGTGCTTATCGCACAGGTATTTCATCAGCATAAAGCTGGCAATGAGAATGTGGAACACCATCAGGAAAATGGTCATCACCGGGAAAAGTGCCGGAGTCATCGTAGGAATACGATAAATGACCTGGCTTGAAATAAGATGTAATAAACCGATAAGGAAAATGGTTGCGCCAAAGAAAACCATTAACCGCCTAAACGGGAAGAATTTATTGCCAAGCATATTAAAAATCTCAACGTGCGGTATTGCAAAGAGCAGCACCAATAAAAGCAGGCATTGGCCTGGAACAGATGAAGTGTAAAATATTCACGAGAGGTAAATATTGCGCAGGCGCAAGTCTGCTTTCAGAAAAATAATAAGCTATATGTCGTAGTGTAAGTTTGATGCAGAAAATGTGAATAAAAGAAGATGAGATGCGTGGAGGTAAATAAAAGCGTGTGGCTATACGCCACACGCCGGATAATTAGCGTGGTGAAACGGTCACCTGGCTGCCATTGCTTGCCATCACGACGCGCTGACCTGCGGAGAAACGGGTATCGCCCTGTTTCTGCACAACCATGATGGTGTTGCCATCGTCTTTGCGGATTTCCAGCTCAACGCCCTGGGTTTTGTTCACCGCCCCCTGGACACCCTGGCCCGCGACGCCGCCTGCTACAGCACCCGCTGCGGTTGCCAGTGACCGGCCTGTACCGCCCCCGATGGTATTACCGAGGAAGCCACCCAGTACCGCACCGCCAATTGCGCCGATGACGTTAGAATCATCACCGCCCTGAATTTGCACCGGACGCGTGTGGACAATCGTCCCGTAGGTGACATTCTGAACCTGCTTGGCTTCGGATGCAGAATACACGTCCCCGGAGAGGCCGCTGCTGCTGACACAACCTGCAAGCGTGAAACCAATCATTGAAACGGCCAAAACACGTAACATCATTTATGAATCTCCTGTTCACCAAGAAACGCTCTTGAGAGCATCCGTACACCGCAATTATATGGCAATTCTGCGTCGCAGATCATATGTTCTGCGATGATCTGTTTAAAATTGTACACGCTTTGTGCTTAACCAAGGTTAAACCACCGTTGCACCACCAGGCGCAGACGCCTGATTGACGCTGACAGAAGGCCCAATTGTGAAATTTTGTTATTGGATCATGGCATTAAGAAAGTGTTTATGTTTCATTGATGGCTCTCAGTCACGAACTAAGGAAGGCGTATGAAATCGGGTCGCTATATAGGTGTGATGTCGGGGACCAGCCTTGACGGTGTCGATGTGGTGCTGGCGGCAATGGACGATAACATGGTTGCACAACAGGCCAGCCTGTCGTACCCCATACCCATTGCGCTGAAAGAAGCCATTCTGGCAATCTGTCAGGGGCAGCAGCTGACGCTGTCGCAGTATGGGCAACTGGACACACGCCTTGGCCACTTGTTCGCCGATGCCGTGCTGGCTTTGATGGCACAGGAAAACCTTAAAGCAAGCGACGTGATAGCCATTGGCTGCCACGGTCAGACGGTCTGGCATGAGCCCGACGGCGAGGCGCCGCATACGCTGCAAATTGGTGACAACAACATTGTTGCCGCTCGTACTGGCGTCACGGTAGTGGGGGATTTCCGCCGCCGCGATATTGCGCTGGGCGGGCAGGGGGCGCCGCTGGTGCCCGCCTTTCACCACGCGCTTCTTGCTGACCCGCAGGAGCGGCGCATTGTGCTGAATATCGGCGGCATCGCGAATCTGTCCATGCTGTGCCCTGGTCTGCCGGTAAAAGGGCACGATACCGGGCCGGGTAATATGCTGATGGATGCCTGGATTTGGCGTCAGTGCGGCAAGCCTTACGACAAAGACGCCGAGTGGGCAAGCTCAGGGAAGGTGATCCTTCCGCTGCTCCAGGAGATGCTGAGCGATCCGTGGTTTGCACTACCGGCGCCGAAAAGCACCGGGCGTGAATATTTCAACTATGGGTGGCTGGAACGCCAGCTGGCGAAGCACCCAGGGCTGGCGGCTAAAGACGTGATGACTACACTGACGGAGCTCACTGCCGTAACCATTAGCGAACAGGTGCTGCTGAGCGGCGGCTGCGAACGTTTACTGGTGTGCGGTGGCGGAAGCCGTAATCCGCTGCTGATGGCGCGTCTGGCAGGGCTGTTGCCGGGAACGGAAGTGTCGACAACCGACGAAGCAGGCGTCAGCGGCGATGATATGGAAGGGCTGGCGTTTGCCTGGCTTGCCTGGCGTACGCTGAACGGCCTGCCGGGGAATTTACCTTCCGTAACAGGCGCCAGCGAGCCGACGGTACTGGGCGCTATTTTCCCTGCCAACCCGGTGCAGAATCAGAGTTAACTGACTGAGTCGTTTTCACATTGCCGATACAATAGCCGTGTAATGGGAGGGCATCAGCCCTCCGGGACCGGGAAAGTCTTAAGGCAAGCCAATGAAAAAAATACCCCTCGCTGTAGTCACGCTGATATTACCCCTGATGCTCTCCGGATGTAGCTACTACAACCAGTTTGTGGAGCGAATGAACACAGATACCCTCGAATATAAGTGTGACGAAAAGCCGCTTACCGTTCACCTGAACAACACTCGCCAGCAGGTGAGTTTCATCTATGATAATCAGCAGCAAACGCTGACGCAGGGCATTTCTGCCTCCGGTGCGCGATACACCGACGGTATCTATGTCTTCTGGTCGAAGGGCGACAGTGTGACGGTCTACAAACGTGACCGTATCGTACTGAATAACTGCCAGTTGCAAAATCCGAAGCGTTGAGATTTTACTGAGGGCGGCGCACAATAGCGCCACCTGAAGACAACATCGAAAACGCCATGTCTGACAACGACGATCTGCAGCAAATCGCGCATCTGCGCCGTGAGTATACCCGTGGCGGCCTGCGCCGCCGCGATCTTCCCGCTGAACCTCTGGCGCTGTTTGAGCGCTGGCTGGGCCAGGCCTGCGAGGCCAGGCTGGCCGATCCGACTGCAATGGTGGTAGCCACTGTCGACGAAAACGGTCAGCCTTATCAGCGTATTGTGCTGCTCAAGCACTACGACGAAAAAGGGCTGGTGTTCTATACCAACCTGGGCAGCCGTAAAGCGCATCATCTCGAACAAAATCCGCGCATCAGCCTGTTGTTCCCCTGGCATATGCTGGAGCGTCAGGTGATGGTAACCGGCAAAGCCGAGCGTCTGTCGACAATTGAGGTAGTGAAATACTTCCACAGCCGCCCACGCGACAGCCAGATCGGTGCCTGGGTGTCGAAGCAGTCCAGCCGTATTTCGGCGCGCGGGATCCTCGAAAGCAAATTCCTTGAGCTTAAGCAAAAGTTCCAGCAGGGCGAAGTGCCGCTGCCGAGCTTCTGGGGCGGATACCGCATCAGCATTGAATCGATGGAGTTCTGGCAGGGCGGTGAACACCGTCTGCACGATCGATTTATGTATCAGCGCGAAGGCGACGCCTGGAAAATTGACCGCCTGGCGCCGTGATCCCATATTTGTTGCGTTAAGCGCTGGCACAACACGGGCTGGCGTTTTATTCTATGGGCCTTTCGCAAATGGCGAAACGTCGTGTACCGGCTAAGGTGCAGTCTGTTTTATACATGGAGACTTTGATGGCGAGCAGTAACTTGATTAAACAATTGCAAGAGCGGGGCCTTGTGGCTCAGGTGACGGACGAGGATGCGTTAGCAGAGCGACTGGCGCAGGGCCCGATCGCGCTCTATTGCGGCTTCGATCCTACCGCTGACAGCTTGCATTTGGGGCATCTTGTTCCCCTGTTATGCCTGAAACGCTTCCAGGAAGCGGGCCACAAGCCTGTGGCGCTGGTCGGTGGAGCTACTGGTCTTATCGGCGATCCAAGCTTCAAGGCCGCAGAGCGTAAGCTGAACACCGAAGACACCGTTCAGGAATGGGTGGAGAAAATCCGTAAGCAGGTGGCGCCTTTCCTTGATTTCGACTGCGGCAGCAACTCCGCCATTGCGGCGAACAACTACGACTGGTTCGGTGGCATGAACGTGCTGACCTTCCTGCGCGACATCGGTAAACACTTTTCCGTTAACCAGATGATCAACAAGGAAGCGGTGAAGCAGCGTCTGAACCGTGACGATCAGGGGATCTCCTTTACCGAATTCTCCTACAACCTGCTGCAGGGCTACGACTTCGCCTGCCTGAATAACCTGCACGGCGTGGCGCTGCAAATCGGTGGCTCCGACCAGTGGGGTAACATCACCTCCGGCATCGATCTGACCCGTCGTCTGCACCAGAATCAGGTGTTTGGCCTGACCGTGCCGCTGATCACCAAAGCCGACGGCACCAAATTCGGCAAAACCGAAGGTGGTGCGGTATGGCTGGATCCGAAGAAAACCAGCCCGTACAAATTCTACCAGTTCTGGATCAACACCGCAGATGCGGACGTGTATCGCTTCCTGAAGTTCTTCACCTTCATGGACATTGCTGAAATCAATGCCCTGGAAGAAGAAGACAAAAACAGCGGCAAAGCGCCGCGTGCCCAGTATGTACTGGCAGAGCAGGTGACGCGCCTGGTTCACGGCGAAGAAGGCCTGGAAGCAGCGAAACGCATCACCGCAAGCCTGTTCAACGGTACGCTGAGCGACCTAAGCGAAGCGGACTTCGAGCAGCTGGCACAGGACGGCGTGCCGATGGTCGAAATGGAAAAAGGTGCCGACCTGATGCAGGCGCTGGTGGATTCCGAACTTCAGCCATCCCGTGGTCAGGCACGTAAAACTATCGCCTCCAACGCGGTCACCATCAACGGTGAAAAGCAGACTGACCCGGAATACACCTTCGCCGACAGCGATCGCCTCTTCGGACGTTACACGCTGCTGCGTCGCGGTAAGAAAAACTACTGCCTGGTGTGCTGGAAATAATCCAGAAGCCCGGCAGCGTGGGCTTACCGGGCCTACTAAAAGCGTTATATTCGTAGGCCTGTCTAAGCGAAGCGCCGTCAGGCAACCAGCCAAACAAAAGGCCGCATAAGCGGCCTTTTTTACGTCTGTCTGAAACGATCAGCTTAGCCCTTCAGCCGCCAAAGCCGCCGTCACGCCCGGGCGAGCAGCCACGCGAGCCATATAGGCTTCAATGTTTTTCAGGCCGCTCATGTCGAGTTTAACGGCACGGGCCCAGCGCAGAACGGTAAACAGGTAACCATCGGCAATGGTAAAGCGATTTCCACTAATCCACTCGTTGTCGCGCAGTGAGTCGTTCACGTAGCTCAGTTTCTTCTCAAGCAGGGCGCGGACGGTCGGTTTGAAGTCTTCCGGAGTATCAGGACGGAACAGCGGCGTAAAGCCTTTGTGCAGCTCTGTCGCGATGTAGTTGAGCCACTCCAGCGTCTTATAGCGCGCAATGCTGCCCGCAGGGGCCAGCAGCTGGCGGTCTGCTTTGGTGTCGGCGATATACTGCATAATCGCCACGCCCTCGGTCAGCAGCGTGTTGTCATCCAGCAGCAGGGCTGGCACCTGACCTTTTGGGTTGACCTGCCAAAAATCTTCCCCGTTTTCCAGCTGCTTTTTCGCAAGATCAACGCCTACCAGCGAGAAGTCCATGCCGCTTTCACGCAAAGCGATGTGAGAAGCGAGAGAACAGGCACCGGGCTTGTAGAACAATTTCATGACGAACTCCTTTGGACACAGATGTGCTCTCTATCCTGATGTGGCGACAGGTAAAAAACAAGGTTCATCGCACTTTAGCGCGAACAAAAAAAAGCCGCTGAACGTGTCAGCGGCTGAATTTTTCGTTTTCCGGATGAGGCTTACGCCGTTGCGGTCTCGCGCGCTTTTGCGGTAGCAGCATCATCGTCGAGCGTCATGCGGTTCAGCTTCGGTGCGGTCAGCATCATCAGCACCGCGATAACGCCGGTAGCGATACCGATTTTCAGGAACACATCACCGTAGACGTTCAGGGACATCAGCGGATCGGTTACGTTTTCCGGAACAGCCATCAGGTTCGCGATTTTACCTGCGATAATTGCGGCTCCCGCTGTTGTCAGGAACCAGCTACCCATGATGAAGCCCATCAGGCGCTGTGGAACCAGCTGTGCGACCATTGCCAGGCCCAGACCGGAGATCATCAGCTCGCCGATAGACTGCAGCGCATAGCTCAGAATCAGCCAGTTAACGGAAACGATACCCGCGTCGGTGGCGAACTTGGTGCCCAGCGGCAGAACCAGGAACGCACCGGAGCACAGCACCATACCGACGGCAAACTTGTGCGGCATCGGCAGACGGTCGCCCATCTTGTTGTAGATAGCGGCCAGAATTGGGCTACCAATCATGATCCAGAACGGGTTCAGGGCCTGGAACTGCTCCGGCTCGAATGCGATACCCAGAATAGAGTGCTCAACGTTGCGGATAGCAAAGAAGTTCAGAGAGGTTGGCATCTGGCTGTAGAGCACGAAGAAGACAATCGCTTCCAGCATCAGAAGGAAGGCAACAATCATCTTACGACGCGCGGCGCCTTTCATCGCAAAGGCTTCTTTAGCGAAGATGCAGATGATACCCAGAGCAACAACGCCCAGAACCGCACGAGCAACGCCCTGGTTATGCAGCAGCCAGGTTGCGATGGTGACCAGCACCACAACGCCGACGATAGTTGCCAGCAGTTTGCCAACGTGTACCGGTGCGAAGTCAGGTTTAGAACCGTACTGCTTAACCCATTTCTGGCAGAACGCGAAGTTCACCACGGTGATCAGCATACCGACCACGCTCAGGGCAAACGCGGTGCTCCAGCCGTATTTCGCGGCAAGCCACGGGGTCGCCAGCATAGAGAAGAAGGAACCGATGTTCACGGACATGTAGTACATGGTGAATGCACCGTCCAGACGCGGGTCGTTTTTATCGTAGCAGGTAGAGAGCAGGGAAGACGGGTTAGCTTTGAACAGGCCGTTACCGACCGCAATGGTCGCCATACCCATATAAACCACCGCCGCGTCGTGACCGGAGAAAGCCACCAGCGCATAACCGATCGCCAGAACGACGGCACCGAGCATGATAACGCGTTTGGTACCCAGGACTTTATCGCCCAGCCAGCCGCCAACGGCAACCAGACCATAGACCAGAGCACTGAAAGAGGAGAACAGCGTAATAGAGTCCGCTTCTGACATACCCAGTTGTTTTACCAGGTAAACGGCCATAATCCCTTGCAGGCCGTAGAAGCCAAAACGTTCCCAAAGTTCAATGGAGAAAATCAGGTAGAACGCTTTTGGCTGTTTGAAAGCGTTAAGACTCACGCTTTCGTCTGTTGGTTTATTGTTTGCAGTAGACACTTATACCTCTTTTTTACATCCCATATTAACGGGGGTGGTGGGCGTGACGTTCGTTTCGACATCCGCCTTATAGTTATTCTTGGAGGGGAAAACGGCAGGTAATGTTCACTATCCGGGGCGATCGCACAAGGGGTTTGTAATACTCTGTTACACATAACGGAGGCGTTATAATCGTCCGTTCATACAAATGTTATTTAGTGTTTAACTTTGCCGTTTCGCTCCATCCAGATTTTTTCACTAAAAGCGAGCCCGTATCTTCGCCTTGTGGCGATATGTTCTGCTGTTTTGCCTGTGGTGTAGTTATATAGGCCATTAATCCTAAAAATAGTGGTGATATGTCTGGTTAAAAAACGACTAACCCCTGCATCAGCAAAGGCTTGGCTGCGATTTGATAACAAATAAGTAACCTGATGTTATCGTGGTGATCCAGATCACATTTGTATAGAAAATTCAGCTGAGAAAAAAACGATTAACCTGTCCGGACGATTAACCACCGGATTATTCGTTATCATTGCAGGGAGGTATGGGGTAAATGCAGGGGAGAAACGCCGGATTGCGACACGGCGTTAAAGCAGTCAGAAATCGACTTTCTCTTTAAATTCACACAGATCTTCAATCAGGCAGGAGCCGCAGCGTGGCTTGCGGGCGATGCAGGTGTAGCGGCCGTGCAGGATCAACCAGTGATGGCAGTCCACTTTGAATTCGGCAGGAACGACCTTCAGCAGCTTTTCTTCCACCTGCTCAACGTTTTTCCCTGGCGCAAAGTTGGTGCGGTTACAGACGCGGAAAATGTGGGTATCAACGGCAATCGTTGGCCAGCCGAAGGCGGTGTTCAGCACCACGTTTGCCGTTTTGCGCCCGACGCCGGGTAGGGCTTCCAGCGCGGCTCTGTCTTCCGGGACCACGCTGCCGTGCTGTTCAATTAAAATGCGGCAGGTTTTAATCACGTTCTCAGCCTTGCTGTTAAACAGGCCGATGGTTTTGATGTATTCCTTTACGCCGTCTACGCCGAGTGCCAGCATCGCTTCCGGCGTATTCGCTACCGGATAGAGCTTCGCGGTCGCTTTGTTAACGCTGACGTCTGTGGCCTGGGCCGAAAGCAGGACGGCAATCAGCAGTTCAAAAGGCGTGGAGAAATTCAGTTCGGTTGTGGGATGCGGATTGTTGTCACGCAATCGGGTCAGGATTTCATGACGCTTCTCTTTATTCATCAGGCTTTCCCTGTGGTGGTTTTCACGTCCGGTGTCACTTCACAATGGTTACGCACGGTGCTGGCTTTCTGCTTCGCGCGCTGATCGATAAGGTATTTGATCGCCAGCAGCATGCCAAGGCCGATAAATGCGCCCGGCGGCAGCATCGCCAGCAGGAACGGCGTATCGGTATGGAACACTTCGATTCTCAGCGCTTTGGCCCAGCCGCCCAGCAGGCCGTCGGCGCCGTCAAACAGCGTACCGTTACCTAAAATTTCGCGCAGGGATCCCAGCACGAACATCGCGCAGGTTGCTCCCAGGCCGATGGAAAAACCATCCAGCGCCGAAAGCATAGGGCCTTTTTTGGCGGCGAAGGCTTCCGCACGTCCTACCACGATACAGTTGGTCACGATAAGCGGAATAAAAATGCCGAGTGACTGATAGAGCCCAAAGGCATAGGCGTTAATCAGCATCTGCACTGAGCTCACCACCGAGGCAATGATCATCACGTAAATGGGAATGCGGATCTCCGGCGGCGTCCACTTACGCAGCAGGGAGATAAACAGGTTGGTCAGGGTCAGCACCAGGGTGGTCGCCAGTCCCAACCCGAGCGCATTGGTAGCAGTAGATGTGACCGCCAGTAGCGGGCAAAGGCCCAAAAGCTGTACCAGCGAGGAGTTGTTTTTCCATAATCCCTGGACGATGACGTCTTTAATTTCGCTCATGATTTACTCTTCACAAGGGGGGAGTTCGTTTATCTGTGCCGGTAAAGTCTGCGCAAACAGGCCTGCACGTTTCACCGCGTTAACCACCGCGCGCGGCGTGATGGTCGCACCGGTAAACTGATCAAAATCACCGCCGTCTTTTTTCACCGCCCAATGGCTGTCGTCAGCGCCGTGAATGATTTTCCCGGCAAAACGCGTGATCCAGTCGCCGTGCTTCATCTCAATTTTATCACCCAGGCCCGGCGTTTCGTGATGTTCCGTTACACGTGTACCGAGCACGGTGCCGTTGAAATCAGCCCCGACCAGCAGTTGAATTGCGCCGGAATAACCGTCGGGTGCCGTGGCTTCCATTACGACCGCAACCGGTGCGTCGTCTTTACGCGCAATATAGACTTTATGGGTGCCTTTACCGAGCGCCGGATCGTTCAGCAGGTAACAGCTTTTCAGCAGATCGTTATTATAGCTACCCGGCACAATGACCTGGTCGAACAGCGCCATCTGCTGCTTTGCCGCCTGGCTGTCAATGGTGTTTTTGGTCATCTGGTTGATGATGGCAGTCGTTCCGGTAGCGCCGGCGGCGAAGAGAGCCAGCGTGATGCCGTGTTTGCGAATCGTTGTCAGCATGGTCGGTCTCAGCGGTGTCCGTAAACGCGTGGGCGCGTGTAGTAGTCAATCAGCGGAACGGTGATATTGGCGAGCAGGGTGGCGAAGGCCACGCCGTCCGGATAGCCGCCAAAGCTGCGAATCAGCCACACCAGCAGGCCCGCCAGCGCACCGTATACCAGGCGCCCACGGTTGGTCGTCGAGGCCGTCACCGGGTCGGTCAGAATGAAGAAGGCGCCCAGCATGGTGGCGCCGGACAGCATATGCATCTGCGGAGAAGCCAGGCTCTCCGGGGAGAAGATCCAGCCGAGCGTAGAGCAAATCGCCAGCGTCAGCAGGAAACTCACCGGAATGTGCCAGCGAATGGTTCGCTGCCAGATCAGGAACAGACCACCCAGCAGGTATGCCACGTTCACCCACTGCCAGCCAATGCCCGCCAGCGCGCCACGGTAAATGGCTCCGTTGAGGATCTCATTCACGCTGTGACCCGCATGCAGAGACGTTTTGAAGTTGTCGAGCGGCGTCGCCTGGCTGATGCCGTCAACGCCCATGCGCAGGGTATTGATATCGGCACCTGCTGCCGTGTGGCCGCTGAAAATTATCTGCACGACGTCCATAAAGCCTGGCGTATTTGCTGCGATCGCCTGCGGCGGCAGCCAGGAAGTCATCTGCACCGGGAAGGAGATCAGCAGCACGACGTAGCCGATCATTGCCGGGTTAAAGGGATTGTGACCGAGGCCGCCGTAAAGCTGTTTGGCTATGATTACCGCGAACGCCGTGCCGAGCACAATCATCCACCAGGGGGCGGTAGAAGGAATACTGATCGCCAGCAGCAGGCCGGTCAGCAGAGCCGAGTTATCGCTAAGCGTTTGCCCGATACTCTGCTTACGCAGACGCAAAATAGCCGCTTCGGCGCCCCAGGCCGTCACGCTTGCCAGCAGGAGCTGAATCAGCGTGCCCCAGCCGAAAAACCAGGTCTGTACAGCGATGCCTGGAATAGCCGCCAGCAGCACCAGCAGCATAATTCGCGAGGTCTGGCGATGGTTATGGGTATAAGGGGAGCTTGCGATTTTAAAAACCATTTATTCCTCGTTCACTGCCTGTTTTTCTGCTTTACGCGCCTTTGCGCGTGCGATAGCCGCTTCAACGGCGGCTTTGCGCGGGTCAATAGCTTCATCGACAGATTCATTTGCCGCCTGTTGTTCGGCCTTGCGCGCTTTGGCGCGGGCGATAGCTGCTTCAACGGCGGCTTTACGCGGGTCAACGGTTTCCGCGACAGGCTCGGCTGTTGCCTGCTGTTCAGCCTTGCGGGCTTTGGCGCGGGCGATGGCTGCTTCAACGGCGGCTTTACGCGGGTCAACGGTTTTCGCGACAGGCTCGGCTGTTGCCTGCTGTTCAGCCTTGCGTGCTTTAGCCCGGGCAATAGCAGCCTCAACGGCGGCTTTGCGTGGATCTACTGCGTCTGAAAGCTGTTCTGCGATGGCTGCATCAGTCTGCTCGCCAGCAAGGCGTTTTTCGGCCTGAGCTGCGCGGGCCTGTGCTTTACGTGCTTCACGTGCGGCGATGACGGCGCTGTTGTCAGGTTTTTCACCAGCCTGAATGATGACAGGCTGGGTGGCCTGCTGCTGTTTTTCACGAACCCGGCTCAGGGCCGCTTCGATTGCAGCCTGGTCTTTTGCCGCAGGCTGAACGGCGGCCTGTTTGTGTCGCTCCAGACGGGCGGCTTTCTCACGCTCAAGGCGCTCTGCGCGGGCTTCGAAACGGGCTTTCGCTTCGGCGGCGCGTTTTTCTTCCTGGCGAATGGCGGCGATTTCCGCTTTTTCCTGACGGAAGTACTGCACCAGCGGAATGTTGCTTGGGCAGACCCATGCACAGGCCCCACACTCAATACAGTCGGAAAGATTGTGTGCAGTAGCTTTGTCGTGCTGCTGGCCTTTGCTGAACCAGTACAGCTGCTGCGGCAGCAAATCAGCCGGGCAGGAATCGGCACAGGCGCTACAGCGAATGCAGCCTTTCTCTTCCTGCTCTTCGCCCATCTCGCTGGCGGAAGGCGCTAGCAGACAGTTGGTGATTTTTACCACCGGCACGTCCAGCCAGGGCAGGGTGAAGCCCATCAGCGGACCGCCCATAATCACCATCTGTTCAGGCGTGGCGCAGAAGCCAGCATCTTCGAGTAAATGACGAACCGGCGTGCCCAGTCGCGCCCAGACGTTGCCCGGACGGGTAACGGATTCACCGGTGAGTGTCACTACACGTTCGGTTAGCGGCTCACCGTCAATGATGGCACGCTTCACCGCAAACGCCGTGCCGACGTTCTGCATCAGCACGCCAATATCAGATGAGCGACCGCCGTGGGGAACCTGCTTGCCGGTCAGAATTTGCGTCAGCTGCTTTGCGCCACCGGACGGGTATTTGGTCGGGATGACGCGCAGGCTGATGCCATGAACATCAGCGAGTACGGCGCGCATCATCGAAATGGCCTGCGGCTTATTGTCTTCGATGCCGATCAGCACTTCTTTCGGCTGAAGGACGTGCATCAGAATGCGGATACCGTCGACGATCTGGGCCGCGCAATCCTGCATCAGGCGGTCGTCGGCGGTGATATACGGCTCACACTCGGCGGCGTTGATGATAAGCGTGTCGATTTTATCGCCGCCGCCTTTCAGCTTGCTGCCGGTCGGGAAGCCAGCGCCGCCCAGGCCTGCAACGCCAAAATCATGAATGCGCTCAATAAGCTCGTCACGGCTTCGCTGCTGCCAGTCACACCAGCCGTCGCGGTCGATCCAGCGGTCTTCACCGTCGGCCTCGATAATAACGCTCATCTCTGCGAGAGCCGAAGGATGCGCCGTGGAGTGGGGAGCAATCGCGACCACGATACCGGAGGTTGGCGCATGGACGGGAAGCATTCGGCCCCAGCCACGGGTTAACGGCTGGCCGCGCAGAACGCGTTCGCCAACCGTGACGCTGAGTTCGCCTTCGGCACCGATGTGCTGTTTCAGTGGGATGACGTAGCGCTGCGCGAGGGGAACCTGGCGCAGCGGCGTGCCATTGGACTGAGTCTTCATCTCCGGAGGATGGATCCCGCCGTCGAAGTCCCAGATTTTGTCCTTTCTGAACGCGGAGAATAACTTAAGCATGGTGTTCCACTGGAATGATACGAACTGGAATGGCCTGCAGATCCCATTTCCAGCTTTCGGTCGTCTCAGCGACCGGACGTAATTCAATACACTGCGTCGGACAAGGCGCGACGCAAAGGTTACAGCCGGTACACAGGTCGCTTATGACGGTATGCATCGCGCGGGTGGCGCCGACAATGGCATCAACCGGACAGGCCTGAATACACTTGGTGCAGCCGATGCAGTTGGGCTCATCGATCACCGCCAGCATGCGCACCGGCTCAGTAGCCTCTTCCTCGCCGTCTATAGGCTGCGGTTCAACGTTCAGCAGCGTGGCGATTTTCAGCATCACGGCTTCGCCGCCTGGGGCGCAACGGTTAATTTTTTCGCCCTGGCTGCCGACGGCTTCCGCATAGGGACGACAGCCCGGGTAGCCGCACTGGCCGCACTGACTCTGCGGCAGAATTTCATCGATTTTCTCTACCACCGGATCGTCTTCCACCGCAAAACGGCGTGAAGCGTATCCGAGAATGCCGCCAAAAATAAGCCCTAACAGGCTGATGGCCGCAATGGCAATCCACACTAAGGTCATTACAACTTCACCAAACCACTAAAGCCCATAAAGGCCAGAGACATTAACCCTGCGGTGACCAGCGCAATGGCGTTACCCTTAAACGGGGCAGGGACATCGGCGACCACCAGACGTTCGCGAATAGCGGCGAACAGCACCATCACCAGCGAGAAACCCACCGCCGCGGAGAATCCGTACAGCGCCGATTGCAGAAAATTGTGCCCGAGGTTGATATTTAACAGCGCCACGCCAAGCACCGCGCAGTTGGTAGTGATAAGCGGCAGGAAAATCCCGAGCAGGCGATAGAGCGCCGGGCTGGTTTTACGCACAACCATTTCGGTGAACTGCACCACCACCGCGATGACCAGAATAAAGGCCAGCGTGCGCAGGTAAATCAGATTCAGCGGAATGAGGATCCAGGTATCAATCAGCCATGCGCAGACGGAGGCGAGGGTCATCACAAACGTGGTGGCAAGGCCCATCCCCATCGCCGTTTCCAGTTTTTTGGAAACGCCCATAAATGGACACAGCCCGAGAAACTTCACCAGAACGAAGTTATTCACAAGGACGGTGCCAACGAAAAGCAGCAGGTAGTTGGTCATAGTGCGCCTGAAACGAAAAAAAGCCGCCTATTATCGGACAAACCGACGCAGGCGACAACAGATTATCTGTAAGGTTATTACGGCTTAACGAAGGTGCGTTTCACGCGCTCAGAGCGCTTGAAATAGGGCACTAACAGCGCGGTAGCCAGCAGCGGGAAAAGCAGCTGACGTAAGGCTAACGCATCGGATACCGGAGCGAAGGCAAACGTCTTAACGGCAAGCAGGACCATAATAAGCAACCAGATGATGTAATGCTTTGGCACCAGCCTGCGGCGCTTAAAGAAAGCCGCTGTCAGCCAAAGGGTGTAGCACCACATGGCTAGGCCAAAAAGCAGTGAGAAGCCGATTAACACCAGATTTGTGGTACTCAGAACCTTCAGATTCGCGACAAAAAGAACACCGATAAAATTCAGCGTCGTCAGCGTCACGCTTATCAGGGCGACAATAAGCCAGGCCAGCGGGGCAAGCAGCCAGCCGCCAATACGTTCTGTAGGTTCTGTGGTCATGACCTCTCCGAAATCAGCGTCAGTCAGAAATGCGGGGCGAGAAGTATAAGCAACTGACGCGACAGAAAACAGTCTTTATTATTGTACGTAGCGCCACACGGTCTTAGGCACCTGGCCAATATCGTACAAACGACCGCCGGAAACCAGCTCCGCCCGGCGATGATCGGCTGCGCGATACATATTGACGATTTCCTGAGTGTCGCTGAGTGAATAATTCAGGTGATCAAAAAGCTTTTCCAGACTTTCAAGAGAGCTGATTTTGCGAAATTTCAATAAATAATCCAAGACGGTCATGGTAGCGCTTTCCAATTATGCTGTTGTAATTATTAGGTAAATATAACCCGTTAGCGTTCATCATCGGGCCGGTTATTCGGGCTGACGGGTCACAAGATGCGCTTAAATTATTTAGGCTATAAGCACCAAAAACAAGCTCAGAAGAGTATTCTGGCCATGTAAAATTTGAATTAGGAATTTTCCAGGCGGAATGTCAGGCGCCGGAAGGCGCCTGGGAGAGAAGATTAACGTTGTTCGCCGCGGGTAGCAATCACCTTCTGGTACCAGAAATAGCTCTTTTTACGTTTTCGGGCCAGATTCTGATGATGATCAACATAAACGAAGCCGTACTGTTTCTTATAACCGTTCAACCAGCTTAGTAGATCAATAAAGGACCATGGGTAATAGCCGCGCACATCTGCGCCTTGCAGCATTGCATTTTCCATCGCCGTAATATGCATGCTCAAATAATCAATACGCGGGTCATCAACGATTTCACCCTTAATAATAGGGTCTTTTGCGCCCAGGCCATTCTCGGTAATGTACATCGGAATATCACCGTAGCGTTCTTTGATCATCATAATGCCGTCGGTAAGACCCTGCGGCCAGATTTCCCAGTCCCAGTCCGTATAAACACCGTCCGGATTGCGCACGAATTTAAACAGGTCCTTAAAGCCGAATTCATTTCCGCTGTTCGGTTCGCCGTTGTGGTTGCTGGCGGTGCTGGTTTCGCCTGGGTTAGCGACCACGGTTTCGCGGCGATAATAGTTCAGACCGATAAAGTCACAAATATTATCGCGCAGCAGTGCGTCGTCGCCGGATTCGAAGTGTGGAACGCCCCAAAGCGCCTGCGTTTGCGCAAGTAAATCCTCAGGGTAGTGCCCTTTCAGAACCGGATCGTAGAGCCAGTGGGTATGGATAGCATCGGCGATGGCCGTAGCGGCCAGATCTTCCGGGCTGTTGGTTAGCGCCGTATGAGGCTGCAGGACGTTAACGAAGCCAATCTCACCTTGCACGTTCATCTCACGGAAAGCTTTGACCGCCAGCGCGTGGGCAATGAAGACCTGATGACAGGCCTGCACCGCGCGTGCCGGATCTTTTACCGAAGGCGGGTGGCTGCCGGTGATATAGCCGTGGCCAATAAATACGATGGTCTCGTTGAACGTTGCCCACAGTTTTACGCGGTCTCCATAGCGCGAGTAGCACAGACGTGCATACTCCTCGAAGGCTTTTGCCGTAGCGCGGGCTTCCCAGCCGCCTTCATCCTGTAAGGCCTGCGGCAGGTCCCAGTGATAGAGCGTAATCATCGGCACGATGTTGTGAGCCAGCAGGGCGTCGATCAAATCGCTGTAGAATTTGATCCCGGCTTCATTGACTTCACCGCGGCCGTTTGGCAACAGACGTGGCCAGGAAATAGAAAATCGGTAGCTTTGCAGACCCATTTCGGCCATCAGCGCCACGTCTTCCTGCATGCGGTGATAGTGATCGACGGCGACATCACCGTTGGTGTTCTGGTAAGTCGTTCCCGGCAGATGAGAAAACACATCCCAGATGGATAACCCTTTACCGTCTTCGTTATGTGCGCCTTCAACCTGATACGCGGCGGTTGCTGCGCCCCAGAGAAAGTCTTTTGGAAATGCGGCCATGACACGCTCCTTATCGATAAGATAAAAGCAGTGTACGGAGGGGAAATGTAAATCTGCAACCGGTTTCAGAAACCGGTTGCATAGTTGCGACCAGGGTCACTTTCTGACAATCACTTGTGCGGCGTCGTAGCCGTAGTGGGGGCTTCTGGTGTCTGGTAGTTATCAATGTGATGCGCTGCAATCAGCAGCAATACGCAAACCCCAAGCACAATCCAGCCCACCAGCTCGACGATGCGGTTAAATACCATAGTCATAACAATCACTGTCTCCAAAAATCCAGCCAGGAATGTTACCAGGAACACTGCGTTCAGGCCAGGGCGGGAAACGAGCAATCTGCATCATTTTTCACCATCTGTTGAAAGTTTAAGACGCTCGCGAGAGCGAATTGTTAATAAACAGTTGTGAGGTTCTGACAGATGTTGTGAAATGACAGCCATCCACAGATGAGGGCGAAAACATGAGTGACACTATCCGCGTCGGATTAATTGGCTATGGCTACGCGAGTAAAACCTTCCACGCACCGCTGATTAGCGGCACGCCAGGCATGGAGCTGGCGGCGGTTTCCAGCAGTGACGAAGCGAAGGTCAAGGCAGACTGGCCGGGCGTGAAGGTCGTTTCGGAGCCGAAGCATCTGTTTAACGACCCGACCATTGATTTAATTGTCATTCCTACGCCAAACGATACCCACTTCCCGCTGGCGAAAGCCGTACTGGAAGCGGGCAAGCATGTAGTGGTGGATAAACCCTTTACCGTGACACTGTCACAGGCACGTGAGCTGGACGCGCTGGCGCGCGGCCTGGGCCGTCTGCTTTCGGTATTCCACAACCGCCGCTGGGACAGCGATTTCCTGACTGTGAAGCAGCTGATTGCCGAAGGTCAGCTTGGTGAAGTGACCTTTTTTGAATCGCACTTTGACCGCTACCGCCCGGAAGTCCGCAACCGCTGGCGTGAACAGGGCGGCCCGGGGAGCGGTATCTGGTACGACTTAGGCCCGCATCTGCTGGATCAGGCCATCAATCTGTTTGGCCTGCCGGTGAGTCTGACTGTCGATCTGGCGCAGCTCCGTCCGGGCGCACAGTCTACGGACTATTTCCATGCGGTGTTAACCTATCCGCAGCGCCGTGTGGTGCTGCATGGCACGCTGCTGGCCGCGGCAGAATCGGCGCGTTATATCGTACACGGCACCCGTGCGAGCTACGTGAAATACGGTCTTGATCCACAGGAAGAACGTCTGAAAAACGGTGAACGCCTGCCGCAGGAAGACTGGGGCTACGACATGCGTGATGGCGTACTGACCCGCGTGGACGGTGACGATCGCACCGAAGAAACCTGGCTGACGGTGCCGGGCAACTATCCGGCATACTATGCGGGTATTCGCGATGCCCTGAACGGTAACGGTGAAAATCCGGTTCCGGCGAGCCAGGCGATTCAGATTATGGAATTGATTGAGCTGGGCATTGAGTCGGCGAAGCACCGCTCAACGCTGAGCCTGACCTGAGTGCAGCTATTGAGGCGCACGCTGATGCCCTCACCCCAACCCTCTCCCACGGGAGAGGGCGCAAACACTAAAAACGGCAACCGAAGTTGCCGCTTTGCATTTACCTCCGCCACCTGGCAATATGCAGAGCATAAAGAGCCGGGACATTCTCCCGGCTTTTTTACGCCTGTACTTTCTTAATCAGCGCCTGTTTTTCCTGCGCCGAAAGAAACGCGATTTCCAGCCCGTTAATTTGCGCCTGGCGAATTTGTGCCGCCGACAAACCTGCTGCCGGAGCCGCAACCTCATATTCATGAATCAGATCAACGCCCTGAACTGCCGGATCGTCGGTATTCAGCGAGGCCAGCACGCCGTGCTCGAGGAATGTTTTCAGCGGATGACGCGCCAGCTCTGCTACGGTGCTGGTCTGAATGTTGGAGGTCAGGCAGGATTCAATCCCGATGCGCTGTTCAACGAGGAAATCCATCAGGGCAGGATCTTCAACGGCCTTCACGCCGTGACCGATGCGCTCCGCGCCCAGTTCACGAATCGCCTGCCAGATGCTTTCCGGGCCAGCGGCTTCGCCGGCGTGTACGGTAATGCGCCAGCCTGCATCGCGTGCGCGGTTGAAATGATTCAGGAACAGGCTGCCCGGGAAACCGAGTTCATCGCCCGCCAGATCGAGCGCGGTAATGCCATCGCGGTGGGCAAGCAGGGCATTAAGCTCCTGTTCGCAGGCGGCTTCGCCAAAAGTGCGGCTCATGATGCCAATCAGGTTTGCCTTTACCGGGAAATCACGGCAGCCTTCCTGCACGCCGGCGATCACAGCTTCCACCACGCCAGCAACAGGCAGATTGTGGGCCATTGCCATGTAGCGTGGGGAGAAGCGCAGCTCGACGTAATCAATGCCGTTGCGGGCAGCGTCTTCAATGTTTTCCCATGCAACGCGACGACAGGCGTCTAAATCGGCCAGGACTTTGACCCCCCAGTCGAGTTTGCTGAGGAAGCTCACCAGATCGGGTTCAAGGCTGGTAACCTGCACGTGCGGACGCAACGCGTCCAGCGAGTCAGCAGGCAGGGCAATATTATGCTGGCGACCGAGTTCGAGAATGGTTTGTGCGCGAATGTTGCCATCAAGGTGGCGGTGAATGTCTGTCAGGGGCAGGTCTTTATGAATCATGGTCGCACTCTTTTTTTAGGTAAAGTGCGACACATTATAAAGCCAAAACGGCGCTAAAAGCTATTTTGCGCAACGAAAAACTCTGTTGCGCAACAGAATCAGCGGACGGCGTGCAGTGCGTTAATCAGCGCCTGAACGCCTTTCTCAAGTTTGCTGCGTGGGCACCCGGCATTAAGACGTACAAAACCGTTACCTTCTTCTCCGTAGGTATATCCTGGCATGATGGCGACCTTTTGCTGCTCAATCAGTACTTTTTGCAGTAGCTTGTCGTCAACGTGTAGCGGGCGTAAATCAATCCACGCCAGGTAAGTCGACTCTGGCGGCTGCCAGTTGAGTTCCGGGAAAGCGGTATTCAGCTCGTGGGCGATATAGCGCATATTTTCCTGCAAATAATCCCGCAGGGCATCCAGCCAGGATTCACCTTTTCCGTAGGCGGCAATGTGTGCGATAACCGCCGGAATCGATGGCGAGGAGAGCCCGTCACGGCCTTTCAGGGCATTCAGGTATCCGTCGCGGGAGGATTGTTCACCAATCAGCCCGTAAGCTCCGGTAAGGGCTGGAATATTGAAGCTTTTCGAGCCGGAGGTAAACAGTGCCCAGTCGTTCTGCGCCACCTCGCACCAGGGAATATGGCGACGCCCGTTCCAGGTCATATCCATATGAATTTCGTCGCTGATAACCTTCACGCCATGCTTCTGGCACAGGCTGGCAATCGTGCTCAGCTCTTCGCGCGTCCACACTTTGCCGGTCGGGTTATGTGGGCTGCACAGCAGCAGAATTTTGTTGCGTGGTTCTGCAAGGACGCTTTCCAGCAGCGCCATATCGCAGAACCAGCCTTCGCCGGTGTGGTGCAGCGGCACGGCGGCGATAGTGCGCTTATTGCCTTCAATGGCTTTGTAGAAGGCATCGTAAGCGGGGGTATGCACCACGATGCCGTCGCCTTCGTCGGACCACTGACGGATCATCTGCGAAACCATGTAGATAACCGACGGGCCGTACACGATATGGTCGGTATCGATGATGCTGTCGAAACGCTTGCGGAACCAGTGCTGGATTGCACCGAGAAACTCATCGTTTTTCCAGCGGCTGTAGCCGAGCACGCCGTGGCTGAGACGCTGGCTGATGGCCTCCAGCACGCAAGGCGCGGTGGCGAAATCCATGTCGGAGATGGTGAAGGGTAGCAAATCGGCGGTGCCAAAGCGGTCGGCAACGTAATCCCACTGGGTACACCAGGTGCCGTGGCGATCGATAACCGTTGAGAAATCAAACATGGGAAACTCCATTTCGGTCAAACGAGGAATAACACATTTTCCCCCTCCAGGACGAAGGGGGAAAGGGGATTTACGCCTGAACAGGGCTCATCAGTGAGGATAATTCATCTTTTACCGACTGAACCTGCGGCCCAATCACAACCTGCAGGCTGTGCTCGTTGAGCTTAACCACACCGATAGCGCGGTTGGCTTTCAGCGCATCAGCGTCAACTTTGCTCATATCCTCAATGGACAGACGCAGACGGGTCAGGCAGTTGTCGAGGCTGGAAATGTTCTCCGCGCCACCGAGCGCAGCGAGGATCGCCGGGGTGTTGTAGCCGGATTTCCCGGTCACGCCTGCGACCGCTTTTTCTACGCTGGACGCAGTTTCGATATCCCGGCCCGGCGTTTTGATGTTAAAGCGGGTGATGGCGAAGCGGAAGATAACGTAGTAAACCGCAAACCAGATAGCCGCAACAACCGGCACCAGATACCACTTGGTGGCCAGGCCGTGCAGGATCCCGAATACCACGAAATCGATGACGTTGCCGTCAGTGTTACCGATGGTCACACCCAGAACAGCCATCACGGTGAAGCCAAGGCCGGTCAGCAGCGCGTGGATAACAAACAATACCGGAGCCACGAACAGGAACAGGAATTCAATCGGCTCTGTGGTTCCACCCACGACGCAGGCAATCACGCCGGAGATGAGCAGCCCTTTAATTTTGTGACGGTTTTCCGGACGAGCACAGTGGTACATCGCCAGTGCCGCACCCGGCAGGCCGCCGAGGAAGGCAGGCATTTTCCCCTGAGACAGGAAGCGGGTGGCGCTTTCAGAGAAGCCGTGAGTGGTCGGGCAGCTCAGCTGCGCCTGGAAGATAGTCAGCGCGCCGCTAACGGAATGACCGCAGACGTCCATGGTGCCGCCCGCTTCGGTGAAGCGAATCAGGGCAACCAGAATATGCTGCAGACCGAACGGTAACAGCAGGCGTTCACCGGTCCCGAAGATCATTGGCCCGAATTCGCCCGCGCTGTTAATCACATAGCCCAGGCCGTTAATGCCTTTAGCAAAGAAAGGCCAGATAAGCGGGATAGCCAGGCCGACCAGACCGAGTACCAGAGTGGTGATGATGGGGACAAAGCGGGTGCCGCCAAAGAACGCCAGCGCATCCGGCAGACGAATCGTGTGAAAACGCTCGTGCAGCATCCACACAATAACGCCACAAATCACCGCGCCCAGGATACCGGTATCGATGGACTGGATACCAATAATGCTCTGGATGTTGTTGGCTTTCAGGATAGCCGCATCTGTTGTCGGCAGAATACCTTTCGCGGTCAACCAGAAGTTGACCGACAGATTCATGACTGCGTAACCCACAAAGCCCGCAAATGCCGCAACGCCTTTGTTATCGCGCGCCAGCCCCAGCGGGATGGCGATACAGAACATCACCGGCAGGAAGCTGAAGGCGAATGAGCCCATTTTGCTCATCCACATGAAGAGCGCCTGCAGGAACGGAGTGTCCAGCCACGGCAGTAGCGTGGTGACGTCATGGCTGCTCAGCGAGCTGCCGATCCCCATCATGATCCCGCAGAATGAGAGAAGTGCCACTGGCAACATGAAGGTCTTACCCAACTGCTGGAAAAATTCCCAGACGGTGGTCTTAGGTGCTGCTTTCGCCGTCATAAAACGACTCCTTGTCCTGATAAAACTGTTGTAGTTGTAGAATGCAGCGGAAAGATAAAACGTTTTACCTAATTTTAGTGCGAGCAAAATCACATAATCAAACGATAATAAGGTTTATAAATATAACCTATTGATAAAACGTTTTATCGCTACACGGGAGTGGCATCGGCGCATGGCCATTGCAAAAAAAGTCACCATCAACGATGTCGCACAGGCGGCGGGGGTCTCCGTGGCCACCGTATCGCTGGTATTAAGCGGTAAAGGGCGTATCTCGATTGCCACCGGTGAGCGCGTCAACCAGGCGATAGAACAACTTGGCTTTGTGCGTAACCGCCAGGCGGCCTCGCTGCGCGGCGGGCAAACGGGCGTGATTGGGCTTATTGTTGGCGATCTTTGTGCGCCATTTTACGCAGAGCTTGCCGCCGGCATGATTGAGGCGCTGGAGTCCCAGGGCAAAATGGTGTTTCTCACCCAGGGCGGGCGCAAGGGCGAACATATGCTTCAGCGCTTTGACACGCTGGTCTCACAGGGCGTAGACGGTGTGGTGATTGCCGGGGCGGTGGACAGAGGTGCGGAACTGCGCGATAAGGCTGAAGAGAACGGCGTGCCGCTGGTCTTCGCTTCCCGGGCAAGCTATCTCGACGACGTCGATTTAATTCGCCCGGACAACATGCAGGCGGCGCAAATGCTGACCGAACATCTTATTCGCAAAGGCCATCAGCGCATCGCCTGGATTGGCGGGCAAAGTGCGTCGCTGACACGCGCAGAACGCGTTGGCGGCTACTGTGCCACGCTGCTGAAATTCGGTTTGCCGTTCCACAGTGAATGGGTTATCGAGTGTGAAGCCACGCAAAAACAGGCGTCACAGGCGTTGACGACGCTGCTGCGCCATAATCCGACCATTACCGCCGTGGTCTGCTACAACAGCGTAGTGGCGATGGGCGCGTGGCTCGGTTTGATGCGTGCGGGCTGGAAAAGCGGCGATGAAGTTGTCGATTACTACGATAAGCGAATTGCGCTTGCCGCCTTCGCAGAAGTGCCGGAGGCAAGCCTGGACGACGCGCCAATGAGCTGGGCAATTACTCCAGCCAGAGAGATGGGGCAAAGCGTTGCGGAGCGAATGCTGCAGCGTATTGTGGACGGTAAAAGCTCCACGCGAAATCAGATCATGCCGCCGCGGCTGGTGAAGCAGGTATAAAAAAACCGGCTGCATGATGCAGCCGGTTTGCCGTTTATGGGAGCGATCAATCCGGGCTATCTGCCGGCGGTTAAGGCTGTACTGACTGCTCCTGCTGGGCCGGTGCGGCATCTCCCTGCGGGGCAGGTATCGCCACGTCAGGTACGCCAAACATGCCGACAAAATCCGCCAGCGGCATTTTCTGCCCGTTGAGCGTCACCTGGCCGTTGGCATACTGCAGGCTGGTCTGAATGTTGTTGTCCTGCTGAGTGGTGATGCGGAACATCTGGCCCATTGCCGCCAGGCCTTTCACCTGCTGGCTCGCCAGCTTTTCTGCATCGGCCTGCTGATAGCCTTCCAGGCGCGCCACCTGCGTCATAAATTCCGTCGCCATGTCCATCGGGATCACCAGCTTACCGTCGAGCGACTTCACGCTGCGATCGACTTCCTGCGCCAGCGTTTGCGGGGCAACGGTCGCCGTAGACGGATCTTTCAGGAACAGCGAAAGATTAAAGGTGGTTTCGCCTTTGCTGTTTTTCCAGCTCAGCGGCGCGATGGTGATCACCGGTTCGCCTTTCAGCAGCAGCGGCAGGGCGCTGAAGAACGCCTCGGTCACCTTCTGCTGGTACACTTCCGGGTTATCCATCATGCCCGGCTGCGCGAGCAGCGCCTGGACTTCGCCGTTATACTGCTGGCTGAACTGATGCCAGGACTGGCCGTCAATCTGACCGACCTTCAGCGCCAGCTTACTGCTGCCCATGTCCTGCCCCTGCAGCTTCAGGCTGTTGAGGGTGTAATCCAGCGAAGTGTTAATTTTTTTGCCGTCATCAGAAAGTGCGGATTTGCCGTCAAGCGTCATGCCATCAAGCAGCGCCAGCTCTTTACCTTCCACGCCGACCGACACTTTATCGAGGGTGACTTTCTGATTGCCAATGCGCTCAGCAAAAGAGGTGAGCTTGCTGTCGCCTTCGGTCCTGAGGTTGTTAAAGGTGAGCTGGACCTTCTGGTTGTACTCGTTGACCGCGTTAATCACGCCGCTTTCAACGTTACCGTTCAGTGAGAAGACGTTGCCGTCTTTGTCGGCATCGAGTTTGAAGTCACCGCCGCTGAGGGCGACTTTCTCTTCGCCTTTTTCGTAGTTCAGCGGCTTGAGGTTGATGTCTGAACGGGTGTCACCGGCATAGCTAATGCGGGTGCTGATATCGAACGGCGACTGGCCTTTGGCCAAGTCAAACAGCTGTTTGGTGGTGTCGTTGTTCACCAGCTGAGAGTTGACGGTCGCCATTGCTGGCGCAAGGTTGAATGACTTCAGCGAGACCAGCGGGAAGGGGCCGTGAGACACATTTTCATCCAGAACGACGGTCTGCCCCGGCTTCAGCCAGCTGCTTTTCGCGCCGTCAGCGGGCTTCACGACCATCTGTAAGTGACTGCTGAACACGCCGCGCTGGTAGTTCTGATACGCAAGCTGAATACCCGCCTCCGGCGCGGTGCTGGCCAGCTGTGCGTTTGCCTGCGCCACCATATCGGCCAGACGACCTTCCAGTTGTTTACCCGTGTACCAGGAGCCCCCGGTCCATACCACTCCTAAAGCCACAATAATGCCAACTGCAACCAGCGATTTTTTCATAGCGTTTGTCCATAAAATGAAAACAGGCGGAATCAACCGCCTGTGATGTCGTAAGGCAACCTCAAGCTTAGCAAGAGTTCCTCAGATCTTCAGTATTTACTTAAGCTTATTATAAACGCGGGCGACACGACCGACGCCGCTCAGGCGGACCGGTGACTCATTTGCGGCCACAAATGCAGATTCGCCTGGCTTCAGCACCAGCTGCTGTTCGCCTTTGCTTAGCACCGCTTCGCCTTCCAGGCAGAACAGAATTGCCGCGCTCTGCTGAGCCACGTCGGCGCCCTGAGTTGTGAGGTCATGCAAAGAGAAGGCAAAATCGTCGACCGGAATAGGGAAGTCCAGCTCAGCGCCGTGCTTAGTCGGTTGCGTCAGCAGTTCTGCGGCCGGTTTTGGCGTAAACTTCACGTTGGCGACCAGCTCCGGGATATCGATGTATTTCGGCGTCAGGCCCGCGCGCAGAACGTTATCGGAGTTCGCCATCACCTCAAGCGCCACGCCCTGCAAATAGGCATGCGGGGTTTCAGCGAACAGGAACATCGCTTCACCCGGTTTGAGCTTCACGACGTTCAGCAGCAGCGGAGAGAAGAGGCCGCTGTCATCCGGGTAGAATTGGGCGATAAAGCGGATGGTTTCCCACGGCTCGCCCTGCTGGCTGTTCAGTGCCGCTTTCAGCACGGCCAGCGCACGGGATTTCTCTTCGCCCTGCATATTCAGCAGGCTGGCGAACAGCTGGCTCAGGCGTTCGGCGTTGGGCTCCTGTAAGAAATGCGCAATCGAGGCGTGTGCGCCAGAGACGGGCTGCAGCAAGGAAACGATATCGGAAAACTCACGGAAGGCGTTCATCGCAAGGAACGGGGTGAGGGCGAAAACCAGCTCCGGTTTGTGGTTCGGATCTTTGTAGTTACGTTCGGCAGCATCCAGCGGAATACCTGCGGCGTTTTCTTTGGTGAACCCTTCTTCGGAGGCTTTCTTATTTGGGTGCACCTGAATCGACAGCGGGTTGTCGGCGCACAGAACTTTGAACAGGAACGGCAGCTCGCCGAAACGCTCAGCGACGTTACGCCCCAGCAGCGTGGCTTTATCGGCGTCGATCACATCGCGCAGGCTGCGGGTCTGACCGCTGGCATCGGTGATTTTTGAGCTGCTCTTCGGGTGCGCGCCCATCCACAGCTCTGCCATTGGCAGATTGTCCGGATTGGCTATGCCGTAGAGTTCCGTTAACGCAGTATGACTGCCCCAGGCGTAGTTCTGCACTGAGTTGATGAGTTTTTGCATTATCAAGCCCTGTATTCATAAGGAAATTAACTGCCCGTATTAAACCAATAAAACCGCGCAGAAGTCACCTTCTCAGGGAAAAAGTCGTCCTTGTCTCAGTTTTTGTTAAAAAATTGTGTAGGATATGCGGACTCGCTTTTCTCCTGGGCAGAACGGAAAGTTGCCCGATAATAATCAGCCAATGTCGTAAGTGAGAGCACAATGTCGAATAAACCTTTTGTCTGGCAGGATCCTTTTCCACTGAAAAAGGATGACGCTGAATACTATCTCCTCAGCTCAGATCACGTCTCCATGGCCGAATTCGAAGGCCAGCAAATCCTCAAAGTTGACCCGCAGGCGCTGACGCTGCTCGCTAAGCACGCCTTCCACGATGCTTCATTCATGCTGCGCCCGGCGCACCAGCAGCAGGTGGCGGATATTCTCAGCGACCCGCAGGCCAGCGAAAACGATAAATACGTGGCGCTGCAGTTCCTGCGTAACTCGGATATTGCGGCCAAAGGCATTCTGCCGACCTGCCAGGATACCGGCACGGCGATCATCGTCGGTAAAAAAGGCCAGCGCGTCTGGACCGGCGGCGGTGACGAAGCCGCCCTCGCTCGTGGCGTGTATGAAACCTACACCGAAGACAACCTGCGCTATTCGCAGAATGCGCCACTGGATATGTACAAAGAGGTCAACACCGGCACCAACCTGCCGGCGCAGATTGATCTCTACAGCGTGGATGGCGACGAGTACAAATTCCTGTGCATCGCCAAAGGCGGTGGCTCTGCTAACAAAACTTATCTCTACCAGGAAACCAAAGCGCTGATCACCCCGGCGAAGCTGAAAAACTACCTGGTCGAAAAAATGCGTACGCTTGGCACTGCGGCTTGTCCGCCGTACCACGTTGCCTTCGTGATTGGCGGGACTTCCGCAGAAGCTACTCTGAAAACCGTGAAGCTGGCGTCGACCAAATACTACGATGGCCTGCCAACCGAAGGGAACGAGCATGGTCAGGCTTTTCGCGATATTCAGCTTGAGCAGGAGCTGCTGGTGGAAGCGCAGAACCTGGGCCTTGGCGCGCAGTTTGGCGGCAAGTATTTCGCCCACGATATTCGCGTGATCCGCCTGCCGCGCCATGGCGCATCCTGCCCAATTGGCATGGGCGTTTCCTGCTCCGCAGACCGTAACATCAAAGCGAAAATCAACCGCGAAGGCGTGTGGATTGAGAAGCTTGAGCACAATCCGGGGAAATACATCCCCGAAGAATTACGCAACGCAGGCGAGGGCGAGGCTGTACGCATCGATCTGAATCGCCCAATGAAAGAGATCCTGGCGCAGCTTTCTGATTTCCCTGTTTCCACGCGATTGTCGCTGAACGGCACTATTATCGTGGCGCGCGACATTGCCCATGCGAAGCTTAAAGAGCGTATGGACAAAGGTGAAGGGCTGCCGCAGTACGTCAAAGATCACCCTATTTACTACGCGGGCCCGGCGAAAACGCCTGAAGGCTATGCCTCCGGTTCTCTTGGCCCGACAACGGCAGGACGCATGGATTCTTACGTCGATCAGCTGCAGGCTGAAGGCGGCAGCATGATCATGCTGGCTAAAGGCAACCGCAGCCAGCAGGTGACGGACGCATGCCACAAGCACGGCGGCTTCTACCTCGGCAGTATCGGCGGCCCGGCAGCCGTGCTGGCGCAGGGCAGCATCAAGAGCCTGGAGTGCGTCGAGTACCCGGAACTGGGGATGGAAGCTATCTGGAAAATCGAAGTGGAGGATTTCCCGGCGTTCATTCTGGTGGACGATAAGGGGAACGACTTCTTCCAGCAGATTAAATCCGGCCAGTGCTCTGCCTGTGTGAAATAACCCTGTTGCCGGGTGGCGCTAACGCTGACCCGGCCTGCATCAGGTTTTGTAGGCCCGGTAAGGCTGTGCCACCACCGGGCAATCCAGAGACAAATAAAAGAGCGCACAAAGCGCCATGCACGATTCCTGAAGTCATCAATACTTTATTCTTTGAAGCCCTGTGAGCAAGGCCATTCACATCACTGTGTTATCAAGGAGTAAGACATGACTACCCATCGCCGCGAAAGCGATTCCATGGGCGCGATTGAGGTGCCAGCCAACAAACTCTGGGGGGCGCAAACTCAGCGTTCGCTTGAGCATTTCCGCATCTCTACTGAAAAAATGCCCGTCTCGCTGATCGCTGCCCTTGCGCTGACCAAACGCGCCGCCGCCAAGGTGAACCAGGATTTGCAGCTGCTGTCGGATGAAAAGGCCAATGCCATCGTGAGCGCCGCAGATGAGGTGCTCGCCGGAAAGCACGCCGATGAGTTCCCGCTCGCTATCTGGCAGACCGGCTCCGGTACCCAAAGCAATATGAATATGAATGAAGTACTGGCGAACCGTGCGAGCGAGCTGCTCGGCGGCGTGCGCGGAATGGAACGCAAAATTCACCCTAACGACGACGTCAACAAAAGCCAGAGTTCGAACGATGTGTTCCCGACGGCGATGCACGTCGCGGCGGTCATCGCCCTGCGCGAGCATCTCCTTCCACAGCTTCAGGTGCTGAAGAAAACCCTGAGCAATAAATCTCACGCCTTCGCGGACATCGTGAAAATCGGACGTACCCATTTGCAGGACGCCACGCCGCTGACGCTGGGTCAGGAAATTTCAGGCTGGGTGGCGATGCTGGAGCATAACCTGAAGCATATTGAGCTCACGCTGCCGCATCTTAGTGAACTGGCGCTTGGCGGCACGGCGGTCGGGACCGGACTGAACACCCATCCGGAATACGCAAAGCGCGTCGCTGAGGAGCTGGCGGCCATCACCCGTCAGCCGTTTGTGACTGCGCCGAATAAGTTTGAAGCGCTGGCAACCTGCGATGCGCTGGTTCATGCGCATGGCGCGCTGAAAGGGCTGGCGGCATCGATGATGAAAATTGCCAATGACGTTCGCTGGCTGGCTTCGGGGCCGCGCTGTGGTATTGGTGAACTGTCGATTCCGGAAAATGAGCCGGGTAGCTCGATCATGCCGGGGAAAGTGAATCCGACGCAGTGCGAAGCGATGACCATGTTGTGCTGTCAGGTAATGGGTAATGACGTGGCGGTGAACATGGGCGGCGCGTCCGGTAACTTTGAACTGAACGTTTATCGCCCGATGGTGATTCATAATTTCCTCCAGTCTGTGCGCCTGCTGGCGGACGGTATGGAGAGTTTCAATGAGCACTGCGCGGTAGGCATCGAGCCGAACCGGGCGCGTATCGAGCAGCTGCTTAATGAATCACTGATGCTGGTGACGGCGCTCAATACCCATATTGGCTACGATAAGGCGGCAGAAATTGCCAAAAAGGCGCATAAGGAAGGGCTGACGCTGAAGGCCTCGGCTTTAAAGCTTGGCTACCTGACGGAAGCCGAATTTGACGAATGGGTGCGCCCGGAAGCGATGGTCGGCAGCATGAAGCTCAGTCACTAGCCACGTACAGGTGCAGACGCGGAATAATGAGTTCCAGCGACTGCGCCTCGGGTTTGTAGCGATGCTGGATTTTATCTTCGTCGTAATTCAGTAATTCCCCGACTTCCGGCACGCTGACGCCCCGCGTGCCGGATATCAGCGCGATCATCGGACCGGAACAGGCGTACTGCACCTGCTTCTGCTGTCCGGCATACCACACGCGGGCGATCGGCTGCACCTTCACCGGCCGCTTAATTTTTAGCTTCGCTTTCTGCGGCAGCGCAGCGACATCCTGATATTCCCGCTCGAGCTTCGCCTGCCACTGCTCGCGCGTGAACGGTGGCACTGAACGCGGCGAACGCAGGCTGTTTTCCAGCTGCTTAAGCACGTCATCGCGAGTCAGGTTCTTAATGATATGTTTGTTTGCCCAGCCGAAGCGGATCGTCGCCGGATCGCGCAGCAGCGTCAGTGAGCGATAGGCACTGAGCGTCATCAGGCCGGGAAGATGGTGATGCACCCATTCAAAACGGGCGGCAGAAGGCAGGCCCGATTCAACGGTCACCATATGCTCAAATGCCGCCTTCAGCGCGTTGATGCTACCGATCCTGCTCTCCAGCGCCGCAAGCTGGTCTGTACCGGGTTGTAAACAAATTACGCCAGGCAGGCGCACGGCGGCCTTGCTGCTGCGGTGCTCCGACTGCTGCTGAATAAACAGGTGGCTGAAGTGTCTGAGCGCCATCTGCCGTGCGGTTTCTCCCAGGTGCTGGGTGACCGCAATGTTCGACAGCGGATCGTGTTCCTTCTCTTTACTCACTTCCGGCAGCTCAAACACCCGGGCGGTAAGCAGATGGCTGTCGGCCAGCATCTGCTGCAGTTCCAGCAGCTCGTGTTCCATCTGGCGAAAGGTGGTGGTCAGGCGCTCAATCAGATCGTAATCGGCCATGGCGCTCTCATTAGTTACAACATCCTAATTGTTTTAACTGTAGCGCCGTATCGGGCATTGTGCAACGTTCGGTCAGGCAGCGGCGATGGTGGTGCTGACCTGATGGCATACCGGCCAGCTGAAGCAAAAACGCGCACCGCCGAGTGGGCTTGCGTCGCAGGTGACTTCGCCGGACATCGCAAGGCCAATGGAGTGCACAATCGCCAGGCCCAGACCGCAGCCTCCAGTGGCACGATCGCGGCTAGGGTCGAGGCGCACAAACGGCTCGAACACGCGTTCGCGTTCATCTGGAGCAATGCCAGGACCGTCGTCATCCACTATCAGCGTGGCGCGCCCGGCGAGCAGGGAAAGACTTACCTGTATTTGCTGACGACTGTAGCGCATGGCGTTGTTCACCAGGTTATCCAGCACGCGTTCCATCAGACGCATGTCCAGCGCGCCGTAATCGCCCCGTGTCAGCTGCACCAGCGTCACGTCGCGCTGAGGGTTGACGGTCTGAATGTCATCAACGTGGGACGTTATCCATGCGGGCAGATCCGGCGTGGTCAGAATCAGTTCGTTCTGCGGACGATCGAGGCGTGCGTAGGTCAGCAGTTCTTCAATCAGCGCTTCAAGCTGGCCGATATCGCGGTTCAGCGCCTGAGATTCGGCATCCGTCAGATTCTCACTCATTTCAAGCCGATAGCGCAGGCGCACCAGCGGCGTGCGCAGCTCGTGGGCAATGCCGTCCGTCAGCTGTTTTTTACTGGCAATCAGGGCATTAATGTTATCGGCCATCTGATTGAATACCACGCCGAGCCGCTCGAAGCTCGACATGCTGTCAAAGTGAATACGTTCGGTCAGGTGGCCCTCGCCAAAGCGCTGAGCTGCCGTTTCGAGGCGTAGCATGTCCTGCCAGTGCGGACGCATCCAGATAAACACCGGGAAGGCGAGCGAGACGGCGATAAACGCCAGCAGCGCTACGTCCAATAGCCGCATCTCGTGCAGATAGTAGAGATACGGCACGGGGCCGACGGCGAGCACGTAGTGGCTGCGCGGAATGCGCTGGATAAAGGTGTACTGATCGTCGAGCGCGACAATATCGCCGCGGCGCAAATGCTCCATGGAGCTTTCCGCCAGCTGGAATTTGTTCAGCGGCTCAATGCGCAGATCGAAGGAGAGATTGAGGTCGAGCTCTTTGAGCGTCTTGCTCCAGTCGCGGGGTGGAATTTCTCGCAGTTCGCTGCGCATCAGGTACAGCGAACTCTTCATCAGGTCGTCAAGGGACTGTCGGCCTGCGCGTTCGGCAGTGAACTTATACACCAGCCCGACCAGCATGGTCATGACCAGAAAGCAGACAAACAGCAGCAGATAAAACTGCACGAACAACTTTTTCATTTCTGGCCCCGTGACGGCAAAAATCAGTTATCCCAGGCGTGGGGCGCGAAAAGGTAGCCCTTGTTACGCACGGTTTTTATACGGTATGGCTCGGTAGCGCTGTCGAGCAGCTTTTTGCGCAGGCGAGAAATGGCAACGTCCACGCTGCGATCCATACCGTCGTAGGTTACGCCGCGCAGATTTTTCAGCAGCGCGTCGCGGTCCATGATTTGCCCGGCGTGGGTAGCCAGCTCCCACAGCAGGTCAAAATCAGCCGTCGAGAGCGTAACGTTGGTGCCGCTCAGCTGAACCTGACGGTTAACGGGGTCGATGGAAAGCGAGCCAAAACGAATGGCTTTGTGGGGCGTAAGGCCGGAAGCAGATTTTTCACTCATCGGCGCGACAACGTGCTGGCGCAAATGCAGGCGCAGACGGGCGAGCAGTACCGCCGGCGGCGTGGTCTTGAGAATATAATCGCTTGCGCCCATTTCCAGTGACAGAATGTGGTTCATATCGCTGTCGAGCGAGGTCAGCAGTACGATAGGCCCTTGCCACTGGGCACGCAGATCGCGGCAAATGGTCATCCCGTCTTTACCGGGCAGCATGATGTCCAGCAGCACCAGATCGGGCTGTTCACGCAGCACCACTTCTTCGGCGCGATCCCCTCTGGGTTCAACGATAACGTCCATATCATGTTTGCCGAGATAAGCGGCAATCAGCGATCCGACTTCCGGATCGTCTTCCACAAAAACGATCTTATTCATAACCATTCAGCGCGACGAAAAAAGCTAAAATACACCGCCGTTCTGTAGGGTGCTATTAATCTTTCATAAACAATGTAACTTCCGTTATCCTCAACGCATTCATGAGATAAATTTCAGGCTGAGTCATGGGGTTACTGATTAAAGCGGTGCTGGGTGCGCTGGTGGTGTTACTGATCGGCGTACTGGCAAAAACGAAGAATTATTATATTGCCGGACTGATTCCTTTATTTCCGACTTTTGCTCTGATTGCCCATTATATTGTCGCCAGTGAGCGGGGCACTGAGGCGCTGCGCACGACTATCGTATTTGGGATGTGGTCAATCATTCCTTATTTTCTCTATCTGCTTTCGCTCTGGTATTTCACCGGATTTCTGCGCCTGCCGTTGGCGCTGGCGGGCGCAGTGGTGTGCTGGAGTCTCAGCGCCTGGCTGCTGATTGCGCTCTGGAGCCGGTTTCACTAGCGCAGAGGGCGACCACCGTCGACGCCAAACGAGCGTCCGGTGACGTAACAGCTGGTGAGCAGGTAATCCACCAGATCGAGGATCTCTTTCTCGCCGGGCGCAACCTTCATCAGCGATTTATTCAGCGCGTTCTGGCGGTATTCAGCGTTATCCGTTTCGTTGAACAGGATCAGCGCAGGCGCAATCGCATTCACTTTCACTTCCGGCGCAAGCTTGCGGGCAAATGAGCGGGTCATATTATCGAGCGCGGCTTTGCTGGCAGCATAGGCGATGTGCTTGTCGCTGCCTTTTTCGACTACGTAATCGGTGAAGTGAATGATATCGCTTGCCGCATGGCCATGGCCGCGTAAGAGCGGTTCCAGCGCGTGGTTCAGCAGATAGGGCGCGTTAACGTGGATCTGTATCATTTGCTGCATGACGTTGCTCAGGGAGATGCCCGGTTTTTCGGCAATCCAGGCGCTGGCGTTATGGATAATTGCCCGCAGTCCGTCGGTATGAGATTTGACGGCGTCAGCGAAAGCAAGAATGCCTTCATCGGTTGAGAAGTCGGCAGCGATGCACCGTGCACCGGCTTTTTCCAGCACGCCGATCGCGTCATATCGCGTGCGGTAGCTGACGATCACCGGCTGCTGCTGATTCAGAAAATGGTGGGCAAGGGCGAGGCCGATGCGGCGGCCTCCTCCGGTAATCAGGACGGGGCGGGTCAGGCTTTTTCCCATCGTTCTCTCCTTAACGTCGCGATGGGGCAAGTGCCTTACCCCACTAACATCCACGTTGCCGGGATTGCGGCAACCAGTAACAGACCAATCATCGCCATTTCACGGCGTTTGAGTACGTTATCCAACTGGTGCGTACGACGAGCGTAGATAAACACCAGCAGGCCAGGTGCATAAAGTACTACGGAAAGCAGCAGGTGCATCGGGCCGGAAGCATACAGTAACCATAAGCCATAAATGCAGGCCCCGATACCCACTGTTTTGTGCAGCGGTCGGGTCGCCATCTTCAGCAGAAAAGCGCCGACGAGGAAATAGGGTACCAGAATCATCTCGGAGGCGATGGTCAGCAGCGTATTGTAATCCGAGCCGGTGAGCCAAATCAGGATCAGGCAAACCTGCACGCTGATGTTGGTCAGCCACAGCGAAGAAGCCGGAGCATTGTTTTTATTCTGACGGCCAAACACGCGCGGAAACGCCTTGTGCGTGGCGGCCAGATAAGGCACTTCTGCGGCCATGATTGTCCAGCTCAGGTACGCGCCGCACACCGAGACAATCAGCCCGGCGGCAATGACCACTTCACCCCAGGAGCCCATCATTCGCACCATCAGGCCCGCCATTGATGGGTTACGCAGTTCAGCCAGTTCCGGGCGAGGCACCACACCGAGCGACAGCAGCGTCACCAGCAGGTAGACGCTGAGTGCGGAAAGCACGGCCAGCAATGTTGCTCGGCCTACGTCATTTTTATTCCGGGCGCGGGCAGAAACCACCACGGCGCCTTCCACGCCGATAAACACCCACAGGGTAATCAGCATGGTGTTTTTCACCTGCTCCCAAACGGGAACGCCCAGCGCCACGCCGCTGAAATCGAGGCTGAACGTTTCGCTTTTGAACGCCATTGCGGCTAATGCAATGAACAGGCCGAGCGGAACCAGCTTTGCCAGCGTTGCGACCAAATTGATGCTTGCCGCCGTCTGCACCCCGCGCAGCACGAGAAAATGCACGACCCACAGCAGTACGGAAGCGCCGATCGTTGCCTGCCAGGTATTGCCGTCGCCAAACAGGCGAAGTTCTGGCGTATCAGTAAAGAAGCTCAGCGCTGAAAAGACGATCACCAGATAGGAGACGTTGGCGATCACTGCACACAGCCAGTAGCCCCAGGCGGAGCAGAATCCAATCAGCTCGCCAAATCCTTCGCGGGCGTAGGTGAAAATGCCGCCGTCCAGATCCGGGCGAATGCGGGTTAACAGCAGCATCGCGAAAGCAAGGAACAAAATGCCGACACCGGTGATTGCCCAGCCGATAAGCAATGCTGACGGGCTGGCCACTTCGGCCATGTTTTGTGGCAGGCTGAATACGCCAGCGCCGAGCATTGAGCTAAGTACCAGGGCGGTCAGTGCACTGAGGCCAAGTTTCTTTTCCATGGGCATCCTGTTGAAGGAACTAAAAATCCAGAATATTTATTTGGTAAAAACGCATAATCATGGAGGATTGCGCTACGGCGCGCGATTTTACGGAGAGAGGCGCAGGCATGCAATGCGCGCGGGCAGAAAAAAATAAAAAAGGCAGCCGAAGCTGCCTTTCAGGGCAAAAGAGGGGGGTTACTTGTACAGATCGGCGCTGATGGTCATGTTGCCACCGCGTTCCTGCCACTGGCGAGTAATGTGATAGAACTTCGCACCTTTTTTCGCTGCGCGTTTCGCTACCTGGTAGGAGATCTCGGTCATATTGCCGTAGTTACCGGTGAACTGAACGCTGTCGAAAGGCACCATCTGCGCGGCAGCAACTTTGTTCAGCTCTTCGATTTTTGTGCCGTCAGGCAGTGTGACACTGTAACGTCCGCCTGAAGTTGACTGCGTTTCGAAGAAGCGGCCGACGCCTTCGCTGGAGCCTACGGTAGAAGAGGAGGCCACGCCTGGGATTTCCACAGCCGCGGCGGCAGTTCCACCTGCAGCAATAGCGGCTTTACCTGCATCAGAGTTGGCTGGAATAGCGTCCGGGCTCTGGACGACACGTTTTTTCGCGTCTGACTTATAAACGTAAGCCGTGATGCGCTGGTTGCCGCCCTGGTTTGCATCGACCTGGCGAACAATATAGAAGGAGGCCGCGCCTTTCTCTTTCGCCGCTTTGGCAATGGCCTCGTTCACTTCCGGCTGGCTGCGGTAGAAGCCCTGTACGGTTACGGTGTCGAAGGGCTCAAGCAGCGCCGCCTGATCTTTCGGCAGCTCCATTACGCCTTTAATCACACGGTTTTTAACCACGTCGGCTTTTGGTGCATCTTCTTTATAGAAGTCTGCGGTGACGCGCCAGTTGCCGCTGCTGGATAAGTCAGAGGTATCGACGACGTAAAAAGACGCTGCGCCTTCTTTATCGGCTTTGCGTGAAACGGCATCTACAGCGTCACCAATCGCGTTAAACCGACCGGTGATCACGACACGATCGTACGGCTTGAGGGCCGCCGCTTGCTCCGGCGTTAGCTCGGTGGCAGCAAAGGCGCTGAATGCCGTTGCGGAGAGAAGAGCGGACGCCAGGAGGGTGTTCTTAAGCTTCATAAAAATAATCCTTCGCCTTGCGCAAACCAGATGCTGGTAGTTGTTAGTGACTAAAACGCCGATGATTATTGCATTTAATCTGCATCACTGTCTGCGTGATTTTGTTCATCTTGTGCGACCTGCGGAGACTCGCGCGATAACTTTTCATGATATGTTGCAGAAATGGGCAGTTGACCAGTAAAACCGATAATCATGATAGCTTTTATAAGTTAATGTAATGTTAAAATGCGGTAACATCGCCGAGAATAATCATGTTTTACCGCTTCGCTTAAGCGAATTATCAGGCCTGCCTGACAAAATCAGGTAAATATTGCTGCCTGAGCGCAGTGAAAGTGACTTTTCCCTAATAAAATCAAAATTACTGTTTACGGGCTGTGGATCACAGCCGTTATTTTCAGTAGGTTATAGAAAGTTTGTTACTGTTTTATTTATTGCGGGTGCTTCGCCTCTTCGAAAGCTGATGCTCTTAGTGACGGAACCCGATGAGACAACAAACCATCATTACACTCGATGGAAGGGAAAACTATGCGTATTGCGGTACCAAAAGAGACGCTGGCCCTGGAAACCCGCGTTGCAGCCACGCCGAAAACGGTGGAACAGCTGCTGAAGCTTGGGTTTACGGTGGCCGTAGAAAGCGGGGCCGGGAAGCTTGCGAGCTTCGAGGATCGTGCTTTTACCGAGGCAGGTGCGGAAGTCGTTAGCGCAGAAGCCATCTGGCAATCTGACATTATTCTGAAGGTCAATGCCCCAACCGATGCCGAAATTGCACGGCTGAACGCGGGCACCACGCTTATCAGCTTTATCTGGCCGGCGCAAAATCCGGAGCTGATGGCAAAACTGGCCGAACGTAATATTAACGTGATGGCTATGGACTCCGTGCCGCGCATTTCGCGCGCGCAGTCCCTCGACGCCCTGAGCTCGATGGCGAACATCGCCGGTTATCGTGCGATTGTTGAGGCAGCCCACGAGTTTGGGCGTTTCTTCACCGGGCAAATCACCGCCGCCGGTAAGGTTCCGCCAGCTAAAGTCATGGTGATTGGCGCAGGCGTTGCCGGTCTGGCAGCCATTGGCGCGGCTAACAGCCTTGGTGCCATCGTGCGCGCCTTTGATACCCGTCCGGAAGTGAAAGAACAGGTTCAGAGTATGGGCGCGGAATTCCTCGAACTCGATTTCGAAGAGGAAGCGGGCAGCGGCGATGGCTATGCCAAAGTGATGTCCGAAGCGTTTATCAAAGCAGAAATGGCGCTCTTTGCCGCCCAGGCAAAAGAGGTCGATATCATCGTCACCACGGCGCTGATTCCGGGCAAGCCAGCACCGAAGTTAATCACTCGAGAAATGGTTGATTCCATGACGCCGGGCAGCGTGGTGGTCGATCTCGCCGCGCAGAACGGCGGCAACTGCGAATACACCGTGCCCGGTGAAGTCTTCACCACGGCCAATGGCGTGAAGGTGATTGGCTATACCGATCTGGCTGGTCGTCTGCCAACACAGTCATCCCAGCTCTACGGCACCAACCTGGTGAATCTGCTGAAGCTGCTGTGCAAAGAGAAAGACGGCAATATCATCATCGACTTTGACGACGTGGTGATTCGCGGCGTAACCGTCGTGCGCGAAGGTGAAGTCACCTGGCCTGCGCCACCGATTCAGGTTTCCGCGCAGCCCAAAGCGGCGGCAAAAGCCGAAGCGGCCCCTGTTGAAGAGAAAAAACCAGCTTCTCCATGGCGCAAATACGCCCTGATGGCGCTGGCGATTATCCTGTTTGGTTGGCTTGCAGATGTCGCACCTAAAGAGTTCCTCGGTCACTTCACCGTGTTCGCGCTTTCCTGCGTGGTGGGTTACTACGTAGTGTGGAACGTCTCTCATGCGCTGCATACGCCTCTAATGTCGGTCACGAACGCGATATCAGGGATCATCGTGGTCGGTGCGCTGTTGCAGATTGGTCACGGCGGCTGGGTAAGCTTCCTGAGCTTTATTGCCGTGCTGATCGCCAGCATCAATATTTTCGGTGGCTTCACCGTGACTCAGCGCATGCTGAAAATGTTCCGCAAAGGGTAAGGGGTAGCACATGTCTGGAGGATTAGTTACAGCTGCATACATTGTTGCCGCGATCCTGTTTATTTTCAGCCTGGCCGGGCTTTCGAAACATGAAACGTCTCAGCAGGGCAACTATTTCGGCATCGCCGGGATGGCGATCGCGCTGATCGCCACTATTTTCGGGCCGGATACCGGCAACGTGGCGTGGATAATTGTTGCGATGATCATTGGCGGCGCAATCGGTATTCGCCTGGCAAAACGCGTCGAAATGACCGAAATGCCGGAGCTGGTAGCGGTGCTGCACAGCTTCGTGGGTCTGGCAGCGGTGCTGGTGGGCTTTAACAGCTATCTGTATCACGAGCCGGGTCTGGAACCGATTCTGGTGAACATTCACCTGACGGAAGTGTTCCTCGGCATCTTCATCGGTGCGGTGACCTTCACTGGTTCTATCGTGGCCTTTGGTAAACTGCGCGGCAAGATCTCTTCTAAGCCGCTGATGCTGCCAAACCGTCACAAAATGAACCTCGCGGCGCTGGTGGTTTCCTTCCTGCTGTTGGTGGTGTTTGTGCGCACCGAAAGCGTAGGGCTGCAGGTGCTGGCGCTGCTGATTATGACCGTTATCGCGCTGGCGTTTGGCTGGCATCTGGTGGCGTCTATTGGCGGGGCGGATATGCCGGTAGTGGTTTCCATGCTGAACTCCTACTCCGGCTGGGCAGCGGCGGCAGCGGGCTTCATGCTGAGCAACGACCTGCTGATCGTCACCGGTGCGCTGGTTGGTTCGTCGGGTGCGATCCTGTCCTACATCATGTGTAAGGCGATGAACCGTTCGTTTATCAGCGTCATCGCCGGTGGTTTCGGTACTGACGGTTCTTCCACCAGTGCAGACGAAGAAGTGGGCGAACACCGTGAAATCAGCGCTGAAGAGACCGCTGAGATGCTGAAAAACTCGCATTCGGTGATCATCACCCCAGGCTATGGCATGGCAGTGGCTCAGGCGCAGTATCCGGTGGCTGAAATCACCGAGAAGCTGCGCGCACGTGGCATCAACGTGCGTTTCGGCATTCACCCGGTAGCGGGGCGTTTGCCAGGGCACATGAACGTACTGCTGGCGGAAGCGAAAGTGCCGTATGACATCGTGCTGGAAATGGACGAAATCAACGACGACTTCCGCGATACCGACACCGTGCTGGTCATTGGCGCCAACGACACCGTGAACCCGGCGGCGCTAGACGATCCGAAGAGCCCGATTGCCGGTATGCCGGTGCTGGAGGTATGGAAAGCGCAGAACGTTATCGTGTTCAAGCGCTCCATGAACACCGGCTACGCAGGCGTTCAGAACCCGCTGTTCTTCAAAGAGAACACCCACATGCTGTTTGGCGATGCTAAAGCCAGCGTGGATGCGATTCTGAAAGCGCTGTAAATCGGCTTACAGGTTTGTGCGCTTAAAGCCGTCTTCCCGTGAAAGGAAGGCGGCTTTTTTGTTATGATGGCCGTCACATTTGAAAGCAACGGTGAAGGGAGAACGGCGTGTTTGCGGATTTTGGCGTACTGAATTACTGGACCTACCTGGTGGGCGCAATTTTTATCATCTTAGTGCCTGGGCCGAATACCTTTTTTGTGCTCAAAACCGGGGCAGCGTACGGCATTCGTACAGGCTACCTCGCTGCGCTGGCGGTATTTATCGGCGATGCGGTGCTGATGTTTCTTTCGTACGCGGGCGTTGCCACGCTCATTAAAACGACGCCAGTGCTGTTTAACATCGTTCGTTATCTCGGCGCGTTGTATCTGCTTTATCTCGGCATAAAAATGCTGTGGGCGGTCATCAAACAGAAGGGCGGCGAGCACGCGCACCATGCCGAACAGCGCAGCACCATCTTTAAGCGCGCCCTGACGCTGAGCCTGACTAACCCAAAAGCCATTCTGTTTTACGTTTCGTTCTTCGTGCAGTTTATCGACGTGAACTCAAGTACGCCGGGGCTGGCGTTCCTGATCCTGGGCGTTACGCTGGAGACGGTGAGCTTTATCTATCTCAGCTTCCTGATTGTGTCCGGCACGCTGGTGACCCGCTTTGTGGGTAGCCGCAAGAAACTGGTGAAGCTTGGCAACAGCCTGATTGGCCTGGTGTTTGTGGGCTTCGCCGCGCGCCTGGCATCGTTACAATCTTAATAGCTCTGCTACCATCGTATTTAAAATAACTGACAACAAGGGAAGAGACGGAAGATGAAATCACGTGCTGCAGTTGCGTTTGGCCCGGGCCAGCCGCTGAAAATTGTCGAAATCGACGTCGCGCCGCCGAAGAAGGGCGAAGTACTGGTTAAGATCACCCACACGGGCGTTTGCCACACGGATGCCTTCACGCTCTCCGGTGACGACCCTGAAGGCGTATTCCCGGCGGTATTAGGCCATGAAGGTGGTGGCGTTGTGGTTGAAGTCGGCGAAGGCGTCACCAGCCTGAAGCCGGGCGATCACGTTATCCCGTTGTACACAGCGGAATGCCGCGAGTGTAAGTTCTGCAAATCCGGCAAAACGAACCTTTGCCAGGCCGTGCGTGCGACTCAGGGCAAAGGCCTGATGCCGGACGGCACTACGCGTTTCTCCTTGAACGGAGAACCGATTTACCACTACATGGGCACCAGCACCTTCAGCGAGTACACCGTTGTCGCGGAAATTTCTCTGGCGAAAGTGAACCCGCAGGCGCCACTCGACAAAGTTTGTCTGCTGGGCTGCGGCGTCACCACTGGAATTGGGGCAGTGCACAATACTGCTAAAGTGAAAGCGGGTGATTCCGTGGCCGTGTTCGGCCTTGGTGGGATTGGCCTGGCGGTAATTCAGGGAGCCGTTCAGGCGAAAGCGGGCCGCATCATTGCCGTCGACACCAATCCGGAAAAATTTAAGCTGGCGGGTGAAATGGGCGCGACCGATTTCATCAATCCGAACGACTACGACAAACCGGTGCAGGACGTGATTGTTGAACTGACCGACGGCGGCGTTGATTTCAGCTTCGAGTGCATCGGCAACGTGAACGTCATGCGCGCGGCGCTTGAATGCTGCCACAAAGGCTGGGGCGAAAGCGTCATTATCGGCGTGGCGGGTGCAGGCCAGGAGATCAAAACTCGCCCGTTCCAGCTGGTTACCGGGCGCGTGTGGCGCGGTTCGGCGTTCGGCGGCGTGAAAGGGCGCACTCAGCTGCCGGGGATGGTAGAAGATGCGATGGCTGGCAAAATCAACCTCGACCCGTTCATTACCCACCGTCTGCCGCTGGATCAGATCAACGAAGCTTTTGATCTGATGCATGAAGGTAAATCTATCCGCACCGTTATCCATTTCGGCGATAACTGATGCGCAGGCCAGCGGCGTTCGTCCGCTGGCTTTCCTTTTTAATGTTCAAAATGTGACCCACGTAGCGCTTTTACCGGTAAGCAATCGGCGCGCCGGGCCGATGACAATCTTACGGACGTTTTGATACGTCTTTACTATAAGAGAGTCGATAAGCCATGGATAAATCAGCCGTAGGGCAAAAGTCGCAAACCGTCAGTTTTTTACACCATATCCGTCTCGTGCCGCTGTTCTCCTCCATTCTCGGGGGGATCCTGCTGCTGTTCGCACTGAGCTCGGGTCTTGCGGGCTATTTTTTGCTGCAGGCCGATCGTGACCAGGGTGACGTTACTCAGGAATTAGAAGTTCGCATGGGCTTATCGAACAGCTCAAACCATCTGCGAACAGCACGTATCAACCTGATCCACGCCGGCGCCGCCAGCCGCATTGCCGAAATGGATGATATGAAGCGCAATATCGCCGAAGCGGAGCAGCGCATCAAACAGTCTCAGGAAGGCTTCGCGCAGTACGTGAATCGTGAAGTGAAAACGCCGGCTGATGAAGCGCTGGATGGTGAGATCAATGCGCGCTACAAAGCCTACATCGATGGCATGCAGCCGATGCTGAAATATGCCAAAAACGGTATGTTTGAGGCGATCATCAACCATGAAAACGAGCACGCCCGCCAACTGGATGCCGCTTACAACGACGTGTTGCTTAAGGCGATTCAGATCCGCAGCGAACGGGCTCGTCATCTGTCCGAAACGGCACACAGCCGCACCCAGCTTGGTCTCGCCTTTATGGTTGGGGCCTTTGTGCTGGCGCTGGTTTTAACGTTGCTTACGTTTGTTGCGTTACGCCGAACCGTTATTAATCCTCTGCGTCGCGCTCTGCACCGTATCGAGCAAATTGCGGATGGCGATCTGACGCTGGCCGATGAAGCGACGGGCCGCAGCGAAATCGGTAAGCTGAGCCACGACCTGCAAAAAATGCAGCACGCGCTGGCGCAAACCGTTGGCACCGTGCGTCAGGGCACCGAAGAGATCTATCGCGGTACCAGCGAAATTTCCGCAGGCAACACGGATTTGTCCTCCCGTACTGAAGAGCAGGCCGCGGCGATTGAGCAGACAGCCGCCAGCATGGAGCAACTGACCGCCACGGTGAAACAGAACGCCGATAACGCGCATCACGCCTCCAGACTGGCGGAAGATGCCTCCGGGAAAGCTACGCGCGGCGGGCAGATTGTCTCCGGCGTGGTGTCGACGATGGGCAACATCTCTGCCAGTTCGAAGAAAATATCTGAAATTACCGCTGTGATTAACAGCATTGCTTTCCAGACCAACATTCTGGCGCTGAACGCCGCGGTGGAAGCTGCGCGTGCAGGGGAACAGGGACGAGGTTTTGCTGTGGTCGCAAGCGAAGTACGCACGCTCGCCAGCCGCAGCGCCCAGGCAGCAAAAGAGATTGAAGGGCTTATCAGTGAATCCGTCATGCTGATTGAACGCGGTTCCGGAGAAGTCGTTGCGGCGGGCAGCACCATGAGTGACATCGTGGAGGCGGTCAAACGCGTCACCGACATCATGCTGGAAATCGCCGCGGCTTCGGATGAGCAGAGTCGGGGGATTTTGCAGGTGAGTCAGGCGATTACGGAGATGGACAACGTCACCCAGCAAAATGCCTCGCTGGTGGAAGAGGCCTCTGCGGCGGCTGGTTCACTGGAAGAGCAGGCCGCACGCCTCACGGAGGCAGTCGGTGCGTTTCGTTTGCAGCACGCGGGTAGCATAAATCGCCAGCCGCCTGCGCCTTCCGCCAGTCGCTATCAGCCACAGCGCCCGGCACTTGCCGAGGGCGATAACTGGGAAACGTTCTGATGAAAAGGCCGGTGGCACTGTCATCCTTCGAACTCAAAGAAGAGATCAACTACGCCTGGTGTCTGGGTATCCACTGATCCCTCTGTCAGACATAAAAAACCCGGTGAGGAAGCTCACCGGGTTTTTCTTTTTTTAAGAGACTAAGGCTGGATGCTTAGTCGTCTTCTTCGTCGTCAAGCTCGACCGGGGTCTGATACTGATCCGGCTTCAGCGCCAGCAGGTCGCAGCGCAGATGATCGATAACCTGTTCCGCGGTATTCCCAAGGAATGCGGCAGAAAGGCCTGTGCGTCCAACCGTGCCCAGTACCACAATCCCCGCCTGCAAATGCTCTGCCAGATCCGGGATGACCTCTTCCGGCAGGCCTTTCTCGACGTGGGTCATCTCTTCTGAAATGCTGTATTTCTGCCGTAGCGCCTTCATGGCAAGCAGATGCTGGCCGCGAATGGCGTCGTTGTACACGCTCGGGTCGAAATCCGGCAGCTCAATCGCGATATTGATTGGCGTGACCGGGTAGGCGCCCACAAGATGCACTTCGGTGTGGTTGATTTGCTCGGCAAGCTGCAGCGTTTCCCGTACCAGTTTGTCATTGAGGGCGTTGTGATACTCCTCTTCGCTGGCGAGATTGACTGCCACAATCGCTTTGCCGCCTTCCGGCCACGGCTGATCTTTCACCATCCACACCGGGCAGGGGCATTTTCTCAGTAAATGCCAGTCGGTGGGGGTGAAAATCACCGCTTCCAGTTTGTCGTGCTGGTGGGCCATCTTGAGCAGCAGATCGTGCCCGCCGCTCATCACTTCCTGAATAATGGCTTCGAAGGGGCGGTTATGCCAGACGACTTTGATGTCAATCGGCACGCCGGCATCTATGTAAAATTTTGCCTGTTCGCGGATCCACGCGGTCCGCTGGCTGATGACGCCCTGACGCATAGCCGTGCGCTCGTCAGGCGACAGAAGGGTGGTCATCTCATACGAAAAATCGTAGATCGGCAAAAAGGCTTTAATGGTTCCACCAATCCGTTGATGAAGGTACACAGCGCGCCGTAATGCGGGTTGATCGTCCTGGTTAGGATCGATGGCTACCAGCATGCTTTGATACTTTGCCATACAGGGTCTCCTTACAACTGTCACCACAGTCTGTAAATAAAAGATAACCCATCCGGAGTGATTGAAACAGGGGATAACCTTCGCCAGATCAATAAATCACAAAAATTTAGCGATCCGGCGAACGGAAAAAAAGGGGGATCAGGCGACGTTGCGGGCCTGTCCGGCCAGAACGGCCAGCGCATCGCTGTTCTCGATGGTAATGTACTTACCTTTTACCGCTAGCATGCCGCTTTTCTGGAAACGACCGAGCAGGCGGCTGATGGTTTCTACCGTCAGGCCGAGGTAGTTACCGATGTCACCGCGGGTCATGGTCAGACGGAACTCACGCGGAGAGAAGCCGCGCTGGGCGAAACGACGGGAGAGGTTATAGATAAACGCTGCCAGGCGCTCTTCCGCGTTTTTCTTCGACAGCAGCAGGATCATATCCTGGTCGCCTTTGATCTCACCGCTCATCAGACGCATCATCTGCTGGCGCAGGTTCGGCATTTTGCCGGAAAGATCGTCCAGGGTTTCGAACGGGATTTCGCAAACCATGGATGTTTCCAGCGCCTGCGCGAAGCTTGGGTGATGACCGGTGCCGATGGCGTCGAAACCGACCAGATCGCCTGCCAGGTGGAAACCGGTAATCTGCTCATCGCCCTGTTCGGTGATGGTGTAGCTCTTGATCGTGCCGGAGCGGATGGCATACAGCGATTTCAGCTCATCGCCTGCTTTGAACAGGGTTTGCCCTTTCTGAATCGGCTTTTTACGCTCGATGATATTATCAAGCTGATCGAGCTCATGTTCATTGAGGGTGAACGGGATACAGAGCTGGCTGATGCTGCAATCCTGGCAGTGGATAGCACAACCGCCAGACTGGATGCGTCGAATAATTCGCTTTTCCGGGATCATAGATTTGCTCAGGCTTTAATTGATATTGGTCAATTTTAACATCTTTTTGGGGAGCAAGTAAGCCTTCAAAATCCGATTCACGTAATATAAGCAAGGGAAATAACCGAAGGGTTATATCCCCATGAAATCTATGAATTTAAACTGGAGCCTGCTGTCAGTAAAGTTGTCTGATATTTCCAGAAAGGCACTAAATATCAAATTAGCAGGTAGCCTTCGTGGCGCAGCAGCCACTCTTTTCGCTGCACGCCGCCAGCATAACCGGTCATGGTACCGTTGCTGCCTATCACGCGATGGCAGGGCACGACGATGCTTACCGGATTCGAACCGTTGGCCGCGCCTACAGCCCGCGCCGCGCCTGGTCGTCCGAGCTGTTCGGCAAGCTGACCGTAGCGCATCACCTGACCGCAGGGAATAGAGCGCAGCGCCTGCCAGACTTCACGCTGAAAGTCGGTGCCGCCCGTAGCGCTTGGCAGGGAGTCGATTATGCTGAGATCGCCGTCGAAGTACTCTCTCATCTTCTGACTCAGCCCGTTAGGATTGCTGGCAGGGATTCGCTCATAGCCCTCCGCGCGATAATGCAGATCCAACAGCTGCACCATACGATCGCTGTGCTCTTCCCACTCGACGGCGCGCAGGTTGAACTGTTCATCACACAGGATCCACAGCGGCCCGACCGGGGTCGAGATTTTATCTTCCAGCAATCTCAGCATCACATTTCCTTAGTTCAGCCGCGGGTAAACCCCCGGCCCAATGGGGAGGCCGACAAGATACCACGCCACCAGCATCAGCAACCATACCCCTAAAAAGATAAGCGGATAGGGTAATACCAGAGAATAGTAGGTACCGAGCTTCGCCTCTGGCCTATAGCGCTGGAGAAAGCCGAGAAACAGCGGCACGAACGGAGATACCGGTGCCAGCGGGATCACAGAGGAATCCGCCACCCGAAACAGGATCTGCGCGAACGCCGGGTGAAAGCCAAGCAGCATGAACATTGGCACAAATATCGGCGCCAGAATCGACCAGATTGCCGAGCCGCTGGCGATAAACATGCACAATAAAGAAGAGAGCAGCGCCAGCCCGACAAACGCAGGCACGCCGCTCAAGCCTGCGGCTTCCAGAATATCGGTCAGGCCAACCGCCATAAACTTGCCCATATTGCTCCAGTTAAACATGGCCACAAACTGGGCGAGCGGGAAGACCATGACGATAAACCCGGCCATCTCCTTCATCGGCTCGATCATCAGGTGTGGAATGTCTCCCTGACTGCGGATTTTCTTTGTCGCCAGGCCATACGCCAGCGAGACCACGAAGAAGAAAAAGATGATCAGCGGCACGATGCCTTTAATGAAGGGTGACGGCAGCACGGTGTGCAGGACCGGATCGCGCAGAATGCCGTTTTCGGGAACGATAAGCAGCGCAATCAGACCGATAAACAGCAGCGAGACAATTCCCGCCACCCGCAGGCCAAAGCGCTGTTCGGCGCTCAGGGTTTCCAGCTTTTCCTCATTGTTGCCTTGCCACAGACCAAGACGCGGTTCGACGATTTTATCGGTGATGAGACCGCCGACAACCGTCAACGCAATTACCGAGCTTGCCATAAAATACCAGTTGTCGATAACGCTGACGTGCATCGCGGCGTCCATGGTTTTCGCGGCTTCGGTGCTGATACCGGAGAGCAGAACGTCGGTGGTAACAATCAGCAAATTCGCAGTAAAACCACAGCCAACGCCTGCAATGGCGGCCAGCAGACCTGCAACCGGATGTCGACCAACGGCGAGAAAGATCAGAGCGCCCATCGGCGGCATGATCACCAGCGCGGCGTCGGATGAAATATGGCTGAAGAAGGCAATAAACAGCACCATATAGCTTGCGTAACGCGCGCTGACGTGGGAAGCCATCTCCACCATCAGTGCGGGCAGCAGCCCGACGCGTTCGGCAAGGCCTGCGCCCAATACCAGCGCGAGGATGGCACCGAGCGGCGCAAAACCACTGAAGTTCTTAATGACGTTCGGCAAAAACCAGTGCAGCCCCTCCACGCTCAGCAGGTTTTTGACCGCAACGGTGGTGCCGTCCGCTGGGCTTTTTACGCTCACGTCGAAAGCTGAAAGCACGGCAGTGGCTATCATCAATGCCGCAATCAGGTACACAAACAGCAGGAAAGGGTGCGGCACTTTATTACCAATCTTTTCTACCCAGCCATACAGCTTACCGGTGGGGGAATGCGAAGGTATGGAAGACATACTCATGGGCGTTCCTCGGGTGTCGTTGTGTTTGTTGTGTTATGAGTTGTTTTATAATGATTATTTAAGTGGTGACGGTGTCACGTTTTTCGGGATCGGACAGTGATATGGCCGCTCCTCAAGCTGCTGTGCCAGCTCTGTCCGGCAGGCTTCCAGCAGTGCCGGGTCATCAAACAGGTTAATGGCCGTTGCGCCCATGATTTTCCCGGCGTGCAGCATGCCTTTATGCGCGATGGATGTGCGGCTCTGGCTGACCAGCTGCCAGGTATGCAGAGGCGTGCCGACGGCAAAACAGGGACTGAAGCACTGCGCGACAGGGGTTTTCCAACTGACGTCACCCACGTCCGTTGACCCCGGCAACACTTCGCTATTGGGCACATACGGCGCAACCTCATCAATAAGCAGCGTTTTCTGATGACGGCGGGCAAAGTTAATACCTTCCTGCGCGCCGGTGCGAGCGATGTTTTGCAGGCTGTTTTGCAGATCGTTTTCGCTTAGCGTGGTGCGAATCGCATGGGCAAATTCCAGTTCCTCTTCACTCCATACTGGCGTGCCGTAGTGCTGAACCGCCTGATACATTGCCGCCTCCAGCGTGCGGTTGGGCAGGTAGCTGGAACAGGCTTTCTCAAAACGACAGCTGACCGTCGTTTCCGTCATCAGCGCCGCGCCCTGAGCAATTTTCTCAATCCGCTGGTAAATCTGCTGAACGTCGGCCATCTCTGGCGCGCGAATCAGGTACAACACTTCGGCCTGCGCCTGCACGACGTTGGGAGAAATACCGCCGGTGTCGGTAATGGCGTAGTGCACGCGGGCTTTTTCGATAATGTGCTCATTGAGGAAATTTGTGCCGGTGGTCATCAGCGTCACCGCGTCCAGCGCGCTGCGGCCTAAATGCGGTGAGTTTGCCGCATGCGCCGCGACGCCGGTAAAGCGCCAGGCGGCCTGAATATTCGCCAGCGTACTGGTGCTGAACATTCCCGCAAAAGCCTCAGGATGCCAGGTGACGGCAGCGTCCACGTCGTCGAACAGGCCTTCGCGCACCATAAAGGTTTTGCCGGAGCCGCCTTCTTCGCCCGGGCAGCCGTAAAAACGCAGTGTGCCTTCACGACCGTTTTGTTCCAGCCATGCTTTAGCCGCAACGGCGGCAGCAAAAGCCGCTGTACCCAGCAGGTTATGTCCGCAGCCATGGCCGTTCGCGCCTGGGGTCGATGAAGTGGGCTCCGCGCAGTGCGCCTGCTGGTTGAGGCCTGCCAGCGCATCATATTCGCCCAGCACGGCAATAACCGGTTTTCCGCTGCCTACGCTCGCGATAAAGGCATTCGGAATGCCGCCCGCTTCGCGCGTGATGCTGAAGCCCTCGGCTTCCAGGGCGCTCGCGAGCCGTTCGGCGGACCAGAACTCCTCAAAGCGCGTTTCCGGATGATCCCAAATCTCGTCGGCGATATCGCTGAACTGTTGATGGCGGGCGTTAAGGGTATCGGCTACAAAATCGTATATCTGCTGCATTAATTGACTCCTTTCTGTGCACAGCCCATCGCTACGCGGGCAAGGGTTTCCACGGCGATGCCGAGCACCTGCTCGTCGAAATCGAATTTTTCGTTGTGATGCCCGGCGCTCAGATCGGTCCCGAACACCATGTATGATGCGAGGCCGTTGCGCGCCTGGACGCGTGCCATCATCAGCGTGGCGTCTTCCGATCCTGCCGGAGCGGGCACGTTGTCTATCGCTTTTTCCACGCCGGGCACCTGAACCGCCTGTTCGCGCAGGAAACTTACCCATTCAGGGGAAGGGGAACTTGCCGTCGCTGCGCCCATCAATTTTACATCGGCGCTCACTTCGTACATCGCCGCAGCACCTGCAATCACGCTCTGAGCCCGGTCAAAAACGTACTGATTGATGGCTTCGCTCTCGCCACGCGTTTCCACTTTGATCAGCGCTGATGAAGGCACTACGTTGCGCCCGGTCCCGGCCTGCATCACGCCAACGTTCACCCGTGAGGCTCCCGCGCTGTGCGGGGCAATCGCGTGCAGGGATATTGCTGCCTGCGCCGCAGCCAGCAGCGCGTTGCGACCCTCCTCCGGTTTTCCGCCTGCGTGCGCGGCAACACCGGTAAAACGCACGTCAAACTTGCTGGTAGCCATAAAGTTATCGGCACCGCACAGAACCGTGCCAGCTTCCACGCCGGTGCCGATATGCACCGCTGTAAAGTAATCCACATCGTCCAGCACGCCTGCGGCGACCATTGCGCGAGCGCCGCGAGTGCCTTCTTCGGCAGGCTGGAAAATCAGTTTGATCGTGCCGCGGAGTTCGCCGGAAAAGTGCTTCAGCACATGAGCAAGGCCGAGACCGATGGCGGTATGCCCGTCGTGGCCGCAGGCGTGCATCATGCCTGCATTACAGGAGGCGAATCCGTCCCGGTGAGGGCGATGACTGTCGTCCTGATGCTCATTGAGGTCGAGTGCGTCCATATCAACGCGAAAAGCGAGAGTCGGGCCGGGACGCCCGGTATTCAGCGTGGCGACCACGCCGGTAAAACCACCTTCGAAAGCAGGCAGCCAGCGCTCAGGCGCACCCTGCTGGCGGGCTCTTTCATATTGCTGCGCAAGAGTCGTTTCATCCGGCAGGCCCATCCGGCTCTGCTCATCCACCACATCGCGACCAACGGCCAGCTGATAACCCAGGCCGTCGAGGATCTCCGCCACGCGCGCGGCAGTGCGAAATTCCAGCCAGCCGGATTCGGCATAATGATGAAATTCACGGCGCCAGGCACGCAGATCCGTCGCCAGCGACGCCACATATTCGGTAAGTAATGACATAACGTTTCCTGTTATCGGTAAAAAGTGTGAATCGCTTCACGGTGCGATAGTTTTTACTTATCAGTAATAATTTTTTAACGTTTCGCTCATTACCCTGCCATATCCCTTTGCATTACAGTAGATGCCAGTTTCTTGTGTCTGATAAACAGTGGTTATCGCGGAGCGGGCATGACCTTTCAGGTAAAAATTCATCAAATTCGGGCCTTCGTGGAGGTCGCGAGGCAGGGCAGTATTCGTGGTGCAAGCCGTGCGCTTCAGCTCTCACAGCCCGCGCTCACCAAATCGATAAAAGAGCTGGAAGAGGGGATTTCAGCCCAGCTCTTTATTCGCCGCAGCAAAGGCGTGGCATTAACCGAATGCGGGGAAAGTTTCTACCAGCACGCTAATTTAATTCTGGAAGAGCTACGTGCGGCGCAGGAGGAAATTCAGCAGCGCCAGGGGCGATTAACCGGGCAGATAAATATCGGGATGGGCGCAAGCGTGGCACGCACGCTGATGCCGCCGGTGATTAACCGCTTTCACCAGCAGCACCCGGGTGTGAAGGTCAGGATCATGGAAGGGCAGCTGGTGTCGATGATCAATGAATTACGTCAGGGCGAACTGGATTTCACCATCAACAGTTATTATAAGGGCCCTTACGATTACGAATTTACGTTTGAAAAATTATTTGAAAAAAACTTCGCGATATTTTCCCGGCGCGATCATCCTGTGCAGGGTGCGCAATCCATTAGTGCGCTATTGAAATATAACTGGACGATGCCGACTCCGCGCGGCAGTTATTACAAACAGCTTGAGGAGTTATTCAGCCATCGGGCACAAATACCGACCGTCGGCGTGGTATGTGAAACGTTCTCATCCTGTATTAGCCTGGTTGCGCAAAGTGATTTCTTAAGTATTTTGCCGGAAGAGTTAGGCACTGACCCGCTGATTGCGCACCGTCTGGTGATGATCCCGGTGGTGGAGCCTTTGCCGAAAGCCGCTTACTACCTGATTCAGCGCCGGGATGCGCAGCAGACGCCGCTTGCCGCATCGCTGATTACTCAATTTCGCCGACAAAGTCAGCAATTATTCCAGGGGTGATTATTTATAGCTAAATAAAAAAACAGGATCTGCCGACATCCGCCAGATCCCACAGTATACACAGCAATATTTCCATACCGTCTTCCTGCCCCTGATTCCCCCGTGCAGGTAATACAGTTATAGCGAATCCAGGCATAAATACCAGTTTCTTGGGTGATATATTTCACGTTTCGTTAATAGTGTGTTGCATGTTAACGTCAATTAATTTTAGTTAAGTAATGGTTAACTATTTTTTTCTTTATTCGCTTCACTTTCGAACCAGAATATATTCTTCAGGAAATCTGTTTCCAGAAATAACCAAAAGCGTTGAGCGCAGGACAGGGCGCGGCTATAGTAGCCTTCCGGCAGTGAAGGTAGCGGGAGGAGGTAACGATGAACCCTGACGACAAATTTCTGTTTCTTGACGCCATGGAGGACGTACAGCCCCTGAAGTGTAACAACGAGGCGAACTGGCAGCCAACCCGTAATACCCGTGCTCCGGCCCACATCGACACGCTACAGCTCGATAACTTTCTCACCACCGGTTTTCTCGATATTGTTCCGCTCGACACACCGCTGGAGTTTAAGCGAGAAGGGCTGCAAAACGGCGTACTGGATAAGCTGCGCGCCGGGAAATACAGCCAGCAGGCGAGCCTCACGCTCCTGCGCCACTCCGTGGAACAGTGCCGACAGATGCTGTATGCGTTTATTCTTCAGGCCCACCGGGACGGACTGCGAAACGTTCTGATTGTCCACGGCAAAGGCAAAGCAGATGGCTCACACGCCAATGTTGTTCGTAGCTATCTGGCGCGATGGCTCACGGAATTTGAAGACGTGCAGGCGTTTTGCTGCGCGCTACCGCATCACGGCGGCAGCGGAGCGTGCTATGTGGCGCTGAAAAAATCCGAACAGGCAAAACTGGATAACTGGGAACGCCACGCCAAGCGCAGCCGCTAATGCCACACTGCATCTGGCGCAGCCGGGCAATATCTTAAACGCTTATGCCGGAATGCTTTCCCCTTTACGCAGCGTCAGCACCTCAAAGCCGTCGGCCGTAACGGCAATGGTATGTTCCCACTGCGCCGACAGCTTTTTATCGCGTGTCACCACCGTCCAGCCGTCCTTTTTGGTTTTGATTTTGCTGTCGCCCTGATTCACCATCGGCTCGATGGTAAAGACCATCCCTTCGCGCAGCACGTCGCCAACGCCTGGCTTGCCGTAGTGCAGGATCTGCGGATCTTCGTGCATCTCTTTGCCAATGCCGTGTCCGCAGTATTCGCGCACCACGCTGTAGCCGTTATCTTCAACGTATTTCTGAATGGCGTGCCCGATATCACCGAGCGTGGCGCCGGGCTTCACCACCTGAATGCCTTTCCACATTGCTTCATAGGTTTTGTTCACCAGGCGGCGGGCCAGCGGGGAGACGTCGCCAATCAGGTACATTTTGCTGGAGTCAGCAATCATGCCGTCTTTTTCCAGGGTGATATCGACGTTGACGATGGCTCCGGCACGCAGATGCTCCGTCTCCTTTGGAATACCGTGACACACCACCTCGTTAACCGAGGTATTCAGCACGTAAGGATAGTCATACTGACCTTTGCTGGCCGGGCGCGAATGCAGCTCGTTGACGATAAAATCTTCGACCTTGTTATTGATTGCCATGGTGGTGACGCCGGGCTGGATAAAGACGTCCAGCATGTCAAAGACGGAGGCCAGCAGCTCACCGGCATGGCGCTGGCGGGCGAGCTCATCGGCGGTTTTAATGGGAATTGATGGCATTGATCACCTCCAGTAAGCGGTCAGATCCTGATTTCAGCATCATCATTTTGATTTGCTGATAGTTCAGCTCCGGATAGAGTTCGCTCATCATGCCGAGGCGGATCCAGTATTCCGCTTGTGCGTTGACCGAACGCGACATCGCTTTGCTGGCATCACGAATGTCCTCGTGCAGCAGGTCCGAAATTTTGACGATTCCCATAAATATACACACCGTATATGAAACATATATAAATCGTATATTGTTTGCATGAGGATGTCTTTAGTCAATTGTGCGTGGAACGTCGCTCAACCGGGGGGGGGGCCACGCCCCAGACTCCTTCCACCGGCGTACGCGCCATCAGCCTGCGCTGGCGCATGGAGCAGCGGGAGAAAGTATCGCTACAGCAACCGAGCCTGAAAGGCCAGCTCTCGTTCTTATTTAGCGACAGGCAGGTCTGAATAGCGCGTAGTATAAGCCGGGGATAGCATTTCACGCTTCATTGCCCAGGGCTTCTGGATACCTTGACCAGCAAACCAGACTTTCCCTTTTCCCGACGCATTAATACCATCGATTACCGTCATTAGTGCAGTGCTATTAGCCTTGGGGGCGAGATCATCAAAAAAATTAAGCTGTGCAGTGCCGCGACTAAAAAAGTCAGCAAGCATTACGCCAGCTTTCATGTAGCGATAACCATCGACCCATATCCGATCCAGTGATTCTGTAGATGCACGTATAATGTCACGTGTATCATTAGAGGGTATCAGTAGTTTCGTAGATGATTGGTTCCCATAATAAATTTCATTATCTGCGTGCGGGCTGGTGCGTAGAAAGACGCTAACAAAAGCACAAAACTGGTGTTCGCTACGTAATTTTTCTGCAGCGCGTTCAGCATAGGTGCAGATAGCCTGGCGCATATCTGCATACTCGGTAATGCGATACCCAAAAGAGCGGCTGCACATAATTTGTTGTTTATTCGGCGCGAACTCCTCAAGCTCCAGACACGATTCACCGCGCAGCTCACGCAGCGTCCTTTCCAGAACAACGTTGAAATGTTTTTTGATGACCCAGGGTGAGCTATTGGCTAAGTCCAGCGCTGTACTGATCCCCATATTGTTCAGTTTTTTGCTGATGCGCCTTCCTACTCCCCATACCTCCTCCACAGGCACGTGCTCTAGCAGCTTCCGCTGACGTGATATGTCGGATAAATCAACCACGCCTCCCGTACCCGGCCATCGTTTGGCTGCATAATTTGCTAATTTTGCTAATGTTTTAGTTTGCGAAGCACCAATTCCGATCGTGAGCCCGGTATTTTTAAGCACCTGGTTCCGCATGGCCTTGCCAAATTCTGTCAGCGACATGTAGTTGGCTACGCCGGATAAGTCGATAAAGGCTTCATCGATTGAATAGATCTCGATGGCTGGCGCCATCTCCATCAGCGTCTGCATAACTCGCGCACTGAGGTCAGCATAAAGAGCATAGTTCGAGCTGAATACGTGCACTGCAGATGAGAACGTTTTCTTTTTCAGTTTGAAAAAAGGCTCTCCCATAGCGATGCCGAGCGTCTTTGCCTCTGCTGAACGCGAAATGACGCAGCCGTCGTTGTTAGAGACCACCACCACGGGTTTTCCCTTTAAATCCGGGCGAAATACCGTTTCACATGACGTATAAAAGCTGTTGACGTCGGCCAAAGCAAACATCGTCATTTATGTGACTTCACTGAAAATGTCACTACGCCAAATATTTCGAGATCTTCTGGGTTATGAAATGTAATCGGCGAGTAATTGTCATTATAAGGAACCAGCTGCAAGGCTGGGTGCGTACGTAATTCCTTGACAGTAAACTCGCCGGCTACAGCAGCAATCACAATATCGCCATGGCTTGCCGACAGCGAACGATCAACGACCAGAAGATCACCATCTCCAATTCCAGCACCCGTCATCGAGTCACCGCTTACTTTAATAAAATACGTGGCGCAAGGATGGGCTATTAAAAGCGTATTGAGATTCAGCCTATCTTCGACGTAGTCTTGTGCGGGATTAGGAAAACCACAAGATACTCGCTCCGTAAAAAGAGGAAGATGGATGGCGGGGGCAATCTCTGTGGGATAAAAAAGCTGCATGGTGAGGAACTCAATGTAACTGTGTTTATATACAGTATCACTGAGTTTTTCACACGTTCAACCCTCTTCTAAGCAGGTTTCTGGAACCGTTTGAAGTTGCGAAGAATTTAGGTTTTACCTTGTAAGCAGTAAGCTGAGTAAGTTTGCAGCAGCGAAGTCGTAAGCAGTCGGTATACGCTTACCCATAAACCATAAAAATCCTAAGCCTTTACTGTTTCCAACTTGCCTTTGATAAATGAAACAACTGCATCTATACATTGATTAATCCCAATACAACATTGGGATTTAATAAGACCATTACGCATATTGTATCGTACTCACGTTTACGTCTGTCCAGAATCACCCTTGCTGTCTTTTCTTCACTTTCTTCCCCGTCAATCATTCTGTTTCCGCTTCCTGCGGCTGCCGTAACATTACAGGCTTATAACCCCGTCGATAACGATCAGTTATATGGACACATGTCGGTCTCGGATGGTCTGCTGGTTGATTTAACCGGTAATCAGCTTTTTCAACCCAGAGTGGATGGCTCGGTAAGTACGACGATTGGCACACGCCAGGGGATCAATCGTATTGTTAACGATCGTGGCGTACTGGGTGCCGATGTGGGGAGTATTCAGGACAACCAGTACATCAATATGCGGATTGCCGACGTGACGAACGGTACGCTGAACGTCAATATTGGTCAGAACAATGCGACATCCAGCGCGTCAACCAACGGCCGGACGCTGGCAGCCAAGCAGAGCACGCTGTTCAACGTCGACGGCGGCAGGGCTGAAAAACTATAACGACTGGCTGATCGCCCAGCTTAAAACGGGCAACCTCGACAAAATGGCCTACCTCACTGAATTCAATAAAGCCTTTACCCGCAGTAGCAGGGCAGTGGATTACCGCATTTCCGCTGATGACCCGACGGACGATGTCGCGCAGGCCATCGGCAACCGCATTGTCATTAACGCCAGCGGTCCGAATGCAAGGGTCAATGTGGCTGCCGGAAAAACCCTGGAGATGATTGGCGCCAACGGGTACGACAGTATGACTTTCCGTGAGACAGCGCATCGTCGACAAGGGCGAACATGGTGATAATTTTCCGCGATACTGTATAAATAAGCAGTATCGCGGAAAGAGGGGGGGATCAAGGCCCGTTTTACCACAAATACTGCACGCCTGCCGACAGGCTCCAGGCCCGGCTCTGCAATCCGCCGCCGCCAGGGCCGTATTCATGGCCATCTTCATCCCACTGGTTTTCATCGCCGTGCTTGTTCGGGTAATAGGTGTATGCGGCTTCGGTAAAGACTTTGGCCTGTGGAGTGACCCAGTATCCCGCATTGACCACGCCCGCCCAGAGCTCGCCACTGTTGGTGCTGGTGGTGGAGGTCGCGTTGGTCATGTAATGGACGTCATGATCCGTGCCGTCTACCCAATGACTGTATTTCAGCAATCCGCTGAGCTCAAACTGCGCCAGAGAATAGTAGCCCGCGAGGCCAATATAGGGGGTCTTAAAGACCTGGCGATAGCCGGCTGCGGGCTGTCCTGCCTTGAAGGAACCCTGCTCACGCGGAGCGTTCGGGTCATAGTCACCGTTGGCATCGGTGCCCGCGTAATCATAGGTGCCACCGCTTGCCAGCCAGCTGGTGCGGCTCTCCTGATAGCCTGCCACCGCGCCGAATTTGTAGGAAGGCTGATTGAACATCCAGAAGCGCAGACTGAGATCGTACTCGTTGGCTTCGTTAACGGTCGCCGGGCTTGAGGAACTGTCGGTGTAGTGACTCGAATTCAGATCCTGCCAGTCGTAGTCGTTCATATGACCGCTGCCGGAGGCGAGCGTCGTCCAGCCCCGGGCATTCAGGCTAAGCCAGGGCAGGGCATCATAGTTAGCTTCCGCTTTAATAATGGCGGCATTTTTCAGCTTCCAGTCCAGGCGGCTGAGCTGCTGCCCCTGATAATAGACAAACTCCTTTGATTCTCCGCTGAGGTAGCCCAGGGACGCGTTCAGCGATAGGCCATCATGTTCATATTGCGTCGGTTCACCGGTGAGATAGGGCGTTGCGCAGGTGGAAAAAGAGGCGGTAACGGAGAGCAGAAAAAGTAGCGGATGAGTTTTCATGAGGTCTCGTAGAGGTCAGGGGGCAACGAAGCCGCTGAAGAATACCGAAAGTTTATACGTGTTTGCCCGAAATGCCATTCTGCTGCTTTCACCCCCTTGTTGACCCACGGTTCAGTCTTCTGTGGCGTAAAATAGTGCTCTGAACACAAAAATCGATCAGGGAGTTGTTGATGAACAAAGTCACAGGATCGCTCAGGAAAAACCTCCTGGCCTGTCTGCTGCTGGCACCGTTAAGCGCTGCGTTTGCTGCTGAAACGGGACAGATCGTCAGTCAATCCATTCTGGCACAGACGGCAGGCCTGCAGGAGGCAGCCAGCCAGTACCGCGTGGAATACCGCTCAATGGATGGCGTGCGAGGAAGAGGGATGCGTGTGGACAGCGCCGCGGTCTTTTTACCCGAAGGCCCGACCCCGGAAGGCGGCTGGCCGGTAGTTGTGTGGACGCACGGCACCGTGGGCATTGCCCATAGCTGCGCGCCGTCTCTGAACCCGCGCACCGCGCGTGACAGCCAGTATCTCAACACCTGGCTTTCGCTTGGGTATGCCATTGTGGCGCCCGACTATCCGGGGCTCGGCTCCGCCGGGCTGCACCACTATCTGGATGCCCGTGCTGAAGCGTGGAGCACGCTCGACAGCATTCGCGCAGCGCTGGCAGCGTTTCCGCTGAAAAATCAGCTGGTGCTGGTGGGGCAGTCGCAGGGCGCACATGCCGCCTTTGCTACCGCCGGTTACCAGCCCGCCTATGCGCCGGAGCTGAATATCATTGGCACCGTACTAACCGGTACGCCGTACTTCACCGCGCAAAGCCAGGTCTCCGGCCTCTTTACCACCACAGGCGATAAGCAGCGCACCACCGGCGACCCGAAAATCCCTTACGTGTTCTACATTTATCACTCAGCGGCAGACCGGGATCCGAACCTGAAAGCGGCAGACTATTTCCAGACTGCGTCGCTGGCTCTGCTCGGCGAGGCGAAAAGCCAGTGCATAACGCCATTAACGGAAAGCGTGATGAAAGACAAACTGACGATGGAGAACAGCCTCAGGCCGGGGATTCAGGATTTGCTGAACGCCTCCGCCAGTTCGCTTTCGTACCCGACGCTGCACCTGAAACATCCGGTGTTTATCGGCATCGGCGGGGATGACATCAACGTGCCTACAGCAATGCAGCAGCAGTTTGCCCGCGACGTTCGTGCGGCAGGCACGCAGGTGAGCGAACATCTCTATCCGGGTCTCGATCACAGCGGCACCGTTAATCCGTCATTGCGGGACTCCGTGCCATTTGTGCTGGGGTTGAAGGCAGAGAAATAATCCGGTTCAGTCCGTCTTTCGCGCGGGCTGAGTTTTAGCATACTTTAATTATGAAATAACCCTGCGGGCGGTTTTAAAGCGTATTTTCCAGTAATCGTTTTTCAGATCCGAAATCATAACGCCTTTGCTTGTTGAGGCATGCACAAACTGCTCGTTACCAATATAAACGCCGACATGACGCTCACGGGACGACATTTGAAAGAACAGCAGATCGCCGGGCATGAGCTTGACAGGAGAGGCCTGAGCTCCCTGCTTGATTTGCTCTGCCGTGGTGCGCGCAAGGCGGGTGCGCAACGTATCCGGAAAGGCCGCATGGAATATCTGCTGCATTAATGAAGAGCAGTCAATTCCCTTTTTTGTAGTTCCGCCAAATTGATATTTCACGCCCTGCCAGTGGGAATATTGTGAGAGTATCTTCTTGCGAATATCCTCTTCTTTGACTTTGGTGTGAGAAGGCGTTCGCTCGACGTTAATATAAAAACTTGAGGCTTTTACATCAGAAGAAAGAAACAGTGATAATAAAAAGCAGAGCGTTATAAATGGATAATACATAGTTAATCAGTTCATGTGGAAAATAAAAAAAACGGGGTGTGGTTAAAAAGTAACCTAATGGGGAGGGGGGGACAATATTACTAGTACTAAAAAATGGAATGCAGAATATGACTTTCATTTGCCAGCGCCATTTGGCCCACTCCCCCTCGATAGCATTGTGCTGGCGGTATGAGCTGATAACTTCCTCCCGCTCCGAACGTGAAAGCCGCACGTTGGCTCCAGGTCTGCCCCTGAAAAGTGAAAATCATCTCCGGTAAGCCTTCAGGTTGGCGCGATTTCGAACTGGTCAGGTATTTATTTTTAGCCACCCACCGTAATCTTCTCATCGCGCTAAGTCGCAACATTTTCTAAGCAGCCTTAGCCCGGCATGCCTGATGAAAACGGTAAGAGCATCGATCCTTTTATCTCTGATATTGCTCACACCGTTGCGCTACAGGTTATTCCACTGGGGAAACTTTTATGGTTTTGAATCGCCACGGATAATC
>NZ_JBFLVD010000011.1:0-377399 GCF_040750395.1 Scandinavium sp. UTDF21-P1B
GATTATCCGTGGCGATTCAGAGCGAGTGGTGCGTTAATACATTGATTTTTATGAATTAAATTATATATTTGCTTAATGCATTGTTATTAGCCAGGCTGCATGTATAAATAGCACGAGCTAAATTATAATTCTTTAATATTCAGTAGATAGGTGGATTAAGATGCGGCTAATTGTCATGCTGTTAAGCTTTATGATCTCCACGCAGATTTTGGCTGGCGAGCTTCCCAAACCTGCCGGGAAAGTCCTGTTAACGCTGTCCGGTAATATAGAAAATACCAATGAAAATGGTAAGGCTATTCTCGATATTGCGAGCCTCGAGAAGCTCGGTATGGTGAGTTTCCAGACCGCCTCTCCCTGGTACAATGGACGCACAACCTTTACGGGTATTCCAATGCAAAAGCTGATGGATTACGTTGGGGCGAAAGGTTCTGTTGTAACGGTGACGGCGCTCAATGACTACACCACCGTTATCCCTCTCAGTGATTTCAAAAAATACAATGTCATTCTTGCCCTAAAAATCAATGGGGAATACATGCGCGTCCGCGATAAAGGTCCGCTATTCATAGTCTATCCCTATGACAGCAAACCTGAACTGAATAATCAGGTCTTTTATTCAAGGTCAGCCTGGCAGGTTAGCAAAATGAGCATTGAGTAGAGGCTCAGAAGAACAACATGAACAGAATACTGGCTGCCATAATATTTTTCCTTTTTATATCCACAGGATATATATCTTTTCTTGTGCACGAAAGGCAGCAAGAGCTACAAAAACTGACGCACTACGCCAATTCATGGTCTGCAGCACAGCTGGTTTCGGAGTATTACCGGTTCGAATCATGGCTTGGTCTTTACACTATCGATGAGTCGATGACACATCGATGATGTGCGCTTACACCTCGATATTATGCTCAGCCAGAGCGATTTGATGAAAGAAGGTGATTTGGGCCAATATATCAATAGCCATAAATCACTTCATGAACTGGCTGTAAAACTCGAAAATACGCTGAATTATCTCGATGCTCACCTTGATACCATGAGTCGCCCGGAACTTCAGGTATATCTGAAGGCCATGTATTCGCTTGATGCACCACTAAGCCGTCTTTCATCCGGTGCTTTAAATAAAGATGTTAACCTGATTAACAACGCCAACAGCAAAATTCAAACTCTGTACTCTGTTTATTCCGCGATTTCAGTGTTGCTAATAATACTGAGTGCGATACTGGGTGTGCTGATTTTTTATCAGAACAGAAATATTTTGAAGGCACATCTTCAGGTCAGGGGACTTGCGGAAGAGCTTCAGAAGTCTAAAGAAAAGCTGCAAATGCAGAATGCCAGACTGGAGTATGACGTTTATCATGACCCTCTTACAGGGATGAGTAACAGGCTGTTTTTCTGGGATAATTTAAACGAAGCCATCAAAATGGCAGAAGGAAATAACAGCGCTGTGACCGTAATGTTATTTGATCTGGACAGGTTCAAGGAAGTCAATGATACCTATGGTCATGATGCGGGTGATATGTTGCTGTGTCAAATATCCCAGCGTCTGGGCTCGATGAGTTTTCATCCCGATACGTTTTATCGCTTAGGCGGGGATGAATTCGCCTTTATTTCTGGCGATCTGACAGAAGGTCACGCTGTTTCGCTGGCCCAAAAAATATGTGATGCTATTAATCAGCCTTACACAATTTATAGCGCGATTATCAATATAACCACCTGTGTCGGTATTGTTAACTCAGAAACAGAACGTCGCTCTGATTATCTCTATAAATTAGCCGACCTGGCCCTCTATGAAGCTAAAAATGAAGGTGCTGGCAGGGTTACTGTCTTCCGCCAGAGAATGTTAGACAAGCTGCAAGAAAGCAGAACCCTTGAGCATGATATGGCCCTGGCGATAATGAATAAAGAGTTCGTGGTTTATTATCAACCGATTGTCGATTCGTTCAGCCGGGAAATTTACAGCTATGAAGCGCTTATTCGTTGGGTGCATCCGCGAAAGGGGATTTTGTCGCCGGATAGCTTTATCCCTGTTGCCGAAAAAACAGGAATGATTAACGAGGTGGGGAAATCAGTGCTTAGCATGGCCTGTCGGGAAGCGGCTTCCTGGGCAGTTCCGGTTAAAATCTCCGTGAATGTCTCTCCTGTCCAGCTAAGCAGCAAAGCCTTTGCCGGAATAGTGCTCTCTGTCCTGAAAGAAACCGGACTCCCGGCTGATCGTCTTGAGCTGGAGGTGACTGAATCATCCCTCTTTATTGAGAGCAAAACGCCGATGAATACCCTTAACAAGCTCAGAGCTCTGGGCGTGCAAATCTCCATCGACGATTTTGGTACCGGATACTCTTCTCTTTCCCGGCTGAGTCGACTTGCGTTCGATAAAATCAAAATAGACAAATCCTTTGTGCAGTCGATATCGACCCAGGAAGACGCCCTGAATATCATCAAACTCATCACCGGCATGGCGAAGTCTCTCAATATGAAGACCGTTGCAGAGGGTGTTGAAACACAGGAACAGCTTGAGAGTCTTCAGACTCTGGGCTGTGATTTCGTACAAGGATATCTGTTTAGTAAACCTCAGCCCTGTGTCGCCGGGGAGATCAGAAATGGTTTAATCCCGAACGGCGCTGCGCGAGGCTGAGTCATCCCCTTCGCCAGCGCCGGCTCCTTGCTTAAAGCCGACATTCACAAGCCCGCATTGGCGTAGGGATTAACTGACGGAAATTCCTGAGGTATAGCTTTAGCCACTCTGAAAATTCGTTCTTCGCGACTTGCATTGTGCCCTGGCATACCAGAGAAACTCTGGCTGGATTTTAGTCAGAAGCTACAGAGAAATGACTGCCTGGCTTTTACTCCGGGATATTTTATGCGGTGTGTCACAAAAACTGCTACACTCCGCTCCTTGCTGACATTATCGTTTTTGTCTTTTTGCCCTGTCACTATCCCCCTGAAAACGATACCTGTCATGGTCGGGGCGGTTCGGAGTTGTTATGTCTTTTGAAACCCTTGGCCTGAATGCTGAGATCCTGCGCGCGATTGCCGAGCAGGGCTACACGCAGCCGACCCCTATTCAGCAGCAGGCTATCCCTTGCGTATTGCAGGGCCGCGACCTGATGGCCAGCGCCCAGACCGGTACCGGTAAAACCGCCGGCTTTACGCTGCCGCTGCTGCAACTGCTTTCCCAGAGTGAACCTCACGCGAAAGGACGTCGTCCGGTGCGTGCACTGATCCTGACACCAACCCGTGAGCTGGCGGCGCAGGTGGGCGAAAACGTTCGCGAATACAGTAAATACCTCAACATCCGTTCGACGGTGGTGTTTGGCGGCGTAAGCATCAACCCGCAGATGATGAAGCTGCGCGGCGGCGTGGACGTGCTGGTGGCAACGCCGGGCCGTCTGCTGGACCTGGAACACCAGAACGCGGTGAGCCTCGATAAAGTTGAAATTCTCGTGCTGGACGAAGCCGACCGCATGCTGGACATGGGCTTTATCCACGACATTCGTCGCGTGCTGGCAAAACTGCCGGCGAAACGCCAGAACCTGCTGTTCTCCGCCACCTTCTCCGACGACATCAAAGCGCTGGCGTCCAAACTCCTGCACAACCCGCTGGAAGTGGAAGTGGCGCGTCGCAACACCGCCTCCGAGCAGGTGACGCAGCACGTGCACTTCGTCGATAAAAAACGCAAGCGCGAGCTGCTGTCGCAGATGATTGGCGAAGGTGACTGGAAGCAGGTGCTGGTGTTTACCCGCACCAAACACGGCGCCAACCACCTCGCCGAACAGCTGAATAAAGACGGCATTCGCAGCGCGGCAATCCACGGCAATAAGAGCCAGGGCGCCCGTACTCGCGCGCTGGCTGATTTCAAATCAGGCGATCTTCGTGTGCTGGTGGCAACGGATATCGCAGCCCGTGGCCTGGATATTGAAGAATTGCCGCACGTGGTCAACTACGAGCTGCCGAACGTGCCGGAAGACTACGTCCACCGCATCGGCCGTACCGGCCGTGCTGCTGCCACGGGTGAAGCGCTGTCTCTGGTCTGCGTGGATGAGCACAAGCTCCTGCGTGACATCGAGCGTTTGCTGAAGAAAGAGATCCCGCGCATTGCGCTCCCGGGTTACGACGTGGATCCAAGCATCCAGGCAGAGCCGATTCAGAACGGTCGCCAGGGGCGTGGTGGTCGCGGTCAAGGCCAGCCTCGTCGTAACGACGCTGGTCAGCCGCGCCGTAGTGACAAACCGGCGGGCAGCGGTCAGCCGCGTCGCAGCGATAAACCGGCCTCCGGAAATGCGCAGCCTCGTCGTGCCGACGGTGAGCAGCCACGCCGCGAAGGCGCTCCGCGTCGTCGCCGTCCGCGTAAACCCGCCGCTACACAGTAATTCCCGAGCATGGCCGCAAATCGCGGCCATTTTTTTTGCCCCCACCGCCGGAAAGTGCCAGAATAGTGGCTGTTTATACAGTATCCGGATTTATTGATGGCACTCACCGCCGCGCTCAAGGCGCAAATCGCCGCCTGGTATAAGGCGCTTCAGGAACAGATCCCCGACTTTATTCCCCGGGCACCGCAGCGGCAGATGATCGCCGACGTGGCGAAAACGCTCGCCGGAGAAGAGGGCAGGCACCTGGCCATCGAAGCGCCAACCGGCGTGGGTAAAACGCTCTCCTACCTGATTCCCGGCATTGCCATTGCCCGGGAAGAGCAAAAAACGCTGGTGATCAGTACCGCCAACGTCGCATTGCAGGATCAGATTTACAGTAAAGACCTGCCGCTGCTGAAAAAAATCATTCCCGAGCTGCGCTTTACCGCGGCTTTCGGCCGCGGACGCTACGTCTGCCCACGCAACCTGACCGCGCTCTCCAGCACCGAGCCGAACCAGCAGGATCTGCTGGCGTTTCTCGAAGACGAACTCACGCCCAATAATCAGGAAGAGCAGAAGCGCTGCGCGAAGCTCAAAGCCGATCTCGACAGCTACAAATGGGATGGCCTGCGCGATCACACCGACCTGGCCATCGACGACGCGCTCTGGGGCCGCCTGAGCACCGACAAAGCCAGCTGCCTTAACCGCAACTGCCACTATTACCGGGAATGCCCGTTCTTTGTTGCCCGCCGGGAAATTCAGGAGGCGGAAGTGGTGGTCGCTAACCATGCGCTGGTGATGGCGGCGATGGAAAGTGAAGCCGTATTGCCGGAGCCAAAAAATCTGCTGCTGGTGCTCGATGAAGGTCATCATCTGCCGGACGTCGCCCGCGATGCGCTGGAGATGAGCGCGGAGATTACCTCTGGCTGGTATCGGCTACAGCTCGATCTTTTCAGCAAGCTGGTGGCGACCTGCATGGAGCAGTTTCGCCCGAAAACCTTTCCGCCTCTTGCCGCCCCCGAGCGGCTTAAAGAGCATTGCGATGAGCTGTATGAGCACATCGTCTCGCTGAACAATATTCTTTCCCTCTATATGCCTGCCGGGCTGGAAGCGGAACACCGCTTTGCTATGGGCGAGCTGCCGGACGAAGTCATGGTTATTTGCCAGCGGCTGGCGAAGCTGACGGAGATGCTGCGCGGGCTGTCGGAGCTGTTTCTCAACGACCTGAGTGAGAAAACCGGCTCGCACGATATCGTTCGTCTCCACCGTATTTTGTTGCAGATGAACCGCGCGCTGGGCATGTTTGAATCCCAGAGCAAACTGTGGCGGCTTGCCGCGATGGTGCAGGCTTCCGGCGCGCCGGTCACCAAATGGGCAACGCGCGATCTGCGCGACGGCCAGCCGCACGTCTGGTTTCACTGCGTAGGGATTCGCGTCAGCGATCAGCTCGAGAAACTGCTATGGCGGCGCGTGCCGCATATCATCGTCACCTCTGCCACGCTGCGTTCGCTGAACAGCTTCTCTCGACTTCAGGAGATGAGCGGGCTGAAGGAGAAGGCGGGTGACAGGTTCGTGGCGCTCGATTCACCTTTCAACCACGTTGAACAGGGCAAAATAGTGATTCCAAAGATGCGCGTAGAGCCGTCGATGGAGAACGAAGAGCAGCATCTGGCGGAAATGGCGGCCTACTTCCGCGAGCAGGTGGAGGAGAAAAAGCATCTGGGCATGCTGGTGCTGTTTGCCAGCGGTCGTGCAATGCAGCGCTTCCTGGAATACGTACAGGATCTGCGGCTTTTGCTGCTGGTACAGGGCGATCAGCCGCGTTACCGGCTGGTGGAGCTGCACCGCAAGCGGGTCGGGGGCGGCGAGCGCAGCGTGCTGGTGGGACTGCAGTCGTTTGCTGAAGGGCTCGACCTGAAGGGCGAACTGCTGAGCCAGGTCCATATCCATAAAATCGCGTTCCCGCCGATCGACAGTCCGGTAGTGATCACCGAGGGTGAATGGCTGAAAAGCCTGAATCGCTATCCGTTTGAAGTACAAAGCCTGCCGAGCGCGTCCTTTAACCTTATACAGCAGGTGGGGCGCTTGATTCGAAGCCACAATTGCTGGGGCGAAGTGGTGATTTACGATAAACGCCTGCTCACCAAAAATTACGGCCCACGTCTGCTGAACGCGCTGCCGGTATTTCCCATTGAGCAACCGGATGCGCCAGAGGGTATAGTGAAAAGCAAACCTAAACCGACTCGTCGCAAGCGGCGTTGAGCCGTCAGGAGCACTGCATGGATTATCGCAATATTATTAAAGAAGTCGGGCGCGGCAAAAATCACGCCCGCGACCTGGATACAGATACGGCCCGTGGCCTGTACGCGCAAATGCTGAAGGGCGAAGTACCGGAACTGGAGCTTGGTGGCATTCTGATTGCGCTGCGCATTAAGGGTGAAGGTGAGGCGGAAATGCTGGGCTTTTATGAAGCGATGCAGCAGCACACCGTCAAGCTGACGCCGCCGGTGGCAAAGCCGATGCCGATCGTTATTCCAAGCTATAACGGCGCGCGCAAGCAGGCTAACCTCACGCCGCTGTTGGCGATGCTGCTGCATAAGCTCGGCTTTCCGGTGCTGGTGCATGGCGTCAGCCACGATCCAACCCGCGTACTGACCGAAACCATTTTTACGCTGCTCGGCATTGAGCCGGCGCTCCACGCCGGGCAGGCGCAGGCGAAACTGGACGGCCATCAGCCGGTGTATATGCCGGTAGGCGCATTCTGCCCGCTGCTGGAAAACCAGCTGGCAATGCGCTGGCGGATGGGCGTGCGTAACAGCGCACATACCCTGGCTAAGCTCGCAACACCGTTTGCCGAAAATGCCGCGCTGCGGCTTTCCAGCGTATCGCATCCGGAATACGTGCCGCGCGTGGGTAAGTTCTTCGCTGATATTGGTGGCCGGGCGCTGTTGATGCACGGCACCGAAGGCGAGGTGTACGCCAATCCCCAGCGCTGCCCGCAGATAAGCCTGATCGACGCAGCCGGTACGCGCGTGCTGGTTGAGCGCGAAGCTGAGGTACGGGAGGCATCGCTGCCGTCTTCTAAAGATCCTGAAGTGACCGCTCGCTGGATTGAACGCTGCGTAGCGGGCGTCGAACCGGTACCAACATCGCTAAAACGACAGATGGCCTGCTGTCTGGTAGCAACCGGCGAAGCGCCTGACTTCGATGCTGCTTTGCAGCGGATCGATGCGCTCTGGTAATTCACAGGCAAAAAAAAGCCCGTCCAGTGGCCGGACGGGCAAAACAAGGGTTAAACAGGTACAGCAGGGCAATGGTCAATGAGGGGTAAAACGTTGTCCGGCGATTATTTGTAGATCACCGCAGTACCGCTGATTTTGTTATTGGTGTTAGCAGACGTAATGCTGTAACCGGTAGCTCCCGCAGCCGCGGCTTTCTCAGCCAGTTTCGCTTCCAGACCGTCCAGGGTGGTTGCGCCTTCCGCAGACACGGTCCCGATTTTGTTCATACTTTGAGCTTCAGCGCTGGAAACCGGCTGAGCGGCAAATACGCCGAAAGAAAGAGCGGAAAGAGCGATGGCAACAGCAGCAGTTTTGATGGTTTTCATGGTTAATCTCTCGCAGGTTATTCTTTAAAAGTGACGTTGTTCCGTCGATGTGATGAGTATCACGTTTTTCTGCGGGAGATAAAATCGAATAGACTTGACAGACTTCATCGAAAAAATTGAACATTAAATAAATTACTGATTATTAATAAAATAAAATCAGAAAACGGTAACGCAACGGTGGAAGTCAATTTGAGGGCACGGATTGCGACTTTTTTCGGCAAAAACTGTGCTCGTAAAGGAAACCGTTTTTGCTGTGTCTGAAGCTATATTTTTGTCAGTGTGTCTGTGTTTTTTGTATGGGCCAGAACTATACACCGTTTTAAATGCGTATTTAAAGTTTTTACTCTTCGGTTTATTTTTTTTTTGTGAAGCAGAAAAAAGAATGCGCCTGCACGAGCGTGAGGCGCATTTCGGTCAGACAGATTATTTGTAGATGGTAGCCGTGCCGTACATTTTGTTATCACCGCTGGCGGAGTTTACCACGAACCCTTTCGCACCCTGTTCATGGGCTTTTTCGGCCAGTTTATCCTGCAGGTCATCTAAAGTGTACGCTCCGGATACCGACACGGTGCCCGCCGGACGTAGTTGTCCGGTATTACCTTGCGTCAGCTGTTGCGGTTCGGCGGATGCCGAGAAAGAGAGCATCGACAACGCACCAGCAGCAACCAGAATCAACAGTTTTTTCATGTGCACATCCTCTCTGTTTCCCACGGGGGATGCGTTAAGTGTAGGCGCTGAAGAAGTGTGATATGCCGCAAAAAATTGATGATGATCTGCTCGTTTTTTGAACGACATTAATTGACAATAAACTGACAAATCAGCCACATACAAGTGGCTGATAAGATTGTGGATTATCGGGCATCCGGGCGAACCAGATCGAAACGCTGGCTTTCATCGATAGTGTAATAAGCCGTTGGACCACCTGCACGCAGTGCGGGTCTGGCTTTGGCGGTCTGGTAAATGCCGTTTTCCAGCAGTGATTCATCAATATGCACCGCCACGACTTCACCCAGCACCAGCCAGGAATCAACTGCGCTGCCGTCGGCGGCGGTCAACTGGATGCATTGCGACAGGCGGCATTCAAAATTCACCGGGCTTTCGGCTACGCGAGGCGCGCGGACGAGGCGGCTTTCTGCAGGGGTTAATCCGGCGCGAACAAATTCGTCTTCGCCGTGGGGCAGGCTTGCGGAGGTTTCATTCATCGCGCTGGCAAGATCGACCGTGGCGAGGTTCCAGACGAATTCGCGCGTTTCAACGATATTGCGCACGCTGTCCTTCCAGCCGCTGCTGGCGAAACCGATGATCGGTGGGCGATAGTTAAAGCAGTTAAAGAAGCTATAGGGTGCCAGATTGCGATTGCCCTGAGCATCTGCCGACGCAATCCAGCCAATCGGGCGTGGGCCAATAATGGCGTTGAGCGGGTCATGTGGCAGTCCATGTCCGTCTGAAGGCTGATAAAAATACATAGCGCACCTGTCAGTTTAAAGGATTATGCAGACTCACTTATTTACGCCACCCGCGTCAACGGGTATCTTACGCTGCCGCAACAGGAGGATGCCATGAATGCCCAAAAGCCGGGGTTACACCCGCGTAACCGTCACCACGCCCGCTATGATTTACCCGCACTGTGCAAGGACACTCCCGCGCTGTCGGCGTTTATCGTCACCAGCCCGACCGGGGAGCAGACCATTAACTTTGCCGATCCCGAGGCGGTAAAAACCCTGAACCAGGCGCTGCTGGCGCACTTTTATCAGGTGAAAGCGTGGAATATTCCGCAGGGCTTCCTCTGCCCGCCGGTACCGGGCCGGGCCGACTATATGCATCATCTGGCCGATCTGCTGGCCGAAACCAGCGGGGGGAAGGTGCCGAACAATGCCAGCGTGCTGGATATCGGTACCGGGGCGAACCTGATTTATCCGCTGATCGGCAGCCATGAATACGGCTGGCGCTTTACCGGAACCGAAGTGAATGCCGAAGCGATTGCCGCAGCGCAGGCCATTATTGAGGCCAATCCGGGCATGAGCCGCCAGATTCGCCTGCGTCGTCAAAAAGATCCCCAGGCTATCCTCAGCGGGGTGATCCACAAAAACGAGCAGTTTGATGCGATGGTCTGCAACCCGCCGTTCCACAACTCCGCCGAAAGCGCCCGCGAGGGTAACGAGCGTAAGCGCCGTAATCTTGGGCAGCAAACTGAGGCGCTGAACTTTGGCGGCCAGCAGCAGGAGCTGTGGTGTGAAGGCGGGGAAGTGGCGTTTATCCGTAAAATGATCGACGAGAGCCGCCAGTTTGCAAAACAGGTGCTGTGGTTTACCACGCTGGTGTCGAAGGGCGATAATCTGCCGATGCTCTATTCCGCGCTGACCGCCGCAGGTGCGGTGAAAGTGGTAAAAAAAGAGATGGCCCAGGGGCAGAAGCAGAGCCGCTTCATTGCCTGGACCTTCCTTGATGAAGACAAACGCCGTCGCTTTGCGGCCCGCGCACGCTGAATGCTGTCGTGCCGGATGGCGCTGACGCATTGGCCGATTACAGCGTTGGCTGATCCGGTAATGGCGGTTCTGATGCCGCTATTGCCGGGTTACCCGGTGCAGGCAAAACCTGATAAGTCTGCACCGGCGCCCGAATATCTGCCTTGTCGAAATGCTTTTTCACCTGGGTATCCAGCGCGAAGCGCACCGTCCACTGTTTCAACGGGAGCGTAGTGAACGAAACCCGCAGCGTGAACGCCGTGTTGGTCAACCCGACCAGCCCCGCAAACGACGGCTCGCCAATCACCAGCCCGCGAATCTCCTCCTGCTCCATGAGCTCTGCTACCGCCGCCTTAAGCGCATCATTGGCTTTATCCACGTCTTCGCTACGGTCGACGTCGTAATTTGCCACTACCGAGCCAATACCACGCACAAAGTTGGCAAAGGTGGTGATAGATGACCAGGGAATGATGTGGTACGCGCCGGTGTCCTGACGTACGCCAACGGAGCGAATTGACATCCGCTCGACGGTGCCGGTGAGTGGCCCGATGGTCACCAGATCGCCGGTATTCATCCCGTTCTCAAACTGAATGAAAATCCCGGTGATGATGTCCTTCACCAGGGTTTGCGAGCCGAAAGAAATGGCGAGACCTAACGCCCCGGCACCGGCCAGCAGCGGGGCGATATTCACGCCAATTTCCGACAGCAGGATCATCACCGTGATGGTGCTGATGACGACCGCCAGCGCATTGCGAAACAGAGTGAGCAGCGTGCGGGCTCGTGCGCTTGGCAGCGGGCGGCCGTGGATATCAGACGCCAGGCGATTCTCGATAAGGCTTGCCAGCAGCGTCCAGCCAATCGCCGAGAAGAACAGGATCAGCGCGATGCGAATCAGCACGTCCACGGTTTTCTCGCCTGCGCCGTTATGCAGCCAGTTCCAGAAATCAAACAATCCCCAGGCGCTTAGCAGCAGCATTACCGCCACGCAGACCGTGAGGATGCGCGCCGCCTTCAGCGAGGCGGATATCCAGCCGTTAAGACGCTTTTGCAGTTCCGGATAGTTGCGCTGGGTCTCCGGCGACAGGGTGATTCTTTTGGCAATCCATCGCGACAGAATACCTGACACAAACGCCGCAATGCCGATAATAGCCAGGCTTTTAACCGACGCGCCCATCATAAATTTCAGGCTGTTGCCCGGGTCGAAGAGCGAGAAGAAAAACAGCACGATAAAGTATGCGCTGGCGAGCCAGTGCCAGACCAGCGCAAAGGCGCGAATGAACAGGCTGAAAAACGCCAGCGAGCGGTTGGCAAGCCCGAGCAGGCTTTCGGTAATCGCTTTCTTGTTGTGAAAAATGAGCCACAGTGCCCAGACGGTGATGCACAGCATGATAATGACGTTAGCGAGCGCGCCGGTCTGTACGTTTATCTGATTTGAAACGATCGGCACCGCGACGATAAGTCCGTAGCCAATCAGCCCGCTCAGCAGGCTCAGGCGCAGGCTCCAGTAACGTGCTGTGTCATTTTGAATGCTGAAAGGGCGCAGGTCCGGCACGCGGGGGCAGAATATCAGGCGCAGAATGGCTTTGAAGAACTCTATCAGCGCAAAGGCGTTCAGGAACAGGCTTTGCTGAAAGGCCACGGTGCGGCTACCGCCGTTGAGCCTGTCGCTCAGCATCTGCCCGACAAACAGCGTCAGGCTGAGCAGCAACAGGTCGATGATTAACGCGGCGGTAATCATCGCCGGGAGGTGCAGCCAGCTGTTGCGATCCCGGTTTTTTTTGCGTCCCCACTGGCCCATTTTGCGATACAGCGGCAGTGCGCCCAGGCGTAGCAGGGCATAGAACGCGAAGACCAGAACCGCCAGCAGCAGAAAGTGAGTGACGGCGTTGCTGAACGTCTGAGCATTGAACGGTTTATGGGGCGCGGTGGAGATATTTCGCCAAAGCTGTGCGAATCGGGTGGACAGCGCTTCGCCGTAGCGGCGGCTTACATCGGTCACGCTTTCCAGTACGGTCTTTTCCTCCGTCACCGGTGGTGGCGTGAGCGTCGGGACTTTTTCCTGCGGTGGCGTGGCGGCGGCAGTGCGCAACTGCTTAATCAGCTCCTGGCGCGACGCATCGTTTTCCAGTACGTCCGCCAGCGCCGCATAGGCCGCTTTTTTCTGAGCGGCATCAGGTTCGCTGGAGGAAGGCTGGCTGGCGGCGGTGGTCACGCCGGGAATCGTTACCGCCTGAAGCGGCGCACAAAACAGCGTTGCAATCAGCAACAGGATCCACGGCACGGGGCCTCCCTTTCAAATCATCAACAAAATGATAAGTATAGTGGGTGGGGAGAAGTGGCTGGATTTTGGGAAAAATCTCTGAGGGAGATGGCAAGTCCTGGGGGCATTTTTTGCCTGATGGCGCTTCCTACATCATTCACTGAGCATGTTGAACTTGTAGGCCCGGCAAGCCTGCGCCACCGGGCATTTTTGTCGTTTATCAGCGATGCTGATTACGAAACGTGCTGCAGAAACTCCTGCAAACGCTGGCTTGGCGGATTGGCAATCAGCGTTTGCGGGTTGCCGTCTTCGGCAATGCGCCCTTTGTCGATGAAAATCAGACGCGAGGCCACTTTCTCGGCAAAGCCGATTTCGTGGGTGACGATGACCATGGTCATGCCTTCTTCAGCCAGATCCTGCATGACCTTCAGCACTTCATGACGCAGCTCCGGGTCGAGCGCGGAGGTTGGTTCATCAAACAGCATCATTTTCGGCTTCACCGCGAGCGCACGGGCAATCGCCACGCGCTGCTGCTGGCCGCCGGAGAGCTCAGATGGGTAGTGATGGCCGCGTTCGGCGAGGCCCACCTTTGCCAGCAGGCTTTTTGCCAGGGCTTCTGCTTCTGCTTTCGATGCGCCGCGCACGCGCTGCGGGCCGAACATCACGTTTTCCAGCGCCGTCAGGTGCGGGAACAGGTAAAACTGCTGGAACACCATACCCGCTTCCTGACGAATCAGGCGCTCATCGACTTTCGGGTTGTTAACCTTCAGGCCATCAACGATCAGATCGCCGCTGGTGACTTCTTCAAGCTTGTTGATGCAGCGCAGGAGGGTGGATTTTCCCGAGCCCGACGGCCCGATAATCACCACCACTTCCCCCTGTTTGATATTCAGATCGATATTGTGCAGCACCTGAGTCTGGCCGAAGTGCTTGGAGACGTTTTTAAATTCAATCACAGGATTTTCATCCTTCTTTCAAGAATGCGAAGCACGATGTTCAGTACCTGAGTGATGATCAGGTAGATGACACCGACGGCGGTCCAGATTTCCAGCGCGCGGAAGTTACCGGCAATGATCTCCTGACCGCTGCGGGTCAGCTCAGCGGCACCGATTACGATAAACAGTGAGGTGTCCTTGATGCTGATAATCAGCTGGTTACCGAGGGCCGGGAGCATGCGGCGCACCGCCAGCGGCATAATCACGTGGCGAATGGTTTCGCGACGGGAGAGGCCAAGCGCCAGGCCCGCTTCGCTGAAGCCTTTATGAATCGACAGGACCGAACCGCGGGTGATTTCCGCGATGTACGCACCGGAGTTGATCATGATGGTGATCACCGCCGCGGTGAAGGTGTCGATACGAATGTCCGGGAAGGCCATCGGCAGGGCGAAGTAAATGTACATCACCTGCACGACGATTGGCGTGCCGCGGATAACTTCGATGAACACGAGGGCGATATGGTTAGAAATCCAGCCGCCATAGGTGCGGGCCAGACCTGCCAACAGGCCAATTACCAGACCGCCAGCCAGTCCGAGGATCGAAATCCACAGAGTCATTTTGGCGCCATCCAGCAGGATTGGAATGGCAGGCCAAATGACGCTCCAGTCAAACTGCATACGTTATATTCCTGTTACCGTGGTTCAAAAACAGCAGGGGCGAAAGGCCGCCCCTGAACTCATGAGACTTCACTAAAGATAATTATTTTGGTTCAGTGCCGAACCATTTTTTGTAGATTTCGTTGTACTGGCCGTTTTCGTGCAGGGTTTTCAGCGCACCGTTCACTTTTTCACGCAGGTCGTCGCTGCCTTTCGGGAATGCGATACCGTACTGCTGTGCTTCCAGCGATTCGCCTACCGCTTTGAACTGACCGTTGCCGGCCGTTTTGATGAAGTACAGAATGTTCGGAGTATCGTGCAGCACGGCGTCAGCGCGGTTGGTGCCAAGTTCCATATAGGCATTGTCGATGTTCGGGAACTGGCGAAGGTCTTTGGTTTTGATGTTGGCTTTCGCATAGTCAACGGAGCCGGTGCCGCTTTTCACTGCCAGCACTTTACCGTCGAGATCTTTCACGGATTTGATGTCGTTGTTGTTGGCTTTAACCATCACCAGCAGGCCGCTTTTATAGTAGCCATCTGAGAAGTCGATCGCTTTTTTACGCTCGTCGGTAATGGTGATTCCGGCCAGCGCCAGGTCGATGTTTTTGGTCTGCAGCGCAGGAATAATGCCGCTGAAATCCATAGGCTTCAGGGTGTAGTTGAGCTTCAGCTCTTTGGCGATGGCTGCCCACAGATCGACGTCGAAACCTACGTATTTGTCACCCTGCTTAAACTCAAACGGAACGAATGCCGTATCAGTGGCCACAACCAGCTGCTTTTCTGCAGCCTGGGAAGAAACGGCGAAGGCCAGAGCCAGTGCGGCCAGTGAAACTTTGAATACAGACTTCATAGCATTTCCTTTTATAACCACGGGGCAATCCCCTGCGAGAATGATTGGTGTATGAAAAAATCATGCCAACTTTACAACCTGTTGTTTTTCAACGAAGCGGTAACGACTGATTGCACGAAAAAGGTGTTATGAAGGTTGTCGTGCACCACAACGAGGCACCGAATTAGTGCATTAAAACGGGTGGATAAGGCATGCTGATATTTAGCGCAACTTAAGCCGATAAAACAATCTTTCGTTAACGATTGTGTGAAGTGATAGTTACAAATGATTTACTTTTTGGAGCGGGGATGAGGACGGGGTGCACCATAGAAGTGCAAAACCCCTCGGAGGAGGGGTTTGGAAAAATAAGAATAAGCTCTCGTTTATTCGATATTGGATTCGATAAACCACAGGAATTTATCGAGGTCGCGTGAGGCAGCGGTAAAGATATCGGCGGTGTCTTCATCTTTGGCTTCACCAACCGCTTTACGCACGTCGTTAGCCACGATGGCGTAACGATCTGCCAGCTCTTTCAGGTGTTCCTGAACGGTATGGATGTCCAGCGGATAGCTTTTCAGTGGTGTTTTATTGTTGATAACCTGAGTGGTCCCCAGCGCCACGCCGCCCAGTTGAACGGCACGTTCTGCCATCGTGTCGAGGTGATCGATCAGTGCCGTGCGGAAGCCGTCCAGCATCTCATGAACGGCAATAAAGTTGGCACCGCGCATATTCCAGTGGGCCTGTTTGGTGATAAGTGACAGGTCAATGAACTGGATCACCTGGCGATTAAGCAACTCAATGGTCGCTTTTTTCTCGCTGTCCGATACATCGTTACGGGTATAAAGCAGATTAGATGTTTTGGTTTTTACCAGTTTAGCGGTACTCATAATCTCATATCCTCTTGATGTCATTGTCCAATGAATTACCGGAAACAAGTATAGCACCGGCTATTCATGCTGCCGGAACGTTCCTGCCTATCAGTTTAATAGCGCACGTGAAATTGAAAGCAGTTAAATCTTTCACAAACAAAGGGATATTCTGATTTTTGTCGGACGATAACGGCCAGATAAGAAAGGTCTGTTTCTGTTTGGAATATTTTCCCCCGTTGAGCATCGAGGCGGGAGATTAAGGACGGCACCGCAGGGAAATATTGCCCTGCGGCAACATTAATCATTAATCGTGATGTTTTCTATCTTACTGTCTCGCCTGAGCGTAAGCGTTGACCCCATCGACGCAATCATAATCGCGAACAGGGCGAGGCTCTGCGTGCCGGTCAACGTTTCGCCAAGGAAAATCATGCCGGAAACCGCCGCCATGGCTGGCTCCATGCTCATCAGCGTACCAAAGGTGCGGGTTGGCATCCTCGTCAGGGCAATCATCTCGAGCGAGTAGGGCAGCGCTGTGGACAACACGGCGATAGCGATGCCCAGCGGCAGAATTGACCACTGCCAGAGCACTTCTCCCGCCTGCCAGGCGCCGATGGGCACAAATACCAGCGCTGCTATCACTGAGCCCATCGCGACCGTCGCCGGGCCGTGTTCTTCACCTGCGCGCTGGCCGGTGATGATGTAGACCGCCCAGCAGGCGCCGGCACCCAGCGCCAGCGCTGCCCCGGTTAAATCGACGTGGGCAATGCTTTGCCCGAGCGGCAGCAGGAACCAGAGGCCCAGAATCGCAAGCAGCACCCAGACAAAATCGATGGGCCGGCGGGAGCCGAAGAGTGCCACCGCCAGCGGGCCGGTAAACTCCAGTGCCACCGCCACGCCCAGCGGAATGCGCTGGATCGACAAATAGAAAAGGAAATTCATCGCGCCAAGCGACAGGCCATACAACAGCAGGGGCAGACGTTGCTCGCGAGTGAAGCGCAGACGCCACGGTTTGAAGACGCAGACCAGAATCAGGGTTCCAAGCGCCAGGCGCAGGGCGGTGACGCCGGGCGCACCCACCAGAGGAAAGAGCGATTTTGCCAGCGCAGCGCCGCTTTGAATCGAACACATGGCAATCAAGATTACGAGGATCGGCAGCCATACCGGAACTTTACGTGACACCCCTGGCATCCTTTCTCCTGTCAATTTTTGTCAAAGGAAGTAAAAGAGGCAGTGTAAATGAATTACCCCTTTCCGGTTTAGCCATTGTTGAAAAAAAGACGCGAAAAGCGTCTTACAATAAAGTTCAGTCGACGGGTAAAAATTCTGTCTGTTTCGGACTAATCTTGGTGATTGCGCTGGTTGTTGGGCGCCATAATGATAAAATCTGCGAAGAAACGGTTGATTATCAACAGGGATTGTCAGAGCTGGAAACGTTTGGTTACACGATAAACGCTCTTAGACAACACAAATCCGACAGAGTTTCTTAACAAATTTTGATATATTTAAAACTTACGGACTTACTTGAAGCACATTTGAGGTGGTTATGAATAAAATTGCACGTCTTTCCGCACTGGCCATTGTTCTGGCTGCAACCGCAGGTACCGCTGTAGCTGCAACTTCTACCGTTACCGGCGGCTACGCTCAGAGCGACATGCAGGGCGAAGCGAACAAAGCAGGTGGTTTCAACCTGAAATACCGTTACGAGCAGGATAACAATCCACTCGGCGTGATCGGTTCCTTCACCTACACCGAGAAAAACCGTAGCGAAGATGGCGTTTATAACAAAGGTCAGTACTACGGTATCACCGCTGGTCCTGCTTACCGCATCAATGACTGGGCAAGCATCTACGGCGTAGTGGGTGTTGGCTACGGTAAATTCCAGGCTAACGACTTCCCTGCAAGCAAATCCGACATGAGCGACTACGGTTTCTCTTACGGTGCAGGTTTGCAGTTCAACCCAATCGAAAACGTAGCGCTGGACTTCTCCTACGAGCAGTCTCGCATTCGTAACGTTGACGTTGGCACCTGGATCGCAGGCGTCGGTTACCGCTTCTAATCACTTCGGTGATAATAAAAAATCCGCCCACGTGGCGGATTTTTTTTGTCTGAGAATTGGCCCGGTGATATTTCGTTTGCATGGGCCTGAGGGAAGTTCCAGGGCCGGATAAGCACAACGTCATCCGGCAATATTTTACCGCGTCGAAGTCTCAAAAACGTCCGTACCAAGGTGGGTGTAATCCACCTTCTGCAGCTGGAAGTTGGTAATGTAAATCGGGCCTGCTTTTTGGTTCGAGACAAAGCGGTAGGCAGGCTTTATCTCTGCTGCCTGAATCCCCGTCCACTGTGAGAAGAAGCTCAGGAAATCATTCGCGGAACGGCGTGCTTTAATGATCCTGTGCGTTTTATCATCGCTGGAAATGACCATAAACGGCACCTGGAAGTTCTGCTGGAACTTGTCGTCGTGGGCCAGATACTGCACCGATTTGCCACGTTCTTTAAATGCCAGCCCGTGATCGGAGAAATAGACCAGCGAGAAGCTGTCTCCGGAATTACGCAGCTGATCGTAGAGCTTGCTTAACAGCTGGTCGGTCTGGGTCATAGTGTAGAGATAGCACGAGGTCTCTTTTGACTGCACAAAGTCGGTATATTTGCCCTGAGTGCGATCGCACGCCTGCGGATGGGAACCCATCAGGTGCAATACGATAAGCTGCGGCTGCGTGCGCTCGGTGGAGAGCACCTGCGCGGTCATCTTCAGCAGCTCTTCATCTTTGGTGTTTTTATCGGCTTCAAAATCACCGTTTTTCAAAAAATGCACTTCGTCAGCGCGCTTCGCAATGCTGGCGATGGCCGTGTCATATTCACCAATCTGCCCCTGATTGGAGAACCACCAGGTCTGGAAGCCTGCGCGGTTTGCCAGGGTTACAAAATTATTCTGATACTGCGGTTTGCCGTCTTCCACGTGGTTGAGCGTCAGGCCCAGCGACTTCTGCGTGGATCCGCTGGCGGAGATGTAGTCGGTGAATAGCGTTCCGTTCACGCTGCTTTCAAATGGCGTGTTATCCCAGTGACCACCAAACGCGCCCATTGCATCCCGGCGCGCGCTTTCGCCAATCACCACCACATAGGTGTGATACTTCGGCTTCACGGCGACCACGTTCCAGGTATCTTTCTGATTCGCAAACTGCGCGAGGCGCGCCTGTTCATCAAGCACCTGTTGGTTGCTGATAGCCACGTCATGGACAAAACGCACAGCGGGGTAGCCGATTTTGCTGAGGCGGAAGACGCCATCCCAGGCAATTTCCTGTACCGGGCGGACAAAGGCAACGCCGAGGCAAAATACGAGGCAAAGCAGCTCAATCTTTCTCCACGGGCGTTTTGCTTCCGGCTTGCGGCGCACTGCGATCACACCGAGGGCGAAGATAAACAGTGAAATAAAATAGCTGTACCACGGGAAGATGGTCAGAATTTCCGTAGATTCTTCTGCGTTGGTCGAATGGAGAGCCAGCAGGGTATTAAAGTTGGGGGCACCATATGCCTGAGCGAATGGGTAATACAACGCTCCCGCAACGGAATAAATGCCCAGCAGGACTTTTTGCGTTCGCGGCAGCGCGCGCCACAGCAGGTGCAGCACGCAGGTAAACGCGACGGTATACAGGAGGCTGAAAGGGTATCCCAGCGCCAGATTCATCAGCAGCGATTGTAAAAAGTAAAATCCGGTCCATGGGCTAAGCGCCAGGCCACGCGCGGCCAGCGTTTCTTTCAGCGTTACGTTCATAGGTCACAATCAAAAAGCCGCCATGTGCGTCCCCTGGCGTCAAAGGGTAAAACCTGCCTGGCAGTGCGTGAGGAATGGGGTTCGTCGAGGCGCTAAAGCTGCAGGGATGCAAGAAGATAAATTTGATGAATAATTCCGTCAACACCTCATAACAAATTGTTTTGAGAGGGCGACTGCAAATCCGGAAAAAAGAAGGGGGTTTTCAGGTCAAACGGTCAGGATAACGGGGAAAGATGACAGCAAAATGAAGCGGCGTACCGCGACGCCGCATTAGCGTGAAGGTTTGTCCTGCTGCGGTTTTCCGTTGATGATGTCGCAGATCATTGAGATCAGCATCAGGCGTACTTTAAAAGGCGAATGGCTAAACACGTGTAAGCACCTCTTGAGTTCGTTCATAAGACCCTCCTGAACTTTCTGCACCTTCGTTCCCTGAAGGATGTTCGTATTACATACAGATATAGCACAGGCTATATTACTTAGCTATGGCTAAAACGTTAATTTTTTGTGCTGAGGTCACTATCCTATACAATAGGGCTTCTTAAATTGATGCATTGACGCGTCACCGCGAAGAGGAAGCACAATGAGTCGTCGCCCGGCCACCCCAGGATTGAAAAAAGTGACGCAGTTAGTGAATGTCGAAGAGCATGTGGAAGGTTTTCGTCAGGTGCGTGAAGCGCACCGTCGCGAACTGATTGACGACTACGTTGAGCTGATTTCCGATCTTATTCGTGAACTGGGGGAGGCGCGCCAGGTCGACATGGCAGCTCGTCTGGGCGTCTCGCAGCCGACCGTCGCGAAAATGTTAAAACGTCTCGCGGGCGTGGGGCTTATTGAACAGATTCCCTGGCGCGGCGTGTTTCTGACGCCGGAAGGCGAGAAGCTGGCGCAGGAGACCCGCGAGCGGCATCAGATTGTTGAAAATTTTCTGCTGGCGATTGGTGTCAGTCAGGATACCGCTCGCCGCGATGCCGAAGGGATGGAGCACCACGTCAGCGAAGAGACGCTCGAACGCTTCCGCCAGTTTACGCTTCAGTCAGGACTGCACGCTGAATGACTCCCCCTTTTCTGCGGTCGCTTCTGCGCGACCGCTTTTTGCATTTGCTGCTGCTCATTGGTATAGCGCTTTCCTTCTTTATTCCATTTCATCCTTCTGCCTGGCCTGCCGCTATCGACTGGCACACCATCATCACCCTGAGCGGGCTGATGCTGTTGACCAAAGGCGTGGAGCTGAGCGGTTATTTTGACGTGCTGGGGCGCAAAATGGCCCGTCGATTTGCTACCGAGCGTCAACTGGCGCTCTTTATGGTGCTGGCGGCAGTGCTACTTTCGACGTTTCTGACCAACGACGTGGCGCTGTTTATCGTGGTGCCACTGACGCTGACGTTAAAGAAATGGAGTGCTATCCCGGTCAATCGACTGATTATTTTCGAAGCGCTGGCGGTGAACGCCGGATCGTTGCTGACGCCGATCGGCAATCCGCAGAACATCCTGCTATGGGGCCGCTCCGGGCTCTCGTTCCTTACCTTCAGCTGGCAAATGGCTCCGCTGGCGCTGGCGATGATGCTGACGCTGGTGCTGCTGTGCTGGTTCTGCTTCCCGGCAAAAGTCCTGCATTTCCAGCGTGGCGATCGCACGCCAGGCTGGAATCCGAAGCTGGTGTGGTGCAGCCTTGCGTTCTACCTTGTCTTTTTATTAAGCCTCGAATTACGTCTCGAACTGTGGGGGCTCGCGGTGCTTGCCGTCGGTTTCCTCCTGCTGGAGCGCCGTGTGGTGGTCAACGTGGACTGGGCGCTGCTGCTGGTCTTTATGGCGATGTTTGTCGACGTGCATCTGATGACGCAGCTGCCTGCATTGCACCATGTGCTGAGCGGCGTGAGCGGGCTGTCGGACGGCGGGCTTTGGCTGACGGCGATTGGCCTTTCGCAGGTGATAAGTAACGTGCCGTCGACCATTTTACTGATTAACTATGTTCCGCCTTCCTTGCTGCTCGCCTGGGCGGTAAACGTCGGTGGCTTCGGCCTGCTGCCGGGGTCGCTTGCCAACCTGATTGCCCTGCGGATGACGAACGATCGCCGCATCTGGTGGCGCTTTCACCTCTATTCGCTGCCGATGCTTCTGTGGGCGGCGCTGGCCGGATTTGGTCTGCTGCTGCTTGTCAGATAATGCTCAATTGTCAGGATTTCCTGGCAAACGGTAAGCAACGTCCTACGTTTAGTAAACGGCGAAATGGTGACGCCGTTTACTTACAGGACCGTTGCAGGCTATGGCAGAGACGAATTCTTCTTCAGAAAATGAACAAAACAGTGACGCAGAAACGCGCAAGCGTCCGGGTAAAAAGCCGCTAATCATTCTCGGGATCGTGGTGGTGGTCATGCTGGTTATCGCCTTCATCTGGTGGTTCCTGACCCGCAACGAAGAAACCACCGACGATGCCTTTACCGACGGAAACGCCGTCACGATTGCCCCGAAAGCGGCAGGTTACGTCACAGAGCTGAAGGTGATGGATAACCAGCGGGTGAAGCAGGGGGATTTACTGGTGGTTATCGATCCCCGCGATAACGCCGCCCAGCGCGATCAGGCCAAGGCGCAGCTGGGGCTGGCAGAGGCGCAGTGGCATCAGGCGCAGGCGCAGCTCGATCTCTCCAAAGTACAATATCCCGCCCAGCGTGACGAAGCCCGGGCCAACGTGCTGAAAGCGCAGGCCGATCTGGCGAATGCCGAAGCGGCGTATCGTCGGCAGCGCGGCGTGGATCCGCGTGCCACCACTCAACAAAATATTGATTCGGCCAACGCGCAACTGCGGAGCGCCCAGGCGGGACTGGCCAGCGCCAAAGCGCAGCTGGAGGTGGCCGACCAGATACAGTTACAGATTCGTCAGCAGGAAACGAACGTTGAGGCGCGTGCCCGGCAGGTCGATCAGGCCAAAGCACAGCTCGAAACCGCCGAGCTGAATCTCTCTTATACCGAAGTGCGTGCGCCGTTTGATGGCTTCGTCACTAAGCGTAACGTCCAGACCGGCACGCTGGTGCAGGCAGGGACGGCGCTGTTTTCGCTGGTGTCGGCGGACGTGTGGGTTACCGCCAACTTTAAAGAGTCGCAGCTTGAGCGAATGAAGCCCGGGAATAAGGTGAGCGTCTCGGTGGACGCATGGCCGGACATGAAACTTGAAGGACACGTCGACAGCATCCAGCAGGGCAGTGGCGCGAAGTTTTCCGCGTTCCCGGCGGAAAACGCCACGGGCAACTATGTGAAAATTGTTCAGCGCGTACCGGTCAAAATCGTGATTGATAAAGGGCTTGATGCGAACCATCCGCTGCCGCTGGGTCTGTCGGTTGAACCGAAGGTCACCGTGGAATGACCGACGTCAGCCATGAAAACTGGCGTCCGGCCAGTAACCCGTGGGCGGTGGCGATTGTCGTCACCCTTGCGGTGTTTATGGAGATCCTCGACACCACCATCGTCAACGTGGCGCTGCCGCACGTAGCCGGGTCGCTCTCCGCAAGCTATGACGAATCCACCTGGGTGCTGACCAGCTACCTGGTGGCGAACGGGATAGTGCTGCCGATTTCCGCCTTCCTGAGCCGCCTGCTCGGGCGCAAACAGTTCTTCATCATCTGCATCGTGATGTTCACCATTTGCTCCTTTCTCTGCGGTATTGCCACCGAACTGTGGCAAATCATCCTCTTTCGCGTGATGCAGGGCTTTTTTGGCGGCGGTCTGCAGCCGACCCAACAGTCCGTTTTGCTCGATTACTTCAAACCCGAAGATCGCGGTAAGGCGTTTGGCCTTTCGTCCATCGCCATTATCGTGGCTCCGGTCATGGGTCCGACGCTTGGCGGCTGGATCACCGACAGCTACTCGTGGCGCTGGGTGTTCTTTATCAATATACCGGTGGGTATCCTGACGGTGCTGGCGGTGTATCAGCTGCTCGAAGATCCGCCGTGGGAGAAAAAGGCCGAAGGCAAGGCGAGCATCGACTGGACGGGCATTGGCCTGATTGCGCTGGGACTGGGCTGTTTGCAGGTAATGCTGGACCGCGGTGAAGACGATGATTGGTTCCACTCTAACTTCATCATCACCTTTGCGGTGCTGACAATCATTGGCATCGTCGGAGCCATATACTGGCTTATTTACGCCCGCAAGCCGGTGGTGGATTTACGCTGCATGGCAGATCGTAACTTTGCCGTTTCCTGCCTGCTGATGGCCGGAATGGCGATGATCCTTTACGGCAGCTCGGTCGTCATTCCCCAACTGGCCCAGCAGGATTTGGGCTATACCGCCACCTGGTCCGGGCTGGTGATGTCGCCGGGAGCCGTGCTGATCGTGTTGACTATTCCACTGGTGTTGAAGCTGATGCCGGTGGTGCAAACGCGCTGGATCATCGCTTTTGGCTTCACGCTGCTGGCGGCGTCGTTTTTCTGGTCGCGAAACCTGACGCCCGCTATGGATTTTGAAACGCTGATGCTCTTCCGCTGCGCGCAGTCGCTGGGGCTGGGCTTCCTGTTTGTGCCGCTCACGACCATTGCGTTTGTGTCGATTCCCCGCCGCCTGAATGCGGACGCCTCGGCGCTGTTTACCATGTTCCGTAACGTCGCCGGATCGGTAGGCATTTCGCTCTCTACGGCGGCGATCACCGAGCGGGCGCAGACCCATAGCGCTTATCTGGCCTACAACGCCACGCCTTTCGACGAATCCTTCCAGCTCACGCTCAAAGAGGTGGCACAGGCGATCCGCAATTTCACCACCCAGGTGGACGATCCGCTGAGCCTGGCCGGTGGGCAGCTGTATAAAGAGCTGATCGCCCAGTCGCGTTTTCTCGCCTATGTTGATGTTTTTACCATTCTGAGCGTGGTCGCGCTTTGCCTGATCCCGTTTTGTTTACTGCTTTCGCCGATCAAAAGCGAAGGCAGCGCAGGAGCACACTGACGATGCACCGAAGTTTAATTCTTACTCTGACCGCTCTGCTGGCAGGCTGCGCCGTCGGGCCAGATTATCAGCCCGCACAGCCCATAACGCCGTCTCACTGGAACGATCCGGGTGATAAATCCGCGCGCTCACAAACGGCCACCCAGGCGGTAAACACCCGCTGGTGGACGTCGTTTAATTCCGCAGAGCTTAACAGCCTCATCGAGAGGGCCATTATCGGCAACCTCTCGCTTCAGCAAACCGCGCTGCGCATCGCCGGGGCGCGCGAACAGCTGAATCAGGCTAACGGCGCGTTCTTCCCTTCGGTGAACGGTAATTTACAGGCGACGCGTCAGCAGCTCGGGGTTAAAGGTGAGCTGAACTCTCAGGGCGTGTATGACCAGATAGACAACGTAGATCCGAATTTAAAAGGTGCACTTCAGCCGTTGACCGAGCCGATTCATCTCTATCAGGGCAGCTTTGACGCCCAGTGGGAGCTGGATTTGTGGGGTAAGGTGCGGCGTCAGGTGGAAGCGGCGCAGGCGCAGCAGCAGGCGGCGATTGAGCAGCGCAACGATGCGCTGGTGTCGCTGGAGGCGGAAGTTGCCCGAGCCTGGCTACAGCTGCGCGGCACGCAAAGCATTATGGCGACCATGAACACGCAGATTGCCAGCGCGCAGGAAACGCTTGAGTTGACCGACAGCCGCCAGAAGGGCGGGCTCTCTCCGCAGATGGACGTGGAAAATGCGCGTGCGCAGTTGGGGACGCTCCAGGCCCAGCTGCCGCAGTATGAAGCACAGGAACGGCAGGCGATGAACGCGCTGGCTATTCTGCTTGGCAAACCGCCGGGGGCGCTGGACGGCGAACTGAGTTCGCCGCAGCCGCTCCCCAAACTCCCGGACGTGGTGCAGACCGGTATTCCTTCGACGCTTGCCCGTCGCAGGCCGGACGTGCGCGAAGCCGAAGCCAATCTGCACGCCGCCACGGCACAAATCGGCGTCTCCGTGGCGGAGCTGTTCCCGAGCCTGACGCTCAATGGGCAGTTTGGCCTGCGTAATACCGAAACTAACTGGCTGACCGACTGGAGCAGCCATTTCTACAGCGTGGGTCCGCAGATTTCGATCCCGATTTTCCAGGGGGGTCGGCTGGTGTCGAGCGTCAAGCTGGCCCGGGCGCAGCAGGGCGCTCAGGTACTTCAGTACCGGCAGACGGTGCTGACGGCGCTGGGGGATGTGGAGAATTCGCTGGTCAGCTACCGCAGCGATCAGAAGCAGGAGCAGGCGCTGCAACACACTATCGATGCGCTGCAAAACGCCTTCGATCTGGCGAACTCCAGCTACAAACAGGGGCTGGCGACGTTTATCGACGTGCTGGATGCGCAGCGCCAGCTGGCGCAGGCCGAACAGCAGCATGCCCAGGCGCAGGTGCAAAGCCGGATCGATCTCGTGGCGCTGTACAAAGCGCTCGGCGGCGGCTGGGAAACGTACCAGAATGTTCATCTGCCGGAGTATTCCGTTTTCGGCGATGCGCCACGTGGATAAGGTTTGGAGAATTGGGCAAGAAATGCGCAGGATCGCCCCATTCGTAAACGCAGGAGTGTCGCTATAACTATTGAACACTCACCACGACATCCCTTGAGGAGAGAGTTATGCGTTACCAGAAATTAGGCAATACCGGTTTGTTTGTCTCTGAACTGTGCCTTGGCACCATGACGTTCGGCGGCGAAGGCGGCATGTGGGGCAAAATCGGCCAGCTGCAGCAGGCCGACGCCGAGCGGCTGGTGGGCAGCGCGCTGGATGCAGGCATCAACTTTATCGACACCGCCAACGTCTATTCGGAAGGGCGTTCGGAAGAGATAACCGGCCAGGCGCTGAAGAACCTGAAGGTGCCGCGTGAAAACGTCGTTGTGGCAACGAAGGTGTTTGGCGAAACCGGCACGGCGGGCGTGAACTCCCGTGGCAGCTCGCGCTATCACATCATCAATAGCGTAAAAGAGAGCCTGCGCCGCATGCAGCTCGATCATATCGATCTCTATCAGCTGCATGGTTTTGACCCGGCCACGCCGATAGAAGAAACGCTCTACGCGCTGGACAACCTTGTGCAGCACGGTCACGTGCGCTACATCGGCGTGTCGAACTGGTCGGCGTGGCAAATCATGAAGGCGCTGGGGATTTCCGACAGGCTTGGTCTGTCGCGCTTTGCCTCGTTGCAGGCCTATTACACCATTGCCGGGCGCGATCTTGAACGTGAACTGGTGCCGATGATGCAGAGTGAAGGCGTCGGATTGATGGTCTGGAGTCCGCTGGCGGGCGGATTCCTCAGCGGCAAATACGGTCGCGACGGGCAAAATGAAGCGGGCGGACGTCGGCTGGAGTTTGACTTCCCGCCGGTGGACAAAGCGCGCGGCTTCGACTGCATCGATGTGATGCGCAATATCGCCGAAGGTAAAGGCGTGTCGGTGGCGCAAATCGCGCTGGCGTGGCTGCTGCATCAGCCGGTGGTCAGCAGCGTGATCGTCGGCGCTAAACGCCCGGACCAGCTGGCGGATAACATTGCCGCGACGGAGATTCGCCTGACGGAAAGCGAGCTGAAGCAGCTGGATACGGTCAGCGCACTGCCGCGTGAATATCCGGGCTGGATGCTGGAGCGGCAAGGGGAGTACCGCCGTAATCAGCTGAAAGGCTAACCTCTCTGTTGCCGGACGGCAATTGCTTGCCCGTTCCGGAAACCCCAGGTTCGAACATTCACAGGCCGGATACGCATCAGCGCCATCCGGCTTTTTTACGCCCGTTTTCCAGCCCTGCTCACAAAAACAGCACAACCTTTTTGCCTGATTTGTCATTTCGCTCTATATGACTAGTCATTAAATTTAAATGACTAGTCATATAGACGGAGAGCGATGATGAAAACACTGCCGAAGGATTTTTTATGGGGCAACTCGGTATCCAGCATGCAGACCGAAGGCGCATGGAACGAAGGAGGGAAGGGCAAATCGGTCTATGACATTCGTGAGCCGAGTGAGTTTGCCTCTGACTGGAAAGTGGCAACGGATTCTTACCACCGCTTCGAGGAAGATTTTGATTTAATGCAGGATCTGGGCATGAACTGCTACCGCTTTCAGATAGCCTGGAGCCGAGTTTGCCCGATGGGCGACGGTGAGTTTAATCAGGAAGGCATCGACTTTTATCACCGCTTTATCGACGGCCTGATTGCCCGCGGCATCGAGCCGATGATTTGCCTCTACCATTTCGACATGCCGCTGGCGCTGGCCGAAGAGTACAACGGTTTTAACGATCGTCGGGTGATGGACGCCTTTGTTCGCTATGGGCAAAAGATGATCGACTGCTACGGCGACAAGGTGAAGTACTGGCTCACCTTTAACGAGCAGAATATTTTCCATATGCCGATCGCCTTCCGGATTTCAGGCTATATGCGCGGTGAGGAAACGCTCCGCGAGCTGTATGAAATCCAGCATCACACCATGGTTGCGCACGTGAAGCTGACGGCGTACCTGCACGAAACCAAACCGGGCAAGCTGATGGGCGGCATGCTGGCACACCAGCTGATCTATCCGGCGACCTGCAAACCGCGCGATATCTTTTGTGCCCAGCAGCATGATGAATTCCTCAACCAGAACCTGCTGCGCGTCTACGCGGGCCAGGGCTACAGCCCTGAAGTGATGGCGGTGGTGAAGCGTGAAGGCTTCGAAGACATCTATCGCGAAGAAGACCTGGCGCTGATTAACCGCAACAAAAATGACTACATGGCGTTCAGCTATTACGCCAGCCGTACGCTTGATACCGACCCGATTCCGGAAGGCACCGAGGTCAATTACTACCTGAAATACGGCGATAAGAACAACCCGTACCTGAAGGCCACCGAATGGAACTGGCAGATTGATCCGCTCGGTTTTCGCACCATCATCACCCAGTACTACAACAACTGGCGCATGCCGGTCTTCCCGATTGAAAACGGCATCGGCGTGATTGAAGAGTGGGATGGGAAAAACATGATTGCCGATGACTACCGTATCGCCTATCACCGCGACCATATCAACGCCATGAAAGAAGCGATATTTGAGGACGGTGCGGACGTCATTGGCTATCTCGGCTGGGGGCTTATCGACATTCTGAGCTCCCAGGGTGACATGCGTAAGCGCTATGGCGTGGTTTACGTCAACCGCGAAAATCACGATCTGAAAGATCTGAAGCGTGTGCCGAAGAAAAGCTACGCGTGGTTAAAACAGGCGATCCGTTCGAACGGCGAAGAGATGTAAGCGCTGTGCAAACCGGGTTACGAGTGAGTCAACAAAAGGTCTGTGCCAATGTCTGATAACGTATCAACCAGTATGCAGTCTTTTACCGATCGCTTCGTGGAGTTTTCGGCGCGTATCGCCAATCAGGTTCATCTGCGTTCGCTGCGTGACGCATTCGCCGGGATCATGCCGATTTTTATCCTGGCAGGGCTTGCTGTGTTGGTGAACAACGTGGTGTTTCCCTGGGTATTTGAGGGCGAAACCCTGGTGCGATTTAAAGTATGGGGCGATGCGATCATCAACGGGACGCTGAATATTGCCGCGTTGCTGATTGCCCCGATGATCGCATGGTCGTTGGCGCGCAATAAAAACTTTGGTAACCCGGTTTCAGCGGTGGTCATCGCGCTGTGCAGCTTCATTATTATGATGCCGATGCAGGTCGATTTGGTGCCCGTCGGCGGTAAGGCAACGGTGAGCCTGACGTCGGTGCTGACGTTTGCCAATATCGGCACTACCGGCATCTTCGCCGGCGTCATTATTGGCCTGCTGGCGACGGAGATTTTTATCCGTATCGCCCAGTTTAAGCGACTGGAGATCAACCTTGGAGCCAACGTACCTCCTGCGGTCAGCCAGTCTTTTTCATCGCTGCTGCCGACAATTCTGACGCTGTCGCTGTTTGCCGTTTTTGCCGCGTTGCTGAAAAACCTGCTGCACACCGATCTTATCCATCTGATTATCACGCTGATTCAGCAGCCGCTCAGGCTTATCAATACCAGCCTGCCGGGCACGCTGTTTATCTACAGCTTCGGCAACTTCCTGTTTACGCTGGGTATTCATCAGGCGGTGGTGAACAGCGTGATTCTGGAACCCTTCCTGCTGATCAACACCAACGAGAATATGCTGGCCTACGCCGCCGGACAGCCGATTCCGCACATCATCAACAATATTTTCGTGCCGACGTTCGGTATGGTTGGCGGCACCGGCAGCACGATTTCGCTGCTGATTGCCATCTTCCTGTTTTCGCGCCAGAAGGCGTCAAAACAGGTCGCGCGTCTGGCGATCACGCCCGGGCTGTTCAATATCAACGAGCCGGTGATTTTCGGCCTGCCAATCGTGTTTAATATTCCGCTGATGATTCCGTTCGTGCTGCTGCCCGCCATCGGCATTTTCTTTGCCTGGCTGTGTACGACGCTGGGATTAATGTCCCGCTGCGTGGTGATGATCCCCTGGACCACGCCGCCGGTCTTAAGCGCCTGGCTGGCAACCGCGGGCGACTGGCGAGCGGTGGTGGTTCAGTTGATAATCATCGTCTTTGGTGTATTCTTCTACCTGCCTTTCCTCAAGATTGCAGAGCGAGTGGCCTTAAAAAACAACGGGATAAATGAATAAATAAGGACGGGCTGTGGCGGCGAAATACCTTACTATCGCGCGGGAAATTAAGAAGCGCATTATCAGCCAGCGGTATCCCGCGAGCGCCCCGTTGCCCGACCAGTTTGCGCTAGCGGCAGAGTTCCAGACCAGCCGCATGACCATCCAGCAGGCGATGCGCCAGCTGATCGTTGAAGGGCTGATTTATACGCGCCAGGGGCAGGGAACCTTCGTGCGTAAGAACTTCCTCCAGCTTTCGCAGTGGGATCTGCCCGGCAGCGACTATTTTGGTGCCACCAAAACCTGGGAACATCTGGGCACGGTCAGTAGCCAGGTGGTGCGCTTCGAGCTGCGCTTCCCGACGGAAAAAGAGCAGAGCTCGCTGCTGATTAACGCCGATGCGCCGGTGTACGACTTCATTCGTTTGCGCCTGCTGAACGGCGAACCGATGTCGCTGGATGCGACGGTCATGCCGGTGAGCCTGGTGCCCGGTCTGAACAAAAGCCATCTCGAAAGCTCGGTATTTCAGTACGTCGAAACGCTTGGGCTGAAAATTATGGGTTCGTATCGCGTCGTGCGTGCCATCAAGCCCGGCGAGCTGGAGCAGCAGTATTTAGTTTGCGAGGCGGGCGATCCGGTGCTGGAAGTGGAGCAGGTTATCTACCTGGAAGACGGCACGCCGCTGGAGTATGCCCATTGTCATTATCGGTACGATCACGGCGGAATTGTGATTGTGAATAATGGCTGACAGGGCCTACGGGGTTACCGATTTGTAGGCCTGATAAGCGCAGCGCCATCAGGTAATAAAAAAGGCAGGTTTCGCAACCTGCTTTTTTTTGTCCTCAGCGCTGAAGGATCAGTTCAGGCGAACTGGCATCCCTGAGCGATCCTGAACGGCCTGGTCCACAACGGTGGAATCCACATCGCTCTGACCCGTCACTGCCTGCACGGATTTGGTCAGGGTGATTGGTACGACTTCACCGCCGTTGAACTGAGCGTCGGTGGTTGACAGCGGGTTGTGAACCTCAATGTAGCGGCTGCCGTCCGGCTCGGTGGTGGCTTTCACAGGCTCATCGATGAACTGCACGCGCGTCCCAACTGGCACGTTCTGGAACAGGAACTTGATGTCGTCGTTACGCAGACGCACGCAGCCGTGGCTCACGCGCAGGCCGATACCGAAGTTAGCATTGGTGCCGTGGATAGCATACAGACGACCGATATACAGGGCGTACAGACCCATCGGGTTGTCCGGACCTGCGGGAACAACGGCCGGCAGCGGTTCGCCTGCGGCAATATATTCCGCGTGCATTTTCGCAGTCGGCGTCCAGGTTGGGCCCGCTTTCTTACGTTCAACCTTGGTGGTCCAGTTAATTGGGGTATCTTTCCCCAGCTGGCCGATACCGATTGGCAGCACGATTACCGTGTTGGTGCCTTTCGGGTAGTAGTACAGACGCATTTCAGCGCTGTTAATCACGATGCCTTCATGTACCGTATCAGGCAGGATCAGCTGCTGAGGGATGTTCAACACCGTGCCACCTTTTGGCAGGTACACGTCGACGCCAGGGTTGGCTTCGGTCATGTTGGACAGACCCATCTGATACTGCGCAGCAAAATACTCAAGCGGCTGCTTGTTATCTTCCGGGATAGTGACCACCTGATTCTGGCCAATCAGACGGCTTCCGTCGGTTGGCAGAGGATAGGTCACAGCAGATGCAGTTTTGCAAAAGCCCATAACGGCAAAAGCTGCCGCGAAAAGCGTAGATAATTTCATTTTCATGTTGTGCGAAGTATCGATGCCAGCAGGCTGTTGTTGGAGAAAAGGAACCTTTAATGGGAGCGCATTATAGGTGCATTCCACGCCGCAGGGAAATCAGATGTGGACGAAATCACACTTTTTTCACCGTCTGGTTCCATGGTGACAGTGTAGCCCGTGCACGAGCAAGGCGATTTTTATTCGGATTTGTGGCAAAATAGGCCGTTTGTCACATCTTTCAGGATACGCCCGTGTTAGTTACCAGCAACGTCACTATGCAGTTCGGCAGTAAGCCGCTGTTCGAAAACATCTCCGTCAAATTTGGCGGCGGCAACCGTTACGGCCTGATTGGCGCCAACGGAAGCGGTAAATCCACCTTTATGAAAATTCTGGGGGGCGACCTGGAGCCGACCCTCGGCAACGTTTCGCTCGATCCTAATGAGCGCATCGGTAAGCTGCGCCAGGATCAGTTCGCCTTTGAAGAGTTCTCCGTGCTTGATACGGTGATCATGGGCCACGCCGAACTGTGGGAAGTGAAGCAGGAGCGCGATCGCATTTACGCGCTGCCGGAAATGAGCGAAGAAGAGGGCTACAAAGTGGCCGATCTTGAAGTCGCCTACGGCGAAATGGACGGCTACTCTGCCGAATCCCGCGCGGGTGAACTGCTGCTCGGCGTGGGTATTCCGCTGGAGCAGCACTACGGCCCGATGAGTGAAGTCGCACCCGGCTGGAAGCTGCGTGTGCTGCTGGCACAGGCGCTGTTCTCTAATCCGGATATCCTGCTGCTCGATGAACCGACGAACAACCTGGACATCGACACCATTCGCTGGCTGGAACAGACGCTCAACGAGCGCGACAGCACCATGGTTATCATTTCGCACGACCGTCACTTCCTGAATATGGTCTGCACCCACATGGCGGATCTGGACTACGGCGAACTGCGCGTTTATCCAGGCAACTACGATGAATATATGACGGCGGCCACTCAGGCCCGTGAGCGTCTGCTGGCCGATAACGCCAAGAAAAAAGCGCAGATTGCTGACCTGCAATCCTTCGTTAGCCGTTTCAGCGCCAACGCCTCTAAATCTCGTCAGGCAACCTCTCGTGCCCGCCAGATTGATAAGATCAAGCTGGAAGAAGTGAAAGCGTCCAGCCGCCAGAACCCGTTCATTCGCTTTGAGCAGGACAAGAAACTGTTCCGTAACGCGCTGGAAGTGGAAGCGCTCACCAAAGGGTTTGAAGACGGTCCTCTGTTCAAGAACTTCAATCTGCTGCTGGAAGTGGGCGAGAAGATTGCCATCATCGGTGCTAACGGCGTGGGTAAATCCACCATGCTGAAAACCCTGGTGGGTGAAGCTCAGCCGGACAGCGGGACGGTGAAATGGTCCGAAAACGCCAAAATTGGTTACTACGCGCAGGATCACGAGTACGAGTTCGAAAACGATCTCACCGTGTTTGAGTGGATGAGCCAGTGGAAGCAGGAAGGTGATGACGAGCAGGTGGTGCGCAGCTTCCTCGGCCGTCTGCTGTTCAGCCAGGACGACATCAAGAAGCCAGCGAAGGTGCTTTCCGGTGGTGAGAAAGGCCGTATGCTGTTCGGCAAGCTGATGATGGAAAAACCCAACATTCTGGTGATGGATGAACCGACCAACCACCTGGATATGGAATCCATCGAATCGCTGAACATGGCGCTGGAAATGTATCAGGGCACCCTGATTTTCGTCTCCCATGACCGTGAGTTCGTTTCTTCACTGGCGACCCGCGTAATCGAAATTACGCCAGAGCGCGTGATCGACTTCAGCGGCAACTACGAAGATTATCTGCGCAGTAAAGGCATCGACAACTGATTTCCCGTCGTCTTTCACGCTGCAACAGTGTTGGCTGCACCCGCGCACCCCGGTCACTTACTTTAGTAAGCTCCCGGGGATTTGCGGACTTGCCGCCTTGTTGCAGCGCGAAATCCATAGGGAAATATATTCACATTCTCGTGTGCATCTGCGTAACCGGGGTTTTCTCCCGCCCGACCGCCTTATTTTTAAACGCTTCCGCAACACCTTCGTAATCCCACGATCTCCCCATTATTTCTGCACAATTCTGTGAAGAAATAGCGACTGAATTTTCAGTGGCAGGAGGGGCTATGCGTGAGTTTTCTTTTTATTCCGGCGTATCAGAATCCGCTCTTTATCGTTATCACATTCGGGAAACCGGACAGGTTTATCACGTGACGATTTGCCTTCAGCAGGACGATGCCGAAGAGCAGATCATTGGCCACAAAGTGCTGCGTAATATCACTCGTCAGGACGTAATTCGCGAATGTGTCTCGCATTGCCGACGCCGAAGCGTGCAGGACAAATCCTGCGAGCGAACAGAGTGGCTAACCCGCCTGCGTAACTGGGCGCTATGCAGTCTTGCGGTAGTGGCATTTATCCGCCTGATGATGCTTCGGTCCTGACGGGAGAAGGCGATGCTGATTGTGCTGACGCTGACGCTGTACTGCGTGCTGATCGGATTTTTGATTGCGGCAATCTGACGAGAAAAGTGCCCGGTGACTCTGCGCGGGAATAGCGGTAGACCCGGCAAGGCGAAGCCGCCGCCGGGCATCCTGCAACATTAGTGGTGATGCGGAACGGGAAGCGGATAGCCGTTGCTGGTCGTTGCGGTACGGGTAAAGGTGCCTGGTGCATAAGCCTGAGCGATGTCGCCATCATTTTCATCGGCTGAAAAACGGCTCAGCGCGGTGGTTTTGACGGTTGTGGCTGACGCAGCGGCGGCTTCCGGGGACGGTTTTTCCTGAAAGGCCAGTGCGCTGGTGGAGCCAAGGGCAAGAACAACGGCGAAAGCGGTGAATATTTTCATTATGGATTGTCCGCAGATTAAGAGGCCCTTTGACATTATCCTGCGGCTGTAAAAAACGCCATGCGCTGTTACACGCATGACGCAGTTAGTTACAGCTGGACATTAATTTGTTCTGCCCTTCCAAAGGGAAAGGGCCGCCAGGCCTTACTTCAGGCACCACTCATCGCTGGCTTCGCCGTTAATCAGCAGCTGACGCTTCTCGCCCACAGGTAATGTCACCTTCAGCGCATTCCACGCCGGGCGGAAATCACCGCGCGGGTTCAGCTTCAGATTAATGGTGCTACCGGTGCATTCCATTTCCCACTCAAGCCACAGCGCTTTACCCTCTTTGTAGCCCCAGGTTTCGCCGTCATCTTCAAACAGCAAGCCGTGCTCTGACCCCACGCCCTTCAACGGGAACAGCTTCAGTTCGCGGTTGGTGTCGTCCTGCGGTTTCACATGCTTAATGCGATCGCTTAGCGGCAGACCGGCACCGGCGCGAACCAGCAGCGGCAGTTTTTCCAGCGGCGCATCGACGGTGATCCACTGGCCGCCGGAGAACCATTCGCCGGTGTAGAAATCGTACCAGCCCGTTTCGTTGGCTGGCAGCCAGACCGGGCGCTGACGCTGGCCCTGTTCCACCACGCTTGCCACCAGCAGATCGCGGCCCAGCAGGAAGTCATCGCACTCGGCGAAGGTCTGCTCGTCGTGTTCGTGATCGAGGAAAGTAGGGCGCAGCATCGGTTCATCGTCGGCGTGTGCCTGCCACAGCAGAGTGTAGAGATACGGCATCAGGCGGTAGCGCAGCTCAATCGCACCGCGAATGCATGGCGTGATCGCCGGGTACATCCACGGTTCGTTAACGGTATGGTCATCGTTCCAGGAGTGGATGGTAAAGCGCGGATGCATTACGCCGTTCTGCACCCAGCGGACGAACAGCTCTGCATCGGGCTTATCGCCGGAGAAACCGCCGACGTCGTGTCCGACGTTAAACAGCCCGGAGAGGCTCATACCCACGCCCATGCGGGTGTTATAGCGCAGGGTATCCCAGTTGGTGCGGTTATCACCGCTCCAGGTCTGCACGTAGCGCTGCATCCCGGCGCAGCCGGAGCGGGAAATCAGGTACGGGCGTTTTTCAGGTGCGAAACGCTGTTGCGCTTCCATGGAGGCGCGCATCATCAGCAGCGGCATGACCGGGCGAATGTGCTTAATGGCGATTTCCTGACCGAAGCCGAAGCAGCGCGCTTCGCCATCCCAGACTTCATATTCGTTGTTGTCGTTCCAGGTGGAGTCGATGCCCATCTCCAGCAGTTGGGTGGTCACGCCTTCCTGCCACCAGGCTATGGTCGCTGGATTGGTGAAGTCGAGGTGGGAACCTTCGTCATCCCAGAACACCGAGCGTTCCGGCGCGTTGGCTTCGGAATCACGCACGAACAGGCCTTTCTCCGCCACTTCGTTATAGCGTGGGTGATCCTGTAACAGGCACGGCTTGATATTGGCCGCAAGCTTCAGGCCTGCGTTGTGGAACGCCTGGCTCATCACCTTCGGCTGCGGCACTTTGTCGTAGTTCCAGTTAAACACGTAGCGTTTGCCGTTGATCGAGGTATAGCCGGACGAAAGCTGGAATGAATCGCAAGGGATGGCATGCTCGTCGCACAGGCGGATAAAGCTCATCAGCTGGTTCTGCGCGTCCGGCGCATCGGTGTAATGCATAGTTGAACCGCTGTAGCCGAGGCTCCATTTTGGCCCGAACAGTGTTTTGCCGGTCAGGCGTACAAAGGACTTGGTGATATCCAGCACGCGCTTGCCGGTGAACAGGTAGTAGTCGATATCACCCGCTTCGGCCTGCCAGCGGCGATAGGCGGTGTGATAGTTGTCGAGTTCGTTGCCCAGATCCAGCCAGCAGCTGCTCAGGTTATCGTAGAAAAGGCCGACGCTCACGTCATCCCGGCGGGTGATGGTGAACGGAATATGCTTATAGAGCGGGTCGGTGCTGACCGCGTTGTAGCCCATCGCGTCCAGGTTACGCATTTCATAGCGTTTACCGGTGCGCTGTAAATCACCCGCTTTTTCGCCAAGACCGTAGAAGCGCTCGTCCTTCTGACGCTTCAGGTAGTGCGCCACGCCGTCGCCATGGGCATTCACCAGATAGGCGCTGGTCGGACGGTCGCCGGTCAGATACTGCCACTCGCCCGCTTCATTTTTGTAGTGCCACTCCAGCCACAGCGGCTGATGGACGGTGACGCGCAGCTGTGAGGTGCTGATGGTGAGGCTGTCGTCTTTTTTCTCCAGCGTCCACGCAGGCAGACTGAATCCGGAGAGATCGTCGCGGGAACGACCTTCCCACGGCACGTCCTGGCCCGGCGCGATGCTCCAGGTTTTGTCCAGCGCCAGTTTACCCTGACGTTTAAGCAGCACGCGGAACAGATTTTCTTCCAGCATGTACAGGCAGAGCGTGTGCTGGCCGTCGACGGCCAGCTCGACGTGGTGGGCGGATTGTTTTTCGAAGGACCAGTGTTTAAGCGTTTTCATATCACAACCTATACTCAGGCGCGTTTAGCGCGACGTTCAGCAATAAATGCAACCAGGAAGACTGCGCCAATCAGGTCAAAGAAGCCCATGGCGATAAACAGCGGGTTGAAGCCAATCTTGTCGGCCGTTACCCCAATAATCAGAGAGAACAGGAAGCTTGCGATCCACGCCGCGGAGCCACGCATGCCGTTGACGGTCGCCATCTGGCCTTTGTCGAACGACTCGACCACCAGGGCGCTCAGCATGCAGGAGATTATCTGGTGGCCAAAGCCGCCGATGGAGATCAGCGCAATTGCCACATACGGGTTATTGGTGAAGGCCATTGCCGCCAGGGAGAGCATCAGGAACGCCCCGCTGACGGAAGAGGCCACAATAGAGTTCACGCGGGTGCAGCCGAACACGCGGACATAGAGTCGGGTGAGATAGCCACTCGCCACGCTGCCCAGATCGGCGGCGAGGAACGGCAGCCAGGCGAACAGTGCAATCTGCTTGAGCTCCATACCGTAGGCTTTGGCGAGGTACAGCGGTACCCAGAAGCTCATTACCGCCCAGGCCGGTTCCGCCATAAAGGCCGGGATGGCAATGCCGTAGAAACGTTTGTTCTTACCAATCGTGCGCAGCGCGGTGAAGAAGGGCAGCTTGACCGGTGGCGCTTCGTTATCCTGGTTGATGAAGGCCAGCTCTTCTTTGCTCAGGTTTGGGTGCTTATCAGGGTTGTGGTAGAACGCCCACCACAGAACCACCCACACCAGCGCCAGAAAACCGGTAAACATGAACGCGCCCTGCCAGCCGAAGGAGGCGTGGGCAAAGTAGATGATTGGCGGGGCCAGCATTGCACCAATGGAGAAACCGACGCCAGCCCAACCGGCGGCAATCGGGCGCTCAGATTTTGGGAACCATTCGCCGATGGTTTTCGCGTTCGCCGGCGTCGCAGCCGCTTCGGAGGCACCCATGCCAAAACGCAGCAGCGCCATATGCAGCCAGCTTCCTGCGCCCGCGTGGGCGATACAGGCAACGGCCCACAGAATCGCACAAATCATAAAGCCGAGTTTCAGGCCGATAACGTCAATCAGCCAGCCGCAAATTGGCTGGAAGATCGTATAGGCCAGCTGGAAGGCGCCAACGATCCAGGAGTACTGTGCGGTGGTAATGCCCAGTTCGGTTTTCAGCTCGGGCGCGAGAATGCCCAGTGAGTTGCGCGTGATGTAGTTTACGGTAACGCCCAGAAGGAAAAGCACCAGCACCCACCAGCGCAGGTTTTTCACTACGCGGCGCGATTTGCTGACCGTCATATCGTTATTAACACCTTGGCTCATAGAATTCTCCACAAGACGGTTTGTAGGGGGGAAGATGACCGACTCGATCCGTGAGTTGTCACACCAGTTTTCTATTTTCTTGAAATCTAATGGTTTTCTTTTGGTAAGCTCCCATGTAACTAGTATGGAAGTTGTCAGGCCAATTCAGGGTAAGGCAGAAAAATCGGCGCTGATAGCCTGATTTATGCAAGTTTTTTCATAAGATGGGAAAAACTTCCCGGTTAGTCACATTCACCCCTTTTTGGACAGGGTAAATTAACCATGAAAATTCTTTCATTTTCAAAATGGAGGTAGATCACAAATTGGATAAAAAGCTCAAAATCGCCGAAATTGCCGCCCGGACAGGCCTTTCCGGCAGCACCGTTTCCCGGGTGCTGGCGGGCAAAGCCAACACCAGTGAAAAGGCGCGAGAGCGGGTGCTTGCTTGTGCACGTGAGCTGGGCGTGATGGAAGGCATGGCCGCAGGCAGAATGTTGCTGAACAGCCTGATTGTCTTTGCGCCGCAGCGGGCGTTCGATGAGCGGTCCGACATCTTTTACTACCGCGTGATCCAGAGCATCAATAAAGCGCTGTCGCCGCATGAGGTGCGCCTTCGTTACTGCGCGCTGGAGGAAAACGACAGTGATGCCAACCTGTTTCTGGCGCGAATGAATGAGGCCGAAACCCAGGCGGCGATCCTGCTCGGTATCGACGATCCGCACATTCACGATCTGGCGGCGGATTTCGCCAGGCCCTGCGTGCTGATCAACTGTCGCGATGAGCGCATGCGTTTGCCGTCGATCGCGCCGGATCACCGCCTGATTGGCCAGTTTGCTGCCCGGTATCTGTTCGATATGGGTCACCGTTCGGTGGTGAACGTGATGTGCCTGCGCCGCTACACGATGGAGCTCAGATTGATGGGCATTCGTGAGGCGTGGAAGAACGGCAACCTCCGTTTTCAGGACGCCCGCGATTTGATAACCGTGCCGAGCTTCAGTGCAAAAGAAACAGAAGAGAAAGTGGGGGCCTGGCTGGGTGCCCTCGGCGGCAAGCCGCTGCCGACGGCGTTTCTGGTCGGTGGGGATTTTATGGCCGCAGGTACGATAAACGCGCTTCAGCAGCGTGGGCTACGGGTGCCGCAGGATGTGTCGGTGATGAGCATCGACGGTTTCAACCTGGCCGCGATTCAGGATGTGCCGCTGACGGCTATCCACGTGCCGCGTGATGAGCTGGGCGTAGAGGCTGTGCAGATGCTACAGCAGCGGCTGATTCGTCCTGAAGCACCGTGCGGTTCTCTTCTGCTGCATGGCCAGCTTGCCGTGAGGGAATCCGTCCGGCGGATACGTCCAGGAACGCGACGTACCGCCGTTGAACGGGAAGGGCTGTACGATGATTAAACAGGTATGCCCAAGGCGAGCTTTCCGTGAACGTTCAAATCGCTAAGCGTAAAACGATCTTCCCATGTTGTTTCATAATCCTCACGCGGGAAGTCGCCCGGCGAAGCGCCTTTTTCCAGCGCCGCTTTCACCTTCTGCGCATAGGCGAGGTTTTTCTCACACATTGGCGCTGCCGGAATGTACATCACGTTGCCCCAGCCCTGCTGATCGGTAACCGGGGCAACGGCGTGGATCACGTCGCAGTGCCACCAGACTGAATCGCCCGGCTCCAGCGCCGGAATGGAGGTCAGGGCTTTAACCAGCAGCGGATGCCACCGTTCAGAGATGGGCAGCACGCGGCCGGGTGCCACGCCGCAAAGTTCATCTTCGGGGACATCGTCAAGCAGCGGGCGCAGCAGCACGTAGGCCATGGCCTCCGGAATCGGCACGACGTGCAGCAGTCCTTGATCCAGAATCATTTCTGAAAGCGCCGTCCAGCCCTGGAAGGTGCGGAAAACAGAACATTTAGTGGTGTTATCCACCGTATACTCTTCCACTTCGGTGCGATGTGCCGCATCCCATGGGTCGAAATGCGTAAAGTCGCCATTGAACACGTTGGCGAAAACCTGCTGATAAGCAGGCAGCAGCCAGCGCTCCAGCGCCCCGGAATCGGTGTGTGCCCCAAGCCCTTTCGACGTGGTGCCAGGCGGGCGGCGGCGAATGCGATCCGGGTAAATGACGCTGACGTCCGGGTCGAACCACTGTTTACCTTCGCTTTCAAAGCGCCACAGGCGATTCAGGAATGACTGCACGGTCGCCATTTCCGGACTCTGCCGGGCCTGCATTTGCGCCTGCGACCAGTAGATCGGATAGATCTCCGGGCGTGAGGCCGTCAGGGTGCCGAAGAAGTTATCGCCCGGCCCTTTGTACACATCGTCAAAGTGGTTGCGATCGAGGTAGTCGAGCATTGAGCGGTCCCAGCCCAGCGCCTGCTCGCGCGGAAAATGTCCTTTGATCACCGCACAGCCTCTGCGCTTGATCTCCTCACGCTGGGCTTCAGTAATCTTGCCGGCGGCCAGGTCGCTATAAGCAATCACTGGCCAGACCGGTTTGCCGCTGGCCTTTAGCGCCTCGATCTGCGCCACGCGGGCTTCAATGTGGGCGGTGAGTTTGTCGAACACGCCCTGCACGTCACCAATCTGCGCACGCAGCGCTTGTTTCAATTCGCGTATAGCCGCTTTGTGATCGGCAGGCAGGGTTTCACTGGAACAGGTAAGCGTCATGATGGACCTCTCAATCTTTCATTCGAAGGTAATTTAACTTACATGTGATACTTTAAGTTAAAATTAGGTTAATGCAAGTTAAATAACTTGATGCTTCTCACGAACCGGAAAGGGTTTTGAAATGCCTGATGGCGCTGCGCTCATCAGGCCTGTGGAGTATCAGTGCATCAGGGTTTTGTCGGCCGGAAAAGGCCATGCCGCATCCGGCATGGCATAGAGGGGATCAGAAAGGAGAGGTGCCGTCCAGCACGGCCTGAATCACGTTCAGAGCACCGTCGTGGTTGTTATCGTCCGTCTGGTAACGGGCGATGGCTTTGATGCTGTCGGCGGCGTTGCTCATGGCGAAAGAGTATTTCACCAGCTGCAGCATTTCGGCATCGTTGCCGCTGTCGCCAATGCCCACGCACTCCTGCGGTGAGAGCTGCCAGTTTTTCAGCAGGCGGCTGATGCCGTTGGCCTTGTGCAGGCCCGGGATGATCAGATCCACAAAGCCAAAGCCGCTGGTGACGGGCTTCATTATGCCGTCGAGGGAGACGTGCAGGGCGTCAATCAGCTGCGGAATGTCGCTGTCGGGGAGATTCAGCGAGAACTTGAACAGCTTGTCGTCGATCTGCTGATAATCCGACACTGGCTTCAGGCGGTGATAGTGCTTCGACATCAGCTTCACAAAGGCTTCCGGCGCTTTGTCGCTGACGTACGCGCTTTCCAGCCCGCAGGCCACGAAGTTTAGCTGGGGATCTTTGAGCAGCTCGCCGATGACCACCTGAGACTCATGGCGCGTCAGCTCTCCGTGGAACAGCTCTTTGCCGTGCTGATACACCAAAGCGCCGTTTTCGGCGACGAAAGAAATTTGGTCACGAATTTCAGGGAAGAAGGAGATGAGCTGCCAGTACTGGTTGCCGCTTGCCACAACGAATTCAATACCACGTTGTTTAAGCTGCTGAAACTGCGCCAAAAAGCGTTCACGATGGTACTGCTTGGCATCATTAAGAAAAGTTCCGTCCATATCTGTGACGATAACTTTAACGGTCATACGAAGGCTCCTGGCGTTAACTGCGTTCAGGAGCATTCTAGTGATAATGTGACGGAAACCTCAAATTTATTTCATTCGTAAGTGAAGTGAGGCTTAAATGCCGGGTGGCAGCTTCGCCTTACCCGGCCTACTTTCGACCAACGTAGGCCCGGCAAGCGTAGCGCCGCCGGGCATTTAGCCCGCACGAAACCTGGTTTTTGAGCCTTAAAGCGTATGTTCAGTACGAGCGATAATATCGTCCTGAGCATCCGGCGACAGCGCGGTGAAGAATGCTGAATAGCCCGCCACGCGCACCACTAAATCACGATACTGGTCCGGGTGTTTCTTCGCCTCCAGCAGCGTTTCGCGCGACACGATGTTGTACTGAATGTGCCAGCCTTTGTGCTCTTCGAAGAAGGTGCGCAGCAGCACCATCAGCTTCTGGCGGTCAGAATCATTATCCAGCGTTGCCGGATTGAGCTTCTGGTTCAGCAGTACGCCGCCGAGAATTGCAGCGGTAGGCAGCTTGCCAACGGAACCGATCACCGCCGTTGGGCCGAGATGATCGGTGCCGGAAGCCGGGCTTGCGCCTTCCGCCAGCGGCGTATGCGCTTTGCGTCCGTCAGGGGTTGCCATGGTCGCCGCGCCAAACGGTACGTTTGCGGAAATGGAGGACGTCCCTGCGTAGTAGTCACCGCCAATCGGGCCGCGGCCGTGACGTGGGTTGTGGTACTGCTTCAGCTCGTCAATATAGGTCTGATAGGCACGAACCAGCAGGACATCTACGGTGTCATCGTCGTTACCGTATTTCGGCGCGCCGTTAATCAGACGCTGGCGCAGCTGTTCGTGGGTCAGGCCCTCGAAGTCGTCGGCAAGCGCGGCGGCAAGCTGCTGCTGCCCGATAGCCCCCTGCTCAAAGACCAGCTTTTTGACGGCGGCCAGGCTGTTGCCGAGGTTGGCAATCCCCACCTGCAAGCCCGACACCCAGTCATACTTTGCGCCACCTTGCTTAATGCTTTTCGCCCGTTCGATGCAGTCATCCACCAGCGCCGAACAGAGAATGTCATGCACGTTCTCTTCAAGCATGGTGTCGACAACGTACTCAATTTCAATGGACTTGCGGGTGTAGTAGCGAATCTGCGTATCCCAGGAGGCCATGATTTCATCGAAGGTGCTGAAATTGCCCTGCGACAGCGCCTTGCTCTGCGGCAGGAAGATTTCACCGCTGGTGGCATCGCGCCCGCCTTCCATCGCCGCCAGCATCACGCGGGCGAAGTTGATAAAGCTCATGCCGGTGCAGCGATAGCCCCATTTGCCGCCGACGGCGGTTTCAATGCAGCCGATAGCTGCATAGTCGTAAGCGTCCTGTTTTTCCACGCCGAGCTTAATGAATTCCGGAATGACGATTTCGTCGTTGTTAAAGGCAGGCATTCCGAAGCCGCAGCGGATCACCTGCACGCAGGCGTCGAGGAAGTCGTTGCTCATGCCCGCGTGGTAGCGCACGCTCAGATTTGGCTGGGTGGAGCGCAGACGACCGCAGGATTCCAGAATTGCATAAGAGAGCGGGTTGACCGCATCCATCGCTTCATCGTTCACCAGCTTCTGGCCGCCGATGGTGACGTTCTGATACAGCGGGCTGCCGGCGGACGCTTTTGAGTGCGAACCGGAACGGATTTTGTTCACTTCCAGCAGCTTCAGCCAGCAGGCGTGCAGCAGCTCAATGGCCTGTTCGCGCTGGAGAGAATGGTTCAGCTCCACGTCGCGGCGGTAGAACGGATACAGATACTGGTCCATGCGGCCAAAGGAAACTGAGTGACCGTTGGACTCAATTTGCAGGATAAGCTGAATGAAGTAGCTGAGCTGCAGCGCCTGCCAGAAGGTTTTTGGCGGTTCGTGGGCGATAACATCGCAGTTTTCCGCCATTGCCAGCAGCTCGTCGCGGCGCGCTTCACGGGATTCTTCCGCAGCCATTTTACGTGCCAGATCGGCAAAGCGCGTAATGTGCAGGCTGACCGCTTCCAGAACGATATCAATGCCTTTCAGGAACTGTTCGCCGTGCAAATCTTCCAGCACGGTCAGGTTAATGCGCGAGCGACGTTCGGCCACTTTTTCGCGCAGGCCATCCAGCCCTTTTTCCAGCAGCAGTGGGAAGTTCACCGCCAGGTGCGCATCGCCGGAGGTCATATTGCCCTCGGCTTTAATGATGCCCGCTGCCAGCAGCGCTTTCTGCTCGTCGGTGAACATGCCATAGCAGCGATCCTGCACGGTCTGACCGTTCCACCACGGGCAGATTTCATGCAGCACGCGCTTATTTTCTTCGCTCACCGCAAAGCCCGCGCCCGGACGGTCGGCAAGGTCGTCGATCTCTTTTTCAATCCAGCTGACGGTATATTCCGGGAATATCGGCGCGGCGCGCACTTCGCTGGCCTGGTTGCCGATGATCAGCTCATCGTGTTTGATCCAGATGGTGCGTTCCGCCAGATGGTGAGCCAGCGCCAGCGCACGGCGTACCGGAATCGGTTTATCCATATTCTGCTGGTAAACGGTGGTGTAATGACGGGCGCGCTCGGTGCAGACCGGCGGCTTAACGATGTGAATCAGTGCGTCTTTATGCGCCTTGATGCGGTCGGTCAGTTTATCAAGAATCAGAGTGGTCATCGTATTATCCTCGTAGGGTCGCAGTCAGCCCTTTTTCCCGGGCCGTTTGCTGGGCAAAATCCAGCAGTTCCGGGGCATCGAGCGGCTTGTCGGGAGCAGAGTAGGGTACGCCGAGCAGGCTGTACTTATTCATGCCGAGCGTGTGGTACGGTAAGAAGTGGATGTCGCTGACGTGGAGTTGGTCAGCGGCGAAGTCGGTTATGGCCTTGATTGAGGCTTCATCGGCGTTGAAACCCTGAATCAGCGGCACGCGAATGGTCATCTTTTTACCCGCTGCCGCGAGGCGCTTGAGGTTATCCATTACGCGTTTTGCGGAGCCGTCAGTCCATTGCCGGAACTTATCGGTATCAACATGCTTGAGGTCAGCAAGGAACAGATCGATATACGGCAGGGCAGGTTCGATGTATTTCCACGGTACGTGCAGGCAGGTTTCTACCGCCGTATGAATGCCCTGCTCGTGGCTGGTTTTCAGCAGCGAGAGCACCAGCTCCGGGTTCATAAAAGGTTCGCCGCCGGAGAGGGTCAGGCCGCCGCCGCTGCGATCGTAGAAAGGTTTGTCACGCAGCACGGTCGTCATAATGTCGTCCACGCTTTTGACTTCACCGCAGACGGTGAGCGCCTGAGTCGGGCAGCAGCCATTCAGCGCGTTCAACTGCGGCTGTTCAAGTCTTTCGCGATGAATAATGAGGCCATTCAGCGTACGTCCGATAACGCCGGGGGCAGCCTGCTGGCAGAGATCGCAGCCGTCGAGGCACAGACGCGCATCAAACAGCAGATCCTGCGTGCGGGCACGGCTTTCCGGGTTCTGACACCAGCGGCAGCCGAGCGAGCAACCTTTCATAAAGACAACGGTGCGAATACCGGGGCCATCATGGGTCGAGTAGCGCTGAATGTTGAAGATCATAATTCGCCTCTTTGCTTTCGTATAAAGATTAAATAACTTTCGAATGAAAGTGATTTTGACGTGAATCAACAAAGCGCGCGGTTGCGGCGTGGTAGTCTTAAAGCATGCAGAACCTCACATTTTAAGGAACCGGTATGGAACTCTATCTGGATACATCTGATGTTGCCGCGGTCAAAAAGCTGGCGCGCGTTTTCCCACTGGCGGGCGTGACAACGAATCCGAGCATTGTGGCGGCAGGCAAAAAGCCGCTCGAAACGCTGCTGCCTGAATTGCAGGACGCGCTCGGCGGGCAGGGGCGTTTATTCGCCCAGGTGATGGCGAACACGGCTGAAGGAATGGTGAGCGATGCGCGTAAGCTGCGCAGCATCATCGCCGATCTGGTGGTTAAAGTACCGGTAACGGCCGAAGGTTTAGCGGCAATTAAGATGCTGAAAGCCGAAGGGATCCCGACGCTCGGTACGGCGGTTTACGGCGCAGCGCAGGGGATGCTGGCGGCGCTGGCTGGTGCTGAGTATGTGGCACCTTATGTGAACCGCATTGATGCGCAGGGCGGCAGCGGTATTCGTAGCGTGGAAGAGTTACAGCAGCTGCTGGAACTGCATGCCCCGGAATCAAAAGTGCTGGCCGCGAGCTTCAAAACGCCGCGTCAGGCGCTGGACTGTCTGCTGGTGGGCTGTCAGTCCATCACGCTGCCGCTGGACGTTGCTCAGCAGTTTATCGCCTCACCGGCGGTGGATGCCGCTATCGACAAGTTTGAACAGGACTGGATGGGGGCGTTTGGGCGGTCTTCTCTGTAAAAATTGCCCGGTGGCGGCTTTGCCTTACCGGGCCTACAGACTGTCTGGGATCTCGTAGGCCCGGTAAGCGTAGCGCCACCGGGCAACAATCTCACGTGCGACTACAAACCTCACACCCTGCAAACCGCATCAGCTTCATCTCCCGGAACTGGCAGGTCATCGCATCGTACATCACGATTTTTCCGGCGGCGGGTGTGCCATACGCCGTCAGCAGCTTGATGGCCTCCATCGCCTGAAGGGAGCCGATAACGCCGACCAGCGGGGCCATTACGCCCGCTTCCACACAGGTGAGGGCGTTTTCGCCGAACAGGCGGCTCAGGCAGCGATAACAGGGTTCATCCGGCTGATAGGTAAACACGCTGATTTGCCCTTCCATGCGAATGGCGGCGCCGGACACCAGCGGCGTTTTATGCGTAAAACAGCCTGCGTTGAGCTGATTGCGGATCGCCACGTTATCGGTGCAGTCGAGCACCAGATCGTGCGCGGCAATTTGCTCACGTAAAGCAGCTTCATCAAGCTGAGCGTCGATACAGGTGAACTGCACGTGCGGGTTGATGCGTTCAAGCGCCTCGCGGGCCGAAATCACCTTCGGCTGGTCGATTGTCGCATCGCTGTGCAGCGTCTGGCGTTGCAGATTTGAAAGCGACACCGTATCGAAATCGAGCAGCGTCATCTGCCCGACGCCCGCCGCTACCAGATACTGCGCAGCCGCGCAGCCGAGGCCGCCAAGCCCGACGACCAGCACTCGCGAAGCTTTCAGCTTCTCCTGACCGTCAAAGTCGAAACCACGAAGCACAATTTGCCGGTTGTAGCGCAGCGTCTCCGCATCGCTCAGCTCCACGCTCATTACAGCCCTCCGAACAGCGCGTTAAACGGCTCCACGTCAACCCATTCTCCGGCTTCAACGTGGCCGCGGTCGCGCTCAAGCACGATGAAGCAGTTGCCCTGACTGAAGGAGCTGAAGATATGCGAACCCTGATGGCCGGTGGTCGCTACGGTCAAATCGCCGTTCTCATCGCGCGTCAGCACGCCACGCTGGAAGTCGAGGCGGCCCGGCGATTTTTTCAGGCGCGTTGAGGTGCGAACGCGCAGACGTGGCGGCAGGCCTGAAGCGGGATTACCGCCCAGTTTTGCCAGCAGCGGCTGCACCAGCTGATAGAACGTCAGCGCCGCAGAGACAGGATTGCCCGGCAGGCCACAGAACCAGCTGTGGCTCAGTTTACCGAAGGCAAAGGGTTTGCCGGGCTTGATGGCAAGCTTCCAGAAGGCGATTTCACCAAGCTCATCAAGAATAGTTTTGGTGTAATCCGCTTCGCCCACGGAGACGCCGCCTGAGCTGATAACCACGTCCGCTTTGCTGTCGGCTTCGATAAACGCCGCCCGCAGCTTGTTCTGATCGTCCGGAATAATCCCGAGGTTGATCACTTCGCAGCCGAGCTGTTCCAGCATCAGATGAACGGCAAGGCGGTTAGTGTCATAAATTTGCCCCGCAGCCAGCGGCTCACCGGGTAATTTAAGCTCATCGCCGGTGGAGAACACTGCCACGCGCACTTTGCGTACCACGTCTACATTGGCGATACCCAATGACGCTAACACGGGGAGTTCGGCAACTGTCAGGCGCGTACCACGCGGGAATACTGCATGGCCTGCGCGAATATCTTCCCCGCACAGGCGAATGTTCTGGCCAGCTTTGACGCTGGCGGTGAAACGCACGCCGTCGTCGGTCTGTTCGGTTTCTTCCTGCATCACCACGGCCTCACAGCCTGGCGGCACCGGCGCACCGGTCATGATCCGCACGCAGGTGCCCGCAGGCCATTCGCCTTCGAAGGGCTGTCCGGCAAAGGCTTTTCCGGCGACTCTCAGCGGCTTGCCTTCGGCCAGATCGGCCAGACGTACGGCGTAGCCGTCCATCGCTGAGTTATCAAAGCCCGGGACGTCGAGCGGCGACGCCACATCTTCGGCGGTAATACGGCCGAAAGCTTGCACCAGCGGCAGCGTTTCGGTGGCGTTCAGCGGGGAAATACGGTCCAGCATCTCGTTAAGCGCCACGTCGAGCGGCATGAGTCCGGCGTTAAAATCCATTACTACACTCCTGCGACAAATCGTCTGATGCGCCCATTATGGCAGAAAAGCGCGCCGGACTGTACGGTGATGGTCAGCAGGCCTTTACAGCACCGACGACGCTTTCTATATTCAAAAATCATATAAAATAATCGTCAATATGATGATATTTATACCCTAAATAGAAAAAGCATTCCGTCAGATGAAGGGAAGGGCGCAATGAGTAACGCAGTGATCGCCATTCATGGCGGTGCCGGGGCCATTTCCCGTGCCAGCCTGTCGCCAGAGCGCGAGAAAGAGTATGTAGAAGCGCTCGCTTTCATCGTGGAAACGGGCCAGCACATGCTGGAGCAGGGCGCAAGCGCGCTGGACGTAGTCACCGAAGCCGTTCGCCTGCTTGAAGAGTGTCCGCTGTTTAACGCCGGGATTGGGGCCGTATTCACCGCCGATGAAACCCACGAACTGGATGCCTGCGTGATGGATGGCTATTCGCTGCACGCCGGAGCGGTGGCTGGCGTGAAGCACCTGCGCAATCCTGTGCTTGCCGCCCGCCTGGTGCTGGAACAGAGTCCGCATGTTTTGCTGATGGGGGAAGGCGCCGAGCGTTTTGCCGCGGATCGCGGTATGGCGCGCGTCAACAACGATCTGTTTTCTACACCTGAACGGCTGGCGCAGCTGCGTCAGGCCCAGGCGGCGGGGGAAACGCAGCTCGATCACAGCGCCGCGCCGCTTGATGAACAAACTAAAATGGGCACCGTCGGCGCGGTAGCGCGCGATCTGGCGGGGAATCTGGCTGCCGCGACCTCCACCGGCGGCATGACCAACAAACTGCCGGGGCGCGTAGGCGACAGCCCGCTGCCCGGCGCGGGTTGCTATGCCAACAACGCCAGCGTTGCGGTCTCCTGCACCGGGACGGGTGAAGTCTTTATGCGCACTTTGGCGGCCTACGACATCTCCGCCTTGATGGAATACAGCGATTTAAGCCTTCATGACGCCTGCGAGCGCGTGGTGATGGAAAAACTGCCTGCGCTCGGCGGCAGCGGTGGCCTGATTGCCGTTGACCGCGAAGGCAACGTGGCGCTGCCGTTTAACAGCGAAGGGATGTACCGCGCTTACGCTTATGCGGGCGATACCTCAAGCGTGGGGATTTACCGCTGATGAATCATGCTCATGAAATCGACGCCAGCGACGTGCTGGTGGTTCGCGACCTCAACATCGCTTTTGAGCAGGAGCAGCAAACCGTTCAGGCGGTGAAGCACCTCTCCTTCAGCCTTAAACGCGGCGAGACGCTGGCCATCGTTGGGGAGTCCGGCTCGGGAAAATCCGTCACCGCGCTGGCGCTGATGCGTCTGCTGGAGCAGTCCGGCGGACGCGTTAAAAGCCAGTCTATGCTGCTTCGGCGGCGCAGCCGCGACGTGATTGAGGTGACCCAACAAAGCGCCTCACAGATGCGTCACGTGCGAGGTGCGGATGTGGCGATGATTTTTCAGGAGCCGATGACGTCGCTGAACCCGGTGTTTACCGTGGGGGAGCAGATTGCCGAATCAATCCGACTGCATCAGGGACTCGGGCGCGAGGAGGCGCTGAAAGCCGCCAAAAAGATGCTCGACCAGGTTCGTATTCCGGAGGCGGAAACCATCTTAAAACGCTATCCGCACCAGCTTTCTGGCGGCATGCGTCAGCGCGTGATGATTGCCATGGCGTTGTCCTGTCGCCCGGCGGTGCTGATTGCCGATGAGCCAACTACGGCGCTGGATGTCACCATCCAGGCGCAGATCCTCCAGCTGATTGACGTCCTGCAAAAAGAGATGGCTATGGGGGTCATCTTTATCACTCACGATATGGGCGTGGTGGCGGACATCGCCGATCGCGTGCTGGTGATGTATCAGGGCGAGGCGGTTGAAACCGGCAGCGTGGAGCAGATATTCAGCGCACCGCAGCACCCGTACACGAAGGCGCTGCTGGCAGCCGTACCGACCCTGGGCTCGATGAGCGGCACCGATTTGCCGCGGCGTTTTCCTTTGCCGAATGCGCCCATTGTGAAAGGGGAGCAGGATACAGTTGTCCCTGGCGAACCGATTTTACAGGTACGCGATCTGGTTACCCGCTTCCCGCTGCGCAGCGGCTTACTGAACCGCGTGACCCGTGAAGTGCACGCAGTGGAAAAGGTCAGTTTTGACCTTTGGCCCGGTGAGACGCTGGCGCTGGTGGGGGAATCCGGATCGGGAAAATCCACCACCGGACGTGCGCTGCTGCGGCTCGTGGAGTCACAAAGCGGCAGCATCACTTTTAACGGGCAGCGGATAGACCAGCTTGCCGATAGCCAGCTTCAGCCGCTGCGGCGGGATATTCAGTTTATTTTTCAGGATCCGTTTGCCTCTCTCGATCCGCGTCAGACCGTGGGCTATTCGATTCTGGAGCCGCTGCTCGTGCACCGCATGATGTCGGACGAAGATGCCCGTCGCCGTGTCGCATGGTTGCTTGAGCGCGTCGGACTGCTGCCGGAGCATGCGTGGCGTTATCCGCATGAGTTTTCCGGCGGCCAACGGCAGCGAATTTGTATCGCGCGTGCGCTGGCGCTGAACCCGAAGGTGGTGATTGCCGACGAAGCGGTGTCGGCGCTTGATGTCTCTATTCGCGCGCAGATCATTAATCTGCTGCTCGATTTGCAGCGCGAAATGGGTATCGCTTACCTGTTTATTTCTCACGATATGGCGGTGGTCGAGCGAATCAGTCATCGCGTGGCGGTGATGTATCGCGGGCGAATTGTGGAAATGGGTCCGCGCCGCTCTGTGTTTGAAAATCCACAGCATCCTTATACCCGTAAGCTTATGGCAGCCGTACCGGTTGCCGATCCGGCTCATCGTCGGCCGCAGCGCGTACTGCTGTCAGATGAACTGCCGGGTAATATTTATCCGCGCGGCGTGGAGCAGGCCAGCGCGCCGCTGGTTCAGGTGAGCCCCGGCCACTTTGTCGCCCGGGATGATGCCCCCAGCGCGCTTGCGCGTCTATAACCTCAGGAGAACAACATGACACAACAGATTTCAGGTAAATGGCTGCTGGCGCTGGGTGTTGTTTCCGCCCTGGCGACGACGCCTGCGTGGGCGGCAAAAGACGTGGTGGTCGCGGTGGGCTCGAACTTCACCACGCTCGATCCGTACGACGCCAACGACACGCTCTCACAGGCGGTAGCGAAGTCATTCTATCAGGGGCTGTTTGGCCTCGATAAAGACATGAAGATGCACAACGTGCTGGCAGAAGACTACAAGGTTTCCGATGACGGGCGGGTTTATACCATTAAGCTGCGCAGCGGCGTGAAGTTCCAGGATGGTACGGATTTCAACGCTGAAGCGGTCAAAGCGAACCTCGATCGCGCCAGCAACCCTGACAACCATCTCAAACGCTATAACCTGTACAAAGATATCGCCAGCACCGAAGTCGTCGACCCTCAGACGGTAAAAATTACCCTGAAGCAGCCGTTCTCTGCGTTTATCAACATTCTTGCCCATCCGGCGACGGCAATGATCTCCCCGGCGGCGCTGAAAAAATATGGCAAAGAGATTGGTTTCCATCCGGTAGGCACCGGGCCGTATCAGCTTGATACCTGGAATCAGACCGATTTTGTGAAGGTGAAGAAATTTGCCGGATACTGGCAGCAGGGGCTGCCGAAGCTCGATACCATCACCTGGCGTCCGGTCGTCGACAACAACACCCGGGCGGCAATGCTGCAGACGGGTGAGGCGCAGTTTGCGTTCCCGATCCCTTACGAACAGGCACCGCTGTTGGAGAAAAACAGCAAGCTGGAGCTGGTGGCAAGCCCCTCCATCATGCAGCGCTACATCAGCATGAACGTCACCCAGAAGCCGTTTGATAACCCGAAAGTGCGCGAGGCCATCAACTACGCGATTAACCGCCAGGCGCTGGTGAAGGTCGCCTTTGCCGGCTATGCAACGCCTGCAACCGGCGTGCTGCCACCGTCGATTGCGTATTCCCAGTCCTACAAACCGTGGCCATACGATCCGGCTAAAGCCCGCGAATTGCTGAAAGAAGCCGGGTTCCCGAACGGCTTTAGCACTACGCTTTGGTCATCGCATAACCACAGCACCGCGCAGAAAGTCCTGCAATTCACCCAGCAGCAGCTGGCGCAGGTGGGCATCAAGGCGAAGGTCACGGCGATGGATGCGGGCCAGCGCGCTTCAGAAGTGGAAGCCAAGGGACAGAAAGAGAGCGGAGTGAGAATGTTCTACACCGGCTGGTCTGCGTCAACCGGGGAAGCCGACTGGGCGCTGTCACCGCTCTTCGCCTCGCAAAACTGGCCGCCAACGCAGTTCAACACCGCGTTCTACAGCAATCCGCAGGTTGACAAAGATCTGGCCGATGCGCTGAAAACGGATGATACCAAAGAGAAAGCGCGCCTGTATAAAGATGCCCAGGACATCATCTGGAAGGAGTCGCCGTGGGTGCCTCTGGTGGTGGAAAAGCTGGTGTCTGCCCACAGCAAAAATCTGACCGGTTTTTACATCATGCCGGATACCGGGTTCAGTTTTGACGAGGCGGACTTAACGCAGTGATTACGTTGATCCACAGCAGCCTGGCCGCATCTCCTTTTCCCTCCCGCCCCTATGGGGAGAGGGCTGGGGTAAGGGGAAAGGATGCTTAACTACGTCCTCAAGCGCCTGCTCGGCCTGATCCCGACGCTGCTCATCGTGGCGGTGCTGGTATTTCTGTTCGTCCATCTGCTGCCGGGCGACCCGGCGCGGCTGATTGCCGGGCCGGAAGCCGACGCGCAGGTGGTAACGATGGTGCGGCAGCAGCTGGGGCTCGATCAGCCGCTGTACGTGCAGTTTGGTCACTACATTGCCAACGTATTGCAGGGCGATTTCGGTATGTCGATGGTGTCGCGCCGTCCGGTATCCGTGGAGATAGCCAGCCGCTTTCTGCCCACGCTGTGGCTGACGCTCAGTAGTATGATCTGGGCGGTGATTTTCGGCATGGCGATGGGCCTTGCCGCCGCCGTGTGGCGTAATCGCTGGCCGGACAGGCTCGGCATGGCGATAGCCGTTACGGGGATATCCTTCCCGGCTTTTGCCTTAGGGATGCTGCTGATGCAGATTTTCTCGGTACAGCTCGGCTGGCTGCCGACCGTCGGGGCCGATAGCTGGCGGCACTACATCCTGCCATCCATTACCCTCGGCGCCGCTGTGGCTGCGGTGATGGCGCGCTTTACCCGCGCTTCTTTCGTGGATGTGTTCAACGAAGATTACATGCGCACCGCGCGAGCTAAAGGCGTCAGTGAAACCTGGGTCGTGCTCAAACACGGCCTGCGCAACGCGATGATCCCGGTGGTGACAATGATGGGGCTGCAGTTTGGTTTCCTGCTCGGCGGCTCCATCGTGGTCGAAAAAGTCTTCAACTGGCCAGGCCTCGGACGCCTGCTGGTGGATTCAGTGGAGATGCGTGATTACCCGGTGATTCAGGCGGAAGTCCTGCTCTTTTCGCTGGAGTTTATTCTTATCAATCTGGTGGTGGACGTGCTGTATGCCGCCATCAACCCGGCTATCCGGTACAAGTAAATGCGATTGTTAAACTGGCGACGTCAGGCGGTGATCAACGCGCTTCCGGGGATTGCGCCCGGACAGGTGCGCACGCCGTGGCATGAGTTCTGGCGCAAGTTCCGCAAACAGCCGGTGGCAATGGCCGCAGGCGTGTTTGTGCTGTTGTTGATTGTGGTGGCGATTGTGGCGCCATGGATAGCGCCGTTCGATGCGGAAAATTACTTCGACTACGATCGGCTGAACGAAGGACCGTCGATGGTGCACTGGTTTGGTGTGGATTCGCTCGGGCGTGACATCTTTAGCCGCGTGCTGGTTGGCGCACAGATTTCCCTGGCGGCGGGGGTGTTTGCTGTATTAATCGGCGCGGCTGTTGGCACCGTGTTTGGGCTACTGGCAGGCTACTACGAAGGTTGGTGGGACAGAATCATCATGCGCATCTGCGACGTGCTGTTTGCGTTCCCCGGTATCCTGCTGGCGATTGCCGTTGTGGCGGTGATGGGCAGCGGTATGGCAAACGTGATTATCGCGGTGGCGATATTCTCCGTTCCCGCCTTTGCACGCCTGGTGCGCGGCAATACGCTGGTGTTAAAGCAGCAGACGTTCATCGAATCGGCGCGCAGCATTGGTGCCAGCGACGCGACTATTCTGTTCCACCATATTCTGCCCGGCACGGTGTCGTCGATTGTGGTTTATTTCACTATGCGCATCGGTGTGTCAATTATCTCTGCCGCCAGCCTGTCGTTCCTTGGGCTTGGCGCACAGCCGCCGACGCCGGAGTGGGGTGCCATGCTCAACGAAGCGCGGGCCGATATGGTGATGTCACCGCACGTTGCACTGTTCCCGGCGCTGGCGATTTTCTTAACGGTGCTGGCGTTTAACCTGCTGGGCGACGGCCTGCGCGATGCGCTGGATCCGAAGATAAAAGGATAGGAGAGATTTTGTCGGCCGGATAAGCGAAGCGCCATCCGGCAACATCGATAGCGCCCGGTGGCGGCAAACGCTTTACCGGGCCTACAGAGGGAAGATTAAACCCGTGAACCCCACAGGTCGTACTCGTCGGCGTGTTCAACTTTCACACGCAGCACGTCGCCTGGCTTCACGCGGGTTTCACCGTTGAGGTACACCGCCCCGTCGATTTCCGGGGCGTCGGCCATGCTGCGGCCAATCGCGCCTTCTTCATCCACTTCATCGACAATGACCATAATTTCACGGCCAACTTTCTCCTGCAGGCGTTCAGCAGAAATCTGCTGCTGCAGCTGCATGAAACGGTTCCAGCGCTCTTCTTTTACGTCTTCCGGCACCTGACCTTCGAGTTCGTTGGCGGTGGCACCTTCTACCGGGCTGTACTTGAAGCAGCCAACGCGATCCAGGCGCGCTTCCTTCAGGAAGTCGAGCAGCATCTGGAAATCTTCTTCGGTTTCACCCGGGAAGCCGACGATAAAGGTGGATCGCAGGGTCAGTTCCGGACAGATTTCGCGCCACTGCTTGATGCGTGCCAGCTGGCGATCCACGGAGCCCGGGCGCTTCATCAGCTTGAGAATACGCGGGCTTGCGTGCTGCAGTGGGATATCCAGATACGGCAGAATTTTGCCTTCCGCCATCAGGGGGATAACGTCGTCCACGTGTGGATAAGGGTAAACGTAGTGCAGACGAACCCAGATATCGAGCTTCGCCAGCTGTTCACACAGGCCGACCATGCTGGTTTTTACCGGCTCGCCGTTGTGGAAGCCCATGCGGTGCTTGACGTCAACGCCGTAGGCGGAGGTGTCCTGAGAGATCACCAGCAGCTCTTTCACGCCAGCATCCTTCAGACGTTTCGCTTCAGAGAGCACGTCGCCAATCGGGCGGCTGTCGAGATCGCCACGCATGGATGGAATGATGCAGAAGGTGCAGCGATGGTTACAGCCTTCGGAAATTTTTAAGTAGGCATAATGGCGCGGCGTCAGCTTCATGCCCTGTTCCGGCACCAGGCTCAGGAACGGGTTGTGCTGCGGCTTTGGCACATAGTGATGCACGTGTTCCAGCACCTGCTCATAGCTGTGCGGACCGGTGATTTCCAGCACCTTCGGGTGCACTTCACGGATCTGATCGACCTTCGCGCCCAGGCAGCCGGTCACAATTACCTTGCCGTTCTCTTTCAGGGCTTCGCCGATGGCTTCCAGCGACTCCTGCACCGCGCTGTCGATAAAGCCGCAGGTATTGACGATTACCATGTCGGCGTTGTCGTAGCTTGGTACTACGTCGTAGCCTTCGGTGCGCAGTTCGGTGAGGATACGTTCAGAGTCCACCAGGTTTTTCGGGCAACCCAGAGAGACGAAGCCGATTTTCGGCTGCTGTGTCACATTGCTCATAGCTTAAAAATTGTTCGATTTTTGGAATGGTCAGGGCGTGGATTCTACAGAGGTCGGCGGGAAATTTGTACTGAAGAATTGCAGGCCGGGTGGGTTTTCGGCTTAATGACGCGGGTTGACCATTACGATTCGTTTATCAGGAGGGAAAATGAAAACGAACACCTGCATTTCTGTCCTTCAACATCCGCGTTTTATGGCGCTAATTCTTGCCACTTCACTCACTGCTGTGCCGCTGGTGGCCGCTGCGTCCGGGCCGGTTTCAGCGCAAAAATTACAACAGATTGTTGATGATACCGTTAAACCGTTGCTGAAAGAGCAGCAGATTCCCGGCATGGCAGTGGCGGTGATTTATCGCGGCAAGCCTTACTATTTCCACTATGGCCTCGCGGACGTCCAGGCGAAGCGCCCGGTGACTGACGACACTTTATTTGAACTGGGATCGGTCAGTAAAACCTTTACCGGCACCGCAGGTGCTTACGCGGTGGAAAGTGGGATCGTGAAGCTCAGCGATCCGGCGGCAAAATACGAGAATGCGCTGAGCGCACCGCAGTGGCAGAAAATCACCATGCTGGATCTGGCTACCTATACCGCTGGCGGTTTGCCGTTGCAGGTGCCGGAGGAGGTGACAAACCAGGCCGCGCTGTGGCGCTATTACAACGGCTGGCAGCCGCAGTGGACGCCGGGCACGATGCGCAATTATTCCAACGCCAGCATTGGCCTGTTTGGTGCGCTGGCTGTGAGCAAAAGCGGTCTGAGTTTTGAACAGTTCATGCAGAAGAATCTCTTCTCGCCTCTGAACCTGTCGCACACTTTCATCACCGTGCCTGATGCGGAAAAGGCAAATTATGCCTGGGGCTATCGGGACGGCAAAGCGGTGCGCGTGACGCCGGGGATGCTGGATGCAGAAGCCTACGGCGTGAAAACCACTATCCAGGATATGGCGAAGTTTATGCAGGCTAATATCGCGCCGCAGCAGCTACCGGATAGCGATGCCGTGCTGAAAAAAGCCATCGGCATTGCGCAGAGCGGCTATTACAAAGTGGGCGATATGTATCAGGGGCTGGGCTGGGAAATGTATCCGTGGCCTGTCGATTCGCAGCAGGTGATTACCGCCAGCGGCAACGATGTGGCGCTGAAGGCCAGTCCTGCCGCGTTGCAGACCCCACCGCGCCCGGCAACGCCTGCCAGCTGGCTGCATAAAACCGGCAGCACCAACGGTTTTGGGGCTTATATCGCCTATGTGCCGCAGCAGGAGATGGGCATTGTGATGCTGGCGAACAAGAACTACCCGAATCCGGTTCGCGTCACGGCAGCCTGGCAAATTCTTAACGCATTACGCTAAGTTCACAGGCTTCCCCGAACGGGGAAGCCTTGTCAGAGGTGGATCACCTCGGGTTTGCGTTCTTTAATGGTGTGGTGATCCTCACGCAATTCATCGGCGGCATCCCTGAATCTCGCCCGAATATCATCGCTGTCTGCATTGTGACGCATCCAGTGGTCTGCGTTTTCTACCTGATAAAACTCATGTCCGTTGGCGTTCGCCATCAGCTGGCCGGAAAAAAGTGAGCACAGCAGCAGTACGATTGATAACCCTTTCCTGAACATAATGGCACCGTCTGGTTGAGAAGACCGGCGCACTATAGCAATGGTTTCATTGCGTGACTATTCAGTTTTCCAAACAAAGCCTCAACGGATGTTGCTTTTTTGTGCGGGTGAAAAAGCGCAATGGTTAAGTTTTTGTAAAAGTGGAGGTCGCGAGCCTCAGGCTGGCTACCCTTAACGCAGTGATTGCCAAAGGAGTCTGCTATGCCGCGTGTCGCAATGAGTCTTCTTCTTGCTGCTTTTCTTGTTACGCCTGCCGCGTTTGCCGCCGGTGTTCAGGTTGAGGTGCTGCAGCGCAAGCTGGATCATCCCTGGTCGATGGCCTTTTTGCCGGACAATAAAGGGCTGCTGATTACGCTGCGCGGTGGGCAGCTGCGTCTGTGGCAGGAGGGCAAAGGACTTTCTGACCCGTTGGTGGGCATTCCACGAGTATGGGCCAACGGGCAGGGCGGTTTGCTGGATGTGGTGCTTGCCCCGGATTTTGCGCAGTCCCGACGAGTCTGGCTCAGTTATGCCGAGGTGGGCGATGACGGTAAAGCGGGAACGGCGGTCGGTTACGGGCGGTTGAGTAATGACTTATCCCGCCTGGAAGCGTTCAGGGTCGTGTTCCGACAAACGCCGAAACTTTCCACCGGTAACCACTTCGGCGGTCGGCTGGCGTTCGACGGCAAAGGCTATCTCTATATTGGCCTGGGCGAAAATAACCAGCGTTCGACGGCGCAGGACCTCGACAAACTCCAGGGCAAAGTCGTGCGCCTGACCGAAGAGGGCAAAGTGCCGCCGGATAATCCGTTCGTCAACCAGCCCGGAGCTCGGGCGGAAATCTGGTCCTGGGGCATTCGTAATCCACAGGGCATGGCGATGAATCCCTGGAGCCAGGCGTTGTGGCTGAACGAGCACGGGCCACGCGGCGGTGATGAAATTAACATTCCGCAGCGCGGAAAAAACTACGGCTGGCCGCTGGCAACGCATGGCATCAACTACAGCGGTTTGCCGATCCCGGAGGCCAAAGGTGAAAAAGTGGCGGGCACTGAGCCACCGCTTTTCTTCTGGAAACAGTCGCCCGCCGTGAGCGGTATGGCTTTCTATGACGCTGATAAATTCCCGCAATGGCAGCATAAGCTGTTTGTTGGCGCGTTAAAGGATCAGGCCGTAATTGTTCTGAACGTCGACGGTAATAAGGTAACGGAAACGGAGCGCATTCTGGGCGACAGAAAACAGCGCATTCGTGACGTGCGCATCGGACCCGACGGTTATCTTTACGTGCTGACCGACGAGTCCGATGGGGAACTGCTGAAGGTGAGTCCGGCTGCCTGAGATCAGGTGACCGGGATCATGACCACGTTCTGGTACGCCGGGCGGCGCGACAGCTGCTGATACCAGCGCTGTAAATTTGGGTGCGGCTGCCAGGTTTTGACCGTTTCCAGCAGGTTGTAGATGAACGGCGCCACGGCGATATCGCCAGTGCCAAAATTGTCGCCGGAAAGCCAGTTGGAATGCGCCAGCGCGTCGTCCAGAATCGCGAACAGCGCTTCACACTGCGCGATGGCTGCATCAATGGCTGCCTGGTCGCGTTTTTCCGCTGGTGTGCGGACCAGCCCCATCAGGATGACCCGGTGAGCCGGAGAGAGCGTGCCGTTGGCCCAGTCCATCCACTTTTCGCCCTGTGCACGTTGGGCTGGATTGCTCTGCCACAGGCTTTCCTGCCCGTACTGTGCCGCGAGGTAGCGCACGATGGTGTTTGATTCCCATAAGGTGATGTCGGTCGCGTCATCATGCAGCAGCGGCACCAGCCCGTTGGGATTTTTGGCAAGATAGTCGGCGTCATGATTCAGGCCAAACTCCAGCCCGGCAAGGATCTGATTATAGGAAAGACCGAGTTCTTCCAGCGTCCAGCGAACCTTTTTAACATTGGTTGAGTTATTTCTGCCCCAAAGCGTAATCATCATTACCTCAATTCCAGCGCATAAGTGAATGCCCATGGTCAGTTAAATTTAACCTTCACACAACCGCGATCAAAAAAATTGTCCAGTTTTCAGCACAACGCGCCGTTCTTGCGTAAACTTTAAAAACTTTACCAACGCATTGTTTCTTTAAGATCATTTCTACGTTATTACTCACGGCCTGTTGTTGCACGGCGTCGGTGACGTAACGTGTGTTTTGGAATGGATACTTGGGTGGCTTTTATGACGCGTACAGTTGTTTCTCCCCGCGGCCTGGCGGCAGGCTCTCTGCTTTTACTCCTCGTGGCACCTGCTTTACAGGCAGCCGATGCTGTTCAACAACCGGAAGCTCCACCGGTCGATGCCAAAGCCTGGATCCTGATGGATTACAACAGCGGCAAAGTCCTGAGCGAGGGCAACGCTGATGAGAAACTCGATCCGGCGAGCCTGACCAAAATCATGACCAGCTACGTGGTCGGGCAGGCGATAAAAGCCAATAAAATCAAGCTGTCTGATATGGTCACCATCGGCAAAGACGCCTGGGCGACGGGCAACCCGGCGCTGCGCGGCTCATCGGTGATGTTCCTGAAGCCTGGCGATCAGGTTTCCGTTGAGAACCTCAATAAAGGGGTGATCATTCAGTCCGGCAACGACGCCTGTATTGCGCTGGCGGACTACGTGGCCGGCAGCCAGGACGCCTTCATCAGCCTGATGAACAGCTATTCGCAGAAGCTCGGCCTGACCAACACCGTGTTCAAAACCGTGCACGGCCTGGATGCACCGGGTCAGTTCAGTACCGCCCGCGATATGGCGTTGCTGACCAAAGCCATGATCCACGACGTGCCGGACGAGTACGCCATTCACCAGGAAAAAGAGTTCACCTTCAACAACATCAAGCAGCCGAACCGTAACCGTCTGTTGTGGAACACCAGCCTGGGTGCCGACGGCGTGAAAACCGGTACGACAGCAGGCGCAGGCTACAACCTGGTCTCCTCTGCGAAGCAGGGCGATATGCGTCTGATTGCGGTGGTGCTGGGTACCAAAACTGACCGTATCCGTTTCAATGAATCCGAAAAACTGCTGACCTGGGGCTTCCGCTTCTATGAAACCGTCACGCCAATCAAGCCTGACGCCACGTTTATTGAACAGCGCGTGTGGTACGGCGACAGCAGCCAGGCCAGGCTTGGTGCGGGTGACGCCGGATCCATTACGCTCCCGCGCGGCCAGCTGAAAAACCTGAAAGCGAGCTATACCCTGAACGAGCCGCAGCTGACCGCACCGCTGGCGAAAGGGCAGGTGGTTGGCACTATCGACTTTAAGCTGAATGATAAAACCATCGAACAGCGGCCGCTGATCGTGATGGAAGCGGTAAACGAGGGCGGGTTCTTTAACCGGATGGTGGATTTCGTGCTGATGAAATTCCACCAGTGGTTCGGGAGCTGGTTCTCTTAACTGATTGGCAGTTCTTGCCCGGTGGCGGCTACGCCTTACAGGGCCTGGAGAATCGGGCTACCTTTCTGTAGGCCCGCGCAAGCGAAGCGCCGCCGGGCAAAATGTATTATTTATCGAACAGCAGCGCGATCCCGTGCTGTTTAGCCAGCGCCGCCAGTTCGTCATCCGGGCGGCGGTCGCTGGCGATAACGTTAAACTTCGCAATCTCACCCATTCTCGCCGGTCTTACCTTGCCAAATTTACTGTGATCGACCACCAGGACATGCTTCTGCGCGCTGGATAACGCCCAGTGTTTCACCGGCAGTTCATCAAGATTAAAACAGGTTGCGCCCAGTTTGGCATGAACGCCTGCTGCGGAATAAAAGGCGATGTCCGGGCAGAGATGGCTCAGCGTGTCCTGTGGGCTGAGCGGCTTGAAGATAGCATTGCTGGCATGAAATTCACCGCCGCAGAGTATGGCCCGACAAAGTGGCTTATCCTGCAAGGCCAGAAAGGTATTCAGAGAATAGCAGACGCCGGTAAACGGCAGTTCGTCATCAATGGCGTCGATTATCCACGGCGTGGTCGTGCCGCAGTCAAAAAAGGCCATCTGATGGGCTTTCAGCAGCTTTGCCGCCAGGCGGGCAGCCTGGCGCTTTTCGTCCACCAGGCGGGTTTTCTGATCGCTCAGTAAATAATGGCTGGCGCTGCGGGGCTCCAGTACGACGTAGCCACCGAGCAGCACTACGGGACCGCGATGGCTGTTGAGGTCGCGGCGAATGGTCATCTCCGACACGCCGATCAGCGCGGCGGCTTCCTTCAGGTGGAGCTTATCGCTACGTTTGAGAGCCTGAATAAGCTGGCTGATTCGCTCATCGCGCCGTGTTTCCATAAAACCCCTGTAAGCCTTAATGCCCGTCGCGGCAGGCGAAGGGTCCGGCGGCGATTTTACCTCTGCCGCCCGGCTTAGTCACGTATCCAGCCTTTGCGGATAGGCAGCGAGAAGCAGAAGCGGTACATGGCCTGCAACCGGCGGTAGATGGCTTCGCCAAACATCAGCCACAGCACCTGGGAGGCGAGACAGCCGCTGAGTCCGGAGAGGAAGCCGCCGACCATATCAAGCGGCCAGTGCACGCCGAGGTAAACGCGGGACCAGGCAATCGCGCAGCCAATAGCCAGCAGTACTACGCCAGACCACAGGCGATGCCAGAACAGGAACGCCAGCGCAAAGGTAAAAATCACCGTACCGTGGTCGCTTGGGAAGGAGTCATCCGCAGAGTGATGCAGGAAGTTATAGCCGATACCGTCAACAAACGGTCTGTCGTGCGGATAAATGTGACCAACAACCCACGAAAGCAGCAGGCTTACGCCAATCGCCATCGCCACCTTAATCACCAACTGACGCTGGGCACAGACCTGCTTGCGCGGCCCCCAGAGCCAGAGCGCAACCGCCAGCAGCGGCACGATATTGATCAGATCTTTGGCGATGAAAATCGCGAGCGAGATCATCCACTGCGGCGACGCCGGGGTGGCGTTAATCCAGTAAAACAGCGAGGTATTCAAATTTTCCAGCATAGCGTGCGGGCTCTTACAGTTTGATGACGGTGCTCACCTTAAAAAATTAACGCCGGGACAAGTAAGAGGGATTGTCTTAATTGTCAGGCGGTTGAGGTCAGCGTTAATTTTTCTGCTTTCACTGGCGGCAGTATAGGGTCCGCAACTTAAGCGAACCTTAAACGAGTAAATTTGTGCTGTAACAGGGTGTTTCACGCACTTTTCGCTATCGTCATCCACTATCATTCATTACACTTCACGCGATTTTTTACCGTTAAGAGATTGCATGCAAAACCCTTCACTTTCTGGCAAACGCCTCGGTCGTCAGGCGTTACTTTTTCCGCTCTGTCTGGTGCTTTACGAATTCTCAACCTATATCGGTAACGACATGATCCAGCCGGGCATGTTGGCGGTGGTTGAGCAGTTCAACGCCGGGATGGAGTGGGTGCCAACCTCGATGACCGCCTATCTGGCTGGCGGGATGTTTTTACAGTGGCTCCTTGGGCCGCTGTCGGACCGTATTGGCCGTCGTCCGGTGATGCTGACCGGCGTGGTATGGTTCATTGTCACCTGCCTCGCCACGCTGCTGGCGCAAAACATTGAACAGTTCACCTTCCTGCGCTTCCTGCAGGGCATCAGCCTGTGCTTTATTGGTGCGGTGGGCTACGCCGCAATTCAGGAGTCGTTTGAGGAAGCGGTGTGTATCAAAATCACCGCGCTGATGGCGAACGTAGCGCTGATTGCGCCGCTGCTCGGGCCGCTGGTGGGGGCCGCCTGGGTGCACCTTGCGCCCTGGGAAACGATGTTTGTGCTGTTTGCCGCCCTGGCGCTGATCTCCTTTTTTGGCCTGCAGCGGGCGATGCCGGAAACCGCGACGCGGCTCGGCGAGAAGCTATCGGTAAAAGAGCTTGGCAAAGACTATGGCCTGGTGCTGAAGAACCTGCGATTTGTGGCCGGAGCGCTGGCGACGGGCTTTGTCAGCCTGCCGCTGCTGGCGTGGATTGCGCAGTCGCCGGTGATTATCATCAGCGGGGAACAGGCCAGCACTTACGAATATGGCCTGCTGCAGGTGCCAATATTTGGTGCACTGATTGTCGGCAACCTGGTGCTGGCGAAGCTGACCTCGCGCAAAACCGTGCGCTGGCTGATTATCGCGGGAGGCTGGCCGATTATGGCCGGGTTGGTTATCGCCGCAGCTGCAACAGTTGTGTCCAGCCACGCTTATCTGTGGATGACCGCAGGCTTAAGCGTTTACGCTTTCGGCATCGGGATAGCCAACGCGGGCCTGGTACGTTTGACCCTGTTCGCCAGCGACATGAGTAAGGGCACGGTATCAGCGGCGATGGGGATGCTGCAGATGCTGATTTTCACCGTCGGTATTGAGGTGAGCAAGCACGCCTATCAGTCTGGTGGCAACGGCCTGTTCAGCGTGTTTAACCTTGCTAACGGCCTAATCTGGCTGGGGCTGATTGCCTACTTCCTGAAGGATAAAGCGGTCGGTAGTTCGCAGCAGTAAATTGATGAAATGCCGGGCGGCACGTTGTTTGCCCGACCTACAGAAGCGCGATTTGTAGGCCGGGTAAGGCAGCGCCGCCACACGGAAATGACCACCCGTTAACAGAAAGGCGCTTCCCGCCTTAAAACTTTATCAATCACCTGCAGCACGCCTTCGTCATTGTTGTGCGGGGCGCGGTGGTTGGCCGCTTCAATGGCCGCTTCGCACGCATTCTGCATCGCAAAGCCAAACCCCGCCTGGCGCAGCATCTCCAGGTCGTTGCCGCTGTCACCGAACGTCACGACTTCATGATCCTCAATACCCCAGCGCTGTTGCAGGATGCGCAGACCGTTGGCTTTGTGCACGCCCGGAATGATCAGATCGATATTGCCGTGCCCCGTAGTGACGGCGGTCATCAGGTCGCCGACGCCCTCATGCAGGGCTTTCTGGACCTCCGGCACCAGCCTGTCTGGCAGGTTCAGGCCAAACTTCAGGAAGGTATCGTCCAGGTTATCGAAGCTGTCGACAAACTCAAGGCGGTGATAATAGAGCGCGGCCATCGCCTTCAGCTCATCGTTGTAGCGCTTCAGGGTATATGCACTGCGCTTGCCGCAGGCGATGATTTCCACATCCGGCAGGGTGTGCAGAAAATCCACTACCTTACGGAAATGCCCGGCAGGCAGCTCACAGTTGAAGATATCTTCACCCGCATCCCGCACCCAGCCGCCGTTTTCGGCCACGAAGGCTATCTCATCGGCGATCTCCGGAAAGAAGGAAATTAGCTGCCAGTACTGGTTGCCGCTGGCGACCACAAAGCGAATGCCCTGGGCCTGCATCTGCTGATACTGCGCGAGAAAGCGCGCCCGATTGTAGCGCTTATCATCGTTGAGAAAGGTTCCATCCATATCGACGGCAATCAGTTTGATACTCATCATGCTCTCTCCGTAACGGGTTCAGAATCAGGTTTGGCGACCGCGCGTGCCACCAGTGCGGCAACTATGACTAACGACAGTACCGCCAGCATGGCGCTGCGCAGGCCGTAATGCTCACCGAGGAAGCCGAGGAGCGGTGGGCCCACGAGGAATGCCAGGTAGCCGGTGGTGGCAACAACGCTGACGCGGGTTGGCGCGTCCGGGCCGGTGTCGCTGGCGGCAGAAATGGTGAGCGGGAAGCCGAGTGACGCACCGAGCCCCCAGAGAATAACGGAGACGCCGGCAATCCAGTCGACGTCAACAAAGATAATCAGCGCAATGCCGAGTGCGCCCATGATGGCACTGGCGCGAACGACGGCCACGCGGCTGTAGCGGTCGATAAACCAGCCGCCGGTAAAGCGCCCGACGGTCATCCCGAGGGTAAAGCCTGCGTAAATCAGCGAACCGGATGTTGGGCTGAAGCCGTGACCGTCCACCATCAGCAGCGGCAGCCAGTCGTTGGCGGAGCCTTCGGCAAAGGCCATCGCCAGCACCACCACGCCAATTAGCATAAGTTGCCCGTCCCGCCAGAACGGCACGCCTTTTTCATGATGTTCGCTGTTTTCGGCGGAGTTTTTACCGGTGCCTTCGGGAATGGCTTTAATGGCAATCGCAATGGGTGCAATGCCGAAGAGCGCGGCGAGAAGAATATGGATCGTGGCAGGTGTTCCAAACGCCGTCAGCGCCATGCCGATTCCGGCACCGACCAGCGTGCCGAAGCTGTAAAAGCCGTGCATCATGGGCAGCACGGTCTTTTTCATTTCTCGCTCGACGGCGGCACCTTCAACGTTAATGGCCACTTCGGCGGCCCCGAAGCTTGCGCCAAAGACCATCAGACCAAAGGCGAAAAAGAAGGGTGAGGCGAGCCACAGCGCGAGGCTCAGCATGAGCATTCCGACCAGTGCGCAGGACATGGTGGTGCGAATGACTTTGCGGGTGCCAAAGCGCTTAACCAGCCACGCCGAGCAGAGTATGCCGCTCATCGAGCCTATCGACAGGCCAAACAGCACAATACCCATTCCGGCCGTATTGACCGACAGAATGTCACGGATGGCGGGCGTTCGCGTGGCCCAGGAGGCCATCAGCAGGCCTGGCAAAAAGAAGAACATAAACAGCGCCCACATACGCAACTGCAGGGCCCGGCGGGGAGAAAGCGACGTCATCCGTATACTGCCTGTACAAAAAGAGGGAGAGACAACACTAGCAAGGTTGTGTACATTTGTACACAAATCACAAAAGGAAAAATGATGGCCCGTAGACCCAACGATCCGCAACGACGCGAAAGGATCCTGCAGGCGACGCTGGACACCATCGCGCATCACGGTATTCAGGCAGTCACGCACCGCAAAATCGCCAGCTGCGCCGACGTGCCGCTGGGGTCGATGACTTATTATTTCAGCGGCATAGACGCGCTACTCGAAGAAGCGTTCAGCGGCTTCACCGATGACATGCTGGTGCAATACAAAGCGTTTTTTGCCGAAGTGAACTCCCCACAGCAGGCCTGTGACGCAATCACGCAGCTGATTTTCAGCGCGCAGGTCACGACGACGCGCAACATGGAGCTGATGTATCAGCTGTATGCGTTTATCGGCTGCAAACCGGCGCTTAAAAACGTGATGCAAAACTGGATGCAGGGTAGCCAGCAGGTGCTGGAGCAGTGGTTCGATCCGGCAACCGCCCGCGCGCTGGATGCGTTTATTGAAGGGATGACTCTGCATTTTGTGACGGACCGTACTCCGCTGGGTAAAGCGGAGATCCGCGAGATGGTGGGGAGAATTGCCGCGATTTAGCTTGTTGTCGCTCCGGCGGTAACATTCACGACTGTCGCTGTCATGGCGCAGGCGCGTTCGGATGCGAGAAAAACCATGAGATCTGCTACCTGAGCAAGCGTAGGCAGGCGTTGAAGCATTGTGCTTTGCGCCGCGCCACCTAACCACTGCTCAACGGTTATGCCCATCGCCTGCGCCTTTGGTGCAAAGATTTCTGCGGTATAAGACCCGGCGGCGACCGCATCGACAATGGCATGAGAACGCACGCCAACCACCCGAATGTTCTTTGGCCCAAGCTCACTGGCGAGCGATTTAACAAAAGCCTCGGTGCCTGCACAGCCGACAATATGACCCAGGTGATTTGGCATCACCATCGCTCCGGCAGGTGCGATAACAGTCAGAATCACACCTGCCCGATCGCCGCCCATATGTGGCGTCACCGCCTTTGAAATATTGAACATCGCTGATAAAAACGGATCGAATCCTTGCCTGAATTCGGACAGGCTGAGCTCCAGAATCCCTTTACCCTGATCGTGCATAAAACCCGTAGCATTCACGACGATGTCAATTCCGCCGGTTTGTTGGGCCAGTTTTGCCGTCTGGTCGAGCGTAGATTGCTCATCAAGAACATCAACGATGAGGGTATTTGCAGCGAATCCTGCTGCGCGTACTTCGGCCAGAGCATTTTCGAGTCGAGCCTGTTCGCGAGCGAGAAGCCAGACCTGAGCACCTTCCCGCGCCATCGCCAGCGCGACCGAACGGCCTATTGCGCCGCTGCCTCCAAAGATCACAGCAACTTTGCCCTGAAGCATCATCACGGTTCCCCCTCACGTATTCGTTTTTCAGAAGTATGGGTAATATGCAGACTGGTGCAAGTTGGCCGGAAACCGCGATGCTGCGACATACTGAACTATCTGTGGTTAATTTTTCAGCAGGAGTAGTTATATGAAGGCAGACATCAAAGGCGGTATTGATATCGCGTTGAAAGTACCGTCGCACCAGTATCAGCAAACGATAGAATTTTATCGCGACACGCTTGGGCTGGAGGAAATCACTGACAAACCACCAGCTGTGGGATTTGCTTTCGGTCCAAACCGGCTGTGGATTGATGAAGCGCCTGCCCTGAGCCAGGCCGAAATCTGGCTGGAACTTTTTACCCCTAACTTTGCGCACACAGAAAAAGAGCTGGAAGAGAAGGGCGTAATACGCTGCAATGTCGTGGAGCCGTTACCTGAAAGCTTTAAAGGCGGCTGGATTATGAGCCCATGTAATATCGTGCATATGGTTCGGGAGGAGGGGGCGTGGTGATAAATTGATGAGGAAGTTATTTCAGATATTTCGTTGGAGAAATCTTTCCTCTCTCGATTTTCCATGTGTACGATAAGCGAATAAAACATTATTGATAAAAGGATTATTGGCTTATCACGAAGAAAATTATAACCAATAGGAGTCTGTAAAATGTTAATTTCTGCTTATATGTAGCTTAAGCACAACGGAGGCTCTGATATTAAAGAGGCGGTAAATGTTCGGGACTGTGATGGTAGCTTTGAGATTGTTGGTTTTAGTCAAGGTTTAAATATTCCGGCAGGGGGGCTCCCCTATATTCTTGGAATGTTGGATTAGAAAACTATTTTCTGAGGGATGATAAATGGATTTCATAAAATTTATACCTGTCGCTTCATTGATTCTTGGTTTACCTATATTAATCATTTCAATTCGTAAGTGGGTCGATTTTGAATCAAATCGTTATTTCAATCAGTATTCGAAGCAAAGTTCCTTTGCCTACTACATGTATGAAAAAACACACTCCAGCGATTTTGAAAGGCTTGGGAGAGAGTTTGGTATCGCTGCATTTACAGGAGGTCCAACGCTATCCCCTTTACAGCGCGAAAGATTACTATCGGTCACAGATCCGGTTCGTGTTATTCATTCTTTGAAAAAATATAGACAATACATAACGATTGAAGAAAGAGGGATCACGCTTTTTGAATGGAAAAATAAAAGGTATAGGAACAGCGAATATAGAAAGTTTGTGAAATGCCTCTGTTTTTTAACATTTATATTGTTTATAGTCCCACTGTTAGTTGGGCCGTTTTACATCTTTGTCATTCAGCCAGGGATCTCTGATTCTATTAGAGCATTGCCCGTATTAAAACAATTTTTATTCTACACTGTAATGGGGGGAGAATTCTTGATGTGCGGGTTTCTTGCTCTGATTAAAGGTGTGAGAGTATCAGAAGCCGAATGGTTAATTAAGGATAACGTTAAGGCCAGTGATCTGTTGCTTAAGAGTAACGCGTTTTTACAGACCAACAAGGCGGTAAAAAATAGTTAATAGCGCTATGCGGGGGGGCAGCTTGCAGCATGTCTGAAGCCATTCAGTTTTGATCAGATAACTGGTTTTTCAGCAGTGTCTGAATCATCACATCACCTGTTATAGCGCCGGGGCTCAGGGGGGAACGTCAAATTCATTACAAGATGTGCCCTTACTGTACATCTGTGCAGGCACATTGGTATCAGCAATCAGCCGGTGCTTCCGGTTGTTCTTACATGAAGTTGGTTGAAATGTTGCAACTTTAAAATCAGTTGCCGCTTTGCACCACTCACACCAAACCAGCGCTCTAACCACCTGATGTCAAAAGCCTCGAACTCCAGGCAACAAAAAACCCATCAACCTTGAACCGAATCCGGCGGGGTTGATGGGCTCCACAAAATGGGGACATCAAAGAAAAGCAGTGGCATAAGTTATGACTGACGCGCTATCAAAAAGTTCTGCCCGTCAGGCGTTTTTTTTCTGCGTTTGCCTTTCTTCAGATTTATCCCAGGCCAGGCCAGATGACGATAATCAGCGTCCCTGCCAGCGTTAACAACACGTTAGCGATGGCGTAGGTGCCTGCATAGCCCAGTGCCGGAATATTGCTGCGGGCGGTGTCGCTGATAATTTCCATTGCCGGGGCGCAGGTGCGTGCGCCCATCATTGCGCCAAACAGCATGGCGCGGTTCATCCGCAGCACGTATGCGCCGAACAGGAAGCAGATAACGACCGGGCCAAGGCTGACCAGCAGGCCAGCAACCAGCATCTGACCGCCAATCGCGCCCAGGCCGTGGCCAATACCGCTGCCAGCGCTCAGGCCGACGCCGGCCATGAATACCATCAGGCCGAACTCTTTAACCATATTCAGCGCGCCCTGCGGGATGTAGCCAAACGTCGGGTGGTTGGCTCGCAGGAAGCCGAGCATGATTCCTGCGAACAGCAGACCTGCCGCGTTACCTACCGCAAAGCTGAAGGAGCTGAACTGGAAGGTGATCATGCCGATCATCAGGCCGACGATAAAGAACGCGCAGAAGGCGAGCAGGTCGGTGACCTGGCTATGAATGGAGATAAAGCCAATGCGATCGGCGATGGTTTTCACGCGGCGCGCGTCGCCGCTGACCTGCAACACGTCGCCTTTGTTCAGCACGATGTTGTCGTCAATTGGCATTTCAATCTGGCTGCGGATGACGCGGTTCAGGAAGCAGCCGTGATCGGTGAGCTTCATCTGCGCCAGGCGGCGGCCGACTACGTTGTGGTTTTTGACGACGACTTCTTCGGTGACGATGCGCATGTCGAGCAGGTCGCGGTCGAACACTTCTTTGCCGTTACGGAAGCTTGGATCAAGGCGTGCATGCGCATCGGGGTAGCCGACCAGGGCGATTTCGTCACCCATTTGCAATACCGCGTCGCCGTCCGGGTTTGCCAGAATGCCGTTGCGACGAATACGTTCGATGTAGCAGCCCGTCTGGCGATAGATGCCCAGTTCGCGCAGGTTTTTTCCGTCGGCCCAGGCGACCAGTTCCGGGCCAACACGGTAGGCGCGAATCACCGGCAGGTAGACTTTGCGATTGGAATCGGTGTCGAGGCCGCGCTCGCGAGCAATCTGCTGGGCGCTGGTTTGCAGATCCTGATGCTGAAGTTTTGGCAGATAGCGTGCGCCGAGGATCAGGCTCACCAGGCCAATAAGGTAGGTGAGGGCGTAGCCGAGACTCAGATGATCAAGCGCGGTAGCCAGTTCGTTCCCCGCCATGCCGGAGTGGCGCAGCGTGTCCCCTGCGCCTACCAGCACGGGGGTAGACGTCATGGCGCCTGCCAGCATCCCGGCGGTCAGGCCGATATCCCAGCCAAACAGCTTCCCAAGCCCCAGCGTCATGACCAGTGCAGTGCCCACCATGACCAGCGCCAGCATGAGGTAATTTTTACCGTCGCGGAAAAAGATAGAAAAAAAGTTGGGTCCGGCTTCCACGCCGACGCAGAAAATAAACAGCATAAAGCCCAGGTTCAGGGCATCAGTGTTAATACTGAAGTGCTGCTGACCTAATAACAAAGAGACCACTAAAACGCCAATGGAATTACCCAGTTGGATGGATCCAAGGCGCAATTTTCCCAGACACAGGCCCAGCGCCAGTACCACAAATAATAACAGGATGTAATTCCCATTTAACAAGTCTGCGACGTTTATATTCACGGAAGTCAACTTCTTGTTTACGAGTAAGTTGTTGAAAGGAATGGTTATTTGGGCTAATGTCTTCCCTGCGCCGCCTGAGTGTTTTCAATAAAAAGGACGACGGCTTTCACCATCAAATTAAGGCCGCTAGTTTAATCGTTCCTGATTGCTGCGGCTAGTCACAATCGTTTGAGCTTACGTAAGTGCTTTACGGCATGGATTGCCGGAAACTTTATCCAACCGGGTGTCATTGAGTTTGATAGAGAATAATCAGGAGGAATTTTGAGATCTGAGCGAGCCTGGGCAGGGGTTATCTGCTGTTTTATCCTCTTTATTGCGGTATGCCTTATTCTGTTACTGAATGTAAAAGGTGCCTTTCGCGTGTCGGGACGTCCGGAGCTGGGCCTGCTGTTCTTTGCTGTCCCTGGGGCTGTGGCAAGTTTTATCTCAAGCAAGCAGCGTCTGCTGTTTCCTGTGCTGGGCGCCATTCTGGCGGCACCGGTATGTCTGGTGGTGATGCGGGTCGGGGTTTTTACCGATCGTTCCATCTGGCAGGAGCTGGCGTGGATCTTCAGTGCGGTATTCTGGTGTGCGCTGGGGGCGCTCTGTTTCTTATTTATCAGTGGGCTGGTGAACGCAAAGCGTGGGCGCGAGTAACGCCCACGCGGTATCTTAAGCGTAGAGTCCCAGGTTCTCTTTCGCCCAGGCTTCGAAATCGGTGAAGCCACCGATGTGATTCTGATCAACGAAAATCTGTGGCACGGTCTCAACCGGTTTGCCCACGGTCTGCTCAAGGTCTGCCTTGCTGATCCCTTCCGCATGAATATCGATGTAACGGAAGTTAAAATCATCACGCTCGTTGGTCAGCTTTTCAGCCAGTTCTTTAGCACGAACGCAGTAAGGGCAACCCGGACGACCAAAAATAACGGTAAACATTGTTTTCTCTCCTGAAACTGAGCCTGTCGGCGAATGGGGCTTATGATGCCTGCGTGCCCGCTTTCCGGAAAGAAGATTCTGCCTTTCGTTCCGATGGCTTTGCCCGATACAGAGCTTGTTTCGCCAGGTACAGTTGCTATCCTCGACGTTATACTCGTTTTCCGGAGACTGATAATGCGTTCACTCGGCGCTTTGCCCAAAAGCGTGTTGATCCTGGAAGCCCTCGGCATGGTGCTGCTGGTGCTGGCCTGGCTTTCACTCAACCACTACGTCACCTTACCCGCGCCGTTCGCAAGCCCGATGGCCGGGATAATCATGATTTTTGCGGGCATCATGTTGATGATCCCCGCCGCCGTGGCGCTGTTTCGCGGGATGGCACAAACCGTTGCCCCACAGCTGATGCAGCGCCATGATAAACCGATTTCGTCCGACCAGGAAAAACGCGATGACGCCAACCATTGATCTGCTGTTAAGCCACCGTTCCATTCGTCACTTTACCGCTGAGCCCATTACCCAGGCGCAGCGCGAAGCGATTATTGCCAGCGCGCAGGCGGCAGCCAGCTCCAGCTTTTTACAGTGCAGTTCAATCGTGCGCGTCACCGATCCGCAGCTGCGTAAGCAGCTGGTGGAAATGACCGGCGGGCAGCAGCACGTGGCGCAGGCGGCGGAATTCTGGGTGTTCTGTGCGGACTTCAACCGCCATCTGCAAATCTGCCCGGAAGCCCAACTGGGGCGTGCTGAGCAGCTCCTGCTTGGTACCGTCGATACCGCGCTAATGGGCCAGAATGCGATGATTGCCGCGGAGTCATTGGGGCTTGGTGGGGTGTATATCGGTGGGATCCGCAACAGCATCGAGGCGGTTACGGATCTTCTGAAGCTCCCGCAGCACGTGCTGCCGCTGTTCGGCCTGTGCCTCGGCTGGCCTGCGGACGATCCTGGTGTGAAGCCGCGTCTGCCGGCGAGCATTGTCGTGCATGAAAATGCGTATCATCCGGTCGATGAGGTCGAGCTGGCACGCTATGACGAAGAGATGGCGAATTATTACCTCTCACGCGGCAGCAATACGCGGGCGGACACGTGGAGTGACCATATTCGTCGCACTATCGTCAAAGAGACCAGACCGTTTATTCTCGACTACCTGCACAAGCAGGGCTGGGCTATCCGATAAAATTCACTCCGGGTATGATGTGGCTGTTTTATTCAGGTCATCACAGTGAGGTGCAGGGTGAAAATCGCCATTTTGTCCCGGGACGGAACGCTCTGGTCCTGTAAGCGTCTGCGTGAGGCCGCCACGAAGCGCGGCCATCAGGTCGATATTCTCGACCCGCTTTCCTGCTATATGAACATCAGCCCGGCGGCATCTTCTATTCATTACAAAGGCCGCCAGCTTCCGCACTATGATGCGGTGATCCCACGCATCGGCTCGGCCATCACTTTTTACGGCACCGCCGCGCTGCGCCAGTTTGAACTGCTCGGCAGCTACCCGCTCAATGAATCCGTGGCCATTACCAGGGCCCGCGATAAGCTGCGCTCGCTGCAGCTGCTGGCCCGTCAGGGCATTGATTTGCCCGTTACCGGAATCGCCCATTCACCGGACGACACCAGCGATCTGATCGATATGGTCGGCGGCGCGCCGCTGGTGGTGAAGCTGGTGGAAGGCACTCAGGGGATTGGCGTGGTGCTGGCCGAAACGCGGCAGGCGGCGGAGAGCGTGATCGACGCCTTTCGCGGGCTGAACGCGCACATTCTGGTGCAGGAATATATCCAGGAGGCCAAAGGCTGCGATATCCGCTGCCTGGTCGTCGGCGATGATGTGGTGGCAGCCATTGAGCGTCGGGCGAAGGCGGGCGACTTTCGTTCGAACCTGCATCGTGGCGGCGTGGCAACGGTTGCGGATATCACCCCGCTTGAGCGTGAGATTGCCATCAAGGCCGTGCAGACGCTGGGCCTGGACGTCGCAGGCGTGGACATTCTGCGCGCGAACCGTGGTCCGCTGGTGATGGAAGTGAACGCCTCGCCGGGACTGGAAGGGATCGAAAAAACCACCGGTCTGGATATCGCCGGAAAAATGATCGCCTGGATAGAGCGCCACGCCCGGCCTGGTTTTTGTCTGAAAACGGGTGGCTAGCACAGGATTTCACCTGTTTCGTAGCATCTGAGCGCGTTTTTGCGTAACCTGTTACGCGGTTCCGCTATGGTTACGCTTTTCTTTCACTGCAAGAGGTTTCAGGGTTTATGGATTCACTCGTCGTTCCGGGTCTGGATACGCTACGTCAATGGCTCGACGAAATGGGCATCAGCTTCTATGAGTGCGATACCTGTCAGGCGCTGCACCTGCCGCATATGCAGAATTTTGAGGGCATTTTCGACGCCAAACTCGACCTGCTGGATAACGTCGTGCTGTTCTCGGCGCTCGCTGAAGTGAAGCCATCCGCGCTGCTGCCGCTGGCCTCCGACCTCTCTGCGATTAACGCCAGTTCGCTGACGGTGAAAGCATTCCTCGATATTCAGGATGATAACCTGCCGAAGCTGGTGGTGTGTCAGTCGCTGTCGGTCAACGTGGGCGTCACCCGCGAGCAGTTTGAGTGGTTCTTCCGCCAGAGCGAAGAGCAGGTCTCGATGGTGATCCTCGAAGCCGGTTCACATCAGCTGCTGTTTAAAGGCGACGAAGAAGAGCCGTCCGTCGAAGAAACGCAATTCCATTTTCTGCACTAAAGTCCCGCATTCTGAACGCAGTCGCCGCCAGCGCGGCTGCGCACTTCACCGCAATATTCTGTTTTTAACCGCTTGTTAAAGAATTATTCACCACTGCAAGGCGCCTGATGGCTTACGCCATAAAGTGATCTTGCATAAAAAATTGATAAAAGGCGTTTTTTTACCCGAGCTATAGCGGACAACCCTGGCTAAAGTTATTCTTGCGAAACCTCAGCGATGGCGCGCGAAACACTGCGTTTAACGTATTGTAGCGTGAAAAATCCTGACGCAATCGCGAGCAATTCCTGCCGGGAGAGGACCTGGCTCCTTTTCTTTGCAGACTGACAAAATATGCATGAATTTTGCATGCATCACTGTGCCTGGATTTTGGTCCAATTGTTAACGGACGTTGAGAAGGAAAGAGATATGACCGCCTTAAATAAGAAATGGTTAACGGGTCTGGTTGCGGGTGCGCTGATGGCAGTCTCTGCAGGTGCGCTCTCTGCTGAACAAAAAACGCTGCATGTCTATAACTGGTCTGACTATATTGCCCCGGACACGCTGGCGAATTTCACCAAAGAAACCGGCATTAAAGTCGTCTATGACGTCTTTGACTCCAACGAAGTGCTGGAAGGTAAGCTGATGGCGGGCAGTACCGGTTACGACCTCGTGGTGCCCTCGTCGCAGTTCCTTGAGCGTCAGGCGCAGGCGGGTATTTTCCAGCCGATTGATAAGAGCAAATTGCCGAATTACAAAAACCTCGATCCGGACATGCTCAAGCTGGTGGCGCAGAACGACCATGATAATAAATACGGCATTCCGTACATGATGGTGACCACCGGCATTGGCTATAACGTTGATAAAGTAAAAGCGGCCCTTGGTAAAGATGCGCCGGTAGACAGCTGGGACCTGATCTTTAAGCCTGAAAATCTCGAAAAACTGAAAAGCTGCGGCGTTTCGTTCCTGGATGCGCCAAGCGAAGTCTATGCCGCCGTACTGCACTACCTCGGCAAAGATCCGAACAGCTCAGATCCGAAAGATTACAGCGGCGCGGCGAACGATTTGCTGCTGAAGCTGCGTCCTTTCATCCGCTATTTCCACTCTTCTCAATACATTAACGATTTGGCCAATGGCGATATTTGCGTATCCATCGGCTGGTCGGGCGATATTTTGCAGGCGGCAAATCGCGCGAAGGAAGCGAAAAATGGCGTGAATATCGCCTACACCATCCCGAAAGAAGGGGCGATGGTTTACTTCGATATGTTTGCCATTCCTAAGGATGCGAAAAATACCGAAGAGGCGTATCAGTTCCTGAACTACCTGCTGCGTCCGGATGTGGTGGCGAATATCAGTAACCACGTTTATTACGCCAATGCCAACAAAGCGGCGACGCCGTTGCTCAGTGCTGAAGTGCGCGACAACCCGGGCATTTATCCGCCTGCGGACGTCCGTGCGAAGCTGTTCACTCAGTCCGTACTGTCGCCAAAAATTGACCGCGTGATCACCCGCTCGTGGACGACGGTTAAGACCGGTAAATAACGCAGGCCTGCCGGTGGCAAATATTGCCCGGCGGCGCTGAGCTCGCCGGGCCGACAAGTCGGGCTTACGAATGCCTGCAGACCCGGTAAGCGAAGCGCTAACGGGCAATATTCGCACCAGGGCAGTGCAGCTGCACTGTGAAGTTCTTTGTAGGGTACCGGACCCTATAAATGTTCGTTTTTTGCCGGAGAGCACCATCGTGACCGACGCAATCCCACGCCCACAGGCGAAAACCCGCAAAGCGCTGACTCCGCTGCTGGAAATCCGCAACCTGACCAAATCCTTTGACGGCCAGCACGCCGTCGATGACGTCAGCCTCACCATCTACAAAGGCGAACTTTTTGCCCTGCTTGGCGCATCCGGCTGTGGCAAATCCACGCTGCTGCGCATGCTGGCAGGGTTCGAGTCGCCCTCCGCCGGGCAAATTGTGCTGGATGGCGTGGACCTCTCGCAGGTGCCGCCGTACCAGCGCCCCATCAACATGATGTTTCAGTCCTACGCGCTGTTCCCGCACATGACCGTGGAACAGAATATCGCGTTCGGCCTGAAGCAGGACAAGCTGCCGAAGGCTGAAATTGCCGCGCGGGTGCAGGAGATGCTCGCCATCGTGCATATGCAGGAGTTTGCCAAACGCAAGCCGCACCAGCTTTCCGGTGGCCAGCGCCAGCGTGTGGCCCTGGCCCGCAGCCTCGCCAAACGCCCAAAACTGCTGTTGCTTGATGAGCCGATGGGCGCGCTGGATAAAAAACTGCGCGACAGGATGCAGCTTGAGGTGGTGGACATCCTTGAGCGCGTTGGCGTCACCTGCGTGATGGTGACCCACGATCAGGAAGAGGCGATGACCATGGCCGGGCGCATCGCCATCATGAACCGCGGCAAGTTCGTGCAGATTGGCGAGCCGGAAGAGATTTACGAACACCCGACGACCCGTTACAGCGCCGAGTTTATCGGCTCGGTCAACGTGTTCGAAGGCTTGCTGAAAGAGCGGCAGGAGGATGGCCTGGTGATTGACTCGCCGGGGCTGATGCATCCGCTGAAGGTCGACCCGGATGCATCCGTGGTGGATAACGTGCCGGTGTACGTGGCGCTGCGTCCGGAAAAAATCATGCTCTGCGAAGAGCCGCCTGCCGATGGCTATAACTTTGCCGTCGGTGAAGTGGTGCACATCGCCTATCTCGGCGATCTGTCGATTTACCACGTGCGCCTGAAAAGCGGCCAGATGATCAGCGCTCAGCTACAAAACGAACACCGCTATCGCAAAGGTCAGCCGACCTGGGGCGATGAGGTACGCCTGTGCTGGGATGCTGACAGCTGTGTGGTTTTGACGGTATAGGGGAGGGCGCAATGAGCACATTAGAACCTCCGGTCCGCGCGAAACAGCCTGAGGGCTTTGCCGCCTGGCTTGCGAAAATGCAGATGAAGCATGGCCGTAAGCTGGTGATTGCCCTGCCGTATATCTGGCTTATTCTGCTGTTTTTGCTGCCGTTTCTTATCGTTTTCAAAATCAGCCTCGCCGACATGGCGCGGGCCATCCCGCCCTACACCGATTTGTGGGAATGGGCCGATGACCAGATCACGCTGACGCTGAACCTGGGCAACTTCCTGCAGCTGACGGACGATCCCCTCTATTTTGAGGCGTATCTGCAGTCGTTACAGGTGGCGGCGATCTCGACGATTTGCTGCCTGCTGCTGGGCTATCCGCTCGCCTGGGCGGTGGCGCACAGCAAGCCGTCTACCCGCAATATTCTGCTGTTGCTGGTGATCCTGCCGTCGTGGACGTCGTTTCTGATTCGCGTGTATGCGTGGATTGGCATCCTGAAGAGCAATGGCGTGTTGAACAACTTTCTGATGTGGACCGGGATTATTCACCAGCCGCTGGAAATTCTGCACACCAACCTGGCGGTTTATATCGGGATTGTTTACGCCTACCTGCCGTTTATGGTGCTGCCGATTTACACCGCGCTGACGCGCATTGATTATTCGCTGGTGGAAGCGTCGCTCGATCTTGGCGCGAAGCCGCTGAAAACCTTCTTCAGCGTGATTGTGCCGCTCACCAAAGGCGGGATTATCGCAGGTTCGATGCTGGTATTTATTCCGGCGGTAGGGGAGTTCGTTATCCCGGAACTGCTCGGCGGCCCGGACACTATCATGATTGGCCGCGTTCTGTGGCAGGAGTTCTTCAATAACCGCGACTGGCCGGTGGCGTCCGCCGTGGCGGTGGTGATGCTGTTGCTGCTGATCGTGCCGATCATGTGGTTCCACAAGCATCAGCAAAAACAGATGGGGGATCACGGATGAACAACTTACCGGTCGTACGCTCGCCCTGGCGCATTTTGATTCTCCTGATTGGCTTCACGTTCCTCTACGCGCCGATGCTGATGCTGGTTATCTACTCGTTCAACAGCTCGAAGCTGGTGACGGTGTGGGCAGGCTGGTCGACGCGCTGGTACGGTGAGCTGTTCCATGACGATGCAATGATGAGCGCCGTGGGCCTGAGCCTGACGATTGCCGCCTGTGCGGCAACGATGGCGTGTATTCTCGGCACAATCGCTGCGGTAGTGATGGTACGGTTTGGGCGCTTCCGTGGCTCAAACGGCTTTGCCTTCATGATAACCGCGCCGCTGGTCATGCCGGACGTCATCACCGGGCTGTCGCTGCTGCTGCTGTTTGTGGCGCTGGGGCACGCAATTGGCTGGCCGTCAGAGCGCGGGATGCTGACCATCTGGCTGGCGCACGTAACGTTCTGTACTGCGTATGTCGCGGTGGTGATTAACTCACGCCTGCGTGAACTCGACAGTTCGATTGAAGAAGCCGCAATGGATCTCGGTGCAACGCCGCTGAAGGTCTTTTTCGTCATCACGCTACCGATGATTATGCCCGCAGTGATTTCAGGCTGGCTGCTGGCGTTCACGCTGTCGCTCGATGACCTGGTCATCGCAAGCTTCGTCTCCGGGCCGGGTGCAACAACGTTGCCAATGCTGGTTTTCTCAAACGTGCGCATGGGGGTTAATCCGGAAATCAACGCCCTGGCAACGCTTATCCTTGGCGTAGTCGGGATTATTGGTTTAATCGCCTGGCTGCTGATGGCAAGGGCTGAAAAACAGCGGGCGCGTGATATCCAGCGTGCAAGACGCGGCTGAAGCGCATAAAATCTTGTGAGTTGTGTCATCGCCTCTCCCATTCGGGGGAGGCGTTTTCATGGAAGGCCACAATTGCGACGCTTTGCTAAAACCCGACAATCTCATGCCAGTCTGAACGTTCCTGCTCTGGTGCAGGTGGCGGCACTCGCCATTATTCTTATCCGTGCCCTCGATTTGCTGATGATTTTTAACGTGCTGGGTTTACGCGGCACGGAAGAATTCATCCACCGCAGCGTCCAGACCTGGACCTTAACCCTGGTTTTCCTGACCAGTCTTGTCCTGGTCTTTATCGAAATCTGGTGCGCCTTCTCGCTGGTGAAGGGGCGAAACTGGGCGCGCTGGCTCTATCTGCTGACCCAGGTGCTCGCCGCGGGCTACCTGTGGGCCGCCTCATTAGGCTATGGTTATCCTGAGCTGTTCAGTATTGCGGGCGAGTCGAAGCGGGAAATTTTCCGCACGCTGGTGATGCAAAAATTGCCGGATATGACGGTGCTGTTCCTGCTTTTCGTGCCCGCCGCCAGCCGCCGGTTTTTCCGTCTGCAATAACGGTGCTACAATCCCGGCCCCTGAAATCTCAAAGGTCAATCTATGCAGTGCGCACTCTATGATGCCGGTCGCTGCCGCTCCTGTCAGTGGCTGGAACAACCGGTATCCAAACAGCTTGCCGCCAAAATGGCGGATCTCCGGCAGTTGCTCTCCTCGACGACCGTGGAAGCCTGGAGTGCGCCCGTCAGCGGCCCGGAAGCAGGGTTTCGTAACAAAGCCAAAATGGTGGTCAGCGGCAGCGTAGAAAAGCCGCTGCTTGGTATGCTGCACCGCGACGGCACGCCGGAAGATCTCTGCGACTGCCCGCTTTACCCTGATACCTTTGCGCCCGTATTCAGCGCCCTGAAGCCGTTTATCGCCCGAGCGGGCCTCACGCCCTACAACGTAGCCCGCAAGCGCGGCGAGCTGAAATACCTGCTGCTGACGGAAAGCCAGCTTGACGGCGGGATGATGCTGCGTTTTGTGCTGCGTTCGGAAGCGAAACTGGAGCAGCTGCGTGCCGCGCTGCCCGGGTTACAGGCGCAGCTGCCGCAGCTGAAAGTGATTTCGGTGAACATTCAGCCTGTTCACATGGCGATTATGGAAGGCGAGCAGGAAATATTCCTCACTGACCAGCAGGCGCTGCCTGAACGGTTTAACGGCGTACCGCTGTGGATCCGCCCGCAAAGCTTCTTCCAGACCAACCCGTCGGTGGCGAGCCAGCTTTACGCTACGGCGCGAGACTGGGTGCGGGAGCTGCCGGTTAAGCATATGTGGGATCTGTTCTGCGGCGTTGGCGGGTTTGGCCTGCACTGCGCCACGCCTGAGATGATGCTGACCGGGATTGAAATTTCGGCGGAGGCGATTGCCTGCGCGAAGCAGTCAGCCCAGGAGTCAGGGCTGCATAACCTGCATTTTCAGGCGCTGGACTCGACGCAGTTTGCCACCGCTCAGGGCGCCGTGCCGGAGCTGGTGCTGGTCAATCCGCCGCGTCGCGGCATCGGTAAAGCCTTGTGCGATTATCTGAGCGAAATGGCACCGGCGTTTATCATCTACTCCAGCTGCAACGCGCAGTCGATGGCGAAAGATTTTAGCCACCTGGCGGCATACCGCGTCGCCCGCGTGCAGCTGTTCGATATGTTCCCGCATACTGCGCACTATGAAGTGCTGACGCTGCTGATTCGGAAATAAAAAGGTTGGACCCAAAGAGAGGGGGAGAAAGCCAGGATCTGAGCGGGTTCGAAAAAAGCTGCACCGTCCAGATTCCCTCTCCCTCAGGGAGAGGGTTAGAGAGAGGGTGATAAGCGGATGCAGCCTGAATCTACTGACTCATCGCGTCTTTTTTCATCTCGCCTTTTTTCATTTCATCCTTTTTCATCTTGTCCATTTTGTCGTGCTTCATACCGTCTTTGGTCATTCCGTCATGAGACAGCGCCATCTTGTCTTTACTCATGCTGTCAGCGGCCTGAGCGTTAAACATCACCAGGGCAGAAACGGCAGCGGCGGCAATCATTAACTTTTTCATGGTCATTCCTCATTTTGCGTTGTGGGTATATCTGACGAGCGATATACCGCTATCGTGCGCCACGACTCATCCCCACTTCCTCACGAAAGTTTAAATAAAATGTGATAACTCGCGGTGCTCCCCTGCGTTAAGCTTGGAGAAACGACTTACGGTGGAATGCGATGACTACGCCAAAGAAAATACTGCTGGTGGAAGACGATCAGGATATCGCCACCTTGCTGCGGCTGAATCTTCAGGACGAAGGCTATCAGATTGTCCATGAAGCGGATGGCAATCAGGCGCTGGTGCAGCTTGAAAAACAGGTATGGGATGCGGTGATCCTCGACTTAATGCTGCCTGGCGTTGATGGTCTGGAAATTTGTCGCCGCATTCGCCAGATGACGCGCTATCTGCCGGTGATCATCATCAGCGCCCGTACCAGCGAAACGCACCGGGTGCTTGGTCTTGAAATGGGGGCTGACGACTATCTGCCTAAGCCATTTTCGGTGCTTGAATTGATTGCGCGTGTCAAAGCACTGTTCCGCCGCCAGGAGGCGATGGGGCAAAACATTCGCATGGAAGGTGGGTTAATCAGCTGTCACGGCCTGACCATTGACCCGCTGGCGCGTGAAGTGCGGCTGCGCGGTGAGCAGATTGAGCTCACGCCCCGCGAATTCGATTTACTGTACTGGTTTGCCCGTCACCCGGGGGAAGTCTTCTCCCGCCTCTCTTTGCTGGACCGGGTCTGGGGCTATCAGCATGAAGGCTACGAGCACACCGTCAACACGCACATTAACCGTCTGCGTATCAAAATTGAGCACGATCCCGCCGAGCCGGAAATCATTCTGACCGTCTGGGGAAAAGGCTACAAGTTCGCCAGCGACAAAACGGAGCGTACGACATGATCCGCCGTCTGAGCCTCAGCCAGCGGCTGACGCTGGTGTTCACTGCAATCCTGCTGCTTTGCGCGATTGCCGCATGCAGCGTCCAGCTCTACAGCACCAGCCAGTACGGCAGCGCGATGGTACAGCGTCTCTCCGCCGGGCTGGCACAGCAAATCGTCAACAGTGAACCGCTGCTCGACAGGCAGGGCAACGTCAACCGTCAGACGCTTAAAACGCTCTTTGACCGCCTGATGACCCTCAACCCGAGCGTTGAACTCTATCTGGTTTCACCGGAGGGCAATTTACTGGCCGACGCCGCACCGGCGGGCCATGTGAAGCGCCAGAAAATAGACATCGCGCCGCTGCAAACGTTTCTTGGCGGCGCGGCGTGGCCTGTTTTTGGCGACGATCCGCGCAGCCTGGATAAGCAGAAAGTCTTCAGCGTTGCCCCCGTTCGGCTGGACGGTGAACTGCGCTGCTACCTGTACATTATTTTGCAGGGTGAGGATCTGAATGCGCTCTCCGACAGCGCCTGGCAGAAAGCGCTATGGAGTACGGTGCTGTGGTCGCTGCTGCTGGTGGCGCTGTTTGGCAGCCTCGCGGGCGTGATGGTCTGGTACTGGGTGACGCGCCCGGTTAAACAGCTGACCGCAGACGTGCGCGGGCTCGATCAGGACAGCATCAGCGCCATCAAACGGCTGGCGCAGCAAACGCCTGAGCATGAACCGGCCAATGAAGTTGCCATTCTGCATAACACGTTTATCGAGCTGGCACGCAAAATTGCCAGCCAGTGGGATGAGCTATCGGATAGCGACCGCCAGCGTCGTGAATTTATTGCCAACATCTCTCATGATTTACGTACGCCGCTGACGTCATTACTGGGCTATCTGGAAACGCTTTCGCTGAAGGCTGACACGTTAACGCCTGAGGATAATCGGCAGTATCTGGCTATTGCGCTGCGCCAGGGGCACAAAGTTCGCCACTTATCGCAGCAGCTGTTTGAGCTCGCGAAGCTTGAACACGGCGGCATTAAGCCGCAGCTGGAGCGGTTTGCTATCGCCGAACTGATTCAGGACGTGGCACAGAAATTCGATCTGACCATTGAAACCCGGCAGCTTGCGCTTCAGGTCGATATGCCACGAACGTTGCCTCTGCTTAATGCGGATGTGTCGATGATTGAACGGGTGGTGACGAACCTGCTGGATAACGCAGTGCGCCACACGCCGCAGGGCGGAACGATCAAACTGCGCGTCTGGCAGGAGGATGCGCAGCTGCAGGTGGAAGTGGCTGACAGCGGCCCGGGCGTGGAGCAAGGGTTGCGCGATCAGCTGTTCCAGCGTCCTTCGGCGCTGAATACCAAAAGCGCGCGTGAGGACAGAGGAGGGCTGGGGCTGCTGATAGTGCGCCGCATGCTGGAGCTGCACGGCGGGGGAATTCGTCTGATGGATGCGGCGTCTGGTGCTTGTTTCCGCTTTTTTGTGCCTCTTTAAAAACATTGCCCGGTGGTGCTTCGCTTACCGGGCCTACAAAATTAGCATAGCCCCGGTAAGCGAATCGCCACCGGGGAAGATAAATTACTCCGGGAACCACTGCGTGCTGATTTTCTCGTAAGTACCGTCTGCTTTAATCGCCTTCAGCGCACCGTTCAGCTTTTCCAGCAGCGCTTTGTTGTCCGGACGGACCGCGATGCCAAGGCCGGTACCGAAATACTGCGGGTCGGTCACTTTTGGCGTGGCGGTACCGAGCTGTGGGTTGGTTTTCAGCCATTCGTTCACCACCGCAGTATCGCCGAATACGCCGTCGATACGCCCATTTTTCAGGTCAATGATCGCATTCTGGTAGCTGTCATAGGCCACGGTTTTCACTTCAGGATGTTTGTCCTGCAAATACTTCTGGTGCGTGGTGCCGTTCTCCATGCCGACGCGCTTGCCTTTCAGATCGTCAAAGCTCCTGAACTCGCCTTTTTTGGCAATCACCAGCGCCGAGTTGGCGTAGTACGGGTCGGTAAATGCTACCTGCTTGCTGCGTTCCGGCGTGATGTCCATTCCGGAAATCACGGCGTCATATTTTTTAAACTTCAGCGAAGGAATCAGGCTATCGAACGCGTGGTTGGTGAAGGTGCAATCCGCCTGCATCTGTTTGCATAACGCTTTGGCCAGATCGATATCAAACCCGGCAATCTGGTTGTTGGCATCAAGGGATTCGAACGGTGGGTAGGTGGCGGAGACGCCAAAGCTGATTTTCTCGGCTGCGCTGGCGCCTGCGGCTACGGTGGCAAGCAGCGCTGCCAGGATTAATTTCTTCATGGTAAAGCTCCCGTCGGTCAATCTTATCAATTTTGCCCTGCCTGAGGCATGAGCATTACCTTGCTATCGAGTGAATTTATATGCAATAAAAATGATTAAATAGTTTAATTAAGATATAAAAAAAGCGGCTATCCAGAGAGATAGCCGCTTTGCTGTTGTTTTTTTATGCTTTCTAGCTGCGGCGTTCAAACGCCAGCGCTTTGCGTTCGATCAGGCGCATCATCAGGGTCAGCAGACCGTTGACCACCAGATACACCAGACCTGCCGCGCCAAAGACCATCACATCGTAGGTGCGGCCGTACAGCAGCTGGCCGTGACCCATCACTTCCATCAGGGTAATGGTATAAGCGAGAGAAGTACTCTTAAACACCAGCACCACTTCGTTGGAGTAAGACGAGAGGGCGCGCTTAAACGCATACGGCAGCAGGATCGCCAGCGTATCCTTCTTGCTCATCCCCAGCGCGCCGCAGGATTGCCACTGGCCTTCCGGAATAGCGCGGATAGCCCCATAGAACAGCTGTGTGGTGTAAGCGGCGCTGTTGAGCGACAGAGCAATCAGCGCGCACAGCCACGGTTCGGAGAGCAGATGCCACAGCGCCGGATAGTTCTGCAGCTGCGGGAACTGGCCTGGGCCATAGTAAATCAGAAAGATTTGCACCAGCAGCGGCGTGCCGGTAAACAGCGTGATGTAGGCGCGAACGATCCACACCAGCACCGGCGTTTTCAGCGTCAGGATGATGGTGAAAATCAGCGACAATATCAGCGCCACCACAATTGACGCGACGGTCAGCGTCAGGCTGGTGTGCAGCCCTTTCAGCAGTTCGGGTAAATACTCAAGCATCAGCCTGGTCTCCGTTCAAAGCGAGTCGCGCGCAGGTCAATGCGTTTGAGGATGTACTGGCTGAGCAGAGTGATCACCAGGTAAATCGCCGCCGCCACGATGTACCAGGTAAATGGCTCCTGTGTACGGGTGGCGATGCTTTTAGTCTGTAGCATCAAGTCGTTGACGCTGATAAGCGACACCAGCGCGGTATCCTTCAGCAGCACCAGCCACTGGTTACCCAGCCCCGGCAGCGCATGGCGCCGCATCTGTGGCATGACCAGGCGGAAGAAAATAGCCGATTTTGACAGGCCAAGCGCCTGGCCGGATTCCCACTGGCCCTGCGGTACCGCTTTCAGCGCGCCGCGCAGGGTTTGCGAAGCGTAGGCGGAATAAAGCAGGGAGAGGGCGATCACGCCACACAGGAACGGGCTGACGTCGAAGTTTTCGATCTGCATCTGCACCGGGATTTGCACCACGCCGAGGTTAATCGTGAAGCCGTCAGAGAGCAGAAGCAGCAGCTGTGAAGAGCCAAAATAGATAAACAGGACCACCAGAATTTCCGGTAATCCTCGCAGGATGGTGACCAGACCGGTGCCAACCCACGCGACAGGGCGCCATTTGGCTGACTCCCAGACTGCAAAGATCATTGCCAGCACCAGGCCGATCGCCAGCGCACAAACGGCAAGGCCGACGGTCATCCCGGCGGCGCTTGCTAATGGAAACATTTCGTTCATCAAGTCTTACTTCTGGAACCATTTGCTGTAGATGGTCTGGTAAGTGCCGTCTTTCTTCACTTGATCCAGCGCCGTATTCAGCTTCTGCTGCAGGTCGGTGTTGCCCTGACGTACGGCAATACCGAGGCCGGTGCCGAAGTAGTCTTTGTCGGTCACTTTGTCGCCGATGGCGGCCAGTTTCGGATCGGCTTTCAGCCACTCGGTAACGACGGCTGTGTCACCAAAGACGGCATCGATACGGCCGTTCTGCATATCCAGCTTAGCGTTCATGTAGCTGTCGTAAGGCACAACGGTGATTTCCGGGTGCTTGTCAGTGATGAATTTCTGGTGCGTAGAACCGTTCTGCATGCCCACTTTTTTGCCCTTCAGCGCGGCAATATCGGCGATTTTGCCTTTCTGGCCGACGAACAGCGCGGAGTTTTCATAGTAAGGCTGAGTGAACAGCACCTGCTTTTCACGCTCAGGGGTGATGTCCATCCCTGAAATGACTGCGTCGAAGCGGCGGAATTTCAGGCTTGGGATCAGGCTGTCGAAGGCCTGATTGGTGAAGGTACAGGTGGCGTCAATCTGTTTGCACAGGGCATTCGCCAGATCCACGTCGAAGCCGACAATTTTATTGCTGGCGTCCATGGATTCAAACGGAGGATAAGATGCTTCCATCGCAAAACGAATAGTCTGGGCGGCGCCTGCGGAGAGGCTGACGCTGGCAAGCAGCGCGGCAATCACGATTTTTTTCATTGTCATTGTTCCCGAAAACATCAGTGTGAAAGATAGTTTTTAAACGCTTCGGTCTGCGGCGCGGCAAAGCAGCCCGCATCCCCTTGTTCTACAATGTGACCGTTTTCCATATACACCACGCGGCTGGCGGTTTTACGCGCCACTTCCACTTCGTGAGTGACGATCACCTGGGTAATCTGGGTCTGAGCCAGCTCGCGAATAATGCTGACAATCTGGGCGGTGATTTCCGGATCCAGTGCGGCGGTTGGCTCATCAAACAGCAGAACCTGCGGCTCCATCATCAGCGCACGGGCAATGGCCACGCGCTGCTGCTGACCGCCGGATAAATGCAGCGGATAGCGATCGCTGTATGGCTTCAGGCGCAGACGCTCAAGCAATTTTTCTGCACGCGCTAAAGCCTGCTCTTTGGTCAAACCGAGCACGCGGCAGGGCGCTTCAATCAGGTTTTGCAGAACGGTCAGATGTGGCCACAGGTTGTACTGCTGGAAAACCATGCCGACGTTCTGACGCAGATCGCGAATCGCTTTATCGTTCGGTGCTTTGCTGAAATTGAACTGATTTCCCGCAATGGACAGGGTGCCGGAGCGCGGCATTTCCAGCAGGTTAAGCACGCGTAACAGCGAACTTTTTCCCGCGCCGCTAGGGCCAAGCAGCACCAGCGTTTCACCCTGCGGGCAGTCCAGGGTTATGTCGAACAGCGCCTGATGCGCGCCGTAAAAGCAGTTAATGCCTTCTAGTTTTATACTCATCCGGGAAATCTGACACCGATAGCTATTGAGGCCGCAAATAGTAACGTTCACAGAATAGTTATGCAATATTTATGCGTTAAAACTTAACTATAAACCGCGTTTATACTTAAAGTTAGCACAAAATAGCGAAGGCGCAGGGGCATCAGAATAAATGTCAGCATTCATCACAGAATGCCAGACATTTACCCTGAGTTATTAGATGGGAATTTTACTTAGAGAGCGTCTGACGCAGCGTGCCAGCCGGGGCGTGAACGCTGCCGCCGAGGTAGCGGACATCATCCACGGCCCAGCACTGTCCTTCGCGGATCATCAGCACTTCATCCTGCCAGCTCTGTGAACCCTGCTTCAGCGCTACGCGCAGCGGTATGTTGCGTGCATCGGTATTCGGGATGGTGGATGCGCTGCTGACATCGGCGCTGTCCGGTGGCGTTGCGCGGCTGGAGAATGGATCCTGCTGCAGCAATGCGCGTTTATTCGGGTCGTTATTCGCATCGTTAAGCACTTTCGCCAGGTCGTCGCTCAGATACGGGCGCAGCCCGGCCCAGTCGTTATTGCGGTGCTGAATGCGGTAGTCGTAAAATTTCTGGGCCACGGTGTCCGGACCGCCTTCAACGCAAGGGCCCGAGCGGGTGCCGATATCCTTGAAGGCTGGCGTGACGGTGGTGCAGGCGCTGAGCAAAAGTGCACAAGGGACAAGCAGGGCAGCGGCAGAATAGCGCATAGTGGATTTCCTTATAGACTGACTACGGTATTAAGATGTTTTCAAGCATAGCGTATCGGTACGATAATGCGTTTGATAAACAGAGCTAAGGCATTGAAGAAGGAGGCCGAATGCAGTTCTCAACAACCCCGACCCTGGAAGGGCAAACCATCACTGACTATTGCGGCGTCGTGACCGGCGAAGCCATTCTGGGAGCGAACATCTTCCGCGATTTTTTTGCCGGGATCCGCGACATTGTCGGCGGACGCTCCGGTGCCTATGAGAAAGAGTTGCGCAAGGCACGCGAAATCGCCTTTCAGGAATTAGGCGATCAGGCTAAAGCCCTGGGCGCGGACGCGGTAGTCGGCATTGATATTGATTACGAAACCGTCGGCAAAGACAGCAGCATGCTGATGGTGAGCGTCAGCGGAACGGCGGTGAAATTACGGCAATGAAACGTTATCTCCTCATGGCGCTGGTGCTGCTGCTTGCAGGTTGCTCCAGTGAAAGGGAACTGAGTCGCCAGGGGTTGATCAGCAAACCGGGCTATCTGCTCGATACTAACCACCCGGCGCCGAATGCGTACCCTCGAATCAAAATGCTGGTGATCCACTACACCGCCGGTGATTTCGACAATTCTCTGGTTACGCTAACGGGAAGGGACGTCAGTGCACATTATCTGATCCCTGAAACCCCGCCGCTGCGTAAAGGTAAGCCGCTAATCTGGCAGCTGGTGCCGGAACAGGATCTGGCCTGGCATGCGGGCGTCAGTTTCTGGCGTGGTGCCACGCGCATTAATGACACCTCGATTGGCATCGAACTGGAAAATCACGGCTGGCAGAAAACGGCGGGCGTAAAAAGCTATTCGCCGTTTGCCGCCACGCAAATCGACGCCCTGATCCCGCTGGCGAAGGACATCATTTCGCGCTACAAGATTGAGCCGCAAAACGTGGTGGCCCATGCGGATATTGCTCCGCAGCGTAAAGAGGATCCTGGCCCTGAATTTCCGTGGCGGGAGCTGGCACAGCAGGGGATCGGCGCGTGGCCGGATGCTGACCGGGTAGGATTTTACCTGAACGGACGTGCGCCATCGCAACCGGTTGAGATGCATTCGGTACTCGATTTACTGGCGCGATACGGCTATGAGGTCACGCCGGGAATGACATGGCAGCAGCAAAAAAGGGTCGTCGCAGCGTTTCAGATGCATTTCCGCCCCTCGCGCTGGGATGGCACGGCGGATGCAGAAACGCAGTCTATCGCCGAGGCGCTGCTGGAGAAATACGGGCAGGGTTAACGCGGCAGCTTGCCATGGTCTTTCAGCCAGTGTGCCGTCCGGGTGATGCCCTCATCCAGCGTCACAATCGGCTGATAGCCGAGCTCCCGTTCCGCGCGGCTGATGTCGAGGGTGAAATCAAAATTCAGCTTCGACACGCCGTAATGGGTGAAAGAGGGCTCTTTTGCCGCTTTATTGCCGAAGCGCTCCATGCTGCGGGCCACCATGTCCAGCATCGGATACGGCACCGAGCGGATGCGACAGTGAATATCCAGCTCGTCGATAAGCTTTTGCACGATGCTTTTCAGGCTGCGGGGTTCGCCGTTGGTGATGTTGTAGACGCGCCCTGACGGCAGGGAATCACAAACCGGCTGGCTGGCGAGCCACATGGCATGAACGGCGTTTTCGTAATAGGTCATGTCGACCTGTGCCGTGCCGCCGCGCGGCAGCAGCACGCTGCCGTAGTGGTGCATCATCTGTGCCAGGCGCGGAATAAACACTTTATCGTGCGGGCCGAACAGGCTTTGCGGGCGCAGGACGGTAAACCGTGTGTTTGGGTTGGCCTGCGCCAGCAGATTGATCACCTCTTCGCCTGCCGCTTTACTGCGGGCAAATTCGTTGGCGAAGCGGTTGGGGCGGAACTCTTCTTTGATGTCGCGACGGTGATGATAGTCGAAATAGAGCGACGGCGAAGAGATATGCACGAAGTTGCGCACGCCCCAGGCAACGGCCCATTCGCCAAGGCGACGGGTGGCGCGCACGTTTGCCAGATCGAACGCTTCCTGAGTGCCCCACGGCGAGGTAAAGCTGGAACAGTGCCACAGCGTGTCGACGCCGGCGAGCATCACTTTCGCCTGCGAGGATACCAGTTCGGTCAGATCAGCATGGACAAACTCGGCGCCCATTTTTTCCAGCAGGCGTCCCATCGCTTCATTGCGACCGGTTGCTCTGACGCTGATGCCTTTACGGCGCAGATATTCCACCGCATTGCGGCCTAAACCGCTGGTGGCCCCGGTGACCAGTACCTTCATATCAATCCACTGTGTCTGAAAAGAATTTCGTGCGCATTTTTCCGTGAATTACGCTGACTTGCAATGAGAAACTACGAATAAAAACGCTCAATTCGCGGTTTCTCGCGTGATTTCTTCGGCAAGCTTCGCCATGCGCTTTGCCATGCCCCGAAAAATGAACAAATGCGCCGGGATCATCAGCAGCCAATAGAACAAGCCTGGCATACCGTGCGGATGCCACCAGGCCCGAACGTCGATTTCGCGATGGTCGCCTTTATCTTTCATGCTGAAGGTGAGTCGCCCGAGCCCGGGCGCCTTCATGCCAAACAGCAATGAGAGCTGCTTTTGCGGCTCGACGATAATGACCTTCCAGCTGTCGACCGCATCGCCGGTTGCAAGCATTGCATGTTCAGGACGGCCTTTGGCGAGCTTGTGCCCGATCAGCCTGTCCATGCCCGCGCGAATGTCCCACAACATATTGCCAAAGAAATAACGCTCTTTGCCGCCGAGCTGGTTGGCCACCTGCCACAGTGCGTCGAGGCTGGCGGAGGTGCAGACGGTGCAGCCCGCCTGCTTCGGAAAATACCCATATTCGGGGCGCCAGCGGGCAAAGGCCTGAGCGTCATAGCCCCAGTCGCTGGAGTTCATCAGCTGCTCTTCTTCCTTCAGCGTACGCCTGACGGCTTCATCGAAAGAGATCAAATTCTGCGGGACCAGCGCGCGTAGTTCGCGATCGTCCGCCAGCAGGTCGTGCTTTAAGCCCTGGATCAGCGCTTTGGCGGTGGTCGGCGGTACGGAGGTGATGACGTTCAAAAACCACACTGAAATCCAGCTGGTGGGGAAGGGGATGGGGATCAGCGGACGATGGCGGCCGCTGATGCGCATAAAGTGCTCGAACTGTTCCTGATAACTCAGTACTTCCGGCCCGGCGGCCTCCAGCACGCGATGCTGCTGTGCCGGATGATTCAGTAATTCCACCAGGTAGACGAGCAAATTTTCCAGAGCGATGGGCGTGGTGCGTGAACGCACCCAGCGCGGCGGCGTCAGCACCGGCAGGTTATACACCATATCGCGCATGACCTCGAACGCTGCGGAGCCTGCGCCGACGATGATACCGGCGCGCAGTTCGGTTACCGGAATGCTTGCTTCACGCAACAGATCGCCTGTTATCTGGCGGGCGCGCAGGTGATCGGACTGTTTATGCTCTGGGGCCTGGAGCGAGCTCAGGAAGATAATTTGCTTCACCGGCTGTTGGCGCAAGGCATCGCGGACGTTGAGTGCGACCTGCCGTTCATGAGCGATAAAATTGCCGCCTTCGCCCATGCCGTGAACAAGAAAATAGACCGTGTCCACGCCTTCAAGCAGCGCGGGCAGCTCCTTAGGCCAGTTCAGATCCACGTGATGACAGCTGACGCCGGGCAGCGCCAGCTTTTGCAGCCTTTCCGTGTTACGTGCCGCAGCGCGCACGGTAAAACCACGCGCGCTCAGTTCGGTGACCAGATGCTGGCCAATATAGCCGCTGGCGCCAAGCACCAGAATGGTTTGCGGCACGTTATATCCTTATTTATTCAAAAATGATTGCCAGTGGCGAACGACTTCCGTCAGCTGTTCGCGGTTGACGTCCAGATGCATCACTAAACGCACAATGGGCGAGGCGTTGATCAGCACGCCGTTTGCCTTCAGGTGTTCACCCAGCGCTGCTGCGTTTTCTTCACCGACGCGCACGAAGAGCATGTTGGTGTCGTGACGCATCACGTCAGCGCCGATCTCTTTCAGCTGAGCCGCCATCCACGCCGAGTTGTCGTGATCGTCCTTCAGGCGCTGAACGTTGTTTTTCAGCGCGTACAGGCCTGCCGCCGCCAGAATGCCCGCCTGGCGCATGCCGCCACCGGTCATTTTGCGCCAGCGATTCGCGCGCCTGATGTATTCCTCGCTGCCGACCAGCAGCGAACCGACCGGCGTGCCGAGGCCTTTAGAAAGGCAAATCGTGAAGGAGTCGCAATACTGCGCGATCTCTTTCAGCTCGCAGCCATATTCCACAACGGCGTTAAAGATGCGTGCACCGTCAACGTGCAGGCCCAGCTTGCGCTCACGGGTAAATTCCCAGGCTTCTTTCAGGTATTGGCGCGGCAGGACTTTACCGTTGTGGGTATTTTCGAGGCTCAGAAGTTTGGTTCGGGCGAAGTGAATGTCGTCGGCTTTGATTTTAGCGGCGACCTTATCAAGCGGCAGCGTGGCATCCGCAGCGGCATCAATCGGCTGCGGCTGAATACTGCCGAGCACCGCGGCGCCGCCCGCTTCGTAGAGATAGTTATGCGCGCCCTGACCGACGATATACTCTTCGCCACGTTCGCAATGGGAGAGCAGCGCCACCAGGTTCGCCTGGGTGCCGGTTGGCAAAAACAGGGCGGCTTCTTTGCCGCCCAGCTCTGCTGCATAACGCTGCAGCGCATTCACGGTCGGGTCGTCCCCGTACACGTCATCCCCGACCGGGGCGGCCATCATCTGTTCCAGCATGGCGCGGCTCGGGCGGGTGACGGTATCACTACGTAAATCGATCACGGCATTTCCTTTTTTGCATCAGGGGTATGCCTCTCTTTTTACCTGAGCCAGTTGGTTTTCGCCAGTTCGATTACCTCATCGCCGCGTCCGCTGATGATGGCGCGCAGCATATACAGGCTGAAACCTTTGGCCTGCTCAAGCTTAATTTGTGGCGGAATGGCGAGTTCATCTTTTGCCACCACCACGTCCACCAGCGCAGGGCCGTCATGGCTGAATGCCTGCTGTAGCGCTTCGTCGAGATCGGCGGACTTCTCCACCCGAATCCCTTTGATGCCGCAGGCTTCGGCAATGTTGGCGAAGTTGGTGTCATGCAGATCGGTGCCATCGGTCAGATAGCCACCGGCTTTCATCTCCATTGCCACAAAGCCGAGTACGCTGTTGTTAAAGACCACGATTTTAAGCGGCAGCTTCATCTGTGCCACGGAGAGAAAATCGCCCATTAACATGCTGAAGCCACCGTCGCCGCACATTGCCACGACTTGTCGATCGGGAAACGTGGCTTTAGCACCCAGCGCCTGCGGCATGGCGTTTGCCATTGAGCCGTGGTTAAACGAGCCGAGCAGCCGCCGCTTGCCGTTCATTTTCAGATAGCGAGCAGCCCAGACGGTCGGCGTGCCGACATCGCAGGTAAAGATGGCATCATCGTTTGCAAAGTGGCTAATCTGCTGCGCCAGATACTGTGGGTGAATGGCTTTGTCGCTGGGTTTGGCTAAGTCATCCAGCCCTTTGCGCGCCTCACGGTAGTGCTCCAGCGCCTTGTCGAGGAATGCCCGGTCGGTTTTTTCTTCCAGCAGCGGCGTCAGGGCCGCAAGCGTTGCCTTAATGTCGCCGACGAGCGCCATATCGACTTTGCTGTGCGCGCCGATGCTGGCGGGGTCAATGTCTATCTGAATGATTTTGGCATCGGCCGGGTAGAAGGGTCGGTACGGGAAGCGAGTGCCGAGCAGCACCAGCGTGTCGGCATTCATCATGGCGTGAAAACCTGAAGAAAATCCGATAAGCCCGGTCATGCCCACGTCATAGGGGTTGTCGTATTCTACGTGCTCTTTGCCGCGCATGGCATGGACGATCGGCGACTTCAGCTTGCCGGCGAATTCAAGTAACTCTTTATGCGCACCGGCACAACCGCTGCCGCACAGCAGGGTGATATTGCTGGAGTAACGCAGCAGCTGTGCCAGCTTGCGCAGCTCTTCCATTTCCGGCACCACGATGGGCTGCGGAGCATGATACCAGTGGGTGCTGGCGTTCTCTGGCGTGGGTTTCAGCGCTACGTCACCCGGCAGGACAACCACGGAAACGCCACGTTTCAGCACCGCCTCACGCAAGGCTCGTGCAAGTACCTGAGGGATCTGTTCCGGAGAAGAAACCAGTTCGCAGTAGTGGCTGCACTCGCGGAATAGCTCCTGCGGATGGGTCTCCTGAAAATACCCGCTGCCGATTTCGCTCGACGGAATGTGGGCGGCAATCGCCAGCACCGGGACGTTGTTGCGGTGGCAGTCGAACAGGCCGTTAATCAGGTGCAAGTTCCCTGGCCCGCATGAGCCCGCACAGACCGCCAGCTCGCCGGTTAACTGGGCTTCGGCGCCCGCCGCGAATGCGGCGACTTCCTCGTGGCGCGTCGGCATCCACTCAATGGTGCCCATTTTGTTCAGGCTGTCGCTGAGCCCGTTAAGGGAGTCACCCGTGACGCCCCAGATTCGTTTCACCCCGGCTTGTTCAAGCGTTTTCGCAATATAAGCAGCAACCGTTTGTTTCATGGTTTTCCTTCTCCTTTTTGTGATACCGCTTACAAGCTTAGATGAAACTCACTGGCGTGCGCGCCAAAATCCCCTTATTTTCAGCAGGTTTATTTGTTCGATTCTTCAGCATAGGCTGGTTTGGGTACAGGGAAAATAAGGAATAAGGTCAAATGGTTAAATCATTGTTAATGGATAGCCGCCGTTCTGCGGCGAAAGACGATTTTGGCAGGTTGTTGCTGCGTCTGGCGGTTGGCGGGTTAATGCTGTTTCACGGTCTGCATAAGCTTTTTCATGGCGTTGACGGCATCAGCAGTATGCTGGTAGCAAAAGGGCTGCCGGGGTTTATTGCCTACGGCGTGCTGGTGGGGGAAGTGATTGCGCCGTGCCTTATCATTCTCGGCATTCTGACCCGACCTTGTGCACTTGTGCTGGCGTTGACGATGGTGGTGGCGTGGCTGATGGTAGGGACCGGCCAGACCTTCGCGCTTGATGCGGTGGGGGCGTGGGCCATTGAAAGCCTGGTGTTTTATTTCGTGGCGGCGTTGGCTATTGCCTGTCTGGGGGCAGGGCGCTATGCGCTGGGAAGTCAGTCAAAATGGAATTAAAAATCCCCGCGGTGAGGCTGGCCGCAGGGATTTTTTGCCGGAGCTAACCCGGCCTACGGTTTGAGATGCCGCAGGCCAAGAAAACGCAGTGCTGCCGGGTATTTTGATCAGGCCAGGACTAAATCACCCTGAGGATGGCAGGAGCAGGCCAGCACATAGCCCTGCTTCTGCTCTTCATCCGTCAACGTCATGGTGCTGGTGACGCTGTACTCACCGCTGACCACGCGGGTTTTGCAGCTTCCGCACACGCCAGCGCGACAGGCGGCATTCACCGGTACTTTATTGCTTTCCAGCGCCTCCAGCAGCGTGGTGCCCACCGGAGCATAAAACTCCTTCGCCGGTTGCAGTTTGGTGAATTTCAGGCCGCTGGTCGCCGCTTCGGCAACGGGCGTGAAGAATTTCTCTTTGTAGAAATGCGTCACGCCAAGCGCCTTCACGTGCTCTTCCACCCAATCCATATAGGGCGCAGGGCCGCAGGTCATTACCGTACGGGCAGCCAGATCCGGCACGCATTCCAGCAGTGAGGTGGTCAGGCGACCTGCCACAAAACCGTGAGTGGCATTGTTTTCCGCCACCAGAGTGACCGGATAGTTACGCCACTCATCGGCAAAAATGACGTCTTCTGGCGAACGAACGCTGAAAATGACCTGCACATCGGCTTCAGGACGGTTTTTTGCCAGCCAGCGACGCATCGACATCACCGGCGTAACGCCACAGCCCGCCGCCAGCAACAGCAGCTTGTCAGCAGGTTTATCGTCGCAGGTAAACTCACCTTGTGCGTCGGAGAGCCACAAATAGTCACCGCGCTTAACGTCGCGGGTTAACCATTCCGATCCCTGACCGTCGGCAATTCGGCGAACGGTCAGCGTAATATATTCGCTCACGCCCGGCGTGGAGGAGATCGTGTAGGCACGCAGCGTTTCGGCTGAATTGCGGATGCTCACCAGCGCATACTGCCCAGCGCGATACGGGTAATAGTCATGGCAGAGCAGGGACAGCGTCCACACATCCGGCGTTTCCTGCTGGATGTGGTGCACCTGCATCCGCCATTTGCATTGAGAAGTTGGCATCGTCATGATTTTCTCCTCAGGCGCACAGCATCTGCTGCAGATCCTGTTCAACGGTTGTGATCGAGCGCAGACCAAATTTCTCGTTCAGCACTGCAAGCAGATCCGGCGTCAGGAAGCCCGGTGCGGTTGGCCCGGTAACGATGTTTTTCACGCCGAGGGACAGCAGCGTCAGCAGGATCACAATCGCCTTCTGTTCAAACCAGGAAAGCACCAGCGACAGCGGCAGATCGTTCACGCCGCAGCCCAGTTTTTCGGCCAGCGTGACCGCCAGAATGATGGCTGAGTATGCGTCGTTACACTGTCCGGCATCCACCAGACGCGGCAGGCCTTCGATATCCCCGAAGTCCAGCTTGTTGAAGCGGTATTTGCCGCAGGCGAGCGTCAGCACCAGGCAGTCGTCAGGGACGCTGGTGGCGAAGTCGGTGAAGTAGCTACGTTCGGTGCGTTCGCCGTCACAGCCGCCGACGAGGAAGATGTGACGAAGTTTTTCGCGGCTGACGAGGTCAATCAGCGTGTCGGCGGCACCCAGCAGGGTCTGACGACCAAAGCCAACGGTGATCAGATGTTCGATTTCATCGTACGGGAAGCCCGCCAGCTGTTGAGCCTGTTCGATAACCGGGGTGAAGTCATCGCCTTCGAGGTGGCTGACGTTTGGCCAGCCGACAATGCTGCGGGTCCAGATACGGTTGTCATACTCGCCGACGGTCGGGTCGATGATGCAGTTAGACGTCATCACCACCGGGCCAGGGAAGCGGGCGAACTCAACCTGCTGGTTCTGCCAGCCGCTGCCGTAGTTACCGACCAGGTGTTTGAATTTACGCAGCTCCGGGTAACCGTGCGCAGGCAGCATTTCACCGTGGGTATAGACGTTAACGCCGGTGCCTTCGGTTTGCTGCAGCAGGTTGTAGAGATCTTTCAGGTCGTGGCCGGAAATCAGAATCGCTTTGCCGGCGACCGCTTTGACGTTGACCTGGGTTGGCGTCGGGTGACCATAGGCGGTGGTTTCACCGGCGTCCAGAATGCTCATCACCTTGAAGTTCATCTGACCGATTTCCATGGAGCACTCGAGCAGCGCATTCATGTCCGCAGGCCAGGTACCGAGCCAGGCCATAATTTTATGGTACTGGGCGTAGATATCGTTGTCGTACTGGCCAAGCACGTGGGCGTGTTCCATATACGCCGCCGCCCCTTTCAGCCCATACAGGCACAGCAGGCGCAGGCCGAGAATGTTCTCGCCAATCGCCGCTTTGTCTTTGTTCGGGGTGAACATCTCTGCCTGACGCTGTAAATCACCGAGATCGTCGCTCACCAGCTGTAAATCAGCCATCGGGTTATCTACTGCTGCGCTGGCGTCTTTTGCCAGGCACTGTGCTTTAAGCATTTCGCGCAGGGCGATGGCTTCGCGGGCGTAGCCGACGATGCGCGGGGAGTCGAAGTTGACGTTTGTCAGGGTAGAGAAGAAGGCGCGTGGGGCGAAGCTATCAACGTCATGGCTGACAATGCCGTATTCGCGGGCTTTTACGGCCCAGGCAGATAAGCCCTGCAGCGTAGCAATCAGCAGATCCTGAAGGTCAGAAGTTTGCGCCGTTTTACCGCACATCCCCTGCGCGTAAGCACAGCCGTTGCCTGCCGGAGTACGAATCGTTTGTTCACATTGCACACAGAACATGGTCACACCTTTTAAAGTTATATTTAATATACATGTTTAAGGGTAAGCCTGTGACGCAACGCTGAAAAGGGAATTGTCGGATAAATGACAGGGAGATTGATTTAACGCAATTTTGGCGGCACGGGCGTACCGCCATCGGAGTATTACGCGGAGAAAAATGCCATCAGCAGCGGCACCAGCAGGCTCAGAATAAAGCCGTGAACGATGGCTGCCGGAACGATTTCCACGCCGCCGGAACGCTGTAATACCGGCAGAGTGAAGTCCATCGAGGTGGCACCGCACAGGCCCAGAGCGCTGGAACGGTGGCGCAGTACAAGACCGGGAATTAACATAATTGCAATTAGCTCGCGCGCCAGATCGTTAAAGAAGGCCGCGCTGCCGATGACCGGACCAAAGGATTCGGTGAGTAAAATACCGGAAAGAGAGTACCAGCCAAACCCTGAAGCCATAGCCAGACCTGTTTTTAGCGGCAGATCGAGAATAAAGGCATTAATGACGCCGCCGGCCATTGAGCTGGCAACCACCACTACGGCAACAATCATTCCCCGACGGTTCAGGACAATCTGCTTAAGGGTCATTCCATTATTACGCAGCTGAATGCCGATCAGGAATAACAGGAAGATTAGCGTATATTCGCTGGCCTCCGTGGCGTGATGCAAAATGGACCATCCGGTGAGCCCCAGTAAAAAACCAAGCAGTACTACGCCGCACAGCTGCAATGATTCCAGCGCCATTGCAATACGGGAGGGTAATTTCTCCTGGCTGTGGTGATGCTGCCAGGGAAGCGTGCGTTCGAGCCACAGCAGGGCAATAATATTGCACAGCAGAATAACCACAATGGTGACCGCGGAATAATGAAAAATAGCGAGCAGGTTGCTGGCCAGATTATCCAGAAAGGCAAGGCTGATGCCCATAAAGAAAAGAATGACGTAAACAATCCAGCTCAGCAGGCGATTAATAAGCCGCAGCGCAGATCGGCTGCGCAGAGGAATCAGATAGCCGGCAATCAGCGGCACAAGAATAATCAACAATCCCGAAAACATGAACGACCCGGTCCTTTAGAGTGGCAAAAGCGCTCCTGACACTACCGAAAGCTCGCAAGGGAGTAAAGCCAGCAGAAAAAAGAAAAGGCCCGGCGATTGCCGGACCTTTGCGCATTCTATGGGAGAAGCTTATTTTTTCTCAAGCAGAGTGCGGTACAGCACGCCGCCGAGGATGCCGCCGATGATTGGCATAACCCAGAAAAGCCACAGCTGCTGCAGCGCCCAGCCACCCTGGAAGATAGCTACCGCGGTGCTACGTGCCGGGTTAACTGATGTATTGGTCACCGGAATGCTGATCAGGTGGATCAGGGTCAGCGCAAGGCCGATAGCAATTGGCGCGAAGCCTGCCGGGGCGAACTTATCGGTGGAACCCATGATCACCAGCAGGAAGCCGCAGGTCAGCACGATTTCAATGACGATAGCGGACAGCATAGAGAAGCCGCCAGGTGAATGTTCGCCGTAGCCGTTGGAGGCGAAGCCGCTTGCTGCCGCGTCGAAGCCGGTTTTACCGCTGGCAATCAGATACAGAATGGCTGCTGCAATAATGCCGCCGACAACCTGTGCCACGATATAACCAATAATATCTTTCGCCGGGAAACGACCGCCGGCCCACAGACCTAAAGTAACTGCCGGGTTAAAGTGACCACCGGAAATATGGCCTACCGCATAGGCCATGGTCAGTACGGTTAAACCAAATGCCAGCGCGACGCCTGCAAAACCAATCCCTAATTCCGGGAAACCTGCCGCCAGTACGGCGCTACCGCACCCACCAAATACAAGCCAGAATGTACCAAAACATTCCGCAGCCAGTTTTCTGAACATAACCACCTCAAAAATATAACAGTGACGGTAACAGGAAATCCTGTACCGGACTTTATTTATCGTCGCAAAGGGAAGACGACATAATTTAGCGTTCATATTTTAAGAACGAACGCTATCCCTTCACCAGTGAAATAAAACCGTTAATTTTGATTTAAGTTAATATCTGGTCGTTCCTTGTACAGAGATAAGGTTCCATAAGTGTAGTTTACTTTTTTCCGGATTAATCCTGTATAAGATTAAATTCATAGATAGCCGTTATTATTTGTGTGGTTATTAGTTTACCGAGGAAAGAGTGAAGGCTTCCTTTTAATCGTAACATTGCTTTAGCCCGGCTATCACCGCCAGACGCCTGCCGCTATACTCCTGTTAACGAAAGGGAAGTTTTCAGGGGGAGGGCGTATGCTTCTCGAACGAGTGGAGATTGTTGGCTTTCGCGGTATCAATCGTTTATCGCTGATGCTCGAACAGAACAATGTATTAATCGGTGAGAACGCCTGGGGTAAATCCAGCCTGCTGGATGCGCTGACGCTGCTGCTCTCGCCGGAATCCGATCTCTACCATTTTGTCCGCGAAGATTTCTGGTTTCCGCCGGGTGATATTCAGGGGCGCGAACACCATCTGCATATCATCCTGACGTTTCGGGAACTGGAACCCGGCCGCCACCGCGTGCGGCGCTATCGCCCGCTGGAACGCTGCTGGGTGCCCTGCGAGGACGGATATCAGCGTATCCATTACCGCCTGGAGGGCGAGCTTGCGGAAGACAACAGCGTCATGACCCTGCGTAGCTTCATTAATGGCGCGGGAGAATCGCTGCCGCTGGACGATATTGATATTCAGGCTCGCCATCTGGTGCGGCTGATGCCGGTTCTGCGCCTGCGGGATGCCCGCTTTATGAGGCGAATTCGCAACGGTACGGTGCCGAACATGCCGGATGTTGAAATCACTGCTCGCCAGCTCGATTTTCTTTCCCGTGAGCTGGTTACCAGCCCGCAAAATTTGTCCGACGGGCAGATTCGTCAGGGATTGTCGGCGATGGTGCAACTACTGGAGCACTATTTTTCCGAACAGGGCACCGCCGAATCCCGCCATCGTCTGATGCGTCGTCGTTCTCATGACGAGCAGCGCAGCTGGCGCTATCTCGATATCATTAACCGGATGATCGACAAGCCCGGCGGGCGTAGCCACCGGGTGATCCTGCTGGGACTGTTCTCTACATTGCTGCAGGCCAAGGGTACGGTGCGGCTCGATAAAGACGCGCGGCCATTGTTGCTGGTGGAGGATCCGGAAACGCGGCTGCATCCGATTATGCTGTCGGTGGCGTGGAACCTGCTAAATCTGCTGCCGCTTCAGCGTATCACCACCACCAATTCCGGCGAGCTGCTGTCGATGACGCCCGTTGAGCACGTCTGTCGTCTGGTGCGCGAATCGTCACGCGTTGCGTCGTGGCGGCTGGGGCCGGATGGACTCAACGCTGAGGATGGTCGACGTATCGCTTTTCACATTCGCTTTAATCGTGCCTCCTCGCTGTTCTCCCGCTGCTGGCTGTTAGTGGAAGGGGAAACAGAGACCTGGGTTATCAACGAACTGGCACGTCAGTGCGGGCACCACTTTGATGCCGAGGGAATTAAGGTTATCGAGTTTGCTCAATCGGGGTTGAAGCCGCTGATTAAATTCGCGCGGCGAATGGGCATTGAATGGCACGTGCTGGTGGACGGCGACGAAGCCGGAAAAAAATATGCGGCTACGGTCCGCAGCTTGCTCAATAACGATCGCGAGCTGGAACGGCATCACCTGACAGCACTCCCTGCGCTGGATATGGAACACTTTATGTACCGGCAGGGGTTTGACGACGTTTACCATCGGGTAGCGCAGATCCCGGATGGTATTCCGATGAATATGCGGCGGGTCATCGTGAAGGCAATCCACCGATCGTCGAAACCTGATTTGGCGATTGAGGTGGCAATGGAAGCGGGGCGCCGTGGCGTGGAGGCCGTGCCGGGATTACTGCGGAAGATGTTTTCCCGCGTACTGTGGCTGGCACGCGGGCGGGCAGATTAACGCTGACAGCTACTGATGGTCTGCGCGTGCAGGCCGTCGAGCAGTTCATAGCGGCGGCGATATTCCGAGCGCTTCTTGCTGGCAATCTCTTCCATCGGCTTACGCGGCATTTCCAGCGGCAGCAGGTAGTCTCCGTTGCTGTCTAAGGTTGCACCCAGTGACGCCCAGAAGCTGTTGTAGTCAGCGTGCAGCTTGTCCTGTTTTTTCTTACGATAGCGAACGTTACGGTAGATGTGCGTTTCATTGCTGACCGTACGCAGGGCTTCAATTCCCATCAGCTGGCCCAGCACCATTGCGGCTTCGACCAGCAGGCGCTTAGGGAACAGGCCGTTGCAGGATTTGGTGGCAGCCTGAATCAGCTCGTGAGGCACGTGGGATTTCGCCCCCTGCATCCCGCCGACATAAAGCGTTCGTTTGCCGTTAAACTGGCACAGCGTAAACGTCAGCTCAGACAGGACCGTGTCTTGTGCGTCGCAGAATGTCAGGGTCGCTTCGCCCTCTTTATCCATCATGGCGTCCGCACACAGGCGAATGCTGAAGGTCTGCGCATCACGGCCGGTCAACGTCGCAAGCGTAGCGCCGTCCTGGCTGAGGTAGGCGTTCATTACCCGACGTGGCAATCTCTGCGCGAAAATCTGATAGTGTGAGATCAGGGCTTCGGCGGCATTCTGGTGCGCCATATTCATGGAAATCCAGGGGCGGTGTATACGGCAGGGTAAACCCGGCTGCACATTCAGCATGGCCTCCAGCTGTGGCTGAACGGCAAGGTGAGAAAGCAGCCTGGTGGTCGCCAATGGCGTCAACAGAGAGCGCAGCATAAACTTGCGGCGATACGCGGGGTTCTGCCAGGCAAGTCCTGGCTGCAGCTGCCCTTTTGCAAGCTGGCGAAACAGCCGCCAGGCGGATTTCAGCGTGGGGCGTTCGGAGTAAGAAAGTTCTGCAATGAGTGACATAGAAACAGGCCTTGCCCAAGGAAAAGGCTATTTCATCAACGCTTCCTTCAACGCAGATGCAACGGCTCCCTGACTATCGGCAAAGACAGGGTTTCGTTGAGAAAATGTTTAGATACAATCATCCCCGGTAAACACATATTTAGGATTGTTATGAAGCTTAAGGGAAAGCGCAAAAGCCTGTATCTGCTCCTCATTGCGGCTGTTCTGCTGGCCGGATTCTGGCTGTGGCGGACGCTGAACGCGCCGCTGCCGAACTACCAGACGCTGATTGTGCGTAAAAGCGATCTGCAGCAAAGCGTGCTGGCGACCGGCAAGCTGGACGCTGTGCGCAAAGTGGACGTCGGTGCGCAGGTGAGCGGACAGCTGAAAACCCTGTCGGTGGCGATTGGCGATAAGGTGAAAAAAGACCAGCTGCTGGGGGTTATCGATCCGGAGCAGGCACAAAACCAGATCAAAGAAGTGGAGGCGACCCTGATGGAGCTGCGAGCGCAGCGCCTGCAGGCTATCGCCGAACGTAAACTGGCGCAGGTGACCTACGCGCGCAATCAGCAACTGGCAAAAACGCAGCTTATTTCCCGCCAGGATCTGGACACCAGCGCGACGGATGTGGCGGTCAAAGAGGCGCAGATTGGCACCATTGATGCGCAGATCAAGCGCAATCAGGCCACGCTCGACACGGCCAAAACGAACCTCGACTACACCCGCATCCTCGCCCCAATGGCAGGTGAAGTGACGCAAATTACCACGCTGCAAGGTCAGACGGTGATTGCCGCGCAGCAGGCGCCAAACATTCTGACGCTGGCGGATCTCAGCACCATGCTGGTGAAAGCTCAGGTGTCTGAAGCCGACGTGATTCATCTTAAGCCTGGTCAAAAAGCGTGGTTTACGGTTCTGGGCGATCCGCTGACCCGTTATGAAGGCACGCTGAAGGATATTCTGCCGACGCCGGAAAAAGTGAATGACGCCATCTTCTATTACGCACGTTTTGAGGTGCCTAATCCGCAGGGCGTGCTGCGTCTGGAGATGACCGCACAGGTGCATATTCAGCTCTCCGGCGTGACGAATGTCCTGAGTATTCCACTGTCGGCGCTTGGCGATGCTACGGGAGATAACCGCTATAACGTGCGCCTGCTGCGCAACGGTGAGGTTAAAGAGCGCGAAATCAGCATCGGCTCACGCAATGACACGGATGTGGAAGTGGTGAAAGGCCTGGAGGAAGGGGATGAAGTGATCACCGGTGAGAGCAAACCAGGGGCGGTGAAATGACGGCGTTGCTGGAACTTAGCCAGATTCGCCGCAGCTATCCCTCCGGGGATCAGAGCGTTGAGGTGCTGAAGGGGATTACGCTCAGCATCAACGCCGGTGAAATGGTGGCGATTGTCGGTGCCTCAGGTTCCGGCAAATCGACGCTGATGAATATTCTTGGCTGTCTCGATAAACCGACCAGCGGTACCTACAAAGTGGCCGGCACGAACGTCGCCACGCTCGATGGCGATGCGCTGGCGCGCCTGCGTCGTGAGCATTTCGGCTTTATTTTTCAGCGCTACCATCTGCTGGCACATTTAAGCGCTGTGCAAAACGTGGAAGTACCGGCCGTGTACGCAGGAACGGAGCGAAAGCGGCGGCTTGAGCGTGCGCAGCAGCTGTTGCAGCGCCTGGGGCTTGGCGATCGCGTTGATTATCAGCCGTCTCAGCTTTCAGGGGGCCAGCAGCAGCGCGTGAGTATCGCCCGTGCGCTGATGAACGGCGGGCAGGTGATTCTTGCCGATGAACCGACCGGGGCCCTCGACAGCCACTCTGGCGAAGAAGTCATGGCGATCCTGCATCAGCTGAAAGCGCAGGGGCACACGGTGATTATCGTGACCCACGACCCGGTGGTGGCGGCTCAGGCAGAACGAATCATTGAAATTCGCGACGGCGAGATCATCAGCAATCCGCCTCCGCTTGTCGGCGGGCAAAATGCCGGAAACATTGCGGCATCGACTGAAACTGCCGGATGGCGACAGTTCATCAGCGGCTTTCGTGAGGCGTTGACCATGGCCTGGCTGGCGATGACGGCCAACAAAATGCGCACGCTGTTAACCATGCTCGGCATTATCATCGGCATCGCCTCAGTGGTGTCTATCGTGGTGGTGGGGGATGCGGCTAAACAAATGGTGCTGGCAGATATCCGGGCAATTGGCACCAACACCATCGATATTTATCCCGGCAAAGATTTTGGCGACGACGATCCGCAGTACCAGCAGGCGCTGAAATATGACGATTTGCTCGCTATCCAGAAGCAGCCCTGGGTGCGTTCGGCAACGCCCGCAGTATCAAAAAGCCTCCGCTTGCGCGTGGGCAACACGGATGTGTCGGCAAGTGTGGAAGGAGTGGGCGCGCAGTATTTCAACGTCTACGGCATGACCTTCAGCGAAGGGAATACCTTTAACGACGTACAGCTTAACAGCCGTGCGCAAGTGGTGGTGCTCGACGGCAATACCCGCCGCCAGCTTTTCCCGCACAAAGCCAGCGTGGTAGGGGAAATCATCCTTGTTGGAAATATGCCAGCTACCATTATCGGTGTGGCTGATGAAAAACAGGGCATGTTTGGCAGCAGTAAAATCCTGCGCGTCTGGCTGCCTTACACCACCATGGCCGGGCGCGTTATGGGGCAGTCATGGCTGAATTCCATTACCGTGCGCGTTAACGAAGGCTATGACAGCCAGCTTGCTGAACAGCAGCTGACCCGGCTGCTGATGCTGCGTCACGGTAAGAAAGATTTCTTTGCCTGGAATATGGACAGCATCTTGAAAACCGCGGAGCGGACCACACATACACTACAGTTGTTCTTAACGCTGGTGGCTATAATCTCGCTGGTGGTGGGCGGAATTGGGGTGATGAATATCATGCTGGTGTCCGTCACAGAACGTACCCGGGAAATCGGTATTCGTATGGCGGTGGGGGCACGAGCCCGCGACGTGCTACAGCAGTTTTTGATTGAGGCCGTGCTGGTTTGTCTGGTAGGCGGTGCGTTAGGCGTTTCGCTTTCGCTAATGATCGCCTTTACGCTCCAGCTGTTCCTGCCTGACTGGGGGATTGGTTTTTCACCGCTGGCGCTGCTGATGGCGTTTATCTGTTCGACGCTAACCGGCGTGCTGTTTGGCTGGCTGCCAGCGAGAAACGCCGCAAGGCTTGATCCGGTGGACGCGCTGGCCCGCGAATAACGGGCATAAAAATGCCAGTCGTCAGGACTGGCATTTTGAGTGGGGGATAGTCACAATGGACCAAAAGCGTTACGCGACTGCGGCGGCTTCCGCTTCAACCGGGACAATCACGCTGGCGTGGTTGCCTTTGGGTCCCTGGTGGACATCAAACCGAACGGCTTGTCCGGCTTTTAACGTTCTGTAACCATCCATCTGGATGGTCGAGTAATGGGCGAAGATGTCTTCGCCACCGCCTTCAGGGCAGATAAAACCGAACCCTTTAGCATTGTTGAACCACTTAACAGTACCCATTTCCATACATCGACATCCTTCGAGAATCTTCTATTTCAGATGGAAAGAACCGGTGGTGAAATCGACGGGCTGTTCAAAACCTCGCCAACTCTCGCCTGTACAATTTAGATAAATCAGGCAACGCGTCAAGCGACAGATAGCGAAGTATGGTGAAAAATGCACCAAAATTTGAAGCAGTTAACGCTATTGCAAGGAATGTGACCAAGGTCGCGAATAGCAGGAATAGCGAATGGCAGTAATAGAGGATAGTTATCTACGCTTTACTGTAGATTCAATGTAAACCGGCTCTGGTCAGTGACGGGACGTTTCCCGCCGGAGCGTAACTGAAGATGAACACTGACAATGGGTAAGACGCGTGACTGGCTGGACTTCGACCAGCTAACCAAAGACCAGGTACGCGATGCGCTAAAACCGCCGTCGATGTATAAAGTGATTTTGCTCAATGATGATTACACGCCAATGGAGTTTGTTATTGACGTGTTACAGAAATTCTTTTCTTATGATGTAGAACGTGCCACACAGTTGATGCTCGCGGTTCACTATCAGGGGAAGGCGATTTGCGGGGTGTTTACCGCAGAAGTTGCTGAAACTAAAGTTGCGATGGTGAACAAGTACGCCAAGGAGAACGAGCATCCTCTGCTGTGTACGCTGGAACAGGCCTGATTTCAGGCATTCAAATTGGGGGAGGTGCCTATGCTCAATCAAGAACTGGAACTCAGTTTAAACATGGCTTTCGCCAGAGCGCGCGAGCACCGTCATGAGTTTATGACCGTCGAGCATCTGTTGCTGGCTCTGCTCAGCAACCCATCTGCCCGCGAAGCGCTGGAAGCCTGCTCCGTGGATCTGGTGGCGCTGCGTCAGGAACTCGAAGCCTTCATCGAACAGACCACGCCAGTACTGCCTGCCAGCGAAGAGGAGCGCGACACTCAGCCGACGCTTAGCTTCCAGCGCGTACTGCAGCGTGCCGTATTCCACGTTCAGTCTTCCGGTCGCAGCGAAGTCACCGGTGCCAACGTGCTGGTCGCTATCTTCAGCGAGCAGGAATCACAGGCGGCCTATCTGCTGCGTAAACATGAAGTGAGCCGCCTCGACGTGGTGAACTTCATCTCCCACGGCACGCGTAAAGACGAGCCGAGCCAGTCTTCCGATTCCGGAAGCCAACCGAACACTGAAGAGCAAGCAGGCGGGGAGGATCGTATGGAAAACTTCACCACCAATTTGAACCAGCTTGCTCGCGTGGGCGGCATAGACCCGCTGATTGGCCGCGATAAGGAACTTGAGCGTGCCATTCAGGTGTTGTGCCGTAGGCGTAAAAACAACCCGTTGTTGGTCGGGGAATCCGGCGTTGGGAAAACCGCGATTGCCGAAGGGCTCGCCTGGCGTATCGTGCAGGGCGACGTGCCGGAAGTGATCGCTGATTGCACCATTTACTCGCTCGATATTGGCTCGCTGCTGGCGGGCACCAAGTACCGCGGCGATTTTGAAAAACGCTTCAAGGCGCTGCTGAAACAGCTGGAGCAGGATACCAACAGCATTCTGTTCATCGATGAGATCCACACCATTATCGGTGCGGGTGCGGCGTCTGGCGGCCAGGTGGATGCAGCAAACCTGATCAAACCGCTGCTTTCCAGCGGCAAAATTCGCGTGATCGGCTCCACGACGTATCAGGAGTTCAGCAACATTTTCGAAAAAGACCGCGCGCTGGCGCGTCGCTTCCAGAAAATCGATATTACTGAACCGACCGTCGAAGAAACCGTACAGATCATCAACGGCCTGAAGCCGAAGTACGAAGCGCACCACGACGTGCGTTATACCGCGAAAGCGATTCGTGCGGCGGTGGAGCTGGCGGTGAAATACATCAACGATCGTCACCTGCCGGATAAGGCGATTGATGTGATTGACGAAGCGGGCGCGCGTGCGCGCCTGATGCCAGTCAGCAAACGCAAAAAAACCATCAACGTGGCGGATATCGAGTCCGTAGTGGCGCGTATTGCGCGCATTCCGGAGAAGAGCGTCTCGCAAAGCGATCGCGACACGCTGAAAAATCTGGGCGATCGCCTGAAAATGCTGGTCTTTGGTCAGGATAAAGCCATTGAGGCGTTAACCGAAGCCATCAAGATGAGCCGTGCAGGCCTCGGTCAGGATCACAAGCCTGTCGGTTCCTTCCTGTTCGCCGGTCCGACCGGGGTCGGTAAAACCGAGGTCACCGTGCAGCTGTCGAAGGCGCTCGGCATTGAGCTGCTGCGTTTCGATATGTCTGAATATATGGAACGTCACACGGTGAGTCGCCTGATTGGTGCGCCTCCGGGCTACGTGGGCTTTGACCAGGGCGGGCTGCTGACGGATGCGGTAATCAAACATCCTCATGCGGTACTGCTGCTCGATGAAATCGAGAAGGCGCACCCTGACGTCTTTAACCTGCTGCTGCAGGTGATGGACAACGGTACGCTGACCGATAACAACGGGCGCAAAGCGGACTTCCGCAACGTGGTGCTGGTGATGACCACCAACGCCGGTGTGCGTGAAACCGAGCGTAAATCCATTGGTCTGATCCACCAGGATAACAGCACCGATGCGATGGAGGAGATCAAAAAGATCTTCACGCCGGAATTCCGTAACCGTCTGGACAACATCATCTGGTTCGATCATCTGTCAACGGATGTGATCCATCAGGTTGTCGACAAGTTTATTGTCGAACTTCAGGTGCAGCTGGATCAGAAAGGCGTGTCGCTGGAAGTGAGCCAGGAGGCCCGCGACTGGCTGGCCGAAAAAGGCTACGACCGTGCGATGGGTGCCCGACCGATGGTGCGCGTGATTCAGGACAACCTGAAAAAACCGCTCGCCAACGAGTTGCTGTTCGGCACGCTGGTGGACGGCGGTCAGGTGACGGTGACACTCGACGCGAAGAAAAACGAGCTGACCTACGACTTCCAGGCGGCGCAAAAGCGCAAACCGGAAGCAGCGCATTAAGCGGTTCTTTTTGATGACGAAACCGGGCTCAGGCCCGGTTTTTTTATGGCTGAAAAAATGCGCTTCCAACCTGAGAACAGTCGTCAGAGAAAAACTGTGCCGGACGATTTCCGAAAGTTCATTGTGTTATTTCTGAATAAAACGACAGCGAGAAAAGCGGGCTGTTAGCGGATTCAAATATTGAGAGTGACTCTTGCCGTATCCTTGTTAAAGACAAACGAAGAAGCGCCCCCGATAACCTTCCCTTCGCACTCATCAGCTATCTCTCCAGACCCTTTTATTTTTTGCTATTTTTAACTTATTGATTTTGTGAAATATAAAAACCTATCTGAAAAAAGGGTCTTTAACCCAGAAATTGATTTTCTCTTTGTAAGACAATAGGATATGCCATGTGGCTTCCAGTTCACTGCCGTACAGGCAGCTTAGAAAATTGTGAAAAGCATTGATGCAGAGCTTAATCCGTTCACTGCCGTACAGGCAGCTTAGAAAATGAGGTCAGAGAAGCGCTCGATGTAGTCCTCGTTCACTGCCGTACAGGCAGCTTAGAAATCAATGGAAATTCAGCCGAATTTTGCCAATACGTTCACTGCCGTACAGGCAGCTTAGAAAAGAATTCGCCCATGTCTCCCATAACTTCCTCCGTTCACTGCCGTACAGGCAGCTTAGAAATCTGAGGCGACAGAGCGACGTGAACCGGTCCTGTTCACTGCCGTACAGGCAGCTTAGAAATTGCGTAAGTCTCCCTCAATAGAATCGGTGAGGTTCACTGCCGTACAGGCAGCTTAGAAAGGGTCGGAGCCTTATCAAGCCCATTCGATTCAGTTCACTGCCGTACAGGCAGCTTAGAAAACCTCCCGCAGCTGCTTTGCGAAACCACGGAAGTTCACTGCCGTACAGGCAGTACAAAACCTCTGCTCCGGTGAGTACTATTTAATCGCATAGAACTAACCCTATTTATAATGAATGAATTGAATCCTGGATGTTGGATTCGTTAATCCCAGCATAAAGTACATCGGAAAATAGTTTTTAACTTTATTATTGGGTGATTGTTGCCCTAGTGGTGAAGCAAAGAGTTGAGTTTATGCGGTAGCAATATTACATTGCTGAATGCTTTGCTCTTTGCCAGGCGCCTTATTCATTGGTTTTATCATTGGTCAATATAAAAGTATTATCAGTGATTGCATTTCATTTGCTTTGTATGCAACGTGCTGTTTTATTTGATGTAGAACACCACATGGTAAACTCGAACGTTACTGAAGATGACGGGGTTTTATTATGAGGTATTCATCACGGAGTTAAACATGGAAAATGTTAAGATGTCTGCGACGCAAGTTGTACGTTTTCGGAGATGAGAAATATATATGGATATTATGCCGTCAGATTTGAAGACTATCCTCCACTCTAAACGCGCGAATATTTACTACCTGGAAAAGTGCAGGGTACAGGTGAACGGCGGCAGGGTCGAATATATTACTAATGAGGGCAAGGATTCCTGTTATTGGAATATCCCAATCGCAAATACCACCGCGGTGATGCTTGGTATGGGCACCTCTGTGACTCAGGCTGCGATGCGCGAGTTGGCCAGAGCTGGAGTGATGGTTGGGTTTTGCGGGACCGATAGCACACCTCTCTTTGCCGCAAACGAAATAGAAATCCCTGTCTCATGGCTTTCGCCTCAAAGCGAATATCGTCCTACGCAATATCTCCAGCAATGGGTGTCATTCTGGTTTGATGATGAGAAACGCCTGTTAGCCGCAAAACGATTTCAGCAACTGCGATTACAGCAAATTGAAAGGCAATGGCTCGGCTGCCGGATGCAGCGTGAATCTTCTTTTCAGCCAGACGAAACTCGGCTGCGCCCGCTGTTAAATAAAGCAGCAGAGGGCATGAGTGAGGCGGGTGATCATACGGTACTGATGCTAAAAGAAGCTCAGTTGACCAAAGCGCTGTATAAGCTTGTCAGCCAGACGGTGGGATATGGCGATTTCAGTCGGGCAAAACGAGGGAGCGGCATTGATCTGGCCAACCGCTTTCTCGATCAGGGAAATTATCTGGCATATGGTCTTGCGGCAGTTGCTGCGTGGGTAACGGGAATACCGCACGGGCTGGCGGTGATGCACGGGAAGACGCGTCGTGGCGGCCTGGTTTTCGATCTTGCTGACTTAATTAAAGATGCTCTGGTGATGCCGCAGGCTTTTCTCTCCGCCATGCAGGGTGAAGATGCCCAGGCTTTCCGGCAGGCTTGTATCGCGACATTTCAAAGATCAAATGCGCTCGATTTTATGATTGAGACGCTGCAACAAACCGCCTCTGAGATAGCCGGGGACAGGATATGAATATCCTCCTTGTTTCACAGTGCACCAAAAAAGCCCGTGAACAAAGCTGTCGTATTATCGATCAGTTTGCCGAACGCATGGGCGACAGCTGTTGGCAAACAGCCATCACGCTCGAAGGGCTGACAACGCTCCGTAAGCTTTTACGTAAAACCGCTCGTCGTAACACTGCGGTCGCCTGCCACTGGTTAAAGAAAAGCGGTCAGTCCGAATTATTATGGATAGTGGGTAACCAACGACGGTTTAATGCTCAAGGCAGAGTGCCAACGAATCGCACCTTACGTTCAGTGGACATCAATGACAGCCTGCACTGGCAATGCGCTGAAAGTATTGCTCTGCTGGCGGCTATCGCAGGGCTGTTTCATGATTTCGGTAAAGCCGGAAAATGTTTTCAGCAAACCCTGTTGGGGAAAAGCTCAAAGCGCTATCAGCCCTACAGGCACGAATGGATATCTGTACGCCTTTTTCAGGCTTTCGTGGGTGAGTTATCTGACTCACAATGGCTGGAAAAACTTGGTTCTCTTTCACCAAAAGATGAGCCCGCTCTGCTTGCCAGACTGATAAAAGATCACCCTCAATTTACCGACAGCCCATTTTGTTCATTGCCACCGCTGGCGACAGCGGTGGCCTGGTTGATTGTGTCTCACCACCGCCTGCCGCGAAATTTGCTTGATAACGTAGGGAATATGGATGTTTCTCGCGGTAAAACCTGGCTTCAAAACCAGTTTAACGCCGACTGGAATTCGCTGAATCAGCGTGACGAAGAGTGGGGGAGTCGTGCCTTCCGCGATGTCTGGCATTTTCCGGCTGGAACGCCATTACAAAGTAAAAAATGGCTGGACAAGGCGCGACAAATCTCCCGTCGAGCGGTCAATGCCGGAAGCCTGATGCAGTATGGAAGCATGGAGCAGCCTTTTGTCATGCACATGGCTCGCTTATGCCTGATGTTGGCCGATCATTTTTATTCTTCAGCAGATGCTCAACCCAAATGGCAGGATCCTGATTATGCCGTGTGGGCAAACACCGTGCGTGAAACAGGAGAATGTAAACAGCGGGTTGATGAGCATCTCTGCGGTGTGGCACATCATGCTTTACTGCTCGGCAGACAATTGATGCACGTACGTGCGTCGCTTCCCGCCATTGCCAGACATAAAGGTTTTCGTGAGCGGGTAACGAGTGAGCGTTTTTTGTGGCAGAACAGGGCGTGGGATATAGCAGCCGCACTCAGGGAGCGAAGCCGCGAAGAGGGCTTTTTTGGCGTCAATATGGCCTCAACGGGCTGTGGTAAAACCTTTGCCAATGCCCGCATCATGTACGCGCTTGCAGATGAACAAACCGGCTGCCGTTTTACGGTCGCGCTTGGGCTTCGTACCCTGACGCTACAGACCGGCGATGCATTGCGTGAACGTCTGAAGCTGGCCGAAGACGATCTGGCTGTGATGACGGGCTCTGCTGCGGTAAAGACGCTGTGGCAACAGTCGCAGCAAAAAGAGGATGCATTGGATGCAGGCAGCGCTTCTGCTGAGCCTTACGATGAGGAGCACTCCTACGTTCACTATGAAGGCAGCAGTCAGGCTGGTGTTTTACAGAAATGGCTGGAGGGGGATAGCAAGCTGGCCACGTTGGTTAGCGCGCCCGTTCTGGTCACCACCCTTGATAACCTGATCCCCGCAACCGAAGGGGTGCGCGGTGGACGGCAGTTGCCCGCAATGCTGCGCTTGCTGACCAGCGATCTCGTGCTTGATGAACCTGATGACTTTGACATTAATGACCTGCATGCCGTCTGTCGGTTGATGAACTGGGCAGGCATGCTGGGCACGCGAGTATTGCTCTCGTCCGCAACCTTGCCGCCAGAATTGATTCAGGCGCTCTTTGCCGCTTATCTGGCTGGGCGAAAAAGCTGGCAGATGGCTTGTGGGATCACCGGCAAGGCGACCTCAGTTTGCTGCGCCTGGTTTGATGAGTATCACGCCAGCACTTTTAAAACAGGAGAAGGCATTCAGTTCAGGCATCAGCATGACGAATTTGTGCAGAGGCACGCGAAGAAGCTGCTGGATAAAGAGCGGCTGAATTTTGGGCGGATAGAGCCTCTTTCATCCGTGACACCCGCTGTTACGGACGCGATCGCTGCTGTGGCGAAATCCCTACATCAGCAAATGCTTGTGCTGCATTCGGCGCATAAAGAAATGCATGAAGGTGGCAAAAGCGTATCTCTGGGGCTTGTGCGTTTCGCCAATATTAATCCTCTGGTCGCGGTGGCCCAGGCACTCATGGCATTACCATCGCCAGATGATGTACGCATTCACTACTGTGTGTATCACAGCAGACAGCCGCTGATTGTGCGATCGGCAATGGAAAAATGCCTCGATCGTATCTTTGCTCGTCACCAGCCTGAAGGGCTATTTCTTCATCCGGAGATCGGTGCTGCACTGGAATGCTATCCGGAAAAACACCATTTGTTTGTGGTTGCTGGAACATCCGTTCTCGAGGTTGGCCGTGACTGGGATGCCAGTTGGGGCATTATAGAGCCCAGTTCGATGCGCTCAATAATCCAGTTTGCCGGGCGCATTCAGCGTCATCGCCGCCTGAAGCCAAAGCACGAAAACCTGGTAATTCTCAGTCACAATATCAAAGGGCTATGCCAGAAATATCCTGCGTTCGAAAAGCCGGGGTTCGAAACGAAAGACCATCTTCTGCCTGAACATGATATGGCGCATCTTCTGACCCGGAGAGATTATGAAAACATCACCGCGTTGTCGCGCATCGCTCCCTCATTCAGCCCAGATAACCTCCTTGCTGCACTGGAGCATCAGCGGCTGAAAGCTGAACTGATGAGCAAAAAGACAAGAAAGCCCGTTGCAGCTGATTTCTGGCGTCAGTCGATGAACTGGAATGCTCATATGCAGAATCTGAAGCCATTTCGACAGACCCGGCCCGAAGCTGTTTTATTTCTGCATATGGTGGATGAAGATTCGGATCCCGTGTTCGCTTTTTATGCAGCAGACGGCAGCATCAAAGAGAGTGAACAGATTAAGCCACTCGATATTGTAATGGCGCCAGGCGTGAGCGTATGGGGCTGCGTTGATCCCCGGATCGTATTGCTGGAACAGGCCGAAAAACTGGAGGTGCCTGTGGAAAACGCAGGACCGCTTTTGGGCGAAATTCGACTACCGGCTGATAAGGACGGTGCGATATCAGACTGGCTTTATCACCCATGGTTGGGCGTATTTCGCGCCCTCTGATGAGGGCGCGAGCTGCTTGTACAGCAGTGAACAATTAAACGCGTATTTATATTTCTAACAGTTTGTTTTCAGGGAAGAGCATAAGTCTGAATAATTATTTCTTTTTTTCCCCGGATTCGAATCTTGTAGGGGCAATTGTCACTTTCCCCCTAAAAATTCATTAACAAAGGGTGTGATTGCAATGGAATCAGTAGAGCTTACTGGCTTTATCACCGACTATATCGCTGCCCGAAGGCAGGCGAAGCTCGACAAGTTTGAAAAGGAAGCGGCAAAACGCTCTGCGGAAGATGATGCTGCTATTACGTTAGCCGCACAGCGACAGGCTCTCGAAGAGCAGTATAGACCGCAAAACTGGCTGACCGATGCCGCCAGGCGCGCCGGGCAAATTAGTCTCGTGACCCATGCGGCAAAGTTTACCCACGGTGATTCGAAAAGCAGCAGCATTTACCTCGAAGTTCAAGGAGACTCGCGCTATCTCAGCAGCTCGTCGTTATCGGAGCTGACGGCCGATGCCGTTGGGAATGCTGCTGCGCTGGACGTGGCGAAGCTGCTGCAAACCGTTGTGGCAGGTGATTCCCTGCTGGCCTGTCTGAAGCGGGGGGATTATCAACCGCTGCGTGCGCTGGCCGATAATGATGCGCAGCTGGCGCTTTGGGTTGAAGGATTTAGCCGCGCGTTAGTTCCCAATGAACCTGCTTCACATAAGCTCGCCAAACAAATCTGGTTTCCAGTTGATGGTGGCTATCATCTTTTGTCCCCTCTCTTCGCAACGTCCTTTGTGCAGGCGATGCACGAGAAAATGGTCACGATCCGATTTAGCGATGAAGCAAAAGCCATTCGTGACGCGCATAAGAACAGGCAGTGGCATCCTCAGCCGCTGGTCAGGTTCCGCAATCTGGCGGTAATGAATTTCGGTGGTACCAAACCGCAAAACATTTCAGCGCTGAACAGCTCCCGGGGTGGCAGAGTCTGGCTACTCTCTGCGCAGCCGCCCGTCTGGAAACAGATAGATAAGCCGCCGACGTCCCTTCGCTCAATATTTGCTGTACGAGGGCGTTTTTCATTCGAAGCAAAAATGCTGGTATCCCGAATTATTCAGCTACACATTGGCACGGGAGAAGTTAAGAATCGTCATATCCGTTCTGCTCGGGATGGCTATGTCGATGAGCTTATCGATCTGCTGTTTATGCATGTTTCCGCCTTGCAGCAGGAAAAATGGCAAGGGTGGACGCAAAACTGTCCCGAACTGCCGCGGCATCAGCAACTTTGGCTCGATCCGTGGCGCGGTAAAGGTGATGAAAGTTTTCGTCTGGAGCGCCAGCAGCATGACTGGCAGACGCTGGTTGCGAACGATTTTGCCCGCCGGCTGAATCATAATCTGCGTCAGAAATTACCTGATATGGCGTGGGCAGAGCACCGTCACTGGCAAACCCGCCCGTTATTTCGTCAGCGAATGCGGGAGATGGAAACGGTGATTGAAGAGGTGCTGAAATGAGCTATTTACTGCTGTTACCTCACATTCGTGTTGAAAACGCGAACGCGGTGGCTGGCCTGACCTGGGGCTATCCGGCGATCACCCACTTTTTAGGCTATGTTCACGCTCTTTCCCGTAAAATCAGTCAAACCTATTCTTTGACACTTTCTGGCTGTGCAGTTATCAGCCATGAACATCAGACGCACGCCTACGCATCAGGCCGCGAGTATCAGTTTGCGCTAACCCGAAACCCGCTGACTAAAGAAGGCAAAACGGCCTCCTTTAATGAAGAAGGGCGAATGCATCTTACCGTCTCTTTGCTGGTTGAGTGTGAAGGTGAGATCCCTAACGGTGAGCATGGCATGGCGGAGCTATGTGAGCGCCTGCGTCAGCTTTGTCCTGCGCAAAAGTTGGCTGGCGGAAGCATAGTGGGTATGCGCGATCCCATCCTGTTTTATACCCCTACAGAGCATTCGCAGTGGCGCAAAATCCTATGGCGGCTGATGCCGGGTTTTGCGCTTTGTGACCGAACTGACTGGCTGAAAGAACATCATAACCGATTGCAGCAGACCCACCCCGACAGCACGATGATGGACGCCTGGCTGGATTTCACCACGCAAAAATTTAAAGCCGCGGAAGATGTGCCGGACGGAGAACAGGTTCCCTGGCATTACCAGCCTAAACCGATGCCTGGCTATCTGGTGCCGCTTATGTGTGGTTATCAGCGAGTTTCCCGGCTTTATGGCGCTGGTGAAGTGGCAAATGCCCGCGATAGCGTTTCACCATTTGCGTTTGCCGAGGCTGTTTATGGTGTAGGGGAATGGCGAGGGCTACACAGAATTGCAGATATGCAGGCGCTTTTTTGGCGCTATCAGAACACTGAAACTGGCTACTACTGTTTAGCACAGCCGGTTCCGGATGACATTTTAGTCAATGACGATGATGATTCAGAATAAGGATACCACTTATGGCAAAGGCACCAACAAAGGTAAAAACCGCATCCGTTCTGGCTTTCGAGCGCAAACTGGCAACCTCTGATGCGCTGATGTATGCCGGTAACTGGCAGGGTAAGGAGTGGCAACCCATCCGCATCCAGGAGAAAGCCGTTCGCGGAACCATCTCCAACCGGCTGAAAAATGCAGCCTCAACGGACCAGGCGAAACTGGATGCTGAGATCCAGAAGGCTAATCTGCAACGTGTGGATACAGCAGCCCTTTCAGCGGACACTGACACTCTTAAATTGGTGTTTACCCTTCGCGTGCTGGGGGATTTGGCAATACCATCGGTCTGTAATGATATGGCCTATCAGGATGAATTGCAGCAGGTGATCAATGGCTATATCCATGAGCAAGGGTTTGCTGAACTGGCACATCGGTATGCCAGCAATCTGGCAAATGGCCGTTTCCTCTGGCGTAACCGGATTGGTGCCGAAAAAATCAGCGTCGCCGTCAGCGCAGGCGAGAAACAGTGGACATTCAATAGCCACGAATATTCTCTGCGCGAGTTTTCACATAAGGAAAAGGGGCTGAACGAACTGGCTGAGCTGATCGCGCAAGGCCTGCATGGCAAGTCCTGGGTGATGCTGACGGTGGAGGCGCAAGTCCTGCTTGGGGCCGGACAGGAAGTGTTCCCGTCTCAGGAACTGGTGCTGGACAGTAACAGCAGTAAAAGCCGGGTGTTGTATCAGGTTGCAGATGTTGCGGGAATTCATTCTCAAAAAGTGGGCAACGCCGTGCGTACCATCGATACCTGGCATCCGAAAGTGAATGAGCTGGGAGCCATTGCGGTTGAACCCTATGGTTCGGTGACTAACCGTGGCGTAGCGTGTCGCCAGCCAAAAGATAAAATGGATTTCTATACATTACTGGATAACTGGGTGACGAAAGGGCTAAAACCGGATCCGGAACAGCAGCACTACGTTATGGCGGTGCTAATCCGCGGTGGCGTCTTCGGTGAGAAAGCAGAATAAGGGGTTGGTATGGAGAGTTACCTCGAAATACGGGTCTTATCCGATCCTGAATTTGGTGAAGAGATGCTGATGGCCGCGCTGATGGCAAAATTGCATCGCGCGCTTGGGGCGAGAGGCAAGGGGGATATTGGCGTCAGTTTCCCTCAGGTCAATATCAAGCCCGGAGACCGTCTTCGTGTGCACGGTACTGCTGTCGGATTACAGGAGCTTGAGGCGACAAACTGGCGTAAAGGGTTAAATGATTACGTGATATGCAGCGGCATACAAAATGTCCCGATCAATGCACTTTGGCGGACGGTTAGCCGTGTTCAGCCGAAAGGTAATCCAGAACGTTTGATGCGGCGTTCGGTACGAAAAGGATGGATGACGCAGGAAGAGGCCGAACGCCGACTGCAAACCATGTCGCCGTCCACGCTGACATTGCCTTTTCTGCAAATGAAAAGTCTGTCGAACAACAATCCCTTCCGACTCTTTATTCGCCATGGCGAGATAACCGAACACCAGGTCACTGGAGAGTTTAGTAGTTACGGCCTCAGTGCGGTTGCCACCATCCCTTGGTTCTGAAAAACGCTTCTCCGGGAAAAACGGAGAAGCTTATTAACAATTCTTTTATCCGGAACCCAGGTAAAGTGAACCCTAATTTCTGCGGTCATTATAACTCGTTGATTTTTATGCGAGCTATAGCAAGCCATAAAAAAGGGTACTATGGACATAATTCAAGTTAATTTGTATATAAACAATAGGTTACATATAAATGTCTTAAGTGCACTGCCGCACAGGCAGCTTAGAAAATTTGCCTGAGCGCCGCCTTTCATGGATGCACGTGCACTGCCGCACAGGCAGCTTAGAAAAGAAAACGCATAGTGACTTCGGATGTACGCTTGTGCACTGCCGCACAGGCAGCTTAGAAATAGCAAAGCAGGATTAGTTACGGTGCCAATACGTGCACTGCCGCACAGGCAGCTTAGAAACTCCCTTTCCTGTCACCTTGGGCCATGTTCTTGTGCACTGCCGCACAGGCAGCTTAGAAATGGTTAAGACCTAGCTGCGTTCTTTTGCTTTTGTGCACTGCCGCACAGGCAGCTTAGAAAAGACTGCTTTCACTTCTCTGGCGAAGGCGCTCGTGCACTGCCGCACAGGCAGCTTAGAAAGCGTGCTGCACCAAATGACGATGCTTTGGGGGGTGCACTGCCGCACAGGCAGCTTAGAAAGTACAATCTCAAAGATATTGAAGAGTGGTACGGTGCACTGCCGCACAGGCAGTTTAGAAAATAAACACGTTTGTGAAATCCTGGGGGATTTTGTGCACTGCTGTACAGGCAGCTTAAAAATGGACGGGCAGTAATGTTGTGCTGTTATTGGGTGCATTGTCGCGCAGGTGGCCTAATACTTAATAAAGCAGGGTTTTGAATAAATAATAAGTTAACTGCCGTTAAGGCAGTCAATCCGTATTTAGTGATTAACCCGTTAGTTTTTCGTTCCTGTTTTCGTATTTTTTAGGTGATCTTGCTGCTACTTTTTTTACATTCAGCACAGGGCATTAAGCGGATATGGCAAACTTTCAAATACGCGACAAGCACAATGCGACAGTCTCCTTTCCGGAGCTGTTCTTCGATCTGATTTATGTCTTTGCGGTGACGCAAATCTCCCATTATATGCTGCATCATTTAACGCTTAATGGGGCGCTTCAGGCGCTGGAGTTATGGTTTGCAACCTGGCTGGTGTGGCAATACACCGCATGGGTCACGAACTGGTTTGAGCCGGATACGCGCAAATTCAGGCTCATGCTTTTCGCAATGATGCTGGTAGGTCTGTTTTACTCTGCAGCGCTGCCTGGTGCGTTTGCCGGACGTGGCCTTGTCTTTGCCCTGCTGTATGTGGTGATGCAGGTCGGACGGGCGTTTACGGTGATGAAGTTCGCCGAAGCCGGGCTGCCATTGACGAAGAATCTGCGGCGCATTTTCATCTGGCTCTGTATTTCTGCGCTGTTCTGGATGGGTGGCGGGCTGGCTGAAGGGAATATGCGGATGCTGTTGTGGGGGATCGCAATTCTCTGCGAATACGGCTCCCCGATGCTCGGTTTCTGGCTGCCCGTGCTTGGGCGTTCGGACAGCCTGACGGAGTGGAGCATCTCAGGGCATCATCTGGCCGAACGCTGCCAGCTGTTTGTCATCGTGGCGCTGGGGGAAATCATCGTGATGACGGGCTCTGCGTTGTACGATATCGAGCCGTGGTCTGCCCCGGTCATTATCAGCGCCCTGGTGGCATTTGCCTCCTGCCTGACGATGTGGTGGATTTACTTCGACGCCAGCAGCGGCAAAGCCAGCCATATTATCAGCCAGACGAACGATCCCGGAAAACTCGGGGCAAAGTTTCACTATATCCACGTCCTGCTGGTAGGTGCGCTGATTGTGACGGCAGTAGGGATTGAACTGACCATTGCCCATCCTGATGCGCGAATCGAAATGACGGCTGCGCTGGTTCTGTTCGGCGGACCTGTCGGTTATCTGGCGGCAAACGGGCTATTTCGCAAAACGCTTCATGGACGCTTTCCACGCTCTCACGCTATTGGATTGCTGCTGCTTATTCTTCTGCTGGCGGTCAGTGGGGTAACGGACAGGCTGATGATTAGCGGGTTAATTGCCGCTGTATTGATTGCGGTGGCGGTATGGGAAAGTTATTGCGTTTCGGAAGATGAGAAAATTGCGTAAATGAAAAAGGTCGGGGGAAACCCGACCTTTCTGCATTCAGCAACCTGAAAGGGGCTGACAGCGATTAGCGACTACGGAAGACAATGCGGCCTTTGCTCAGGTCGTACGGGGTCAGCTCAACAGTCACTTTGTCGCCCGTCAAAATGCGGATGTAGTTTTTACGCATTTTACCGGAGATATGCGCCGTTACCACGTGACCGTTTTCCAGTTCTACGCGGAACATAGTGTTTGGCAACGTTTCGAGAACGGTACCCTGCATTTCAATATTGTCTTCTTTGGCCATCTAGTCCTCGAGGGGTATCACTACCATAGTTTTGAACCGGCAAGATAATGCCGAAATTCAGCCATTAAGTAAAGATTTACCCGCCACCTTTCGGCCCGAAGCCGCTGGCGGGATAAAATAAGCTCGTTTTTGCGCATTGCCCGTCTGTCACAAACGAACACCGTGTGACGAGCGCAAACGTATAAGGGGGGATTCCTGAAACGATGGCGGGGCAACAGGCAGAAACGACTTCCGGCACAATTATATCACCCTGACAAAAAATGTGCCGAAAACATTTACACTGCGGGTGAAAAGAGCGTTCGGGGCACCCAGAAATGGCCTGGCAGTGGCTCCGCACGCAGTAGAGCCAGATATTCGAGATAATCGCGGCGAGGAATTTCAATGGCACCAAGCGATGCGGTGTGGCTGTTCAGCACCTGACAGTCCAGCAGCTTGCCGCCTGCGCCAGCAAAAGACTGTGTAAACACCAGCAGAGCACTTTTTGAAGCGTTATCCGCCCGACTAAACATCGACTCACCGCAAAAGAGCGCCCCCTGCGCCACGCCGTACATTCCACCCACCAGTTCATTGCCCAGCCACACCTCAATGGAATGCGCATGGCCGAGTTCATGCAGGCGGTGATAGGCCTGAACAATACTTTGCGTAATCCAGGTGCCTTCGTCACGATTGCTGGCACAGCCTGCAATCACCTGGCTAAAGGCATGGTTGAGCGTGATTCTGTAAGGGGATGCTTTATGGAAGCGCTTCATGCTGCGGCTGATGTGAAACCTGTCCGGCCACAGAACAGCCCGGGGATCGGGCGACCACCAAAGAATAGGGTCGCCTGGCGAAAACCAGGGAAAAATGCCGCGCTGATAGGCCATCAGCAGCCTTGCCGGGCTAAGGTCGCCCCCCAGCGCGAGCAAACCATTAGGCTCGCGCAGGGCACCTTCCGGCGACGGAAAGGTAATGGTATGACGTGACAACTGGACCAGCCGCATGCTTCACAACTCCACGCCTGTTAATAGAGAAAGAGTAGCTCACAGACGCTGTCTGAACTGGTAATAACGCCCTTGTTGGACCAGCAATTCTGCGTGATTACCTTGCTCAATAATCTGGCCGTTGTCCATCACAATTATTTGATTAAATCGGGCCAGGCCGCGCAGGCGGTGGGTCACCATCAGGACGGTTTTTTCGCGCATGACTTCCGCCAGCAAATCAAGGATTTGTGCTTCTGTGGTGGCGTCTAACCCTTCGGTAGGCTCATCGAGCAGCATCAGCGGAGCATCATGCAGTAAGGCGCGGGCAATAGCCAGACGGCGCAGCTCACCACCGGACAGTTGACGGCCGCCTTCGCCAAGCCAGCTGTTAAGGCCGCCGTCCTCGAGCAGCTTCTCAAGGCCAGTACGCATGAGCACGTCTGCAAGCGCTTCATCTGTTGCCTGGGGCGCGGCCAGCAGGAGATTGTCCCGAAGCGTTGCGCTGAAAAGGTGTACGCGCTGCGGAACCATGCTCATGCTGCGGCGTAGCGTCATCTCATCGAAAGAAGGAAGCGGCTGCTGGTTCAGTAAAAGTTCTCCGTGCTGCGGATCCCATGCGCGGGTCAGCAGCTGCAGGAGCGTTGATTTTCCGCAACCGGTACGACCCAGAATAGCCACATGTTCGCCCGCGTTAACCTGGAGCGTCACGTGTTCCAGGGCTGGCTGCGACTGTTGCGGGTAAGTAAAGCTGATGTCGCTGAGCGTCAGGCTGATGCGGTCCGGAGAGGTCGAAACGGCAGAAGGGAAGGTCACTTCTGGCTGCTGGCTTGTCAGATCGGTAATACGCGAGGCGGAGGCCATCACTTTCCCAAGATGCTGGAACGCGGTGGTTACCGGCGCGAGAGCTTCAAAGGCGGCCAGGGCGCAGAAGACAAACAGCGCAATAAGTGGGCCAGGCTGCATGTTATCACCCACGCCGCCCGCGGCCATCCACAGCATCACAATTACCGCCGTCGCGCCGATAAGCAGCATCAGCGCCTGCGAGAGGGCGGTCAGTTCTGACTGGCGGCGCTGGGCGTCATGCCAGTTCATTTCTGTCTGCTCCATCTGCTCGCGGTAGCGCGTACTGGCGCCAAAAATGGTCAATTCGGCCTGTCCGTGCAGCCAGGATGTTAGCTGCTGACGATATTCTCCACGCAGCCGGGTCAGATTTTCCCCGGTTGGCTTCCCGGTGCGATAAAACAGCGGAGGGAGTGCAACGAGCGTCAGCAGCATAATGCCGCCGAGCGTGAGCGCTAAAGTCGCATCGAGGAAGCTGAGGCCAAACGTCACCACCAGAATCACGACCAGGGCGCCGATCAACGGCGAAATCACCCGCAGGTAGAGGTGGTCGAGCGTGTCGACATCCGCAACTACGCGATTCAGTAGTTCACCCTGGCGAAAACGTGCAAGCCCGCCAGGTGAGAGCGGCAGAAGCTTGCTGAAGGTAAACACGCGTAGGTGCTGCAGCACGCGAAATGTTGCATCGTGACTGACGAGGCGCTCGAAATAGCGTCCTGCGGTGCGGATGATGGCTGCGCCACGGACGCCCGCGGCGGGCAGCATATAGTTGAAGCTGTAGGCACCGGCAAAACCCACGGCGGCGGAGGCTGAGAGGAACCAGCCAGAAAGCGTGATCAGGCCAATACTGGCAAGCAGCGTCACAATGGCCAGGATAATGCCCAGAGACAGCAGCCACTTATGCCGTTTGTACAGCGCCAGATAGGGGGCTAAAACGCGCATTTAAATCTCCTCCTGGCGATGAGCGAGCAGGCTGGCGAAATGCCCCTTCGCTTCAGCAAGTTCGTGGTATGCACCCTGTTCCACAATCTGGCCCTGATGCATCACCCAGACGGCATCCCAGTCGGCAAGATTTTCCAACTGATGGGTGACCATAACGGTAGTCTGATTGGTCGACGCTTCGGTTAATGCCTGCATAACGCGTTGTTCGCTGTGCGCATCAAGGCTTGCCGCGGGCTCGTCGAGCAGCAATAACCGGCACGGAGAGAGCAGGGCGCGGGCCACCGCCACACGTTGTGCCTGACCAACGGACAGCCGCGCGGCCTGATCGCCCACTGGCGTATCAAGCCCTTGCGGAAGCTGTCCGATAAATTCGTTTACCCAGGCTCGCGCCAGCGCGTGGTGAAGCGACTGTTCATTGGCCTGGGGATCTGCCAGCAGCACGTTTTCGCGCAGCGTCAGCGCGGGAAGCTGTGGGTTTTGCCCTACCCAGCTTAGCAACTGCCGCCAGGCGTCGGGATCCAGCTCTTTTAGCTCGGTACCGTTGACGGTCAGAGAACCCTCGTACGGCAGAAAACCGGCCAGCGTATTCAGCAGTGAGCTTTTTCCGGAACCACTCTGACCGACTAACACAATGCGCTCTCCTGCTGCCATTCGGAAATTAAGCGGTCCGGCAAGCGTTTTGCCTTCCGGTGATAAAATCACCAGCTCGCGCGCTTCAAGGCTCACGTTCTGGTTCGTCTCCGGTACAACGCTTCCACGCTGTGGCTGGGCCAGCGGCGCTTCCAGGAAGGTTTTCAGACTATCTGCTGCGCCTACGGCCTGCGCTTTAGCGTGATAAAAAGTGCCGAGGTCGCGCAGCGGCTGGAAAAACTCGGGAGCCAGAATCAGGGCCAGAAAGCCCGCCAGTAGCGTGACAGGCGTGCCGTAGCTGCCAAAATGAAGTTCGCCAAGATAGGAGAAACCAAAGTATACGGCGACAACGGCGATCGAAAGTGACGTGAAAAATTCCAGCACGCCGGAAGAAAGGAAGGCGAGGCGCAGAACTTCCATTGTGCGCTGACGGAAGTTTTCAGAAGCCTGACGAATGTTGTCCGTTTCTGCTTCTCCACGGCCAAAAAGACGCAGCGTATCCATTCCTCGCAGGCGATCGAGGAAGTGGCCGCTCAGTCGAGCCAGCGCAAGGAAGTTGCGGCGGTTAGCGTCTGCGGCACCCATGCCAACCAGCGCCATGAACAGTGGTATCAGCGGTGCGGTGCACAACAAAATGAGGGCGGCAGCCCAGTTCATCGGAAAAATCGCCAGCACGATCAGCAGCGGAACAGACGCAGCCAGCGCCATCTGCGGCAAATAGCGTGCGTAGTAATCATGCATATCCTCAATTTGTTCGAGGATCAATGTCGCCCAACTGCCAGCGGGTTTACCCTGAATCCACGCAGGCCCTGCCTGTTGAAGCCTGTCGAGCACCATTTTACGGATCTCCAGACGAATGTGCTGCCCGGCATGAAACCCGACGCGCTCACGTAGCCAGACAACCCATGCACGTAGCACGAACACCATAATCAACAGGATGAAGGGGAACAGCAGCGCCTCACGGGGAATATTCTCCATAATCATATGGTGCAGAATACGGGCCATAAACCAGGCCTGGGCGACGATCAGCACCCCGCTCGCCACGCCAAGCAGACGCGAAAGCATCAGCCAGCGGCGGGAAAGGACGCTTTGCTGTTTTAACCAGCGGGTAAGCTCTTGTTGACGGGTTTTATTCATTGGCGTGCTTAGCAGGTGTCTTATAGGAAATTATCAGGCGCGCCAATGTTACAACGAGGATAAAAGAAAGGCGACTTATCGTCGCCTTATTTACCTTTGTTACTGACTTGTAAAGATTATTTGGCCTGATCGGCCAGACCGTCGAGATAACGCTCAGCGTCCAGGGCTGCCATACAGCCCGTGCCCGCGGAGGTGATCGCCTGGCGGTAAATATGGTCCATGACGTCGCCTGCGGCAAAGACGCCAGGGATGCTGGTCTGGGTTGCATTGCCGTGGATACCGGACTGCACCTTGATGTAGCCGTTTTCCAGTTCCAGCTGACCGTCGAAGATGCCGGTGTTTGGGCTGTGGCCGATAGCCACAAACAGGCCCGCCACGTCCAGAGACTCAATATTGTCGTTGTTCAGCGTGTCACGCAGACGCAGGCCGCTGACGCCCATCTGATCGCCGGTCACTTCTTCGAGCGTGCGGTGGGTATGCAGAACGATGTTGCCATTTTCCACTTTATCCATCAGGCGCTTAATAAGGATTTTTTCTGCGCGGAAGGTATCGCGGCGGTGAATCAGGTGGACTTCAGAGGCAATATTCGCCAGATAGAGTGCTTCTTCAACGGCCGTATTCCCGCCACCGATGACCGCGACCTTCTGGTTGCGATAGAAGAAACCATCACAGGTGGCGCATGCGGACACGCCGCGGCCTTTAAAGGCTTCCTCTGAAGGCAGACCGAGATAACGGGCAGATGCGCCAGTAGCGATAATCAGCGCATCACAGGTATATTCGCCGCTGTCGCCGATTAAACGGAAAGGACGGTTCTGCAAATCGACTTTATTGATGTGGTCGAACAGAATTTCAGTTTCAAACTTCGTCGCGTGTTCATGCATGCGTTCCATCAGCAGCGGGCCGGTCAGATCGTTCGGGTCGCCTGGCCAGTTTTCCACTTCGGTAGTGGTGGTCAGCTGACCGCCTTTTTCCATGCCGGTGATCAGCACCGGGTGCAGGTTAGCGCGTGCCGCATAGACCGCGGCGGTATAGCCCGCAGGTCCAGAACCAAGAATAAGCAGTTTACTGTGTTTGGCCGTGCCCATGAGATCCCCATAAATGTTGGCAGACAATGGGCGGGATTGTAGGGAATTTGCGGAACTAATAAAAGAGTGCAGAAATTTTGTTAACGATATGTGTAATAGATGCGGTCAATCGATTGATGATTTTATCAGCGTCAGTGATAACAAATTCTACTGCTATCGGGATGATTATAAGGAGATAACATGAGGATCAAGCCGGAGCGATAATGAATATCTGGCATGTTGTACTAAAAATCGATGTTTTGCTTTGACAATCCCCTGTGCTTTTGCGAAAACAATGAAATGAGAAAAAACAGCGTTTGCCGTGTGGTGAATTTTCATGCACGCAAATGCCATGTTTAACCGGGTCAGCATTATCGACGCATGGCGTGGACAGACGCCATACGAGATAACGGTGGCTGCCGACAGGCAACGGCTTCTCAATACGTACCCTTGGGTTATGCGTGCATCTGGTAACAGGTTTTCCACGCAGGCGATGGGCACAGGCTCTGAACAGTGAAGTGCACAGGGTCCAGACGGGAGTAGGGAAGGAATACAGAGAGACAATAATAATGGTAGATAGCAAGAAGCGCCCAGGCAAAGATCTCGACCGCATCGATCGTAACATTTTGAACGAATTGCAAAAGGATGGGCGAATTTCCAACGTCGAGCTTTCTAAACGAGTGGGACTTTCTCCGACACCTTGCCTTGAGCGCGTACGTCGGCTGGAAAGACAAGGGTTTATTCAGGGCTATACCGCGCTGCTGAACCCACATTATCTGGATGCATCGCTGCTGGTCTTTGTTGAGATAACTCTGAATCGTGGCGCGCCGGATGTGTTTGAACAATTTAACTCCGCTGTGCAAAAACTTGAAGAAATTCAAGAGTGTCACTTGGTTTCCGGTGATTTCGACTACCTGTTGAAAACCCGCGTGCCGGACATGTCAGCGTACCGCAAGTTGTTAGGTGAAACCCTGCTGCGCCTGCCAGGCGTGAATGACACGCGTACTTACGTGGTCATGGAAGAAGTGAAGCAGAGTAATCGTCTGGTTATTAAGACGCGCTAACACGGAACAGGTGCAAAATCAGCGTAAGTTGATTACACTCCTGTTAATCCATACAGCAACAGTGCCGGGGAGACCCGGCGCTGTTGTCCGTTTTAGCATCAAGGACCTGGAGAGCCTTTCTTGAGCCAGGAATACACTGAAGAAAAAGAAGTCACCATTAACAGATTAAGCAGCGGGCGCCGTCTTCTGGAAGCGCTTCTGATTCTCTGTTCCCTTTTTGCCATCTGGCTGATGGCCGCATTACTCAGCTTTAATCCCTCCGATCCCAGCTGGTCTCAGACCGCCTGGCATGAGCCGATCCATAATCTTGGTGGTGTGCCAGGGGCGTGGCTCGCGGATACGCTGTTTTTCATTTTCGGCGTAATGGCCTATACGTTGCCGGTAATCATCATTGGCGGCTGCTGGTTTGCTTACCGCCATCGGGCGACGGATGAATACGTCGACTACTTCGCCGTCGCGCTGAGGTTGATTGGTGTCCTCGCCATTATCCTGACCTCCTGTGGGCTTGCGGCGATCAATGCCGATGATATCTGGTATTTCGCTTCCGGCGGCGTCATTGGCAGCTTACTCAGCACTGCGCTGCAACCGATGCTGCACAGCAGCGGCGGAACGCTGGCGCTGCTGTGTATCTGGGCGGCGGGTCTGACGCTGTTTACCGGCTGGTCCTGGGTCAGCATTGCTGAGAAAATTGGCAACTGGATCCTGAACATCCTTACCTTCGCCAGTAATCGCACGCGCCGGGATGATACCTGGGTGGACGACGAAGAGTACGAAGACGAAGAAGACGATCATGCAGAGGCCCCGCGTAATGAAGGGCGTCGTGCCCGAATTCTGCGCGGAGCCCTGGCGCGCCGTCAGCGTATCGCCGACAAATTCAGCAATCCGATGGGCCGCAAAACGGATGAGGCGCTGTTTTCCGGTAAGCGGATGGATGAGTCTGAAGAAGATATTCAGTACAGCGCACGCGGCCAGGCGGCCGACGCCGATGATGTTTTATTCTCCGGCAGCAGCGCGCTTCGTCAGCCAAACGCTGATGATGTGCTGTTCTCCGGGAACAGCGCAGCACGTCCTCAGGCGTGGGATGAACAAGATCCATTAATGAACGGACATGCTGTTAACGAGCCTTTAGCTGCCGCTGCGGCAGCAACCGCCACGACTCAAGCCTGGGCAGAACCTGCCGCACCAGCAATGACTGCGCCGGTAGTATCTGCCGCTGAAATGGTCCCTCCTCAAGTTGAGTGGCAGCCCGTGCCAGCGCTGCATATGCCTGAACCGGTGATTGCGCCTTCTCCGGACAACTGGCCGCCGCAGGCGCCGATTGCCAAACCAGAGTATGTGCAGCCTGAAGCATTCCGCCAGCAGCCCACTATTGAGGAACTGTGGCCGGAGCCAGAGCAGGCGTATGTCCCGCCGGAATCAGCGTGGCAGCCTGAGCCGCAGTATTCACCGGAAACGCAATACAACGCCCAACCGCAGTATCAGCCTGTGCCAGAGCCAATGGCGCAGCCAGCGGCAGAAATGCCACCTGTTCAGAATGTGGAACCGGAAGAGGAAATCAAGCCTCAGCGTCCACCGCTTTACTATTTTGAAGAAGTGGAAGAGAAGCGCGCGCGCGAACGCGAGCAGCTTGCCGCGTGGTATCAGCCAACGCCGGAACCCGCGACGGTCATGCCAACTATGCCCGCATCGTCCATTCCAGCACCTTCCGCACCTGCGTCTGAGCCTCTGGCCGCCGTTGCGCCAGTAGCGGCAAGCGTTCATCAGGCTACCGGGGCGGCAACCACTATCGCCGCCGCCGCTTCAGCGACTCAGCTGTTCAGCCCGGCGGATTCTCCTCGCGCGCAGGTGAAAGAGGGCATTGGCCCACAGCTGCCGCGTCCGAACCGTGTACGGGTGCCGACGCGCCGTGAGTTGGCCTCCGCTTCGTTTGGCATTAAGTTGCCTTCTCAGCGTATGGCCGAAGAACGTGCTCGTGAACAGGAACGCCAGCAGCACTATTCCGATGAGCCGATGGGCGATGAAGAAGCGGATGAGCTGCACCAGGATGAACTGGCGCGCCAGTTTGCTGCAACCCAGCAGCAACGCTATGGCGAGAAGTACGACGACAACAGCTATGATGAGTCGCCGGAAGATGAAGACTCTGTGGCAGAGGCGGAACTGGCGCGCCAGTTTGCTGCAACTCAGCAGCAGCGTTATGCCGGTGAACAGCCGCAGGGTGCGAATCCCTTCTCCCCTGCGGATTACGATTTTTCACCGATGAAGGCGCTGGTTGATGATACGCCGAAAGCGCCGCTGTTTACGCCGGGGGTAATGCCGGAACAGGCTCCGCAGAGCTATCAGCCTCAGCAACAACAGGCGCACCAGCCACAGCAGCCTCAGGCTTATCAGCAGCCAGCTCCGCAACCTGAGCCGCAGCCGCAGGAAAGCCTGATTCACCCGCTTCTGATGCGCAACGGCGATGACCGGCCGCTGCAAAAACCGACCACGCCGCTGCCGTCACTGGATCTTCTGACCCAGCCGCCGAGCGAAGTTGAGCCGGTTGATACCTTTGCCCTGGAGCAAACTGCGCGTCTGGTGGAAACCCGTCTGGCTGACTTCCGCATCAAAGCTGACGTGGTGAACTATTCACCTGGCCCAGTCATCACCCGTTTCGAACTGAATCTGGCGCCCGGTGTGAAAGCGGCGCGTATTTCTAACCTGTCACGCGATTTGGCCCGTTCATTGTCGACCGTAGCGGTGCGCGTTGTGGAAGTTATTCCTGGCAAACCGTATGTAGGCCTGGAGTTGCCGAACAAGAAACGACAGACCGTCTACCTGCGTGAAGTGCTCGACTGCGCCAAGTTCCGTGAAAGTCCGTCGCCGTTGACTGTGGTGCTGGGCAAAGATATTGCTGGCGATCCGGTAATTGCCGACCTTGCGAAAATGCCTCATCTGCTGGTTGCTGGTACCACCGGTTCCGGGAAATCGGTGGGTGTGAACGCCATGATCCTCAGCATGCTGTACAAGGCGACGCCGGATGACGTTCGCTTCATCATGATTGACCCGAAAATGCTGGAGCTGTCGGTCTATGAAGGCATTCCGCACCTGTTGACGGAAGTGGTCACGGACATGAAGGATGCCGCCAACGCGCTGCGCTGGAGCGTCAATGAAATGGAGCGTCGCTATAAGCTGATGTCAGCCCTTGGCGTACGTAACCTGGCCGGATACAACGAAAAAATCGCGCAGGCTGCACAGATGGGCCGCCCGATTCCGGATCCGTACTGGAAGCCAGGCGACAGCATGGCAACAGAACATCCGACGCTTGAAAAACTGCCGTACATTGTGGTGCTGGTGGATGAATTTGCCGACCTGATGATGACCGTGGGCAAAAAAGTGGAAGAGCTGATTGCTCGTCTGGCGCAGAAAGCACGTGCGGCGGGGATCCACCTTGTGCTGGCGACCCAGCGTCCATCAGTGGATGTCATCACCGGCTTGATCAAGGCGAACATCCCGACCCGCATCGCGTTTACCGTATCCAGCAAAATTGACTCCCGTACCATTCTCGATCAGGGCGGCGCGGAATCCCTGCTGGGTATGGGCGATATGCTTTATGCCGGACCAAACTCCAGCGCGGCGCCAACCCGTGTTCACGGCGCGTTCGTTCGCGATCAGGAAGTACACGCAGTGGTTCAGGACTGGAAAGCGCGCGGTCGTCCGCAGTACGTAGACGGTATTACCTCTGACAGCGAAAGCGAAGGCGGAGCAGCGGGCCTGGATAACGGTGAAGAGCTGGATCCGTTATTCGACCAGGCGGTCAATTTCGTAACGGAAAAACGCAAAGCCTCCATCTCGGGCGTTCAGCGTCAGTTCCGCATTGGTTATAACCGCGCGGCGCGTATCATCGAACAGATGGAAGCTCAGGGGATCGTCAGCGAAGCGGGTCATAACGGCAACCGTGAAGTGCTTGCCCCGCCGCCATTCGATTGATTGTTCGTTTGAAAAGTTGCGTAAATAGCCAAAATTTAAGTATTTTCTCCTGTCCACACCGCAGGTGCTGAGCCTACAGTGTGGACAAAGAGACTCCCGCGTCGGGAGTGACGCATTTAAGGAATGAAGATGAAAAAATTTGCCATCACCTGTGCCTTACTGACCAGCGTCGTAGCAAGTCAGGTTTGGGCTGATGCCGCAGGCGATTTGAAAAGCCGTCTGGATAAGGTCAGCAGCTTCCATGCGAGCTTCACGCAGAAAGTGACCGACGGCAGCGGGAATGCAGTTCAGGACGGGCAGGGCGATTTGTCGGTTAAGCGTCCAAACTTGTTTAACTGGCACATGACGCAGCCGGACGAAAGCATTCTGGTGTCCGATGGGAAAACGCTCTGGTTCTACAATCCGTTTGTTGAGCAGGCTACTGCTACCTGGCTGAAAGATGCGACCAGCAACACGCCGTTTATGCTGATTGCCCGCAACCAGTCCAGCGACTGGCAGCAGTACAACATTAAGCAGAGCGGTGACGACTTCGTCCTGACGCCAAAAGGCAGCAACGGAAACCTGAAAGAGTTCACCATTAACGTCAGCCGTGACGGCACCATCCATCAATTCAGCGCCATCGAACAGGACGATCAGCGTAGCAGCTACCAGCTGAAGTCCCAGCAGAACGGCGCGGTGGATGCGTCTAAATTCACCTTTACGCCACCGAAAGGCGTTACGGTAGACGATCAGCGTAAATAAGAGGCGTGCGTGAGCAATCTGTCGCTCGATTTTTCCGATAATGCGTTTCAACCTCTGGCCGCCCGCATGCGGCCAGAAAATTTAGCGCAGTACATTGGTCAGCAACACCTGCTGGCTACCGGTAAGCCGCTGCCGCGGGCCATTGAAGCAGGGCACCTGCATTCGATGATTCTGTGGGGGCCGCCGGGAACCGGAAAAACGACGCTGGCGGAAGTGATTGCCCGCTATGCCAACGCCGACGTGGAGCGCATCTCTGCCGTCACGTCCGGCGTGAAGGAAATTCGTGAAGCCATTGAACGCGCCCGACAAAACCGCAATGCCGGGCGACGTACGATCCTGTTTGTCGATGAGGTCCATCGCTTTAACAAAAGCCAGCAGGACGCATTTCTGCCGCACATCGAAGACGGCACCATCTTTTTCATCGGCGCGACAACGGAAAACCCCTCATTCGAACTCAATTCAGCGCTGTTGTCCCGGGCGCGTGTTTACCTGCTGAAATCGCTCACCGTTGAGGATATTGAGCAGGTGCTGACTCAGGCAATGACGGACAGCGCCCGTGGCTACGGCGGTCAGGATATCGTTCTGCCGGACGAGACACGCAAGGCAATCGCCGAACTGGTCAACGGCGATGCACGCCGGGCTCTGAACACGCTGGAAATGATGGCGGATATGGCGGAGCTTGATGCTTCCGGCAAGCGGGTTTTAAAGCCAGAACTGCTGACCGAAATTGCCGGCGAGCGCAGTGCCCGTTTCGATAACAAAGGCGACCGTTTCTACGATTTAATCTCCGCCTTCCACAAGTCCGTTCGCGGCAGCGCGCCGGATGCCGCGCTTTACTGGTATGCGCGTATCATCACCGCCGGAGGCGATCCGCTTTATGTCGCCCGCCGTTGCCTGGCGATAGCCTCTGAAGATGTCGGCAATGCCGATCCGCGCGCAATGCAGGTCGCTATTTCTGCCTGGGACTGTTTTACCCGCGTCGGGCCTGCGGAAGGTGAACGTGCCATAGCGCAGGCTATTGTTTATCTTGCCTGTGCGCCGAAGAGTAACGCCGTTTATACCGCGTTCAAAGCGGCGATGGCGGATGCCCGTGAACGTCCGGACTATGACGTGCCGGTGCACCTGCGCAACGCGCCAACAAAACTGATGAAAGAGATGGGCTACGGGCAGGAGTATCGCTATGCTCACGATGAGCCTAATGCGTACGCGGCGGGAGAAGCCTATTTCCCGCCGGAAATGTCGCCAACGCGCTATTACCATCCCACATCTCGCGGTCTGGAAGGCAAGATTGGTGAAAAGCTCGCCTGGCTTGCCGAACAGGATCAAAATAGCCCCATAAAACGCTACCGCTAAACAGGGCGTTGCGGTAAGGTTATCACTGTATCCCTAAAGACCGCAGGCTGCGGTCTTTTTCCTCATTTTAATTCGATAAGCACAGGATAAGCATGCTCGATCCCAATCTGCTGCGTACCGAGCCAGACGCAGTCGCAGAAAAACTGGCACGCCGGGGCTTTAAGCTGGATGTAGATAAGCTGCGCGCTCTTGAAGAGCGTCGTAAAGTTCTGCAGGTAAACACCGAAAATCTGCAGGCAGAGCGCAATTCGCGATCGAAATCCATCGGCCAGGCAAAAGCGCGCGGGGAAGACATCGAGCCATTACGCCTGGAAGTGAACAAGCTGGGTGAAGATCTGGATGCTGCGAAGGCTGAGCTGGAAACGCTGCTCGCAGAAATTCGTGATATCGCACTGACTCTGCCAAACATTCCTGATGACTGCGTTCCGCTGGGCAAAGACGACAGCGAAAACGTGGAGGTCAGTCGCTGGGGCGAGCCGCGTAAGTTCGATTTTGAAGTTCGCGATCACGTGACGCTGGGTGAAATGGCGAAGGGCCTCGATTTCGCTGCCGCCGTTAAGCTGACCGGTTCCCGCTTTGTTGTGATGCAGGGGCAAATCGCGCGTATGCATCGTGCCCTGAGCCAGTTCATGCTGGATCTGCACACCGAGCAGCACGGTTACATGGAAAACTATGTGCCGTACCTGGTGAACCAGGACACGCTGTACGGTACAGGCCAGCTGCCTAAGTTTGGCGGCGATCTGTTCCACACCCGCCCGCTGGAAGAAGAAGCCGACAGCAGCAACTATGCTCTGATCCCGACCGCTGAAGTCCCGCTGACCAACCTGGTACGCGACGAAATCATCGACGAAGACAGCCTGCCGATCAAAATGACCGCGCATACCCCATGCTTCCGCTCCGAAGCGGGTTCCTACGGGCGTGATACACGCGGCCTGATCCGTATGCACCAGTTCGATAAGGTTGAGATGGTGCAGATCGTTCGTCCGGAAGAGTCGATGGATGCGCTGGAAGAGATGACTGGCCATGCTGAGAAAGTGCTGCAGCTGCTGGGTCTGCCTTACCGTAAAGTTCTGCTGTGCAGCGGCGATATCGGCTTCGGTGCGCGCAAAACCTACGACCTCGAAGTCTGGTTGCCGGCGCAGGACACCTATCGTGAGATCTCCTCCATTTCTAACTGCTGGGATTTCCAGGCGCGCCGCATGCAGGCTCGTTGCCGCAGTAAAGCAGACAAGAAAACCCGTCTGGTGCATACGCTGAATGGTTCTGGCCTGGCTGTGGGTCGTACGCTGGTTGCCGTGCTGGAAAACTATCAGCAGGCAGATGGTCGTATTGCGGTGCCAGAAGTGTTGCGTCCTTATATGAACGGTCTTGAGTTTATCGGCTGAGTCCGACATTTCTGATGAAAAAGCGCCTGAGGGCGCTTTTTTTGTGCCTGTCTTGATGCTGAGCAATAACCCTTCGGTTGAAAGCGTAGATACTCCCTTAGAATTATAAGCAGCATAAAATTCTAAAAAAGACTGATTTCGTTATATGCATAACTATATAGCGAATAGATCATTTCAATGAGCAATGAAGTGAGTATCCATGAAAATTAAAGCCCCCGATGCTTTGCTGAGCGCAGAAGTCAGTCGCCGAGGTTTGATGAAAACCTCGGCGATTGGCGGACTGGCGATCGCCAGTAGCGCGTTCACCTTACCGTTCACCCGTATCGCTAATGCAGCGGAAGCCATCGCGCCTGGCAGCGCTGACGGCAAAGTTGTCTGGAGCGCCTGTACGGTCAACTGCGGCAGCCGCTGCCCATTGCGTATGCATGTGGTGGACGGTGAAATCAAATATGTCGAAACGGATAATACCGGTGATGACAACTATGATGGCCTTCACCAGGTGCGCGCCTGCCTGCGTGGCCGCTCCATGCGTCGTCGCGTCTATAACCCGGATCGTCTGAAATACCCGATGAAACGCGTTGGCAAGCGCGGTGAAGGAAAATTTGAGCGCATCAGCTGGGAAGAGGCGTATGACACCATCGCCAGCAACATGCAGCGCCTGATCAAAGACTACGGCAACGAATCCATCTACCTGAACTACGGCACCGGTACGCTGGGGGGCACCATGACCCGTTCCTGGCCGCCGGGGAATACGCTGATTGCCCGCCTGATGAACTGCTGCGGCGGTTATCTGAACCACTATGGTGATTATTCAACCGCGCAGATTGCGATGGGCCTGAACTACACGTACGGCGGCTGGGCCGACGGCAACAGCCCCTCAGATATCGAAAACAGCGAGCTGGTTGTGTTGTTTGGTAACAACCCGGGCGAAACACGCATGAGCGGCGGCGGCGTGACGTACTACCTCGAGCAGGCTCGTCAAAAGTCCAATGCCCGCATGATCATTGTCGATCCACGCTACACCGATACCGGTGCCGGACGTGAAGATGAATGGATCCCCATTCGTCCGGGAACCGATGCGGCGCTGATCTCTGCGCTGGCGTGGGTGATGATCAAAGAGAACCTGGTCGATCAGCCATTCCTGGATAAGTATTGCGTGGGTTATGACGAGAAAACCATGCCCGCGGGTGCGCCAGCGAATGGTCACTACAAGGCCTATATTCTCGGTCAGGGTAATGACGCTACGGCGAAAACGCCGGAATGGGCTTCAGCGATCACCGGTATTCCGGCCGAACGCATCGTCAAGCTCGCCCGTGAAATCGGCAACGCAAAACGCGCTTTTATCAGCCAGGGCTGGGGCCCGCAGCGTCATGCTAATGGCGAACTGGTTTCCCGTGCAATTGCGATGCTGGCGATCCTCACCGGTAACGTCGGCATTAATGGTGGCAATACAGGGGCGCGTGAAGGTTCTTACGATCTGCCGTTTGTCCGCATGCCGACGCTGGATAACCCGATACAGACCAGCATTTCGATGTTTATGTGGACCGATGCCATTGAGCGTGGAGCGGAAATGACCGCCCTTCGCGACGGCGTGCAGGGGAAAGATAAGCTCGACGTGCCTGTTAAAATGGTCTGGAACTATGCCGGCAACTGCATCATTAACCAGCACTCAGACATCAACCGCACGCATGACATCCTGCAGGATGACAAGAAGTGTGAGCTGATTGTGGTGGTGGATTGCCACATGACTTCTTCGGCGAAATACGCAGATATTCTGCTGCCGGACTGCACCGCATCAGAACAGATGGACTTCGCGCTGGATGCTTCCTGCGGCAACATGTCCTACGTGATTTTTGCTGACCAGGCGATCAAGCCGCGTTTTGAGTGCAAAACCATCTATGAGATGACCACGCAGCTGGCGAAACGCATGGGCGTTGAGCAGAAGTTCACCGAAGGTCGCTCCCAGGAAGAGTGGTTGCGTCATCTGTATGAGCAATCTCGTCAGGCGATCCCTGAGCTGCCTTCCTTCGATGAATTCCGCAAACAGGGCATGTTCAAACAGCGCGACCCGGAAGGGCATCACGTGGCATACAAAGCGTTCCGTGAAGATCCGGTTGCCAATCCTTTGACGACGCCATCGGGCAAAATTGAAATCTACTCTGCGGAGCTGGCAAAAATCGCCGCAACGTGGGAGCTGGTACCGGGCGACGTTATCGACCCGCTGCCAATTTACGATCCGGGCTTTGAGAACTACAACGACCCACTGAGCAAACAGTATCCGCTCCAGCTGACCGGTTTCCACTATAAAGCGCGAGCACACTCCACCTACGGCAACGTTGAAGTGCTGAAAGCCGCCTGCCGTCAGGAAATGTGGATTAACCCCATGGATGCGCAGAAGCGCGGCATCAGCAATGGCGATCGGGTGAAGATTTTCAACGGCCGCGGTGAAGTACACATTGAGGCGAAGGTCACTCCGCGCATGATGCCGGGTGTGGTGGCGTTAGGTGAGGGTGCATGGTACGCCCCGGATGCGAAAGGGGTGGACCAGGCGGGCTGCATTAACGTGCTGACCACCCAGCGTCCATCGCCGCTGGCGAAGGGTAACCCGTCGCACACTAACCTCGTTCAGGTCGAAAAAGCGTAAGGAGTAACCGATGACCACTCAGTATGGATTTTTTATTGATTCCAGTCGCTGCACCGGTTGCAAAACCTGCGAACTGGCTTGTAAAGACTACAAAGATCTTACTCCGGACGTCAGCTTCCGCCGTATTTATGAATACGCGGGCGGCGACTGGCAGGAAGATAACGGCACCTGGCATCAGAACGTTTTTGCCTATTACCTGTCGATTGCCTGTAACCACTGCGAAGACCCGGCCTGTACCAAGGTCTGTCCGAGCGGGGCGATGCACAAGCGTGAAGATGGTTTTGTGGTGGTCAATGAAGATGTCTGCATCGGCTGTAAATACTGCCACATGGCATGCCCGTATGGCGCGCCGCAGTACAACGAAGCCAAAGGCCATATGACCAAGTGCGACGGCTGCCATTCCCGCGTTGCGGACGGCAAAAAACCGATCTGTGTTGAATCCTGCCCGCTGCGCGCGCTGGACTTTGGGCCGATTGAAGAGCTGCGTAAGAAACACGGTCAGCTGGCTGCGGTTGCACCGTTGCCGTCTGCGCACTTCACAAAGCCGAGCATTGTTATCAAACCTAACGCCAACAGCCGTCCGACGGGTGACACCACCGGCTATCTGGCAAACCCGAAGGAGGTTTAAGATGGGAAGTGGATGGCATGAATGGCCGCTGATGATCTTCACGGTGCTCGGGCAGGGCGTGGCGGGCGGTTTTATCGTTCTGGCGCTGGCGCTGATGAAAGGCGAACTTTCCCGTGAACAGCAGCGCCTGGTGGTGCTGAGCATGTTTGTCCTGTGGGTGCTGATGGGCATTGGCTTCATCGCTTCTGTTCTGCATCTGGGCTCGCCACTGCGTGCATTTAACTCGCTGAACCGCATTGGTGGATCCTCGCTGAGTAACGAAATTGCCAGCGGCTCCGTGTTCTTTGCGGTGGGTGGCATTGGCTGGCTGTTAGCTGTGCTGAACAAACTGCCTCAGGCGCTGCGTAGCCTGTGGTTAGTTCTGACGATGGTGCTGGGCGTAGTGTTTGTCTGGATGATGGTGCGCGTCTATAACACCATTGATACCGTACCAACCTGGTACAGCGTCTGGACGCCGATGAGTTTCTTCCTGACGATGTTTATCGGCGGGCCGCTGCTCGGTTACCTTCTGCTGCGTGCGGCGGGTGTGGACGGCTGGGCAATGCGCCTTTTGCCTGCGGTATCACTGTTGGCACTGGTGGTCAGCGCTATCGTCGTCATGATGCAGGGCAGTGAGCTTGCAACGATCCACAGCTCTATCCAGCAGGCATCTGCGCTGGTTCCGGCTTATGGCGAGCTGATGGCCTGGCGTCTGGTTGCGCTGGCGTTAGCGCTGATGTGCTGGATTGCACCACAGCTGAAAGGACGTCAGCCAGCGGTGCCGCTGCTGAGCGTGGCTTTTGTACTTGTCGTTGTTGGCGAACTGATCGGTCGCGGTGTTTTCTACGGTCTGCATATGACCGTCGGCATGGCGATCGCCAGCTAAGTTGCTATTTGCGCCGGGCCTTCATGGCCTGGCGCTGCAAAAAATGCCTGTCTTCCATGAAATTTTTCTTCTGAAAATAAGCCGCTGTTTTTCTAATTCCTTAATTAAAACAATGGAATAATTTATTAATAAATTCCGTTACCGTTCCGTTGGATTAAAAAATTCTATTGTTCCTCTGAAAACCGCGTCAGCGCTGGCCTGAGGGGAATTGACATTGCGCGTGGCGGTGTCATGATGCGCACGAATTTTGAACTTCCTCACGGTTTTTTTAATCCATGTCCACGTATTCCCGCCCGGTGCTGTTTCTGCTCTGCGGCCTACTTTTGTTGACGCTGGCGATCGCAGTGCTGAACACGCTCGTCCCGCTTTGGCTCGCTCATGAGCATTTGCCAACCTGGCAGGTGGGGATGGTGGGCTCATCTTATTTCACCGGCAATCTGGTGGGCACGCTGCTCTGCGGGCGGTTGATTAAGTACTTTGGCTTCAACCGCAGCTACTATCTTGCGTCGCTGATTTTTGCCGTGAGCTGTGTAGGCTTAGGGCTGAATGTGGGCTTCTGGAGCTGGCTGAGCTGGCGATTCCTTGCGGGCGTTGGCTGCGCGATGATTTGGGTCGTCGTGGAAAGCGCACTGATGTGCAGCGGCACCTCGCGTAACCGCGGTCGCCTGCTGGCCGCCTATATGATGGTGTATTACGTGGGCACTGTCCTTGGCCAACTGATGGTCAGCAAGCTGCCGACAGACCTGATGAGCGTCCTGCCATGGGTGACCGGCATGGTGCTCGCGGCCATACTGCCGTTGCTGTTTGCCCGTATCGTTAATCACTCCCAGGAAGAGCATGCGCCGACGCAGGTCTGGCCTATGCTGAAGCTCCGTCAGGCGCGTCTGGGCGTGAATGGCTGCATTATTTCGGGTATTGTGCTGGGTTCACTGTATGGCCTGATGCCGCTGTTTCTGAACCACCAGGGCGTTAGCGATGCCGGTATCGGCTTCTGGATGGCGGTGATGGTCAGCGCGGGTATTATCGGCCAGTGGCCAATTGGGCGCCTTGCTGACCGCTATGGCCGCTTACTGGTCCTGCGCGTTCAGGTTTTTGTGGTTATTCTCGGCTGTCTGGCAATGCTCAGCGGTGCAGCGATGGCGCCAACGCTGTTTATTCTTGGGGCGGCAGGCTTCACGCTTTACCCTGTCGCGATGGCGTGGGCATGTGAGAAAGTGCAACATCATCAGCTGGTCGCCATGAATCAGGCGCTGCTGCTGAGTTACACCATCGGTAGCCTGCTTGGCCCGACGTTCACCTCTATGCTGATGCAGAACTACTCGGATAACCTGTTGTTCGTGATGATTGCCTGCGTTTCGTTTATTTACCTGCTGATGCTGCTGCGTAAAGCCGGACATCACCCGACGCCAGTGGCGCACGCCTGAAGAAAAAAGCCTGTCGAATGACAGGCTTTTTTCTTTGCCCGCTCTTCGGTAAGGTGTCGTTTCCCCGCAAAAAAGGACGCCTGATGGAACTGCTACGCTTTACGCTTGCTCAGATTGAAGCCTTCGCCTGCGTGTGTGAGAGCGGAACGCTCACCCAGGCCGCAAGGAAGCTGAAAAAAGACCGGACGACGGTGAGCGAGTTACTGGATTACCTGGAAGTTGATCTTGGGTACACGCTGTTCGATCGCTCGACACGTCCGTTAACCCTGACGCCACAGGGGCAGCTTCTTTACCGCCAGGCCCGGCTGTTTTTGCATGAGGCTGAAGCGTTCTCCCGCATTGCCAGACAGATTCCCGACAGCATCGAGACGCATCTTACGCTGTGCTATGACCTGTTTACTCCTCGTGCGCTGTTGCTTCAGCTTGCAGAGCAGCTACGTGCCCGGCATATCCAGCTGGACATGATTGCCTGCGAGCGCGTGCAGGCTGAACAGTGGCTGGACGAGGGGAGCGTTGACCTGGCGCTGTTTCAGGCGATGAACCGTTCCGTCAACGACCATCTGCACTGGCGGGCGGTTGGCAGCGTTTCACTCGCCGTTTACGCCCGTGAAGGCTACTTCTCTAAGCAGCCCGTCTCGCTCCTGCATCTGGCCTCCAGGCCTCAACTGATGCCATTTCGCGATCTCCCGCCTTCGCTGGCTGGACGGTTGCAAATTGCCGACAATTTAATTCACGTTAATGAGATCTCGCTGCTGGAAGGCCTGTTGCAATCCGGTACAGGTTGGGCATTTCTGCCGGATCATTTCTCAGCTGAGCGGCTTAAAGGTGTGATGCGGGTGGAAACGGCAATGGGTGATAACGGGTTGACGCATCCCTTAGTGGCGTTGTGGAAACCTGGCGTGATTAACGCGTCAGTGCTGAGCCAGGTCCTGAGCATCATGGAGAAAGAGCTTTTGTCAGGTGGTGCTGCGCTTACCTGACCAACGGAATGCGTGCATTGGGAAGGCGGATGCAGGCCGGGTAAGCGTTAGCGCCACCCGGCGATGCCCGGCAAACAGAGAGTCGCCGGGCAAAAAGATTCAGTACATGACCTTGTGACCATACTGCTCGAGGATCCCCTTGACGCGTTCCATGGTCTCTTTCTTCGGCGGGTGAACGCCATCAAGCTTGTACTCTTCGCCCATTGCCACCCACTTATGTTTCCCCAGCTCGTGGTAGGGCAGCAGCTCGATTTTTTCGACGTTGCCCATATCACGGGTGAATTCACCGAGACGATGGGCGGAGTCGTCATCGTCGGACCAGCCGGGAACCACGACGTAGCGGATCCAGACGTTGATATTCTTGTTCGCCAGATAGCGGCAAAATTCCAGCGTGCGGTGGTTTGAGACGCCAACCAGGTTCTGGTGGATCTCGTCGTTCATCTGCTTGAGGTCGAGCATCACCAGGTCGGTGACCTCCAGCAGTTCGTCGATCACCGGATCGTAGCGACGGACAAAGCCGTTGGTGTCGAGACAGGTATGAATGCCTTCTTTGCGGCAGGCGCGGAACCAGTCACGCACAAACTCAGCCTGCAAAATGGCTTCGCCGCCGGAGGCCGTAACGCCGCCGCCGGACGCATTCATAAAGTGGCGATAGGTCACCACTTCTTTCATAAGCTCTTCGACCGTGATTTCTTTGCCGCCGTGGGTATCCCAGGTATCGCGGTTGTGGCAGTACAGGCAGCGCATCAGGCAGCCCTGGAAGAAGGTGATAAAGCGGATCCCCGGGCCATCGACGGTGCCACAGGATTCAAAGGAGTGAATGCGACCAATTACTGACATTGCGGTGTTTTCTCCAGATACGGCCCATCCGGGGCCAGTGTATGCACAGCTCAAAACCGGCTGTGTTAAGTCTGTTTTGGCAGAGATCCATACCCGATAGTGAAAGTATAGATGGCTGGCAAAGCAGGCTGGGGCAGGAGAGGAGTTGTTAAAAAGGCCCCACGGGTGTGGAGCCTTTATTGTACGCCGATTACTGCGTAATTTCAGTCAAAATCCAATTACATGGTCTGAGTGAAGGTACGGGTAATAACGTCCTGCTGCTGTTCTTTGGTCAGGGAGTTGAAGCGTACCGCATAACCAGAAACACGGATGGTCAGCTGAGGATATTTCTCAGGATGTTCCATCGCATCGAGCAGCATTTCACGGTTCATGACGTTCACGTTCAGGTGCTGACCACCTTCGATGGACGCTTCGTGATGGAAGTAACCGTCCATCAGGCCTGCCAGGTTAGTCTTACGTACTTCGTCGTCTTTACCCAGTGCGTTTGGCACGATAGAGAAGGTGTAAGAGATACCATCTTTCGCGTAAGCAAACGGCAGTTTAGCAACGGAAGTCAGAGAGGCGACAGCACCTTTCTGGTCACGACCGTGCATTGGGTTAGCACCTGGGCCGAATGGCGCGCCAGCACGACGACCGTCTGGGGTGTTACCGGTTTTCTTACCATAAACCACGTTAGAGGTGATGGTCAGAACAGACTGAGTCGGAATAGCGTTACGGTAGGTAGTGAGTTTCTGAATTTTCTTCATGAAACGTTCTACCAGATCAACCGCCATGTCATCAACGCGGGAGTCGTTGTTACCAAACTGCGGGTATTCGCCTTCGATTTCGAAGTCGATAGCCAGACCGTCTTCGTCACGAATTGGTTTAACTTTTGCGTATTTGATAGCAGACAGGGAGTCAGCCGCAACGGACAGACCTGCGATACCACATGCCATGGTGCGAACCACGTCACGGTCGTGCAGCGCCATCAGAGAGGCTTCATAGCTGTACTTGTCGTGCATGTAGTGAATCACGTTCAGCGCAGTGACGTACTGTTTAGCCAGCCAGTCCATGAAGTGATCCATACGGTCCATGACTTCGTCGAAGTTCAGAACGTCGCCTTTGATTGGTTCAGATTTAGGACCAACCTGCATTTTTAGTTTTTCATCAACGCCGCCGTTGATTGCGTACAGCATGGTTTTCGCGAGGTTAGCGCGAGCACCGAAGAACTGCATTTGCTTACCAACAACCATTGGGCTTACGCAGCATGCGATAGCGTAGTCGTCGTTGTTGAAGTCCGGACGCATCAGGTCATCGTTCTCATACTGCAGAGAAGAGGTATCGATGGACACTTTCGCGGCGAATTTCTTGAAGTTCAGAGGCAGTTTTTCAGACCACAGAACGGTGATGTTTGGCTCCGGAGAAGGACCCATGGTGTACAGGGTATTCAGGAAGCGGAAGCTGTTTTTGGAGACCAGAGTACGGCCATCAACGCCCATACCACCGATAGATTCAGTTGCCCAGATTGGGTCACCGGAGAACAGCTCATCGTATTCTGGGGTACGCAGGAAGCGAACCATACGCAGCTTCATGACCAGGTGGTCAATCATTTCCTGAGCGTCTTGCTCGGTGATTTTGCCTGCTTTCAGGTCACGTTCGATGTAAGCATCCAGGAAGGTGGATACGCGACCGAAGGACATTGCAGCGCCGTTCTGAGATTTAACTGCGGCCAGGTAGCCGAAGTAGGTCCACTGAATGGCTTCCTGAGCGTTGGTTGCAGGACCAGAGATGTCGCAGCCGTATTTTGCTGCCATTTCTTTGATCTGACCCAGCGCACGGTGCTGCTCAGAGATTTCTTCGCGCAGACGGATAGTGGCTTCCAGGTTTACGCCGTTTTCCAGGTCAGACTGCAGGGACAGGAACTGTGCGTATTTGTCTTTCAGCAGGAAGTCGATACCGTACAGCGCAACGCGACGGTAGTCACCGATGATACGGCCACGGCCGTAGGCATCTGGCAGACCGGTCAGAACGCCGGATTTACGGCAGTTCAGAATGTCTTTGGTGTAGACATCGAAAACGCCCTGGTTGTGGGTTTTACGATAGTCAGTGAAGATTTTTTTCAGCATCGGGTCCAGTTCGCGATCGTACGCTTTGCAGGAACCTTCAACCATTTTAATACCACCGAACGGGATAATCGCACGTTTCAGTGGCGCTTCAGTTTGCAGGCCAACGATCTTCTCAAGGGCTTTGTTAATGTAGCCCGCGTCGTGAGAAGTGATGGTGGACGCTACGGAGGTGTCGAAATCAACTGGAGCATGGGTGCTGTTTTCCAGTTTGATGCCTTCCATTACGCTATCCCACAGGGCGGTGGTCGCTTCGGTAGCGCCAGCCAGGAAGGATTCGTCACCTTCATATGGGGTGTAGTTTTTCTGGATGAAGTCACGTACGTTGACTTCTTTCTGCCAGTCACCTTTGGCAAAACCTTCCCAGGCTGTGGCTAACTTTTCATTAAGTTCGGACATGTAACACCTACCTTCTTATGTGGATTTTTTATTTACTGCCTGAAACAACCGTTAGTGCTGGTCGTTGCCACGCAGGTAAATGACCCAGTACGTCAACCCGACTAACAAACCACCGCCGATAATGTTACCGATTGTCACCGGAATCAGGTTATCAGTGATGAAGTTCATGACAGTCAAGTGTGAGAAATTGTCCGGAGTCGAACCGATGGCGGTCCAGAATTCCGGGCTGGCGAAGTTCTTAACGACGATACCCATAGGGATCATAAACATGTTTGCGATGCTGTGCTCAAAGCCGCTGGCGACAAACATCGCAACTGGCAGCACCATAATCATCGCTTTGTCCATCAGGCTGCGGCCGGAGTAGCTCATCCATACGGCCAGACACACCATCAGGTTTGCCAGAATACCGAGGCAGACAGCCTCAATAAAAGTATGATGCATTTTGTGGTCAGCGGTTTGCAGGACGTTCAGGCCCCATCCGCCGTTGGCGGTCATATATTCGCCAGAAAGCCACATTAGCAGAACAAACAGCAGGCAGCCAATCAGGTTACCAACATAGACGTTGAACCAGTTCTTAGCCAGTTGACCCCAGGTAATTTTGCCGCTGGCCTTCGCGACGACAATCAGCACCGTGGAAGTGAAGAGATCGGCCCCGCAGATAACACAAAGGATAAGTCCAAGTGAGAAGCAGATGCCGCCAATCAGCTTGGCAATACCAAACGGCATTCCTGCCGTGCCAGTCGTGGACGTAATGTAGAAAACGAAGGCAATGGAGATGAAGACACCCGCAGTAATCGCCAGGAAAAAGGTTTTAAGCGGTTGCTTCGTTGCTTTATAGACACCCGCTTCCTCGGCCACTTTGGCCATCTCAGCTGGGAGTAAAAGATCAAAAGGGTTGTCAGCTTTCACACTAACTCTCTCTTTATTAAGTCGGCGACGAGATACTAACAAAGCATTATAGAAGAGAAATTGATGTAGATCATATCTCGCCTGGCTTATAGGCCCGCAGAACGCGTGGTTTTTCAACGAATGCGGAGTAACTTTTTGATTATCAAAATAAAAATAAATTTTAAAATTTGCAAAATGAGTTGAATTTTCTTGCTTAACCTCCTTTAATTCAGTTAATTAAAATGGAGTAATATGCATTAAAATTAACATCCCTCGTAAGCTACTAATAATAGTGTTTACGCATAATTAACTTAATTATTACAAATTAAATAATGGGCCGTAGAAAATAAAAAAGGGCCACGCTTTGTGGCCCCGTAATATAGCGCAGGCGAATAATTTCGCCATACATTATTTGTGGTTTTACTGCTGGTCTGCCCAGAAGCTGGCTTTTGCGCGCTGCAGTTTTTCATAGGCTTTTAACAGTGACTGATGCGCCGGGAAGGCGGCCAGATCGCTGTCGACCGGCTGCAGACCGTAGAAGGCCGCTTCGCCGCTCAGGGCTGCGCTTGCCGCTTCAACTGCATCTGCGCCGTACATCCGCACGAAGGCATTCAGATACTGCAGCGGCTGGCGTTCTTCTTCCTGGGAGAGCAGAAGCAGCGTTTGCAGGCAGCGGTAATAATTGGCGCGTTCAGCGCTGAAAATAGAGGCGTTGAATTCCATGGTCCACTCAGTCCAGATCAGCGCCTGTTCCAGATCGCCGCCCGCCAGCGCCAGCATAGCTTTTAGCTCGCCGATGCGCAGAGTGTACCAGCCGTTGTCTTTTCCGGTTGCCATACCCAGCAGTTCACGAACACGGGTAAAGTCATCAAGACCCTCGTCGTCCATCTGCTCGATCAGCGCCAGATAATCTTCTTTATTCCATTCGCTGTTCGGCAGCGACAGGATAGTCTCGCGCAGGTGGCTGCCCATATTGTTATTTGCCAGCCACAGATCTTCTGCCGGATAAATATCAGACATGCCCGGCACGATAATACGGCAGGCGTATACGCTCAGGTGTTCATAGTCAGCGATATACACTTCTTTATCTTCCGCCTGGAAAATCGCCATCAGCGTGGCGAACTCTTCTTCGGTGGTGCCGGAGAAATTCCAGTCCACAAACGGATAGTCCGCATCCTGCTTAAACATATCCCAGGAGATCAGACCGCTGGAGTCAATGAAGTGCGTCTCAAGATTTGCGTGCTCAGCCACTTCTTCATCATCGAAGGTCGGTGGTGTAAACACGTCGAGATCTTTAAGACCACGACCCTGCAGCAGCTCGGTCACAGTACGCTCCAGCGCCACGCCAAAATCAGGGTGTGCGCCGAAGGAGGCGAAGCAGGTGCCGTTGGCCGGGTTAAACAGCACGACGCAAATTACCGGGTATTTACCGCCCAGGGAGCCGTCGTAGGCGAAGATTGGGAAGCCTTCAGCTTCGAGTTTGGCGATGGATTCCACCACGCCCGGGTAGCGCGCCAGCACGTCCGCAGGAATTTCCGGCAGGCTGATGCTTTCGGCGATGATGCGGTTTTTGATGTGGCGCTCGAACACTTCAGACAGGCCCTGAACGCGTGCTTCGTTAGCCGTGTTGCCAGCCGACATGCCGTTGGAGACATACAGGTTGCCAACGATGTTCATCGGAATGTAGACCGTCTCTCCGTCTGACTGACGGGTGAATGGCAATCCACATACGCCACGATCGTCATTCCCTGATTGCAGATCGACCAGCCCGCTGGCGGTGAGCTGATCGTCCGGATCGTAAAACGCGCGCAGGCGCGCATCGAGCAGGCCTTTTGGTACGTCATCATCCTCGGGCAGCGGGAACCATTTCTCATTCGGATAGTGAACGAATGGGGCATTGGCAAGGGTTTCACCCAGCCAGAAATCTGCGAAGAAATAGTTGGTGGACAGACGCTCGAAGTATTCACCGAGCGCAGAGGCCAGGGCTGCTTTTTTTGTTGCACCTTTGCCGTTGGTAAAGCACAGCGCGCACTCTTTATCACGAATATGCACGGACCACACGTTCGGCACCGGGTTCAGCCAGGAGGCTTCTTCAATATTGAAACCGAGGTCCGTCAGTTTTTGCTGGAAGCGGGCGATGGAGTCTTCCAGTGCGGCGTCTTTGCCGGGAATAAAGGTTTGGGTCATGGCAGTCACTTTTGTCGTACGGAAAGCGCGCAATGATACGGGTTTTGCGTGTCAGGCGCTATCGTCCCGGCGTCGTCGGCGAAAATAAAAGAGTCAGCTACGCTTAAAGGCAGTAACCTCCTGTTCAGGCAGAAAAAATGCAAGCGTTCGATCTTCACCGTATGGCTTTTGACAAGGTACCCGTGGATTTTCTTGCGGAAGTGGCGCTGCGCAGTCTCTATACCTTCGTGCTGGTGTTTCTGTTTCTAAAAATAACCGGTCGGCGCGGCGTCCGACAAATGTCATTGTTTGAAGTACTGATTATCCTGACGCTGGGCTCGGCGGCGGGCGATGTTGCGTTTTACGATGACGTTCCTATGTTACCCGTGCTGATCGTATTCGTTACGCTGGGGATACTGTACCGGCTGGTGATGTGGCTGATGTCACACAGTGAAAAGCTGGAAGATCTGCTGGAGGGAAAACCGGTGATCGTTGTTTCTGATGGCGAACTGGCCTGGGAAAAACTGCGCGCGGAAAACCTGACGGAGTTTGAGTTTTTCATGGAGCTACGCCTGAACGGTATCGAACATCTCGGGCAGGTAAAGCGGGCGATTATGGAAACCAACGGCCAGATCAGCGTCTATTACTTCAGTGATGAGGACGTGAAACCCGGTTTGCCGATTTTGCCCGGAAAGTGTGTTGAACGCTTCACTGTATTGCCGGAAGAGAACGACTATGCCTGTACCAGATGCAGCGCGATTTTTCATCTCCATGCCGGAGATCGGCAATTATGCGCCCGCTGTGCCAATCCGGAATGGGCGAAGGCCAGCAGGGCCAAACGGATCACCTGACAGCAAGAATGTCGGTAATGTGACGTCAAGCTGGCAGATTCTGTTGTGTGAGCGCCGCCGCATTTTTCGGCGTGCGAGGATTTGCCATTGCGGCCTGTGTCACTGAATGGTAAAACCGATAGCCACAGGAAACACTTATGCCTGCGGGCAGATAACTTGTATAGCGTGGTGAGGGGAAATGACTCAGGTCTTCAATTTTAGTTCTGGTCCGGCAATGCTTCCGGCGGATGTTCTTAAACTGGCGCAACAGGAGCTGTGCAACTGGCAGGGGCTTGGCACCTCGGTGATGGAAATCAGCCATCGCGGCAAAGAGTTCATCCAGGTGGCCGAAGAGGCGGAAAAAGACTTCCGTGACCTGCTCAATATCCCTTCCAACTATAAAGTGCTGTTTTGCCACGGCGGCGGGCGCGGTCAGTTCGCTGGCGTACCGCTGAATCTGCTGGGTGAGAAAACCACTGCCGATTACGTCGACGCAGGCTACTGGGCAGCAAGCGCAGTGAAGGAAGCGAAAAAATACTGCGCGCCAAACGTGATCGATGCCAAAGTCACCGTGGATGGTTTGCGCGCCGTGAAACCGATGCGTGACTGGCAGCTTTCCGATAACGCGGCTTATCTGCACTACTGCCCGAATGAAACCATCGACGGCATCGCCATTGATGAAGCCCCGAACTTTGGCAGGGATGTTATCGTTGCTGCAGACTTCTCTTCTACTATTCTGTCCAGCCCGATAGACGTTAGCCGCTATGGCGTGATTTATGCCGGTGCGCAGAAAAATATCGGCCCGGCTGGTTTGACGCTGGTCATCGTCCGTGAAGACCTGCTTGGCAAAGCGCACATCGCTTGTCCGTCAATTCTTGATTACACCGTGCTGAACGACAATGATTCAATGTTCAATACCCCGCCGACCTTCGCCTGGTATCTGGCAGGCCTGGTTTTCAAATGGCTGAAAGAGCAGGGCGGCGTGGCGGCGATGGATCGCGTTAATCAGCAGAAAGCGGATCTGCTTTACAGCACCATCGACAACAGCGATTTCTACCGTAATGACGTAGCTACGGCTAACCGTTCCCGCATGAACGTGCCATTCCAGCTGGCGGACAGCGCGCTGGACAAGCTGTTCCTGGAAGAGTCCTTTGCTGCCGGTCTGCATGCGCTGAAAGGCCACCGCGTCGTAGGCGGTATGCGTGCCTCCATCTATAACGCAATGCCGCTGGCAGGCGTTGAAGCGTTAACCGACTTTATGAAAGCGTTCGAACGTCGCCACGGTTAATGCCCTTGTTTTCATCCCCGTAGCCCATCTGCGGGGTTTTTATTTTCTGCTTTTGAGAGTTAAGTTTCATGGAATCCCTGACGTTACAACCCATCGCGCGCGTAGATGGCACCATCAATTTACCCGGTTCAAAAAGTGTCTCTAACCGCGCTCTTTTGCTGGCGGCATTAGCCCGTGGCACCACCGTGCTGACCAACCTGCTGGACAGCGACGACGTGCGCCACATGCTTAATGCGCTGACTGCGTTAGGCGTTCAGTACACGCTCTCTGCCGATCGTACCCGCTGCGAAGTGACCGGCAACGGCGGCCCGCTTCAGGCGGGAACAGCGCTTGAGCTGTTCCTCGGTAACGCAGGGACGGCGATGCGCCCATTGGCGGCAGCGCTGTGCCTTGGCAGCAACGATATCGTGCTGACCGGTGAGCCGCGCATGAAAGAGCGCCCGATTGGTCATTTGGTTGATGCTTTGCGTCAGGGCGGCGCAGAGATTGAGTATCTGGAGCAGGAAAACTATCCACCGCTGCGTCTGAAGGGCGGTTTTACAGGTGGCGAAGTTGCGGTAGACGGTAGCGTGTCCAGCCAGTTCCTGACGGCATTGCTGATGACGGCACCACTGGCTCCGCAGGACACGGTCATCACCATTAAAGGTGAACTGGTGTCAAAACCGTATATCGATATCACTCTGCACATGATGAACACTTTCGGCGTGCAGGTTGAGAATCAGAACTATCAACGCTTTGTCGTAAAAGGCGGGCAGGATTACCACTCTCCTGGTGCATACCTGGTGGAAGGCGATGCTTCTTCAGCGTCCTATTTCCTCGCAGCGGGTGCCATCAAAGGTGGCACGGTCAAAGTGACCGGCATTGGTCGCAATAGCGTGCAGGGCGACATCCGCTTTGCGGACGTTCTGGAAAAAATGGGCGCAACCGTTACCTGGGGTGACGATTTCATCGCCTGTACGCGCGGTGAACTGAACGCTATCGATATGGACATGAACCATATTCCGGATGCTGCGATGACTATCGCAACTGCGGCCCTGTTCGCGAAAGGCACGACTACGCTTCGCAACATTTATAACTGGCGCGTGAAAGAAACGGATCGTCTGTTTGCGATGGCAACCGAGCTGCGCAAAGTCGGGGCTGAAGTGGAAGAGGGCGAAGACTACATTCGCGTGACGCCACCGGCACAGCTGACATTTGCAGAAATCGGTACCTATGACGATCACCGCATGGCGATGTGCTTCTCGCTGGTGGCGCTGTCGGACACGCCGGTCACGATTCTCGATCCGAAATGTACGTCAAAAACCTTCCCGGATTACTTTGAACAGCTCGCACGTATCAGCACGCTGGCCTGATGTTCTCCCTGCGCTGCGCCTTCAGGCGTAGCGCAGCATGACGTTTCCTGACATTCCCTCTGCGCATTTCTTCTACACTCACCTTCAAACTGTCTGTTATTTGCAACCAGTATTACCGGTTACGGGTAATGGCGCGTATAATGCGCGGCGTTTAAGTAACTGACGCCTTGAATGAAGGAGAAAACGATGACGGCAATTGCCCCGGTAATCACCATTGATGGGCCAAGCGGTGCAGGAAAAGGCACCTTGTGCAAGGCAATGGCGGAAGCGTTGCAGTGGCATCTGCTGGATTCAGGTGCGATCTACCGCGTACTGGCTCTGGCGGCATTACATCATCATGTTGACGTGACTTCGGAAGAGGCGCTGGTGCCGCTGGCTGCACACCTTGACGTGCGCTTTGTCTCCACCGACGGCAATCTTGAAGTGATCCTCGAAGGTGAAGACGTCAGCGGTGAAATCCGTACTCAGGAAGTGGCTAATGCGGCGTCCCAGGTGGCGGCATTTCCACGCGTACGTGAAGCCCTTCTGCGCCGTCAGCGCGCGTTTCGTGAAGCGCCAGGCTTGATTGCAGATGGACGGGATATGGGAACCGTGGTCTTCACCGATGCGCCCGTTAAAATTTTCCTTGACGCTTCGCCGGAAGAACGTGCTCAGCGCCGTATGCTTCAGTTGCAGGAAAAGGGCTTTAGTGTTAACTTTGATCGCCTTTTGGCAGAGATCAAGGAACGCGACGATCGTGACCGCAACCGTGCGGTGGCGCCGCTGGTTCCCGCTGCTGATGCTTTAGTCCTCGATTCAACGCGATTAAGCATTGAGCAAGTGATTGAAAAAGCGCTACAATACGCGCGCCAAAAACTGGCTGCTGCCTGATTTAAAGGCAGGTAAGCCTCCGAATTCGTAGTACCCCCGCTGCAACGGAGTGTGAGCGGGTATGTAAAACAACCCCATCCGGCATGAGGCCAGATGGACGTTAATCTAACTTTTGAAGATTAAACATGACTGAATCTTTTGCTCAACTGTTTGAAGAATCCCTGAAAGAAATCGAAACCCGTCCGGGTTCCATCGTTCGTGGCGTTGTTGTTTCTATCGACAAAGACGTCGTTCTGGTTGATGCGGGCCTGAAATCTGAATCTGCAATCCCTGCAGAGCAGTTCAAAAACGCAGCCGGCGAACTGGAAATCCAGGTTGGTGACGAAGTTGACGTTGCGCTGGACGCAGTAGAAGACGGCTTCGGCGAAACCCTGCTGTCCCGTGAGAAAGCTAAGCGTCACGAAGCCTGGATCACGCTGGAAAAAGCATACGAAGACGCTGAAACTGTTGTTGGTGTTATCAACGGCAAAGTTAAAGGTGGCTTCACTGTTGAGCTGAACGGTATTCGTGCGTTCCTGCCAGGTTCTCTGGTAGACGTACGTCCAGTTCGCGATACGCTGCACCTGGAAGGCAAAGAGCTTGAGTTCAAAGTTATCAAGCTGGACCAGAAGCGTAACAACGTTGTTGTATCCCGTCGTGCCGTTATCGAATCCGAAAACAGCGCAGAACGCGATCAGCTGCTGGAAAACCTGCAGGAAGGCATGGAAGTCAAAGGTATCGTTAAGAACCTCACTGACTACGGAGCATTCGTTGACCTGGGCGGCGTTGATGGCCTGCTGCACATCACCGACATGGCGTGGAAACGCGTTAAGCACCCAAGCGAAATCGTGAACGTGGGCGACGAAATCACTGTTAAAGTGCTGAAGTTCGACCGCGAGCGTACTCGTGTATCCCTCGGCCTGAAACAGCTGGGCGAAGATCCATGGGTAGCTATCGCTAAGCGTTACCCAGAAGGCACTAAACTGACTGGTCGCGTGACTAACCTGACTGACTACGGCTGCTTCGTTGAAATCGAAGAAGGCGTTGAAGGCCTGGTACACGTTTCCGAAATGGACTGGACCAACAAAAACATCCACCCATCCAAAGTTGTTAACGTTGGTGACGTAGTGGAAGTGATGGTTCTGGATATCGACGAAGAACGTCGTCGTATCTCCCTGGGCCTGAAACAGTGCAAAAACAACCCATGGCAGCAGTTTGCGGAAACCCACAACAAGGGTGACCGTGTTGAAGGTAAAATCAAGTCTATCACTGACTTCGGTATCTTCATCGGCCTGGACGGCGGTATCGATGGCCTGGTTCACCTGTCTGACATCTCCTGGAACGTTGCAGGCGAAGAAGCAGTTCGTGAATACAAAAAAGGCGACGAAATCGCTGCAGTTGTTCTGCAGGTTGACGCAGAGCGTGAGCGTATCTCCCTGGGCGTTAAGCAGCTCGCAGAAGATCCGTTCAACAACTGGGTTGCACTGAACAAGAAAGGCGCAATCGTAAACGGTAAAGTGACTGCAGTTGACGCGAAAGGCGCAACCGTAGAGCTGGCTGACGGCGTTGAAGGTTACCTGCGCGCTTCTGAAGCATCCCGTGACCGCGTTGAAGATGCAACTCTGGTTCTGAGCGTAGGCGACGACGTTGAAGCTAAATTCACCGGCGTTGACCGTAAGAACCGTGCAATCAGCCTGTCTGTTCGTGCTAAAGACGAAGCTGACGAGAAAGATGCAATCGCTTCTGTTAACAACAAACAGGAAGAAGGCAACTTCTCTAACGCTATGGCTGAAGCATTCAAAGCAGCTAAAGGCGAGTAATCAAGTCACTCTTTACGAGTAACTTGACAGATTGCAGGATTCGTCCTGTAATCAACAACAAAGGGCGGCTATGGCCGCCCTTGTTCAAGCTGTCAGCTTAACCTTTCCTGAAAGGAAACCGGAGGAATCATGACCAAGTCAGAGCTCATTGAAAGACTTGCAAGCCAGCAATCTCACATCCCTGCGAAAGCGGTAGAAGATGCTGTGAAAGAGATGCTGGAACATATGGCCTCTACGCTGGCCCAGGGCGAGCGCATTGAAATCCGCGGTTTCGGCAGTTTCTCTTTGCACTACCGTGCCCCACGCGTTGGGCGCAACCCAAAAACCGGCGATAAAGTTGAGCTGGAAGGTAAATACGTTCCTCACTTTAAGCCAGGTAAAGAATTGCGCGATCGCGCCAATATTTACGGCGATTGAGTTCCCGGAACGCTCCGGAACTTGAACGTGAAGAAAGCACCTGTGGGTGCTTTTTTTGTTTTATTGCTGTCGCTGCTGACGGTGATCATTTCTGAAGCCTCCTCGCAATTTCTCTTGTGCGTGCTGCAACAACGCAAACTCCCCGGAAACCCCCTCGTAAAATTCCTTTTTAACTGACGACAAGCCTGCCTGACTTCGCAACACTGCCTGTGACAAGGAGGCGTCATGCGGTTACCGACATTAGCTACCTGCGCCATCGCCGGCATTTGCCCGCTGCTTTGGTTACCCGAGCTGCCCTCAGCGATCGTTACCGGCGGAATAACGCTGTTGGCCGCATCGCTTTGCTTTTCAGCCAGCCTATTGAGAATCATTGGATTAACTCTCCTTTTTTTCTGTTGGGGAATTTTTGCAGCTCACGATGTTGTGATTCCTGCGAATACCCTGTCAGGAAAAACAGTGCAGGCTGAGGTGGAGATAGTTGCCTCTGACGGGGAAGAGAAGCACTACGCGAAGCTACTGAGTATCAATGGGCTGCGGCAGTTTCCGGCGCCAGGGATTGTGCTTTATGGGCAGCGTTTGCCAGGTACCGTTTGCGCAGGGCAGCTATGGAAAATGACTCTGCGTACCAGAGCGGTACATGGCCTGCTGAATGAGGGTATGTTTGACAGCCAGCGATATGCATTTTCGCTACACCGTCCGCTAACAGGCCGATTTACTCATGCAACGGTTTTGCAGCAAAGCTGCAGCCTGCGCGCCCGGTTTGTCACATCACTCTTTAAGAGCGTTGAACGCTATCCCTGGCATCAAGTGATGCTTGCGTTGGCCGTTGGAGAGCGTGTTGCTGTCTCCGCGGAGATAAAAATGCTACTGCAGCAGACCGCAACTTCACACCTTATGGCTATTTCAGGCCTGCATATTTCACTGGTGGCGATGCTGGGCTGGCTTGTCGTCAGGGGTATACAAATCGTTATGCCCTGTAAGTGGATTGGCTGGAGAATACCTGTGTGTGCCACCTTTTTGGTGGGCGCCTTTTATGCGTGGCTAAGCGGCATGGAGCCACCGGCGCTGCGCACCGTCGTTGCAACCGGTATCTGGCTTCTGTTGCGAATGAGAGGTAATAAATGGACATCGTGGGAGGTATGGCTATGCTGCGTGGCGGCCATTCTGGTCCTGGATCCTTTGGCGATATTGTCACAAAGCCTGTGGCTTTCTGCTTTCGCCGTTGCAACGCTTATCTTCTGGTATCAATGGGTACCGTGCCGCCGAATCAGACGCTCTGCGCTGCTGAATGCCGTCTGGAGTCTGCTGCATCTGCAGTCCGGACTGATGTTTCTGCTGCTCCCGCTTCAGGTTTTCATTTTCAACGGGATCTCCTGGACATCCTTGCCCGCAAACTTTGTTGCCGTGCCGCTGGTTACCCTGTGTGAGATCCCACTGCTGTTAGCCGGGATGGTGCTCCATTTGACCGGCCCGGAGGTTATCGAGCAAGGCGTCTGGTTGATGGCGGACAGGTTGCTTGCTGGCCTGTTCTGGTTTTTACGTTCTCTGCCGGAAGGCTGGCGAGAGGTGGATTATCGCTGGCAAAGTCTCACGCTGTTGCCATGGCTTGCCGTTGTACTCTGGCGTCTTGATGGCTGGATAAAATGGCCCGGGATATCCCTGACGAGCTGCGTTCTGCTGGCTTCGCCATTGTGGCGCCCGCTATCGCAGGGCTGGTCCGTGACGATGCTGGATGTCGGGCAGGGGCTGTCCATGGTCATCGAGCGCAACGGCAAAGCGATTCTGTATGACACCGGTCTTGCATGGCCGGGAGGAGACAGTGCACGGCAGCTGATTGTTCCCTGGCTGCGCTGGCATCACATAACACCGGAAGGCATTATTCTCAGCCACGAGCATCTCGATCATCGCGGCGGGCTGAATACGTTACTCAAAACCTGGCCTGATGTCTGGGTACGGAGTTCTTTGTCATGGCCAAACCACCGGCCCTGTCAAAGAGGAGAGAACTGGCGCTGGCAGGGGCTGACGTTCAAAGCACTGTGGCCTTTGCCTGAAAACAGAACCGAAGGGAATAATCGTTCCTGTGTCGTTCGGGTCGATGACGGGCGAAATAGTTTCCTGATGACGGGAGATATTGAAATACCGGCGGAAATGTCGATGCTGAGCCGCTATTGGCAACATCTTGCGTCTACACTTGTTCAGGTGCCGCATCACGGTAGTAGTACCTCCTCATCGCCGGCGCTGCTGCAGGCAGTCGGTGGGCGGGCGGCGCTGTCATCTGCTGCACGGTATAACGCATGGCATTTTCCGTCCGCGAAGGTTAAGGCGCGCTATACGCAAAGGGATTACCAGTGGTTCGATACGGCCCGTCAGGGGCAGATAACGGTCAATTTTTCGCCGGAAGGTTGGCAAATCCAGAGCTTACGCGATCAAATATCCCCCCGCTGGTATCATCAGTGGTTTGGCGATGCCCGTGATAACGGGTAGAATGTGCGGCTATCTCAACATAAGCTGGTTTTTTGAATGCAGAACGACAAAGATCTCTCGACGTGGCAGACTTTCCGCCGACTCTGGCCAACGATTGCGCCTTTCAAAGCGGGCCTGATCGTCTCTGCGGTCGCGTTAATTCTTAACGCTGCCAGCGACACCTTTATGCTGTCGCTTCTCAAGCCGTTACTGGATGACGGTTTTGGTAAAACGGATCGCTCTGTGCTGCTATGGATGCCGTTGGTGGTGATTGGTTTGATGGTCCTGCGTGGTATCACCAGCTATATCTCAAGCTACTGTATTTCATGGGTTTCTGGCAAGGTCGTGATGACTATGCGCCGCCGTCTTTTCGGCCATATGATGGGCATGCCGGTCGCCTTCTTTGACAAGCAGTCTACGGGGACATTGCTGTCCCGAATCACCTATGACTCTGAGCAGGTCGCGTCATCTTCTTCCAGCGCGTTGATCACCGTTGTGCGTGAAGGGGCCTCGATCATTGGCCTGTTCGTGATGATGTTCTGGTACAGCTGGCAGCTGTCGGTGATCCTCATCGTGCTGGCGCCAATTGTTTCCTTTGCGATCCGCCTGGTTTCAAAGCGCTTCCGCAGCATCAGTAAAAATATGCAGAACACGATGGGGCAGGTGACCACCAGCGCGGAGCAGATGCTAAAAGGGCATAAAGAAGTGCTGATGTTCGGCGGCCAGGAAGTGGAAACCAAACGCTTTGATAAAGTCAGTAATAAGATGCGTACTCAGGGTATGAAGATGGTCTCTGCCTCTTCTATCTCCGATCCGATCATTCAGCTGATTGCTTCTCTGGCGCTGGCGTTTGTTCTGTATGCGGCAAGCTTTCCGAGCGTAATGGATACCCTGACTGCCGGTACAATCACCGTTGTCTTCTCCTCCATGATTGCTCTGATGCGTCCGTTGAAATCTCTGACCAACGTCAACGCCCAGTTCCAGCGCGGTATGGCGGCCTGTCAGACCCTGTTCGCTATCCTCGACAGCGAGCAGGAGAAAGACGAAGGCACTCGCGTTGTTGAGCGTGCAAAGGGTAACGTCGAATTCCGCGATGTCACCTTCACTTATCCGGGTCGTGAAGTACCTGCGCTGCGTGATATCAACCTGAACATTCCGGAAGGTAAAACCGTTGCGCTGGTTGGGCGTTCGGGTTCCGGTAAATCAACGATGGCGAGCCTGATTACCCGTTTCTACGATGTGGACAAGGGTAACATCATCCTGGACGGGCATGATATTCGTGAATATACGCTGGCATCCTTACGCGATCAGGTCGCGCTGGTGTCTCAGAACGTTCACCTGTTTAACGATACGGTAGCTAACAACATTGCGTATGCCCGCACCGACATCTACAGCCGCGAAGACATCGAGAAAGCCGCGAAAATGGCCTACGCCATGGATTTCATCAATAAGATGGATAACGGTCTGGACACGGTGATCGGCGAAAACGGCGTGCTGCTTTCCGGCGGGCAGCGCCAGCGTATTGCCATTGCGCGTGCTCTGCTGCGAGACAGCCCAATCCTGATTCTGGATGAAGCGACCTCCGCGCTGGATACAGAATCCGAACGTGCTATTCAGGCCGCTCTCGATGAGCTACAGAAAAACCGCACTTCTCTGGTGATTGCTCACCGCCTGTCGACTATCGAAAAAGCCGATGAAATCGTGGTGGTGGAAGACGGTCGCATCGTCGAGCGTGGCAGCCATCAGGACCTGATCGAACACCGTGGCGTGTACGCACAGCTGCATAAAATGCAGTTTGGGCAATGATCGCACGCATCTGGTCTGGCGAATCGCTTCTCTGGCTGCTGTTGCTGCCGCTTTCCTGGCTGTATGGCCTGGTGAGCGGCGCTATTCGCCTGAGCTACCGCCTTGGCCTTAAAAAAGCCTGGCGCGCGCCAGTGCCGGTGGTGGTGGTGGGAAATCTGACTGCGGGTGGTAATGGGAAAACGCCTGTGGCGATCTGGCTGGTGGAGCAACTTCAGCAGCAGGGTATTAAAGTGGGTGTTGTTTCCCGCGGTTACGGTGGCAAAGCGGCACGCTATCCGCTGGTGCTGACGCCCCGGACGCTCCCTTCAGAAGCAGGTGACGAACCCGTACTGATTTATCAGCGCACGGGCGCACCCGTTGCCGTTTCCCCCAGCCGCAGCGAAGCCGTTCAGGCATTACTGGCGGGTCAAGATCTGCAGATTATCATTACTGACGATGGTCTTCAGCATTACCGCCTTGCCCGTGATGTTGAAATTGTGGTGATTGATGGCGTTCGTCGCTTCGGCAACGGCTGGTGGTTACCGGCAGGGCCAATGCGCGAACGGGCCTCTCGCCTGAAGAGCGTGGATGCCGCTATCGTCAATGGTGGCGTGCCGCGCCAGGGTGAGATTCCCATGCAGCTGCACCCGGGCCTCGCGGTTAACCTGAGAACCGGTGAAAAACGTAGCGTATCTTCACTTACTGATGTAGTTGCTATGGCCGGAATTGGTCACCCACCACGCTTTTTTGCCACCCTCGAGCAGTGTGGCGTTCAGCCAGTCAAAACTGTTGCGTTGAACGATCATCAGGTATTAGCAGCCGAAGACCTTCAGGCTCTGGCAACGGAAGGGCAAACGCTCATTATGACGGAAAAAGACGCCGTAAAATGCCGTCAATTTGCACAGGATAACTGGTGGTATTTACCGGTAGACGCTGTTTTCGATGACGAAAGCGCGCCGCGGTTGATTCAGAAACTGGTCGGCCTCGTCCGGCGTTAGCATTCCGCGCGCGGGCAGGCAAAGCTGACGAGGGCATTGAATGTCAGAAGTAACGCTTTCACTTACCGCCGCGCGCCACCTTCATCTGGCCGCTCAGGGCCTGCTAAAAAAAAACCGCCGCCGTCCTCAGCCTGAAGATATTCTCGCTACCATTCAGCGCATGTCTCTGCTGCAAATCGATACCATCAATGTGGTTGCCCGAAGCCCTTATCTGGTGTTATTCAGCCGCCTCGGCGCTTACCCGCAGCACTGGCTGGATGAATCGCTCGGTCGGGGGGATCTGATGGAATACTGGGCTCATGAGGCCTGTTTTCTGCCGAGAAGTGACTTTCCCCTGATACGCCACAGAATGCTTTCCCCGGATAAAATGGGCTGGAAGTACCGGCACGAGTGGATGACGGAGCACGCCGCAGACATTCAGGCATTAATCAATCATATTCAGCACAATGGCCCGGTTCGTTCGGCTGATTTTGAACACCCCCGAAAAGGTGCCAGCGGCTGGTGGGAGTGGAAGCCTCATAAGCGCCATCTGGAGGGATTATTTACCGCGGGTAAGGTCATGGTGATTGGTCGACATAATTTTCAACGAATCTATGATCTGACCACCCGGGTAATGCCCCACTGGGACGACGAACGTGACCTGCTGACGCAGGAAGAAGCCGAAGAACTGATGCTGCAGAATAGTGCCCGAAGCCTGGGCATTTTTCGCGGGCAGTGGCTGGCCGACTATTATCGCTTACGCCAGCCAGCGTTGCCCTCTTTGTTGGCGCGCTGGCAGGAAGAAGGGCGCATTATTCCGCTGGAAGTGGAAAAGCTCGGCCCGATGTGGCTGCACACCGATTATCTGCCACAGCTGGAAGAGGCGCTGGCTGGCAAGCTGACTGCCACCCATAGCGCCGTGCTCTCGCCTTTCGATCCGGTTGTCTGGGATCGCAAACGCGCTGAGCAGCTGTTTGATTTTACCTATCGCCTGGAGTGCTACACGCCTTCTCACAAGCGTCAGTATGGCTATTTTGTTCTGCCGTTGCTTCACCATGGAAAGCTGGTTGGGCGAATGGACAGCAAAATGCATCGCAAAACCGGCGTGCTGGAAATTTTTGCCCTCTATCTGGAAGAGGGCGTACGGATTACGTCTTCGCTGGAGAAAGGGCTGAAACAGGCCATTACCGATTTTGCGCGCTGGCAAGGAGCGAGTCGTATTCAGCTTAATCAGCCTCCTGGCGAACTTTTCAGCGCTCAGCCGTCAGGTTGGGAAATTGCCGCCGCATAAACGGCCTCTGTGCTATGCTGCGCCAGATACTTATTCGGTCCGCTCTGGAGGAACCATGGATCATCGCTTACTTGAAATCATCGCTTGCCCGGTTTGCAACGGTAAGCTCTATTACAGTCAGGATAAGCAAGAGCTTATCTGCAAGCTCGACAGCTTGTCCTTCCCGCTGCGCGACGGCATCCCCGTCCTGCTGGAAAACGAAGCCCGTCCATTGAGCGCAGAAGAGAGCCATCCATGAGTTTTGTCGTTATTATTCCCGCTCGCTACGCTTCAACCCGCTTGCCGGGCAAGCCATTGCAGGATATCAACGGCAAGCCGATGATCGTGCACGTGCTGGAGCGCGCCCGCGAATCAGGTGCGGAACGTATTATCGTTGCCACCGATCATGAAGAAGTGGCCCGTGCGGTTGAAGCAGCAGGTGGTGAAGTCTGCATGACCCGTGCCGATCATCAGTCCGGTACCGAGCGTCTGGCTGAGGTTGTGGAAAAATGCGGCTTCAGTGATGACACGCTGATCGTCAACGTCCAGGGCGACGAGCCGATGATCCCACCGGTAATCATTCGCCAGGTTGCGGATAATCTCGCTGCCAGTCAGTCCGGCATGGCGACGCTGGCCGTGCCTATTCACGATGCGGAAGAAGCCTTTAACCCCAATGCGGTGAAAGTGGTGATGGATGCGCAAGGCTATGCGCTCTATTTCTCCCGCGCCACCATTCCATGGGACAGAGACCGCTTTGCGCAAAGTCGCGACGTAATTGGCGACACGCTGCTGCGCCATATTGGTATTTACGGCTATCGCGCCGGATTTATTCGCCGCTATGTAACCTGGGCTCCGAGCCCGCTCGAGCAGATTGAGATGCTCGAACAGCTTCGCGTGCTGTGGTACGGCGAAAAAATTCATGTTGCCGTGGCGAAAGAAGTGCCGGGCACTGGCGTAGATACACCTGAGGATCTCGCCCGCGTTCGCGCAGAATTACGCTAATTTTTCGCTCCCCTCGGCCCTGAGGGGAGCTTTTCCTGCTTCGTTTCCCCGCGTTTTTATCCCGTTTTTGATCTTATCCGGTGACATCTCCGGCGTCGGCGCTCATTATAAAAACAGTAGTCTTCACAGGGGTAATCAGATATGGAACAACTGCGTGCCGAACTGAGCCATCTGCTGGGCGAAAAGCTGAGCCGGGTGGAGTGCGTGAGTGAGAAAACGGATTCGTCGCTGTGGTCGCTGTACGATGCGCAGGGTCACCCGATGCCGCTGATGGCCAGAAGCTTTACCACACCGGGACTTGCCCGACAGCTGGCGTGGAAGATTTCCACTCTGGCCCGTAGCGGAACGGTGAGAATGCCGGTGGTTTATGGCGTGATGACTCATGAAGAACACCCGGGGCCAGATGTGCTGCTGCTGGAGCGTCTGCGTGGCGTACCTGTTGAAGCGCCAGCCAGGACGCCCGATCGCTGGGAGCAGCTTAAAGATCAGATTGTTGAAGGTCTGCTGGCCTGGCACCGTCAGGACAGCGGGGGATGTGTTGGCACGGTCGACAGCACGCAGGAGAATCTCTGGCCGCTGTGGTATCGCCAACGGCTGGAAGTCCTGTGGGGAACGCTGAATCTTTATGACAACACCGGGCTGACGATGCAGGATAAACGCATTTTGTTCCGCACCCGCGAATGTCTGCCCGCATTGTTTGAGGGGTTTAATGACAACTGCGTGCTGGTGCACGGCAACTTTACGCTGCGCAGCATGCTGAAAGATTCGCGCAGCGATCAGCTACTGGCGATGGTGGGGCCGGGCGTGATGCTCTGGGCGCCGCGAGAATATGAGCTGTTCCGGCTTGCGGACAGCGGGCTGGCTGAAGGATTGCTGTGGCACTACCTTCAGCGCGCACCGGTGGCTGAAGCCTTTCTCTGGCGGCGTTGGCTGTATCTGCTGTGGGATGAGGTCGCCCAGCTGGTAAACACCGGGCGGTTCAACCGGGCGAATTTCGACCTGGCGGCGAAATCACTGATTCCCTGGCTCGCCTGATCCTTTCAGCCACTGCCAGATACGCCCCAGCGTTTCGTAGCCCACGCGATCGCTGTGCATCAGCCAGACGGGCGAAGGGATGATGCGTTCCCACGGGTTCAGCGGTGAGTCAATTGCCAGCTGATTTGCAGGTGCTGGTAACGGGTGCAGCCCCGCACCGCGGAAGAAAATCATCGCGCGTGGCAAATGAGAAGCTGACGTCACCAGCAGGAAGGGCGCATCGCCGATGGCGGCTTTGACAGCCGCGGCTTCCTCTTCAGTATCTTTCGGTTTATCCAGAATGATAATATCGCTGCGCGGCACGCCGAGGCTTTCTGCCACGCGAGCGCCAGCTTCGCCGGTACTCACCGGATTGGTTTTTGCCGCAGCGCCGGTAAAAATCATCTTCGCGCCAGGGTTTTGTTGCCACAAGCGGATGCCTTCCGTCAGGCGCGGTAGGCTATTGTTGATCAGGTTAGAACTGGGTGCCCATTGCGAATTCCACGTGTAGCCGCCGCCCAGCACCACCACGTACTCCACTCGCTCAGTTCCTTGCCATGTCGGATAGCTATTTTCGATGGGTTTTAACAGTCCGTCGGCAACGGGCTGCAGGCTCAGGAGCAGCAATGCAATCCAGCCGAGACTAAGACAAATCTTACCTGTTCGCTGAAAACGACTAAACCAAAGTAGCGCCAGGCCGAGTGCCATCAGCAATAAGAGAAACGGCAGCGGCAGGATCAACGCGCCAATAAATTTTTTTAGCGTAAAAAGCATCCGTGTTGGTTCCTTTTTTGACCATCCGACAGGAGACTGGCAGGGATATTACACCAGATAGCTTCCCTCTCGCTGTGGGTATGACAAAATAGCGTCTTTGTGGCAGTGAGTGGAGTCAGATCGTGCAGGATCGCAATTTCGACGGGATCGCAGAGCGCTTTTCGCGCAACATTTATGGCACAACCAAGGGCCAGCTGCGTCAGGCGATCCTGTGGCAGGATCTGGATATCTTGCTCGACAGCTATGGCGATAAACCATTACGCATTCTGGACGGCGGCGGTGGTGCCGGGCAAACCGCAATTCGGATGGCAGAGCGCGGGCATCATGTTACCCTATGCGACCTGTCAGCTGAAATGATCGCCCTTGCGAAAGAGGCCGCCGCTGAGAAAGGTGTGAGCCACAACATGCATTTTGTACAATGCCCGGTTCAGGACATTGCGCAGCATTTGGAAAGCCCGGTTGATCTGATATTGTGCCATGCAGTGCTCGAATGGGTGGGGAATCCCCAGGCCGTGCTGACGGCGTTGTGGTCGGTTCTGCGCCCGGGCGGTGTGCTGTCGTTAATGTTCTACAATGCTAACGGTCTGCTGATGCATAACATGGTTGTGACCAATTTTGATTACGTCGAAGCGGGTATGCCAAAGACGCGCAAGCGTAAGCTGTCGCCGGATTATCCACGCGACCCGCAGCAGGTTTACGGCTGGCTCACGGATCTCGGCTTACAGATCGTCGGGAAAACCGGCGTACGGGTCTTTCATGATTATCTGCGTGAAAAGCACAAGCAGCACGAGCGCTACGAGCAGCTGCTGGCACTGGAAACCCGCTATTGCCGCGAAGAACCCTGGGTTAGCCTGGGCCGCTACATTCATGTCACCGCGCGAAAACCGCAGGTAGATACAAGGACAAACGATGAGTGATTTTTCCCAGACAGTCCCCGAACTGGTTGCCTGGGCCAGAAAAAATGATTTTTCGATCACGTTGCCGGTCGACAGGCTGTCGTTCCTGATGGCCGTGGCGACGCTGAACGGCGAACGGCTGGAAGGCGAGCTTACCGAAGGTGAGCTGATTGACGCTTTCCGCCACGTCAGTGATGTGTTTGAGCAAACCAGCGAAACCATCAGCGTTCGTGCGAACAACGCGATCAACGATATGGTGCGTCAACGTCTGCTGAACCGCTTTACCAGCGAGTTAACCGAAGGCAACGCGATCTACCGCCTGACGCCGCTCGGCATCGGCATTACGGATTACTACATTCGCCAGCGTGAGTTTTCCACGCTGCGTCTCTCTATGCAGCTCTCAATCGTTGGCGGCGAGCTGAAGCGCGCGGCAGATGCAGCGGAAGAGGGCGGAGATGAGTTTCACTGGCATCGTAACGTTTACGCGCCGCTGAAATACTCCGTGGCGGAAATCTTCGACAGCATCGATTTGACCCAGCGCCTGATGGACGAACAGCAGCAGTCGGTCAAAGACGACATCGCCCAGCTGTTGAACAAAGACTGGCGTGCGGCAATTTCCAGCTGTGAAATGCTGCTGTCAGAAACCTCCGGCACGCTGCGTGAACTGCAGGATACGCTGGAAGCGGCGGGTGACAAGCTGCAGGCCAACCTGTTGCGCATTCAGGATTCGACCATGGCGCACGACGATTTGCACTTCGTCGACCGCCTGGTGTTTGACCTGCAAAGCAAACTCGACCGCATCGTCAGCTGGGGCCAGCAGGCTATCGATCTGTGGATCGGCTACGATCGCCACGTGCACAAATTCATCCGTACTGCCATCGACATGGATAAAAATCGCGTCTTTGCTCAGCGTCTTCGCGTGTCGGTGCAGAACTACTTCGATGCGCCATGGGCGCTGACGTATGCTAACGCCGACCGTCTCTTCGATATGCGCGACGAAGAGATGATGCTGCGCGATGAAGAGGTCACCGGCGAGCTTCCGCCGGACCTGGAATATGAAGAGTTTAACGAAATCCGTGAACAGCTGGCGGCGCTGATTGAAGCGCAGCTGGTTATCTACAAAGAAAAAGGACTGCCTCTGGATCTGGGTCTGGTGGTGCGCGAATATCTGGCGCAGTACCCACGCGCTCGCCACTTCGATGTGGCGCGTATCGTGGTCGATCAGGCCGTCCGTCTGGGCGTAGCACAAGCAGATTTCACCGGACTGCCGCCGAAGTGGCAGCCGATTAATGATTACGGAGCCAAGGTACAGGCACATGTCATCGACAAATATTGAACACGTGATGCCAGTTAAGCTGGCGCAGGCCCTGGCCAATCCGTTATTTCCGGCGCTGGACAGCGCCCTGCGTTCAGGCCGCCACATTGGCCTGGACGAACTGGACAACCACGCCTTTTTGATGGACTTCCAGGAGTACCTGGAAGAGTTTTACACCCGCTACAACGTGGAGCTGATTCGCGCGCCGGAAGGATTCTTCTATTTGCGCCCGCGCTCCACGACGCTGATTCCGCGTTCGGTGCTTTCCGAACTCGACATGATGGTCGGGAAAATTCTCTGCTATCTCTATCTCAGCCCGGAGCGCCTGGCGAACGAGGGGATTTTCAGCCAGCAGGAGCTGTATGACGAACTGTTGAGCCTGGCTGATGAAAGTAAACTGCTGAAGCTGGTGAACAACCGTTCCACTGGATCGGACTTGGACCGCCAAAAATTGCAGGAGAAGGTGCGTTCTTCACTGAACCGCCTGCGTCGCCTGGGTATGGTGTGGTTTATGGGCCATGACAGCAGCAAATTCCGCATCACGGAATCGGTGTTTCGCTTCGGTGCAGACGTCCGCTCCGGGGATGACGCCCGCGAAGCGCAGCTGCGCATGATCCGCGATGGCGAAGCGATGGCGATTGAAAACCATCTGCAGCTCAATGATGAGAACGACGATGCGCCGGATACGGATAGCGGGGAGGAAGAATAATGATTGAACGCGGTAAATTCCGTTCACTGACCCTGATTAACTGGAACGGCTTCTTCGCCCGAACCTTTGATCTTGATGAACTGGTCACCACGCTTTCGGGCGGCAACGGGGCCGGTAAGTCAACGACGATGGCGGCTTTTGTCACGGCGCTGATCCCCGATCTGACGCTGCTGCATTTCCGCAACACCACCGAAGCCGGTGCGACCAGCGGTTCCCGCGACAAAGGTCTGCACGGCAAGCTGAAAGCCGGCGTCTGTTATTCGATGCTCGACGTGATGAACTCACGTCATCAGCGCGTGCTGGTGGGCGTTCGCTTGCAGCAGGTTGCCGGACGCGACCGCAAGGTGGACATCAAGCCGTTTGCTATTCAGGGCCTGCCGATGTCATTCCAGCCAACGCAGCTGGTGACGGAAACTCTTAACGACCGCCAGGCTCGCGTGCTGACGCTTCAGGAGCTGAAAGAGAAGGTCGAAGGCATTGAAGGCGTTCAGTTCAAGCAGTTCAACTCCATTACCGACTATCACTCGCTGATGTTCGATTTGGGCGTAGTGGCGCGTCGTCTGCGCTCTGCCTCAGATCGTAGTAAATATTATCGCCTGATTGAAGCCTCGCTGTACGGCGGGATTTCCAGCGCCATTACCCGCTCGCTGCGTGACTACCTGCTGCCGGAAAACAGCGGCGTGCGTAAAGCATTCCAGGATATGGAAGCGGCGCTGCGGGAGAACCGCATGACGCTGGAAGCGATCCGCGTCACTCAGTCCGATCGTGACCTGTTCAAACACCTGATTTCCGAAGCGACCGATTACGTGGCGGCGGACTACATGCGGCACGCCAACGAGCGCCGGGTGCATCTGGATAAAGCGCTGGAGTTTCGTCGTGAGCTGCTGACGTCCCGCCAGCAGCTGGCAGCGGAACAGTACAAGCACGTCGATATGGCGCGCGAGCTACAGGAACACAACGGGGCGGAAGGCGACCTTGAGGCGGATTATCAGGCGGCGAGCGACCACCTGAACCTCGTGCAGACCGCGCTGCGCCAGCAGGAAAAAATTGAGCGTTACGAAGCCGATCTCGACGAGCTGCAAATTCGCCTTGAAGAGCAAAATGAAGTTGTCGCCGAAGCTGCTGAACAGCAGGAAGAAAACGAAGCCCGCGCCGAAGCCGCTGAGCTGGAAGTGGATGAGCTGAAAAGCCAGCTCGCGGACTACCAGCAGGCGCTGGACGTCCAGCAGACGCGCGCCATTCAGTACACTCAGGCGCTTCAGGCGCTACAGCGTGCGAAAGAACTTTGTCATCTGCCGGATCTGAACCCGGACAGCGCGGACGAGTGGCTCGACACTTTCCAGGCGAAAGAGCAGGAAGCGACGGAAAAACTGCTGTCGCTCGAACAGAAAATGAGCGTGGCGCAAACCGCGCACAGCCAGTTTGAGCAGGCGTATCAGCTGGTGGTTGCCATCAACGGACCGCTGGGGCGTGATGAAGCCTGGAACGTGGCGCGTGATTTGCTGCGTGAAGGCGTGAATCAGCGCCACCTTGCTGAGCAATCCCATGCTCTGCGCGGTCGCCTGAACGAGCTTGAACAGCGTCTGCGCGAGCAGCAGGATGCCGAGCGTCTGCTGGCAGAATTCTGCAAGCGTCAGGGCCGTCATATTGAGATTGACGAGCTGGAAGCGCTGCACCAGGAGCTGGAGGAGCGGATTTCCATGCTCTCCGACAGCGTAACCTCCGCCAGCGAGCAACGCATGACGCTGCGTCAGGAGCTGGAGCAGCTTCAGGGCCGCATTCAGACGCTGTTACAGCGCGCGCCCGTCTGGCTTGCGGCGCAAAGCAGCCTGACGCAGCTTTGTGAGCAGAGCGGGCAAGAGTTCGAATCCAGCCAGGATGTCACCGAGTTCCTGCAACAGCTGCTGGAACGCGAGCGTGAAGCGATTGTTGAACGTGACGAAGTCGGCGCGCGCAAACGTGCCGTCGACGATGAAATCGAACGTTTAAGTCAGCCTGGCGGTTCCGAAGATCAGCGCCTTAATACGCTGGCGGAGCGCTTTGGCGGCGTGCTGTTGTCGGAAATCTACGACGACGTGAGCCTCGAAGATGCACCGTACTTCTCCGCGCTTTACGGCCCGTCGCGCCATGCGATCGTGGTGCCGGATCTGTCTCAGATCGCCGAGCAGCTGGAAGGCCTGGAAGATTGTCCGGAAGATCTTTACCTCATTGAAGGGGATTCGCAGTCCTTTGATGACAGCGTATTCAGCGTCGATGAGCTCGAAAAAGCGGTTGTGGTGAAGGTCGCCGATCGCCAGTGGCGCTACTCGCGCTTCCCGTCGCTGCCGTTGTTCGGCCGCGCTGCGCGTGAAAGCCGCATCGAAGCGCTCCACGCCGAACGCGAAACGCTGTCCGAGCGCTTCGCCACGCTGTCGTTTGACGTACAAAAAACGCAGCGTCTGCATCAGGCCTTCAGCCGCTTTATCGGCAGCCATCTGGCCGTTGCGTTTGAAGCCGATCCGGAAGCGGAAATTCGTAAACTGAACACTCGTCGCGGTGAGCTTGAGCGTGCGCTCAGCAACCACGAAAACGACAACCAGCAGAGCCGTGCGCAGTTCGAACAGGCAAAAGAGGGCGTGGCTCAGCTGAACCGCCTGCTGCCGCGGCTGAATCTGCTGGCCGACGAAACCCTCGCCGACCGCGTGGATGAAATTCAGGAGCGCCTGGATGAAGCCCAGGAAGCCGCACGCTTTATCCAGCAGCACGGCAATCAGCTTGCAAAACTGGAACCTGTTGTTTCGGTATTGCAGAGTGACCCGGAGCAGTTCGAGCAGCTGAAAGAAGACTACGCGTACTCTCAGCAGGTTCAGCGCGAAGCGCGTCAGCAGGCGTTTGCCCTGACGGAAGTGGTTCAGCGTCGTGCGCACTTCGGCTATTCCGACTCAGCAGAAATGCTGGATGGCAATACCGATCTCAACGAGAAGCTGCGCCAGCGTCTTGAGCAGGCCGAAGCTGAACGTGCGCGGGCGCGTGAAGCGTTACGTACTCATGCCGCTCAGCTTAGCCAGTACAGTCAGGTCATGGCCTCGCTGAAAAGCTCCTTCGACACCAAGAAAGAGCTGCTGACCGATTTACACCGTGAGCTGCAGGACATTGGCGTTCGCGCCGACAGTGGGGCAGAAGAGCGCGCGCGTTCTCGCCGCGATGAGTTGCACACTCAGCTTTCTAATAACCGCAATCGCCGCAGCCAGCTTGAAAAAGGCCTGACCTTCTGCGAAGCAGAGATGGATAACCTGACCCGCAAACTGCGCGGTCTGGAACGTAATTACCTCGAAATGCGCGAGCAGGTGGTAAGCGCGAAGGCGGGGTGGTGCGCGGTTATGCGCCTGGTGAAAGATAACAACGTTGAGCGTCGTCTGCATCGTCGCGAACTGGCGTACCTCTCTGCCGACGATCTGCGTTCAATGTCGGATAAGGCGCTTGGCGCACTGCGTCTGGCTGTTGCGGATAACGAACACCTGCGCGATGTTCTGCGCATGTCAGAAGATCCGAAGCGCCCTGAGCGCAAGATTCAGTTCTTCGTGGCGGTGTATCAGCACCTGCGTGAACGTATTCGTCAGGACATTATCCGTACCGACGATCCGGTGGAGGCCATCGAACAGATGGAAATCGAGCTGGGTCGCCTGACGGAAGAGTTGACCGCCCGTGAGCAGAAGCTGGCAATCAGCTCCCGCAGCGTGGCGAACATCATTCGCAAGACGATCCAGCGCGAACAGAACCGTATCCGCATGCTCAACCAGGGCCTGCAGAGTGTCTCCTTTGGCCAGGTAAACAGCGTGCGCCTGAACGTGAACGTCCGGGAAACCCACTCTCAGCTTCTGGAAGTGCTTTCCGAACAGCATGAGCAGCATCAGGACCTGTTTAACAGCAACCGCCTGACCTTCTCGGAAGCGCTGGCGAAGCTCTATCAGCGTCTGAATCCGCAGATCGATATGGGGCAGCGTACGCCACAGACCATCGGTGAAGAGCTGCTGGACTACCGTAACTACCTTGAAATGGATGTCGAAGTTAACCGTGGTTCCGATGGCTGGCTGCGTGCGGAATCCGGCGCGCTTTCTACCGGGGAAGCGATCGGTACCGGGATGTCGATTCTGGTGATGGTTGTGCAGAGCTGGGAAGAGGAATCCCGTCGTCTGCGTGGCAAAGATATTTCGCCTTGCCGCCTGCTGTTCCTCGATGAAGCGGCACGTCTGGATGCCCGCTCCATTGCCACGCTGTTTGAGCTGTGCGACCGTCTGGAAATGCAGCTTATCATTGCGGCCCCGGAAAATATCAGTCCGGAAAAAGGCACTACCTATAAGCTGGTACGTAAGGTCTTCCACAACACCGAACACGTGCATGTGGTCGGGCTGCGTGGCTTTGCGGCTCAGCTGCCTGAGACGCTACCAGGCACGGCGGATGCTTCGTAGCAGTAAAAGTGTTAAGCAAGGGCGGCAGTGATGTCGCCCTTTTTGTTATCACTTTTTGTCATGTGAGGGAGTATTATCTTTAATCTTCTTTACATTTGGTCAGGCAAAAGTATTTTTGTCTTCATATACTGAGAGTAAGCCCCGGTTGGTGTGGGCAGTAATAAGAGACAGGGGGCAAGGGATGTCACTGGGAAAATCAAATGGTCGTCGGTTGTCAGCGCTAAGTTTATGCCTGGCGCTGGCTTTTGCTCCACTGTTTAGCGTGCAGGCTGACGAGCCTGAACTCGTGCCGACGGACGGTTCTGCTATGCCCGGCGATGCTTCACAGGTGCTGGTTCAGGTCGATAGCCAGGCACCCGCCGTGGCGATGATGACTGGCCTCCAGCCGTTGCCGGAAGGGGCCGCAGCCAAAAGCCGGGCAGATATTCAATCGCTCCTGCCAGCAAACTACACGCCGGTTTACATGAATCAGCTCTCGGCGCTTTATGCCGCCAGAGCGATGAAGCCGATGTGGGAGAACCGCGAAGCCGTTCAGGCGTTTCAGCAGCAGCTTGCCGAAGTGGCTATTGCTGGCTTCCAGCCTCAGTTTACGCGGTGGGTTGAACTGCTCACCGACCCGGCCGTCACCGGTATGGCGCGTGATGCGGTGCTTTCCGATGCGATGATGGGCTATCTCCATTTCATCAGTAACATTCCGATGCAGGGCAACCGCTGGCTGTACAGCGATAAGCCTTATACGCTTGCCACGCCCCCGCTGTCGGTCATCAGCCAGTGGCAGCTGGCGCTGGACAACGGCGCGCTGACGCAGTTTGTTGCAAGTCTTGCTCCGCAACACCCGCAATATGCTGCGATGCATCAGGCATTGCTGGCGCAGCTGACGGATTCGCGTCCCTGGCCGCAGCTCACCAGCACCACCAAACTTTCACCAGGCCAGTGGAGCAAAGATATTCCGGCACTGCGCGAGATCCTGCAGCGTACTGGCATGATGGATTCCACACCCAATATCGCGCTGCCGGGCGACGTGGTCAGCCCGTCTGCCCAGCCTGCAAAGAAATCTAAAGCCAACAGTGCCGCCCCCGCCGTTTACGACAGACAGCTGGTAGAGGCGGTGAAGCGCTTCCAGACATGGCAAGGCCTGGGCGCGGATGGCGTCATAGGTCAGTCAACTCGCGACTGGCTGAACGTCAGCCCGGCACAGCGAGCGGGCGTTCTGGCGCTTAACATTCAGCGTTTGCGCCTTCTGCCAGGTAAATTGTCGACCGGGATCATGGTAAATATTCCTGCCTACTCATTGGTCTATTACCTTGATGGTAATCAGGTGCTGGATTCCCGCGTCATCGTCGGGCGTCCGGATCGCAAAACGCCGATGATGAGCAGCGCGCTCAATAACGTGGTGGTCAATCCGCCGTGGAACGTGCCGCCGACGCTTGCGCGCAAGGATATTCTGCCGAAGGTTCAGAATGACCCCGGCTATCTGGAGCAGCACGGCTACACAATGATGCGCGGCTGGAACAGCAAGGAATCCATTAATCCTTATCACGTCGACTGGTCAACGATCACTGCCTCAAACCTGCCGTTCCGCTTCCAGCAGGCGCCGGGTGCGCGAAACTCCTTAGGTCGGTACAAGTTCAATATGCCGAGTTCCGATGCCATTTATCTGCACGATACGCCGAACCACAATCTGTTCCAGAAAGACACAAGAGCGTTGAGTTCAGGGTGCGTGCGCGTCAATAAGGCCTCGGAGCTGGCTAACATGCTGTTGCAGGATGCAGGCTGGAATGACACGCGCATCTCTGATGCGTTAAAGCAGGGAGATACTCGCTACGTGAACATCCGCCAGAGTATTCCGGTGAATCTCTATTATCTGACAGCGTTTGTTGGGGCAGACGGAAAGGCGCAATATCGTACAGATATTTACAATTACGATCTCACCGCGCGATCTGGCGCACAAATTTTGCCAAAAGCGGAAAAATTAATCAGATAAATGAAGACGTTCAGATAATCCAGGTGCCGTAAGAAGGAGTTGTGATGGGCCCAAATTGCTACAGGGCCCGGATTGACTGGGGTTAGGGAGCCTTGACGTCACGTCTTTCGGCGGTTAAGGTGCCCTTCGTGCGCCAGAAGTGCATAAATAACGACCACTGACTTGTAGACCTGATTATCATGGACAAATTTGACGCTAATCGCCGCAAACTGCTGGCGTGGGGTGGTGTTGCGCTGGGCGCAGCGGCCATTCTGCCGACGCCTGCGTTTGCCACCCTCTCGACACCTCGTCCGCGTATTTTGACGCTCAATAACCTGCACACCGGTGAGTCGCTCAAAGCGGAGTTTTTCGATGGCAGAGGCTATATTCAGGATGAATTAGCAAGACTGAACCATTTTTTCCGTGATTTTCGCGCGAATAAAATAAAATCCATCGATCCAGCATTGTTTGACCATCTTTACCGTCTTCAGGGACTGTTGGGGACCAACAAGCCCGTGCAGCTTATTTCCGGCTATCGTTCGTTAGATACCAATGATGAACTGCGCGCTCGTAGCCGCGGTGTGGCGAAACACAGCTATCACACTAAAGGCCAGGCGATGGATTTTCATATTGAAGGCGTTTCGTTAAGCAATATTCGCAAAGCTGCGTTATCTATGCGCGCCGGTGGTGTAGGATACTACCCACGTAGCAACTTTGTGCATATTGATACCGGGCCAGTCAGGACCTGGTAACGAAACAGGAGCATCATGAACTATCGTATTATTCCGGTAACGGCTTTCGCGCAAAACTGCTCGCTCATCTGGTGCGAGCAGACAAAACTTGCCGCTTTGGTTGATCCTGGCGGCGATGCTGAGCGTATTAAAGAGGAAGTAGCTGCCACAGGCGTCACGTTGATGCAGATTCTGCTGACCCACGGTCATCTGGATCATGTGGGCGCCGCAGCAGAACTGGCACAGCACTACGGTGTGCCGGTTATCGGGCCGGAAAAAGAAGATGAGTTCTGGCTCCAGGGGCTGCCGGCGCAAAGCCGGATGTTTGGCCTCGAAGATTGTCAGCCATTAACGCCAGATCGCTGGCTGAATGAAGGTGATTCGGTGAGCGTCGGCAACGTCAGCCTGCAGGTGCTACACTGCCCGGGCCACACGCCGGGCCACATTGTTTTTTATGACGCGGCTTCGCAGCTGCTGATTTCAGGCGATGTCATTTTCAAAGGTGGGGTAGGGCGAAGTGACTTCCCGCGTGGCGATCATGGGCAGCTTATCGATTCGATAAAACGTAAATTGTTGCCGCTGGGGGATGAGGTGAGCTTTATTCCGGGCCACGGCCCAATGTCGACGCTTGGCTATGAGCGTTTACATAACCCTTTCCTGCAGGATGAGATGCCGGTCTGGTAAATAGCTGACCCAAGCATAAATAAAAAAGGCCGCAAAGCGGCCTTTTTTATTGGCTGGGTTACAGCACAGCGACGATGGCTTCACACAGCGGCGCCATGTTATCCGGCGTCATTCCGGCAACGTTGATACGCCCGGAAGCAACGGCGTATACGCCGAACTCTTCACGCAGGCGAAGAACCTGCTCTTTGGTCAGGCCGCTGAACGAGAACATGCCGTTCTGTTTGGTGATAAAGCTGAAATCGCGATCCGCACCTTTCTCAGCCAGCGTGTTTACAAACAGCAGGCGCATACGCTGGATGCGCTGACGCATGTCGGTCAACTCCTGTTCCCAGATAGCGCGCAGTGCATCATTGCTGAGAATAGTTGCTACGACCGCCGCGCCGTGAGCCGGTGGGTTCGAGTAGTTGGCGCGAATGGCGGCTTTCATCTGGCTGAAGGCGCGATCGGCGGTTTCTGCATCAGCGCATACCAGCGTACAGGCACCTACACGTTCGTTATAGAGGCCGAAGTTTTTCGAGAAGGAGCTGGCAACCAGCAGCTCTTTGTGGACGACAGCGAAAGCGCGCAGGCCTTCAGCATCTTCTTCCAGTCCGCGGGCAAAGCCTTGGTAGGCGAAGTCAAACAGCGGCAGCCAGCCCTTTTCGACGGACAGTTTTGCCAGCTGCCCCCACTGCTCCAGCGTCGGATCGATCCCGGTCGGGTTATGGCAGCAGCCATGGAACAATACCACATCGCCCGCCTGCGCTTCGTTGAGGCTTGCCAGCAAGCCGTTGAAATCCAGTGCGTGTTGCTCGGTATTGTAATAGGTGTATTCACGAACCTCGAGACCCGCCGAGTTGAACACGCTTTTGTGATTCGGCCAGCTTGGGTTGCTGACCCACACGCGTTTTACGGCAGTGTTTTTAGCAAGGAAATCCGCCGCTACGCGCAATGCGCCTGTGCCACCAGGGGTTTGGGCGGTACGTGCACGTTTGTCGGTAACAATTACGTTGCCTTTTCCGAACAGCAGCTCCTGAGTGCAGCGGCCAAATTCCGGAATGCCATCAATGCCGAGGTAGTTTTTGGTGGTTTCATTTTCCAGCAGATAAAGCTCCGCTTTTTTTACGCTGGTCAGAACCGGGGTCTTTCCGGTTTCATCTTTGTAAACACCAATTCCGAGGTTGATTTTACCCGGACGGTCATCAGCACGAAACAGATCGGCAAGACCCAAAATGGGGTCGGCTGGGGCAGCTGTAATGTTCTCAAACATGACGAGGTTCCATTGTGGTTACGGAAGGGAAATCCGCTATCAGGTTAACGGGAGATTTACGAAAAGCCAACCGTTTGCACTAAAAAGCGAAGGGCTTTTCGAAAGTCACCATTTTTGACTGGCAGACATGAAAAAACAGGGCCGAAGCCCTGTTTTTCAAGCATATAACAAAGTGGCGTACTGATTAGAACTGGTAAGTCACACCGACTGCCGCCATGTCGTCATTGCCGTTGATGCCGCCAACAGACTGTACGTAGTCGCTGTCTTTGTCGAGCAGGTTGATGTAGTAGTCAGCCCACACGTTGAAGTTTTTGTTGAAGTAGTAAGTACCGCCAACCTGGATGAATTTAGCCAGGTCTGCATCGCCACCACCGAAGGTGCCAGAGGCTGGCAGGTCTTTACCTTTAGTCTGAACGTAAGAGATAGCTGGACGCAGGCCGAAGTCGAACTGATACTGTGCAACCACTTCGAAGTTTTGGGTTTTGTTGGCGAAGTTGCCTTCATTGTCCAGAGTGGTGTTCAGTGTTTCAGCGTAGGTTGCTGCCAGGTAGATGTTGTTCGCGTCATATTTCGCACCCAGACCCCATGCCTGAGCGTGGTCACCGTTACCATCCTGTTTCTGGGCGATAGTACGGTTAGCATTGCTGTAAGAACCGACTACGCCGAAGCCTTCACCGAAGTCGTAACCCAGGGAGTAGCCTACGCCGTCACCGTTAGCAGCTGTTACATCGCTACGCTCGTTTTTACCCTGGTACTGTACGCCGAAGTGCAGACCGTCAACCAGACCGAAGAAGTCGTTGTTACGGTAGGTCAGCAGACCGGTGCTACGGCTGGTCATGAAGTTGTCAACGTGGTTACCCGCCCAGGTCATACCGGAGAAGGATGGTGCCATATCGGTGTAAGAACCCACATCGTAAACGATGCCGTAGTTACGACCGTAGTCGATAGCACCCGCGTCAGCGATTTTCAGACCTGCAAAGGCCAGACGGTTTTTGTTCGCCTGAGAACCTTCTGGGGTGTTCGCCATCGCACGGTATTCCCACTGGCCGTAACCGGTCAGTTGGTCGTTGATCTGAGTTTCGCCTTTGAAACCGATCTGAGCATAAGTGCCATCGGTGCTGCTGGTATTGTCACCAGAAGTAACGAAATCATGCTCGCCGTTAACTTTGCCGTAGAAGTCCAGCTTGTTACCGCTTTTGTTATAGATTTCTGCTGCGTTTGCCGCACCAGCTACCAGCAGGGCAGGGATCACCACTGCCAGAATATTGCGCTTCATCATTATTTATTACCCTCATTGGTTTTTTTATTGACACTCGCCACTGCCGCCAATGAATTCCGTCAATAAAAATTTACGGAACTATTGATGAGAGTTTGGTGTCTTTCTGTGTCTGACAGGCATATTTCCATTCATGACACCGTTTCGCTAGCCGGAAAGTGCTACAAAGGTCGTAACTGAGTAACAAAAAGAAATAATATGTAATAAATTGTGTAAAACAGGGAACTTTGTGAACCACCTCAAATTTCCTCGTCGACCGCTGAATTAATCATCGAACCGTTATCTATCTATATGAAATGCTTATTTTAATTTTTAATAAGGGCTTTTCTTATCTAAGAATGCTTCTCATCTCACTTTTTCTTATGACGCAAAGTTAGCTTTTCGTGCGCGTTGCTGATGGTTACTTCGTGTGCTAAGTGAATGTGTTTTACTTAAGCGCCACTGGAGTAATGCGGGAAATATGTGCGGAATTATTACAGGACATGGGGTGTAACATTTTGGTTAAGATATGCGGTTGACCTTTAACTTTGTAGAAATTTGTTAACAAAACCTGACACAGGCCAAAAAAAGCCAGCACAGGTGCTGGCTTTCGATACTGAGTAAAATCAGAAGCTGGCGTTGCGCGGGGTGCGCGGGAATGGAATCACGTCACGTACGTTCTGCACACCGGTCACGTAAGCAATCAGACGCTCAAAACCAAGGCCAAAGCCGGCGTGCGGTACGGTGCCATAACGGCGCAGGTCACGATACCAGCCATAGTCTTCCTTATTGAGGCCCATTTCAGCCAGGCGCGCATCAAGCACGTCCAGACGCTCTTCACGCTGCGAACCACCAATGATCTCACCAATGCCCGGAGCCAGAACGTCCATTGCGGCGACGGTTTTACCGTCATCGTTAAGGCGCATATAGAAAGCCTTGATGTCTTTCGGATAGTTTTTCACGACGACTGGCGCTTTAAAGTGTTTCTCTGCCAGATAGCGCTCATGCTCGGAAGAAAGATCCACACCCCAGAACACCGGGTTCTCGAAGGTCTGACCGCAGTTTTCAAGGATGGTGATCGCGTCGGTGTAATCCACCCGGGCGAAGTCCGCTTCCACGAAACGTTCCAGACGGGTGATTGCATCCTGGTCAACGCGCTCGGCGAAGAACTTCATGTCATCAGCACGTTCTTCCAGTACCGCCTTGAAGACGTACTTCAGCATGGCTTCTGCCAGTGCGGCGTTATCTTCCAGATCGGCAAACGCCACTTCTGGCTCCAGCATCCAGAACTCTGCCAGATGGCGGCTGGTGTTGGAGTTTTCCGCACGGAAGGTTGGGCCGAAGGTATAAACCTTCGACAGCGCACAGGCGTATGTTTCGGCGTTCAGCTGGCCGGAAACGGTCAGGAAAGACTCACGGCCAAAGAAATCTTTGTCGTAATCTACTTTGCCCTGGTCGTTACGCGGCAGGTTTTCCAGATCCAGCGTCGACACGCGGAACATCTCACCCGCGCCTTCAGTATCGGAGGCGGTGATCAGCGGGGTAGACACCCAGAAATAGCCCTGTTCGTGGAAGAAACGATGTAATGCTTGCGCCAGGGTGTGACGTACGCGAGCCACTGCACCAATCAGGTTGGTACGTGGACGCAGATGCGCGACTTCACGAAGATACTCAATGCTGTGACGTTTCGCAGCCATCGGGTAAGTGTCCGGATCTTCGACCCAACCGGTCACTTCAACCTGAGTGGCCTGAATTTCGAAGCTCTGACCTTGACCCTGAGATGCCACGACTTTGCCGGTGACAATCACGGAGCAGCCGGTGGTCAGGCGCAGGATTTCCTGATTGTAATTGGGCAGAGAATTATTGATGACGGCCTGTACTGGATCAAAGCAGGAACCGTCATAGACGGCGAGGAAGGAAAAGCCAGCTTTTGAATCTCGACGGGTACGCACCCATCCGCGCACGGTGACTTCGCTGTCAACGGCTACGCGGCCCTGGAGTACGTCGGCTACAGGCACAACGCTCATAGTTATCTCTCTGTTAGTAATCCGAATAATGTTGTCTCTTTCCACCCTTTATAAAAAGGGGGCTCTCTATGTTACCTGTCATCTTTTAACAGACAAGCGGAAATCGCAGGGAGACGAGGAGAATTGAGAAAATAATAAGAAGAAGGGAGCCCCGAAGGCTCCCTTTTGCGGATTAGCTGGCTTTTTTGACCTGAGGCAGGTCAAAGGCTTTGCGTAACGCCCGGACGAAGGCCTTATCGTGACAGATGGTTTTCCCCGGGCTGTCGGAGAGTTTAGCCACCGGCTTCCCGTTACATTCCACCAGTTTAATCACGATATTCAGCGGTTTCACCTGTGGGATATCGCACGTCAGGCGCGTACCGATCCCGAAGCTCAGCTTCACTCGTGAGGAGAAGTGACGGTAAAGCTCAATGGCCTTATTCAGGTCGAGATTGTCGGAAAACACCAGCACTTTACTCATCGGATCGATACCGAGCTTCTGGTAATGCGCGATAGCTTTTTCCCCCCACTCAACCGGATCCCCGGAGTCGTGACGCAGGCCCTGATAACGCTCGGCAAACTCCGGGCCGAAGTCCCGCAGGAAGGCATCCATCGTGATGCAATCGGTCAGCGCAATGCCAAGCTGGTCTGGATATTCTTCAAGCCAGGCAGCAAGCGCCACGCGTTGGCTTGTAGCCAGTTCAGGGCTGATTTGCTGATGAGCCTGGAACCACTCGTGCGCCTGGGTGCCCATTGGCTCAAGGGAGAGACGGCGAGCCAGATCGTAGTTGCTGGTGCCGATGAACCATTTCTCCTGCTGAAGACGTTCGACAATCGCCTGCTGCACTTCGCGGGAAAAACGACGGCGGGTACCGAAATCCATCAGACGGAAGCCTGACATATCGATATCCTGGGTCAGCTTATTGAATTCTACGAGTTTGCGTTCCAGCATTTCCAGAGCAAGGTCAACACCTGCTTCCGGTGAACGGTAACGGTGCACCAGCTCGCTGATCACGGCCAGCAACGGCACTTCCCACATGATCACTTCGCGCCACGGGCCACTGATGCGAATATTCAGTTTACCATTGTCGTTGCGAACGACGACCTGCTGTGGGTTGTAGCGGAACTCGCGTAGCCAGCTGAGATAGTCCGACTTAAAAAACGGCAGGCCAGACAACCACTGAAACTCGTCGTCCTGCAGCCGTAGCGACTGCATCGCTTCGACTTGTTCACGAATGGCGTCTGCATAAATTCCAAGCAGGTCGTCACCGCGGCAGCGGAATTCTGCAGCTACCTGCACATCATAATAATGATGGAAGACGGCCTGCTGCATATGCAGCTTATAAGCATCTGTATCAAGCAGAGTCTGCAGAACAGGGGAAGCGAATTGTGTCATGGTGCGCAATAGCGTCCTCATAAAGGAGCGTTTAGTACAATAAACAACGGCTGAAACCGCAGGAGTATACCTTGTTTATCGATTTATTGAACCCCGATCACACCACAAGGTGCCAGACGGGTCGAGGGCAAATCGTGCCGCCTGTTATCAATATGTAGCAATTTACGTGTTTGCCCCTGAAAAGATGAACATTCTGCGTAGCGCCAAAGTAACAACAGGAATAGACTGAAGCCGACATTTACAAAAGATGCTAAAGGTTTTTTATGACACAACAGCCCCAAGCCAAATACCGCCACGACTACCGTGCGCCGGAATACCTGATCAGCGATATCGACCTGACCTTTGACCTGGATGCCGCAAAAACCGTCGTGACGGCCGTCAGCCAGATTACCCGTCACGCTGCGTCTGCCACGCCACTGCGCCTCAACGGCGAAGACCTAACGCTGGTTTCGCTGCAGGTCAACGACCAGCCGTGGAGTGACTATAAAGAAGAAAACAACCAGCTGGTGATCGACGGCCTGCCGGAGCGTTTTGAACTGCGCATCGTCAACGAAATCAGCCCGGCGGCCAACACCGCGCTGGAAGGGCTTTATCAGTCCGGCGAAGCGCTTTGCACGCAGTGTGAAGCGGAAGGGTTCCGCCATATCACCTGGTATCTCGACCGTCCGGACGTGCTGGCGCGTTTTACCACCAAAATTATCGCCGATAAGAGCAAGTACCCTTATCTGCTGTCCAACGGCAACCGCGTTGCTGAAGGCGAACTTGAAAACGGTCGTCACTGGGTACAGTGGCAGGATCCGTTCCCGAAGCCGTGCTACCTGTTCGCGCTGGTGGCCGGTGATTTCGACGTCCTGCGTGATAAATACGTCACCCGTTCTGGCCGCGAAGTGGCGCTGGAGCTGTTTGTCGATCGCGGAAATCTCGATCGCGCGCCGTGGGCGATGACTTCGCTTATTAACTCCATGAAGTGGGATGAAGAGCGCTTTGGTCTCGAATATGACCTCGACATCTATATGATTGTCGCCGTCGACTTCTTCAATATGGGCGCGATGGAGAATAAAGGCCTCAACGTCTTTAACTCTAAATACGTATTGGCACGTACTGACACCGCTACGGACAAAGATTATCTCGATATCGAACGCGTTATTGGCCATGAGTATTTCCACAACTGGACCGGTAACCGCGTTACCTGCCGCGACTGGTTCCAGCTGAGCCTGAAAGAGGGCTTAACCGTATTCCGCGATCAGGAGTTCAGTTCAGACCTCGGTTCGCGTGCGGTCAACCGCATCAACAACGTGCGCACTATGCGCGGCATGCAGTTTGCCGAAGACGCAAGCCCAATGGCTCACCCGATTCGCCCGGACATGGTCATCGAAATGAACAACTTCTACACACTGACGGTGTATGAGAAGGGTTCAGAAGTGATCCGTATGCTGCATACGCTGCTGGGTGAAGAGAACTTCCAGAAAGGGATGCAGCTGTACTTTGAGCGCCACGATGGCAGTGCCGCCACCTGCGACGATTTTGTGCAGGCGATGGAAGACGCTTCTAACGTCGATCTCTCCCATTTCCGCCGCTGGTACAGCCAGTCCGGTACGCCGGTGGTGACCGTTCATGACGACTACAACCCGGAGACGGAACAGTACACGCTGACCATCAAACAGCACACGCCGCCGACCGCCGAACAGCAGGAAAAGCAGCCTCTGCACATTCCGTTCGATATCGAACTGTATGACAACGAAGGCAACGTGATCCCGCTGCAGAAGGGCGGCCATCCGGTACACAACGTGCTCAACGTCACTCAGGCCGAGCAGACGTTTATCTTCGATAACGTCTATTTCCAGCCGGTGCCGTCGCTGCTGCGTGAATTCTCTGCGCCGGTTAAGCTGGAATATAAATGGAGCGATCAGCAGCTCACCTTCCTGATGCGTCATGCCCGCAACGACTTCTCCCGCTGGGATGCGGCGCAGAGTTTGCTCGCAACCTACATCAAGCTTAACGTCAATCGCCACCAGCAGCATCAGCCGCTCTCCCTGCCGGTTCACGTGGCCGATGCCTTCCGCGCTATCTTGCTGGATGAGAAAATCGACCCGGCGCTGGCGGCGGAAATCCTGACGCTGCCTTCGGTGAATGAAATTGCTGAGCTGTTCGAGATTATCGATCCGGTAGCGATTGCGACGGTACGCGAAGCGCTGACCCGCACGCTGGCTACCGAGCTGGCAGATGAGTTCCTCGCGGTTTATAACGCCAACAAGCTCGATGCTTATCGTGTTGAACATGCGGATATCGGCAAGCGTTCTCTGCGTAATACCTGCCTGCGCTACCTGGCGTTTGGCGATGCAGAACTGGCGGATAAGCTGGTGACGCATCAGTATCATCACGCGGATAACATGACGGATGCCCTTGCTGCGCTGGCTGCCGCGGTTGCCGCACAGCTGCCGTGCCGCGATGCGCTGATGCAGGAATATGATGACAAATGGCACCATGACGGCCTGGTGATGGACAAGTGGTTTATTTTGCAAGCCACCAGCCCGGCGGAAAACGTGCTGGAAACCGTGCGTGGTCTGCTGAATCACCGCTCGTTTACCCTGAGCAACCCGAACCGTATTCGTTCGCTGATTGGCGCGTTTGCAATGAGCAACCCGGCGGCGTTCCATGCGCAGGACGGCAGCGGTTATCAGTTCCTGGCAGAAATGCTGACCGAGCTGAACAGCCGTAACCCGCAGGTGGCTTCGCGTCTGATTGAGCCGTTAATTCGCCTGAAACGTTACGATGCTGCCCGTCAGGAAAAAATGCGTGCGGCGCTGGAGCAGCTGAAAGGGCTGGAGAATCTCTCAGGCGATCTGTTCGAGAAAATCAGCAAAGCGTTAGCGTAATACAGTGCCGGAGGGCGCTGCGCTTATCCGGCCTGGATTCTCTGGTTGAGATTTTACAGGCCGGGCAAGGCGTAGCCGCCGTCCGGCATTTTTATCCCTGCCTTCTGACTCGCGTGTCTGCTTCACCCCGCTTCATCACCCGATCCAATACCTCAGCCTCCAGCTCCGCCAGGTGAGCAGAGCCTTTTCGTCGTGGGCGAGGAATATCAATCGTCAGATCCAGCCCAATTTTGCCTTCTTCTATCAGCAGTACGCGATCGGCCAGCGCCACTGCTTCGCTGACATCATGCGTCACCAGCACCACGGTAAACCCCTGGCTTAGCCACAGTGATTCAATTAAATCCTGCATTTCAAGGCGGGTGAGGGCGTCGAGCGCGCCGAGCGGTTCATCCAGCAGCAACAGACCCGGACGATGAATCAGCGCGCGTGCCAGCGCCACGCGTTGCTTTTGCCCACCTGATAGCGCGGCGGGCCACTCTCTGGCTCTTTCTTCGAGACCGACAGAAGCAAGCGTTGTGAGGGCGTTATCGCGCCAGTTCCCTTTCAGCCCGAGGCCAACGTTATCGATGACGGTTTTCCAGGGCAGCAGGCGTGCGTCCTGAAACATCATGCGTGTTTCCTGCTGGCTGGCACTTAAAGGGCCGTTACCTGCCAGCAGTTCACCCGCATTGGGTTGCTCTAACCCGGCAAGCAGGCGCAACAATGTGCTTTTGCCGCCGCCGCTGCGGCCAACTACCGCCACAAACTGGCCGGCAGGAATGTGCAGATTAAGTTCATTCAGCACGTTGTTCGTGCCGTAGCGTTTGCCTATGCCATTCAGCAATAGGGGGATACCGGGATTCAGACGTGCTGTGTTCATACCGTCGTCTCCTGAAGTTGATAAGCCGGGTTCCAGCGCAGCCAGACGCGCTCCAGGAGCTGTGCGCTGATGTCAGCAAGTTTGCCGAGCAGGGCATAAAGGATAATGGCGACCACCACCACGTCCGTTTGCAGGAATTCGCGGGCGTTCATGGCCAGATAGCCGATACCGGAGTTAGCGGAAATGGTTTCTGCAACAATCAGCGTCAGCCACATCAGGCCAAGCGCAAAGCGCACACCGACCATAATCGACGGCAATGCGCCCGGCAGTACCACGTGCCGGAACAGGGCAAAGCCGGACAGCCCATAACTGCGCGCCATCTCCAGCAGACCGCGGTCAATATTACGGATACCGTGCCAGGTGTTGATGTAGATCGGAAACAGCGTGCCGAGCGCCACGAGGAAAATTTTGGCGCTCTCGTCGATACCGAACCACAGGATCACCAGTGGGATCAGGGCCAGATGGGGCACGTTACGCAGCATCTGAATGGACGTATCCAGCAGGCGCTCGCCCCAGCGCGACAGGCCGCTGATAAGCCCCAGTACCAGCCCTATTGATCCCCCAATCGAAAAGCCGATCAGCGCCCGCCATGAGCTGATCGCCAGATGCTGCCACAGCTCGCCGCTGGCCGATAACGACCAGAAAGCTTCAACGACGCCCTCGGGTGAAGGCAGGATCCGGTTTGACAGCCAGCCGGTTACCGAGGCGATTTGCCAGACGATTACGATGCCCACCGGCAGCAGCCAGGGGGCAACGCGCAGCAGCCATTTGTTTGCAGGCGTTGCCATAGATACTCCTTAGCTCTGTGCGACTTTGCGGGGCAGGAAATCATTGGCCACGGCTTCGCCCTGAAGCTGCAAAGCCTGCGGTTGAGGAATGGCCGGAATCGCGACGTCTAAGTGCGGGAACAGCAGTTCGCCGACTTTGTAAGCCTCTTCAAGATGCGGATAGCCGGAAAGCACGAAGCTGTCGATACCTAACGCCGCGTATTCATTAATGCGTGCCGCAACGGTTGGACCATCGCCAACCAGCGCCGTGCCAGCACCACCTCGTACCAACCCGACGCCTGCCCAAAGATTCGGGCTGATTTCCAGGTTGCTGCGCCTGCCGCCGTGCAGGGCGGCCATGCGCTGCTGGCCCACGGAATCCGTCCGGGCGAACGCGGCCTGCGCTTTGGCTATGGTGTCGTCGTCCAGTCGTGAAATCAGGCGGTCGGCAGCGGCCCAGGCTTCAGCATTGGTTTCCCGAACAATAACGTGCAGTCGGATGCCGAAACGGACCTTGCGTCCGTGCCTCGCCGCTTTTTCACGGACCTGAGCAATTTTCTCTTTGACCTGTTCAGGCGGTTCGCCCCAGGTCAGGTACAAATCAACCTGTTCGGCCGCCAGCTCCTGAGCGACATCCGATGAACCGCCAAAGTAAAGCGGTGGGCGAGGCTGCTGAACCGGCGGGAACAGCAGTTTTGCCCCCTGTACCTTTTGATACTTGCCGTCAAAATCAACGGTTTCACCTTCCAGCAAACGCCGCCAGATATGGGTGAATTCCGCCGAGGCTTCATAGCGCTCGGTGTGATCGAGGAACACGCCGTCGGCGGCCAGCTCCTGCGGATCGCTGCCGGTGACGAGGTTGAACAGCGCCCGGCCATTAGAAAGCCTGTCGAGCGTCGCCGCCTGCCGCGCAGCAACGGTTGGCGATATGACGCTTGGGCGCAGCGCTACCAGGAACTTAAGCCGCTTCGTTACCGGGATCATTGATGCGGCGACCAGCCAGGCATCCTCACAGGAGCGGCCCGTCGGGATCAGCACGCCGGTAAAGCCGATCCGGTCTGCGGCCTGAGCAATCTGTTGCAGATAATCATGGTCAACCGGGCGGGCCTGTTCATCGCTGCCCAGATAGTGGCCATCGCCATGGGTTGGTAAAAACCAGAACATATTCAGACTCATGATTTCGCTCCTTGTACGGAAGTGGGCTGCCAGATACGGCTTTTGATATCAACTTTTTTGGGCACCAGACGGTTATCGTAGAAGAGGTCGGCGGTTTGCTGCTGGCGGCGGGCGGTTTCTTCGCTGACTGGCCCAATCACCGTCGGCGGGCGATGACTCAGGTAGCTGGCAATCACGGCTTCCGGCAGGCCCATAGTTTTCGCCAGCAGCGCGGTGCTCTGCTGACGCTGGCTGATGGTCAGCGCGTCTGCCTCGCTGAAGGTATCCAGCACGCCTTTAACAAAGGCACTGTTTTTTTCGGCATACGGACGGGAGGCGAGATAGAACGAGCCGGTTTGCTTCAGCTCACTGCCATCCGTTAAGACGCGAACGCCGCCCTGCAATAATGCCGCGGAGTAGTAAGGATCCCATATAGCCCATGCATCAACGTTCCCCTGCTGGAAGGCGGCGCGGGCATCGGCTGGGGTCAGGTAGGTTGGCTGGATATCCGTAAATTTCAGGCCTGCCAGCTGCAATGCGCGAAGCACTAAGTTGTGCGAGCTGGAGCCTTTCTGGAACGCGACCTTGTGGCCTTTCAGATCGGCTACGGTTTTAATCGGGCTGTTTTCTGGAACAAGAATAACCTCTGCTTTCGGCTTCGCCGGTTCCGCCCCGACATACACCAGATCGGCCCCGGCAGCCTGAGCGAATATCGGCGGAATATCGCCGGTGCTGCCCAAATCAATGCTGCCGACGTTCAGCGCTTCCAGCATTTGTGGGCCCGCGGGAAATTCAACCCAGGAAATGTTGGTGTTCGGGTAGCGTTTTTCGAGCAGCTCGTGGCTTTTGGCCAGCACCATACTGACGCTGCCTTTCTGGTAACCGATACGTAATGCATCCGGAGCTGGCTCGGCAGCCTGACTCCAGGCAGACAGTGCCAACAAACCGGTCAGGGCAAGCGTACGAATGCGCGGACGGAACAGGTTAAACATGGGCGGCTCCTTGCTTAAGATGAAAAGCCGGGACGCGAATGTCGCGGCGATGCAGCGCCTGCCAGAAGGTTTCCAGGGCGCTGTCGAGGCGTTTTTCGAGGTTGGGGCTGAACTGCGGTTTGTGCTGATAGTCCTGCACCTGGCTGTCGTCGGCGAACACGCCGTGCAAAATTTCCTGCGCCTTCAGCGCGTTAAGCACCGGTTTCAGGGCGTAATCCACCGCCAGCATATGCGCCACGGTTCCGCCGGTCGCCAGCGGTAGCACGATTTTTCCTTCCAGTGCGCGCTCCGGAAGCAGATCGAGCAGGGTTTTTAGCGCGCCGGAAAAGGAGGCTTTGTAAACCGGCGTGGCGACAATCAGCCCGTCTGCCTGGGCCAGCTGTTCAGTCAGCGTTTGCAGGGCGGGGCTGTCAAAACGGGCATACAGAAGATCTTCAGGCTCGAAGTTTTGCAGATGCCAGTGGAAGACCTCTACATCCACACGTGAGAGGGTATCTCTGGCATATTCCAGCAGAGCGCTGGAGCGTGAGGGAAAACGCGGACTGCCCGCTATCGTAATGACGCGCATACACACTCCTTATAACCAAATGTTTGCTTTTATCTAACATTGATAACAATAAGGCGAGTGTGTCAGAGGGCAGGGCGTTCATTAAATGATTTATCCGGCACTCGTTTGCTGAAAAGTGAAAATAAGTAAACGTTTGCGCATAACGTGGCATTTTTTGCCGCAGGTCAATTCCCTTTCGTAGCTGGATAGAACATAATACGCCCCCGGTTTGCTACCGGGAATCCAGGAGAGTTCATGTACTACCCCTTCGTTCGTAAAGCCCTTTTCCAGCTCGATCCAGAGCGCGCTCATGAATTAACGTTTCAACAATTACGCCGTGTGACAGGCACGCCCCTTGAAGCGCTGGTGCGCCAGAAAGTGCCGGCAAAGCCGGTGACCTGCATGGGCCTGCAGTTTAAGAACCCACTGGGATTAGCCGCAGGGCTTGATAAAAACGGGGAGTGCATCGATGCGCTTGGCGCGATGGGCTTTGGCTCCATCGAAGTCGGTACCGTCACGCCACGCCCGCAGCCGGGAAATGACAAGCCGAGGATCTTCCGCCTGGTCGATGCCGAAGGTCTGATCAACCGGATGGGTTTCAATAATCACGGCGTTGATAACCTGGTTGAGAACGTAAAAAAAGCCCACTTTGATGGCGTGCTCGGCATTAATATCGGCAAGAACAAAGACACGCCGGTGGAGCAAGGTAAAGATGACTATCTGATTTGTATGGAAAAAGTCTATGCCTATGCCGGTTATATTGCGGTGAATATTTCATCGCCAAATACCCCAGGCCTGCGTACGCTGCAATATGGTGAGGCGCTGGACGATCTCTTATCGGCGATTAAAAATAAGCAAAACGAACTGCAATCTGTGCACCATAAATATGTGCCAGTGGCGGTGAAGATCGCACCGGATCTTTCACCTGAAGAATTGATCCAGGTGGCCGACAGTTTAGTTCGCCATAATATTGATGGTGTTATTGCCACCAATACCACCCTCGATCGTTCACTTGTCCAGGGAATGAAACATTGTGATGAAACCGGTGGTTTAAGCGGTCGCCCATTACAGCTAAAAAGTACGGAAATTATTCGCCTGCTGTCAGCGGAATTAAATGGTCGCCTGCCGATTATCGGCGTGGGCGGTATCGATTCTGTGATGGCGGCCCGCGAGAAGATGGCCGCTGGTGCTACGCTAATACAGATCTATTCCGGGTTTATTTTTAAAGGCCCACCGCTGATTAAAGAAATCGTTACTCATATCTAATCTTTCCTGCGCAAATTCCAACCGGGGCTTTATTTCTGGCCCTGGTTGTTTTATATTCCACCAATGTTGCTAATTTAAACTTTATGGTCTTTTCTTAATTCAGGCAAATAAACGAAACGGGATCAGAAAGTTTCGCGCAGCGGATGCTGAAGAGGACGGGGGAGAGAAATGCGAATTAAACCTGACGATAACTGGCGTTGGTATTTTGATGAAGAGCATGACCGTATGATGCTCGATTTAGCCAATGGTATGTTGTTTCGCTCACGTTTTGCCCGCCGTATGTTGACGCCGGATGCCTTTGATCCCTCAGGGTTTTGTGTTGACGACGCCGCGCTCTACTTCGCTTTTGAAGAAAAATGCCGCGATCTTGAATTAACGAAAGAACATCGCGCAGAGCTCATTCTCAATGCGCTCGTTGCCATCCGCTTCCTGAAACCGCAGATGCCAAAAAGCTGGCATTTTCTGGCCCATCATGACCGCTGGCAACCCGTCACGGGCGATGCCGCAGCGGTGTGGCTGAGCGACAGCGGCGAACGAGTGAATTTGCTGGTGGTAGAGCCGGGCGACAATGCGGCGCTCTGCTTGCTGGCCCAGCCTGGCCTGATGCTGGCCGGTCGGACGATGCAGCTTGGCGATGCGATTAAGGTAATGAATGACCGCCTGCAGCCGCAACCTCTGCAGGATGCAATGCGCTACGGCCAGGCCGTTTAGCGCGCAAGCCGCAGCGCAGTTTTTGGCACGCAGCTGCAACAAAGAATAGTGCCATCGTTGGCCACGGCGCTTTTCTTCATCGGGCTGACTTCCCCTTCAACCAGCGTAATACGACAGCTTCCACAAATTCCCGCCCGGCAAGAATAGGGCACGCGGATCCCCTGTTGCTCCAGCTGTTCCAGCAGCACCTGCTGGTTATTGCCTTTGAACACTTCTCCCTGCCAGTCGATCTCGACGACGGCGTCTGATGCTTTGACGACATCTAACGTCTCTTCCACTTCACCTGCACCGTAAACTTTGCCCGGGCCGGTAGAGAGAATGTCAACTTTATCGCCAACGCGAACCACGCCGCTGTTGCGGGCAATCAGGTTCTGGCCGAAATCAACATCGCCGTTGTCCTGGGCAGTGCGGAACTTTTGCAGCGTCGTGAGCGGCTCCCCGGCCGGATGTTTTTGCCCTTTGGCGGGGCTGACGGTGGTAAAAACGCAGCGGCTGCAGGGTTTAACCACGTCAAAGACAACCTCGCCGATGCGCACCACTTTCCAGGTGTCCTCTTCCCAGGCCTGCGTACCGGTCACCACCAGATTGGGGCGAAACTGCTCCATCTGCACGCTCGCCGGACAGCGGTTTTGCAGGTCCCTGAGTGATGCTTCGCTGGTCAAAAGATAAGGGAAACCATCTGCAAAAGAGAGCGGAACGGCATCATAGCGTTTTACGCGGCGGGTTGGCTGCGCGCCGACCCAGCGTAGCTGGACATCACGTTTGAAAAAGCCGGAAAGCCACTGGTTAATATCAGCAGGTGCAATCAGCGCAGTGAAGTGGTTTCCCCAGACTTCGGTAGGGGCAGCATCGGATTTGAAATCTGCGAAACGCACAATTGCGGCGCTGCCGTCTGGCGCCGTCAGGTGCAGGCCATCATGGATTGGCACCGGCGTGAAACGTACCATCTGCGGGTACTGGCGGGCAGTAATGAAAGTGCCGTCCGGTTCGGTCACCATAAAGATACGGTCAAAAGCCATCCCGCTGATATCAGCCAGCGCGTGCGTTATACCGATCCCCCGCATCGATTTGACCGGGTGAATAAAGAGCCTTGATAACGTCGCCATCCCGCTGTCCTCTGCGTTTGAAAAAAGTCGCCCTATATGAAGCCCAGATTCGCTATAATGCGCAACAATTTTCTGCGAGTAATAAGTGACGATATGAATTCTCTGTTTGCCAGTACGGCCCGTGGGCTGGAAGAGCTGTTAAAAACTGAACTCGAAGGCCTGGGTGCGACCGGTTGTCAGGTGGTTCAGGGTGGTGTCCATTTTGAAGGGGACACGCGACTGCTGTACCAGAGCCTGATGTGGAGCCGCCTGGCGTCCCGTATCATGATGCCGCTTACCGAATGCAAGGTTTACAGCGATCTGGACCTTTATCTGGGTGTGCAGGCTATCAGCTGGACAGAGATGTTCAATCAGGACGCGACCTTTGCCGTCCACTTCAGCGGCGTGAATGAAGAGATTCGCAACAGCCAGTACGGCGCGCTGAAGGTGAAAGATGCCATCGTCGATGCCTTCACCCGTAAAAATCTGCCGCGTCCGAACGTCGACAAAGAAAATCCGGACGTGCGCATCAACGTGCGCCTGAATAAAGAAGTCGCGCATATTTCTCTCGATCTGAGTGGCGAAGGCCTGCACCTGCGCGGTTACCGTGATGCCACCGGCATCGCGCCAATTAAAGAAACGCTGGCGGCGGCGATTGTTATGCGCTCCGGCTGGCAGCCAGGCACGCCGCTGCTGGATCCGATGTGCGGTTCCGGCACGCTGCTGATTGAAGCGGCCATGCTGGCCACTGACCGTGCGCCAGGCCTGCACCGTGGACACTGGGGTTTTAAAGGCTGGGCGCAGCATGATGAAGCTGTCTGGCAGGAAGTGAAAGCCGACGCGCAAACCCGCGCTCGCGCAGGCCTTGCCGCCTATGAATCTCACTTTTACGGTTCCGATATCGACAGCCGCGTGATTGAGCGTGCGCGCAGTAACGCCCGCCGCGCAGGCGTTGCCGATCTGATGACCTTTGAAGTGAAAGATGTAGCGAAGCTCAGCAACCCACTGCCAAAAGGTCCGTACGGCACGGTGATTAGCAACCCGCCTTACGGTGAACGTCTGGATAGCGAGCCGGCGCTGATTGCCCTGCACAACCTGTTGGGCCGCATCATGAAAACCCAGTTTGGCGGCTGGAACCTGTCGCTGTTCAGCGCCTCACCGGATTTGCTGAGCTGCCTGCAGCTGCGCGCCGAGCGTCAGTTCAAAGCCAAAAACGGCCCGTTGGACTGCGTGCAGAAAAACTACCATCTGGCGGAAACCGACGGTGCAACCGCGCCAGTTATGCTGGCGGACGACTACGCCAACCGTCTGCGTAAAAACCTGAAGAAGCTCGAGAAGTGGGCGCGTCAGGAAGGTATTGAGTGCTATCGCCTGTACGATGCCGATCTGCCGGAATATAACGTGGCGGTCGATCGCTACGGCGAATGGGTGGTGATTCAGGAATATGCGCCGCCGAAAACCGTGGATGCGACCAAAGCGCGCCACCGCCTGTTCGACGTTATCGCCGCCACCATTTCCGTGCTGGGTATTGCGCCTAACAAGCTGGTGCTGAAAACCCGTGAGCGCCAGAAAGGCAAGAATCAGTACGAGAAAATGAGCGAGAAGGGCGAGTTCATGCAGGTCAGCGAGTATAACGCGCGACTGTGGGTGAACCTGACGGATTACCTCGATACCGGCCTGTTCCTCGATCACCGCATCGCCCGTAAGATGCTTGGCCAGATGAGTAAAGGAAAAGATTTCCTTAACCTCTTCTCCTACACCGGCAGTGCCAGCGTTCACGCAGGCCTGGGCGGTGCTCGCAGCACCACGACTGTGGATATGTCACGCACTTACCTGGAGTGGGCCGAGCGTAACCTGCGTCTCAACGGCCTGACCGGCCGTCCGCATCGCCTGTTGCAGGCCGACGTGCTGGGCTGGCTGCGCGATGCTGATGAGCAGTTCGACCTGATCTTTATCGATCCGCCGACGTTCTCCAACTCCAAACGCATGGAAGACACCTTCGATGTGCAGCGCGATCATCTGAAGCTGATGACCGATCTGAAACGTCTGCTGCGCAAAGGCGGGACGATCATGTTCTCCAACAATAAGCGTGGCTTCAAACTCGACACCGACGGCATGGCGAAACTCGGCCTGAAAGCACAAGAAATTACTCAAAAAACGCTTTCGCCAGACTTCGCCCGTAACCGTCAGATCCACAACTGCTGGCTGATTACCGCAGCCTGAAGGAAAGAATAAATGTCTTTAATTAGCATGCATGGCGCCTGGCTGTCGTTCAGCGATGCGCCGCTTCTCGATAACACCGAACTGCATATCGAGGATAACGAACGCGTCTGTCTGGTCGGGCGCAACGGCGCCGGGAAGTCGACGCTGATGAAGATCCTCAACCGCGAGCAGGGTCTGGACGACGGTCGCATTATTTACGAGCAGGATCTGGTTGTGGCGCGTCTACAGCAGGATCCGCCGCGTAACGTACAGGGTAGCGTATACGACTTTATCGCCGAGGGCATTGAAGAGCAGGCGGTTTATCTCAAGCGCTATCACGAGATTTCCCATCTGGTGATGACCGATCCGAGCGACAAAAACCTGAACGAGCTGGCAAAAGTTCAGGAACAGCTGGATCACCACAATCTGTGGCAGCTGGAAAACCGTATCAACGAAGTGCTGGAACAGCTGGGCCTGGAAGCTGATATGCAGCTGAGTGCGCTCTCCGGCGGCTGGCTGCGTAAAGCGGCGCTGGGCCGGGCGCTGGTGAGCGGCCCACGAATCCTGCTGCTTGACGAACCGACGAACCACCTGGACATCGAAACCATCGACTGGCTGGAAGGGTTCCTGAAAACGTTCAAAGGCACCATTATCTTCATTTCGCACGACCGTTCGTTTATCCGCAACATGGCGACGCGTATTGTCGATCTCGATCGTGGCAAGCTGGTGACCTATCCTGGCAGCTATGACCAGTACCTGCTGGAAAAAGAAGAAGCCCTGCGCGTCGAAGAGCTGCAGAATGCAGAGTTTGACCGCAAGCTGGCGCAGGAAGAAGTGTGGATCCGTCAGGGCATCAAGGCGCGCCGCACCCGTAACGAAGGCCGCGTGCGCGCGCTGAAAGCGATGCGCCGTGAACGCAGCGAGCGCCGTGAAGTTATGGGCAGCGCGAAGATGCAGGTCGAAGAAGCCAGTCGTTCAGGCAAAATCGTGTTCGAACTGGAAAACGTCTATTATCAGGTCGACGGTAAAGTGCTGGTGAAGGACTTCTCCGTTCAGGTTCAGCGCGGAGACAAAATTGCCCTGATTGGCCCGAACGGCTGCGGCAAAACCACGCTCCTTAAACTGATGCTGGGCCAGCTTCAGGCTGATAGCGGACGCGTCCACGTCGGCACTAAGCTTGAGGTCGCGTATTTTGACCAGCATCGCGCCGAGCTGGATCCGGATAAAACCGTGATGGATAACCTGGCTGAAGGCAAACAGGAAGTGATGGTCAACGGCAAGCCGCGCCACGTGCTTGGGTATTTGCAGGACTTCCTGTTCCACCCGAAACGCGCGATGACGCCGGTGCGTGCGCTTTCTGGCGGGGAGCGTAATCGTCTGCTGCTGGCGCGTCTGTTCCTTAAGCCAAGCAACCTGCTGATCCTCGATGAACCGACCAACGACCTCGACGTGGAAACGCTTGAACTGCTGGAAGAGCTGATCGACGGCTATCAGGGCACCGTTATGCTGGTCAGCCATGACCGCCAGTTTGTCGACAACACGGTGACCGACTGCTGGATTTTCGAAGGTAACGGCAAGATTGGCGCCTATGTTGGCGGCTATCACGATGCTCGTGGTCAGCAGGCGCAGTCGCTGGCGAAAAAACCATCGGTTGATACGAAGGTTCTGAAAGAGCAGCCGAAAGCAGAAACTGTCAAACGCGCGAGTAGCAAACTAAGCTATAACCTGCAGCGCGAATTAGAACAGCTTCCTCAACGCCTCGAAGAGCTTGAAGCGAATCTGGAGAGTTTACAGGCCCAGGTCGCGGACCCTTCTTTCTTCAGCCAGTCACATGACCACACCCAAAAGGTGTTGTCCGATATGGCTGCGGCTGAGAAAGCGCTGGAAGAGGCGTTTGAGCGCTGGGAAGAGCTTGAAGCGTTAAAAAACGGCGGTTAATGGAGAGGAACGCTCATGTGCGATGAACACCAGAGGGCAGGGCATATCCTGTGCCCGCAATGCGATCTGCTGGTGGCGTTACCGCACCTGGAACATCGTCATAAGGCGTCGTGTCCTCGCTGCGGCACGACGCTCACCACGGAATGGGATGAGCCGCGGCAGCGTCCGACAGCCTATGCGCTGGTGGCGCTGTTTATGCTGCTGCTGGCAAACCTGTTTCCTTTCGTCAATATGAACGTCGGCGGGATCAGCAGCGAAATCGAGCTGCTCGAGATCCCGCACGTTCTGTTTTCCGAAGACTATGCCAGCCTTGGCACTTTTTTCCTGCTCTTTGTACAGCTGGTGCCGGCTTTCTGTCTGGTCACTATTATTGTGCTGGTGAACCGCGTCCCGTTGTCGAAAAAGATGCAGATTTTCCTTGCCCGCGTTTTGTTCCACCTGAAAACGTGGGGTATGGCAGAGATTTTTCTCGCTGGCGTGCTGGTGAGCTTCGTCAAGCTGATGGCGTATGGTGACATCGGCGTGGGGTCGAGCTTTTTGCCCTGGTGCCTGTTTTGCCTGCTTCAGCTCCGGGCCTTCCAGTGTGTCGATCGCCGCTGGCTGTGGGATGACATCTCGCCTGAGCCTGAGCTACAGCAACCGTTCAAGGTTGGCGTGGCGGGCATTCGCCAGGGGCTGCGCTCCTGTCCATGCTGCACGGCGATCCTTCCGGCGGACAACCCTGTCTGCCCACGCTGTGAAACAAAAGGTTTCGTGCGGCGTAAGCACAGCCTGCAGTGGACGCTGGCGCTGCTGATAACCTCTGTCATTCTTTATCTCCCCGCTAATATCATGCCCATCATGATCACGGATTTACTGGGAGATAAAATGCCTTCTACCATTATTGCCGGGGTCGTACTGCTGTGGAGCGAAGGATCTTACCCGGTGGCGATGGTGATATTTATCGCCAGTATCATGGTGCCAACGCTGAAAATGATCGCTATCGGCTGGCTGTGCTGGAATGCAAACGGCAACGGCAAGCGCGATAACGAGCGCATGCATTTGTTGTATGAGGTAGTTGAATTTGTTGGCCGGTGGTCAATGATTGATGTTTTTGTGATAGCGGTGCTGTCGGCGCTGGTGCGCATGGGAGGATTAATGAATATCTATCCGGCGATGGGGGCAGTAATGTTTGCGCTGGTGGTCGTCATGACCATGTTCTCCGCCATGACCTTCGATCCAAGACTGTTATGGGATCGTGAGCCAGAACCAAGCCATGAGGAAAAGTAGCAACATGGAAAACAAGAGTGGAGAGGCCAAAGTGCAGAAGGTGAAGAACTGGTCGCCGGTGTGGATCTTTCCCATCGTGACCGCGCTCATCGGTGCGTGGATCCTGTTTTATCACTATAGCCATCAGGGGCCGGAAGTGACGCTGATGACCACTAACGCGGAAGGCATTGAAGGCGGGAAAACTCGCATCAAGAGCCGAAGCGTGGACGTGGGCGTTGTTGAAAGTACCACCCTGACGGACGATTTGACGCACGTCGAAATCAAAGCACGGCTCAACACCGGAATGGAAAAGTTGCTGCACGGTGACTCTGTCTTCTGGGTGGTGAAACCGCAGGTCGGCCGCGAAGGCATTAGCGGCCTTGGTACGCTGCTTTCCGGGGCATATATCGAGCTTCAGCCCGGGACGAAAGGGGCTGAACCTGCGCAATTCCAGCTGCTGGATGCGCCGCCGTTGGCACCGCCTGATGCGAAAGGGATCCGCATCCTGCTGGAAAGTAACAAAGCGGGCCAGCTTTCACCGGGCGATCCTGTGCTCTTCCGTGGCTACCGCGTAGGTTCGGTTGAAACCAGCACCTTCAATCCGGAAAAACGCACAATTTCCTATCAGCTGTTTATCAATGCACCGAACGATCGTCTGGTGACCACCAACGTGCGCTTCTGGAAAGACAGCGGGATTGCGGTAGACCTGACGGCCGCCGGTATGCGCGTTGAAATGGGATCTCTGTCGACGCTGTTCGGCGGCGGCGTCAGCTTTGACGTGCCGGAAGGGCAAGATTTGGGTGAACCGGTGGCGAATAAAACCGGATATCACTTATACGACGATCAGCGTAGCATTCAGGATTCCATCTACACGCAGCATCTTGATTACGTGATGTTCTTTAAGGATTCGGTTCGTGGACTCCAGCCTGGCGCCCCGGTGGAGTTCCGTGGTATTCGCCTTGGCACCGTCGGCAAAGTCCCGTTCTTCATTCCTGGGCTGCATCAGCGTCTGAATGATGATTACCGGATTCCTGTGCAGGTGCGTATCGAACCTGAACGTCTGATCAACCAGCTTGGCGGCGACACGGACATCAAAGCGCACCTGGACGGGCTGATCGATCGCGGTCTGCGTGGCTCACTGAAAACCGGGAATCTGGTCACCGGAGCGTTGTATATCGATCTTGATTTCTATCCGAAGGCGGAGCCGCGCGGCAAATTCCGTGAGTTTGGTGGGTATGACATCATTCCAACCGTCAGCGGCGGTCTTGCGCAAATCCAGCAACGCCTGATGGAGGCGCTGGATAAGATCAATAATCTGCCGATTAACCCGCTGCTTGAGCAGGCCACCAGTTCACTGGCTGAAAGCCAGAAAACCATGAAGCATGTGCAAACAACGCTGGATAATCTGAACAAGATTACCGGGAGCCAGTCGATGCAGGACCTGCCAGCGGATATGCAGAAAACCTTGCGTGAGCTGAATCGCAGTATGCAGGGCTTCCAGCCGGGCTCCGCCGCTTACAACAAAATGGTCGGTGACATGCAACGTCTGGATCAGGTATTGCGTGAACTGCAGCCGGTGCTGAAGACGCTGAACGATAAGAGCAATGCGCTGGTGTTTGAAGCGAAGGATAAAAAGGATCCGCAGCCGAAGAGGGCGAAACAATGAAAAAATGGCTACCCGTAGTAATGGCCTGCATGCTGTCGGCGTGCAGCAGTACCGGCAGCGACAGTAAAACGTATTATCAATTGCCACTTCCTCAGGCTGGCGTACAGAGCACGGCCAGCCAGGGAAATCGTCTGCTGTGGGTTGAGCAGGTTAACATCCCGGACTACCTCGCTGGCAGCGGCGTGGTGTATCAGACCAGCGACGTTCAGTATGTGATAGCCAGCAATAATCTGTGGGCCAGCCCGCTGGATCAGCAGCTTCGGACGACGCTGGTGGCAAACCTCAGTAACCAGTTGCCTGGCTGGGTCGTTGCCTCACAACCGCTAGGAAGCGATCAGGACACGCTCAACGTCAACGTCAGCGGTTTTCATGGACGCTATGATGGCACGGTGATTGTCAGCGGCGAGTGGCTCCTGAACCACCAGGGGCAGCTTATCAAACGCCCGTTCCACATCGAAGTGAAGCAGCAGCAGGACGGTTATGACGCAATGGTAAAAACGCTGGCGCAGGCCTGGAGTCAGGAGGCAGCCTCGATTGCCCAGTCGATGAACCGCTTGCCATAAGTAAAATTTATCATCATAAAAACCGCAGCAGGCGTGTTCCTGCTGCGGTTTTTTTGTTTTTACCCTCAGGCAGTTAGTTGTCGCGGTTCACATTTTTTGTACAAATGAACTTCTGTGTAGCTCACAAATATGACACTGGCGTGAATTTTGCGCATTGACGAGGCCGTCGAATCGGGTTATCCCTAATATGTGGTTGCACATTTGGTGACCACTGTTTTCTTTTCCACCAGATCAAAAAATGAGGGAAACGAGGCATGAAGAGACAAAAACGTGATCGCCTGGAACGGGCACATCAACGTGGGTACCAGGCAGGCATCGCTGGCAAATCAAAAGAAATCTGTCCTTATCAGACCTTAAATCAGAGGTCACACTGGCTGGGAGGCTGGCGAGAAGCCATGGGGGACAGGGCAGTAATCGCTTGATGCTGTCTCTTTAAAACAAAGAAGCCTCTGCATGCAGAGGCTTCGCCGTTTCTGTCAGCCCGGTCGGGCAATGTCCATAGATTAGAACGTTGAAGTATCCTGGAACAGGCCAACCTTCAGGTCGGTTGCTTCGTAGATTTTATGGCCGTCTACCAGTACTTCACCATCAGCGATACCCAGAATCAGGCGGCGGTTAATGACGCGCTTGAAGTGGATGCGATAGGTGACTTTCTTCGCCGTTGGCAGGATTTGGCCGGTGAATTTCACTTCACCCACGCCCAGCGCGCGACCTTTACCTTCACCGCCGAGCCAGCCTAGGTAGAAGCCCACGAGCTGCCACATGGCATCAAGACCCAGACAGCCAGGCATTACCGGGTCGCCGATGAAGTGGCAACCGAAGAACCACAGGTCAGGATTGATATCCAGTTCTGCTTCCACGTAGCCTTTATCGAAGTTACCGCCCGTTTCGGTCATTTTGATGACACGGTCCATCATCAGCATATTCGCTGACGGCAGCTGCGGGCCTTTTTCGCCAAACAGTTCACCGCGACCGGAGGCAAGAAGGTCTTCTTTTGTATAGGATTCGCGTTTATCTACCATGTTTTCAGTAAGCCTTATTTTGAGTTCGCGACGCAGGATAGCTAACACGTGTACGCTGAACAAGTCCGATCAGTTTGCATTGAACCAGTTTAACCAGCGCAGTGCCCACGGGCGATGTCGGGTATCTTGCTGATTTGCCTGAGAAATACGCTCATGAATGGTTTGCAGGAGCGTTGTCTGGCCTTCGCCATCCCAAATTAATTGCGTAAGTAAAGGAAGCGCATCGGTCACATCGTCGATGGCCCACAGGGAGAATTCGCCAGCTTCTATAGCCTGCTGGACATCCTGTGCCAGGCTGAGATGACGCACGTTGGCAGAAGGAATAATCACACCCTGCTTACCGGTTAAACCACGCTGCTGGCAGATGGCGAAGAATCCTTCGATTTTTTCATTGAGTCCACCGACAGGCTGCGCCCGCCCGAACTGATCTACGGAGCCGGTAATCGCCAGGCTCTGACTAACCGGCACGTTAGCCAGCGCGCTTATCAGGGCACATAATTCCGCCATTGAGGCGCTGTCACCATCCACTTCGCTGTAGGACTGCTCAAACGTCAGCGACGCTGAGAAGGGGATTTGCTGATCGAGGCCCAGCTCAGACATCAAAAATGCTTGCATGATCATCATGCCTTTGGCGTGTATGTTGCCGCCAAGCTCAGCTTTACGTTCGATATCCGTGAACTCGCCGTCACCCACGTGCACTACGCAGCTGATACGTGACGGCTCCCCGAATGCGCGTGGATGTCCTGGGAATTCAATCACGGAGAGCGCGTTGATCTGGCCGATCTGTTCGCCTTCGGTTTCAATCAGAATCTGGTCGAGCAGGATTTCGTCCTGCATACGCTCGGCGAGATAGCCTTCACGCCATTGACGCTGATTGAGCATTGTCGTCAGCTGTTCTGCGTTAAAGCGGTCACCTTCACAGAAGGCCGCAGCCTCACGAAGCTGGCGACCAATCCACAGTGGAGAGAGCGGCAGTGTTTGCTGGTCACCTGTATAACGGGCGCCTTCCTGGATCAACAGCGGCCAGGCTCTGGCGTCAGGGCCAGGTAAATTCAGGCCGCGGGCAATGTGCCAGACCCACTGACACCACAATTTTTGCGTCTCTTCGTCGACTACCTGCAGCGTGTCTTCATATTCACTGTAGATGGATTTTTCGCACAGCTCCGGCTCCATCTCCTGAAAATCCGCCAGCGACTCACGCTCGCCGACCAGCATCACTTTGAGCGAAAGCGGCATGGAAGGAATTGAGACGGGCAGGGGGCGTGAATCATCAAAGGCCAGCCAGTCAAAACGTTTGTGGGTAACAATGTTCTTCAGGCGCATCCACAGCAGTGGCTGTGAAAGCAGGCTGCGAAGTGACAGGACAAGCACGCCGCCGTTGGCCTGGTGCACAAGCCCGGGCTGCAGGGTGATGTTTCCGTTAAACTGGCGCACGCAGCCAAACAGCTGCTCGGCTTCAACCCAGTCGGCCTGAATAATCGGACCATGGCTGGCAAAATTATCTTCAGGCGATGTGGCGGGCGTCAGCGTCACGGAGCTGCCGTTTACTTCATATTGAACACCGCTGAGCTCAGGGGAGCGACTCCGCAGCTCGCGTGTGGCTTCGGCGAGAAGTTCAAGATATTCCGGCTCTTCCGGGGCTTTAACCAGCAGAAAGTCGGAAATAGCCTGAGGATAGAGGAACTGGTCCAGCGCGTAATGCAGTCGGGCCTGCAGTTCGCCGGGTAAGGAATCGGTTTCGGTTGCCAAATCAGGCTGGGCAAACAGCGTCTGATAAGCCTCGAGGTCCGGGGCCACATCGCGCCGTGAAAGTTTTGTAATCGTCAAAGTCGCTGTTTTTTAGTCAGATGTAAAGCGGAGGATTATACCTCAAGGTGCCAGTCCGCACACGGGGATTCACAGGCCAGTTTCATCGGGTGCTTAGCCTCCCGCGTTGAGGATGATTTCTTCTCAGCACATCAGCAAAAACCTGTTATCCTGAAATGAGTTACACGGTCACATTGGGATCGCAATGAAATATCAACAACTGGAAAATCTTGAAAGCGGCTGGAAATGGAAGTACCTGGTGAAGAAGCACCGGGAAGGTGAGCTTATCACTCGTTACATCGAGGCCAGTGCGGCGCAGGACGCAGTAGAAGCCCTGTTGACGATAGAAAATGAGCCGGTTCAGGTGAATGACTGGATTGAGCAGCATATGAATCCCGCTCTGTTTAACCGCATGAAGCAGACGATCCGGGCCAGGCGTAAACGCCATTTTAACGCGGAGCATCAGCACACCCGTAAGAAATCTATCGACCTTGAATTTATTGTCTGGCAGCGTCTGGCCGGTCTTGCACAGCGTCGGGGCAAAACACTCTCAGAGACGATCGTTCAGCTGATTGAGGATGCGGAAAATAAAGAGAAGTACGCCAGCAAGATGACAACGCTGAAGCAGGATTTGCAGGCCCTGTTAGGGAAAGAGTAGAGCAAACCAGGTCAGCAGTTAAGCGAACAAAAATAGACAGGGTTTGAGATTGCTGGACCGTGCTCGTCAATGTTACAAACAGGCACAAAAAACAAAAAAACCCCGCAGCGCGGGGTTTTTTATTAGACGTTAAACTTAAGCCGCTGGCTGAGTTACTACGTCTTTAACGCCTTTAACTTCGATCTCTACGCGACGATCTGGTGCCAGGCAGTCGATCAGTGCAGCGCGAGCTTTCACGTTGTCACAGGTGTTACCGGTGACTGGGTTAGCTTCGCCCATACCACGTGGGGAGATCTTGTTAGCCGGGATACCTTTAGAAATCAGGTAATCGACAACAGACTGTGCACGCTGCTCAGACAGTTTCTGGTTATAAGCGTCAGAACCGATACGGTCGGTGAAGCCCAGAACTACTACGGAACCGTCTTTAGGATCCAGGTTGCTCAGCTGGGAGTACAGCTGATCCAGTGCCTGCTGACCTTCTGGTTTCAGGGTAGACTTGTTGAAGTTGAACAGAACGTCAGACTTCAGAGTGAAGTGCTTGGTCTGTACTTCTGGAGCTGGAGCCGGAGCAGGAGCAACAACTGGAGCAACGTCGTTCTGACCGAAACGGTAAGAAACACCAACGCTCAGCATGCCGTTGTCTGGACGAACGCCTACTGTGCCTGCGTCGCCGATGTTGTTAACCCACTGGTATTCCAGACGGGTTGCGATGTCACGGGTCATTGCCCACTCAACACCGCCAGCGAATACTGGGGATACGCCAGTGTCGTGGTTGTCACCAGCAACGTTGTTGCTGGAGTCAGCGCGCCAAACCATGCCGCCCAGACGGGTGTAAACGTCCAGATCGTCGGTTACCGGGTAACCCAGTTTAGCAGTCAGCTGAACGCCCTGAGCTTTGAATGCACCGTTGGTAACGTCGCCTTTGTAAGGCATACGGCCCAGCCAGTCATAACCCATTTCGAAACCAACATACGGGTTTACCTGGTAACCACCGAAAGCACCAGCGCCAAGCTGACTTTCGTGGGTTGGACCGTTGTTGTTCAGGGAGCTGTTATACCAGCCGGTATCGTGGAACTGGGACCAACCCAGTTTACCACCTGCATACCAGGTGTTATCTTTCGGTGCGGCCTGCGCTACGGTAGCGAAGCCAGCCAGTGCCACTGCAATCGCGATAGCTGTCTTTTTCATTTTTTGCGCCTCGTTATCATCCAAAAATCGCCATGAATATCCATTTAGAAGTTCACGGTTAAATCCTTCACCGGGGGCGGGACCTAATCATAAGTACGCCATAATCTGTGGCTTAAGCCGATCACCCCTGGCGATGTAAAGTCTACAACGTACTTGAAAACTTACAAGTGTGAACTCCGTCAGGCATATGAAAAAAAAAGAGTTGTATACACAATATTTAACATTTATGTTGATTTTTTGTTCGGGATAAAATGCTGAGAACCGCACCAGACAAGCATTTTCGTAAAATAACCCGCACGAAAGAGCGGGTTACCGATCGAGTAAAAAAAATGCCAGGAAAAATCTTAAATTTACTTAATGATACAAGTTTGAGTGAATTTTCAGGCCAGAAAACTGTCTGGTGGGCTGAGAGGTCGCCCTGACAGGACGCATAACAAAGCCCATCGCATTCCCTTCCTCCGCTGCGCTTGCGAGCAGACGCTGATCTTCTTCACTGAGTTCTTCTGCAACCCAGCCGATGACCACGCTGTAGTTTCCTGTACGAAGGGCACGAATCATCGACTCCAGCGTCGCGCCTGGCAACATTTGGCTAACCTGCATCACTTTTGATAGCGGTAAACCGGATGCCTGAACCCACTGACGACTCAACTTTTGCTGCGGCGTGAGCCACAGTTGCCAGCGATCTTGCTGGCCGAGCTGTTGCAAAAGTGGCAGCAGCAGTAATTGAGTCATCATCGGTTGATCCTCACGATACAGCACTTCGCTGATAAGCCCAGTGGTACTATGCTGCGGTTGACCGACGGTTGCTGTTGCCGGCGCCAGTGATTTACGATTTACATAGCCTGAAGTGTACATAGTGAATCCCGCCCTGTGGGTTACTGTATGGATATACAGTACGCCGTGCAGGACTAAAGATCAACCTCATTTTCTGAAAGCGCCTCGCAAAATTGCACAGAAGTGCCTGGCTTAGAAAATAACCGCTTGCCCCCTGAAATGAAGTTCCTTATTTTCATTATTAACGGATCCGTTAGCATAACTCATTCATCTAACTACCTGATTACAGGAAGAATCATGGGAAAAGTCTCATATAAACGGATCCATCAGTGTAAAGAGTACTTTGCCTCTTTGGGCACTATTCGCCATCGCGCGCTTTTCGGGGGATACAGTCTTTCAATCGATGATACTGTGTTTGCGATGGTTTCTAACGGGGAGCTTTATCTCAGGGCTTGCGAGCAAACCACTGGGTATTACACAACGAATTCAAGACGGCTTTTGACCCTCAACAAGCGAGGCCGACCTGTCTCTCTCAACTATTATCTGGTAGACGAAGTCCTCTGGCGGGATCGATCATTGCTTTTGAAGATGTCAGAGATGTCACTGCAAGGAGCGCAAAGCGAAAAAATACGACGCGGCGATCCACGGCGGCTTAAGAATTCACCCAACATTACTTTTCAGCTGGAACTTTTGCTCTCGGAGGCCGGAGTCCAGGACCTGGAGATGCTCCAGGCTTTAGGGGCAGTAGCGGCCTGGCTGCGCCTTCGCCGCATTCGTAAAGATCTCAGCATTAATGTCCTCTTCGCCCTTGAAGGCGCGATTCAGGGGATTCACGCAACACGAATCCCCTTGCTTCGCCGTCAGCATCTCCAGGAACTGGCGGAGAGGCTACTGGATAAAAGTAAAACTAAGCTGACGGAGGAGTAACCTGCTGCTGCAGCCGGCAAAATTCTGGCAACAGGCTCACCATCAGCCCAATTTGCTGCAGCACCAGCGGTTCTTTAGACTCCGAACCGGGCTCAAGATGGCGTATCCGTTCCATGAGCCCAGTCAGTGCAGCCTGAACGCGCTGCTCATCAGAAGGAGTATGGTGGAAGGCATCGTCAACGTAACAGACCGCATCATCAAGCAGCAGCAGCGTTTCAGGGTTACTGAGTTTTTCGCGATGTGCCCCCAGCGCGGAAATATAGCTGGTGAAGGTGTGGTTCAGGCAGAGCAGGCGGAAGGCCGTTTCGCGCATTTGTGCCGTAGCGCGTGGTTCCGTTGACAGGTTGGACACCACCGAAGCCAGCTCCGCATCTCTGTTATGTGCGTCACGACGAGCAATTCGATAAGCCAGACGGTTGTCCCGTCCTTGATGATATTGCTCAAGGATCGCATCCAGATAGCGGCAGTTGGCATCGACCGCTCTTGCCATGACCGTCGGCAGATTACGAAACTTCCAGTCAGGCCAGATAAAACTGACGGCAGCCCAGGCGATACCACAGCCGATAAGCGTATCAATGATGCGTGGTAACGCTACTTCAAATCCCTCACCAAGCAGGTTGAAACACAGCAGAACCAGCAGCGTGATAAACATTGTGGCGTGTGCGTACTGAACGTTTCGGAAAGCGAAAAAGAGCACGCCAGTAAGCACGATAAGCAACAGTTGTCCTTCCACGGAGGGCACCAGTATCAGGATTGGCAAACCGATCGCCACTCCAATTAATGTACCAATGACGCGAAGTGCGAGGCGGTGTCGCGTGGCATTGTAGTTTGGCTGGCACACAAACAGGCTTGTAAGCAGGATCCAGTAGCCGTGATCCAGCCCGGTAAACTGGATAAATGCGTAGCCCGCACAGAGGACCAGAGACATGCGAACCGCGTGACGAAAAAGGGCTGACTCCGGTGACAAATTCCGACTCAGGCGTAGCCAGACGTCGCTCATCCCGTGCAGACGATCGTCCGACAGCTGAGTTTCCGTTTCACTCTCAGGCAGCGCCATCTGCTGTTCTGATTCGATCGTGGCGAGTTGGGCATCGATGGCCCGAAGATTATTCAGCAAGAAGCCAAGGGCGTTCATTTGCTCTTTTGCCGCGCCAGTCGTGCTCACACGTTCCAGTGCGGCGTCCAGGTGCGCAAATGCGCGCTCGAAACGGGAGTCGTGCTGGTAGGGCGTACGCAACAGAATCGAGCGGGAAAGCTGCTGGCAGGCCTGCGCCTGCATTGAAAGCAAGCGCTGGAAGCGAAACATCACATCGCTGTAGCGGAAGCTGTCGCGCAGGGGCTGATACTGCACGTGCGACGAGCTGGCGCGTTCGTGGATATCCTGGGCCACAAAATAGTAATGCAGCGTGCGGCGGGTGCCGCGCTGCCCACGATCGCCACGAAGACGCGTCAGTAACGACGCTTTGGTTTGATTCAGCGTCGCGACTAGCTGTCCGTTTGCCATAGCCAGTTCCACCAGAGGTGCCTGAGCATCATGCTCAATGTCCGGGTCGAAGAGGCGGGATTTCAGTTCCAGGTAGTGAGCCAGCTGTTCATAACTGCGGGCGAGGTTATCCTGCAATGGGCGAATGGGAAAAATGAGATGGCCGGTAAGCGTCAGCAGGTTGTACCACACGGCCCCCGCGATCAGCAGTAAAGGCTGCTGATACCAGTGCTCGTAAAGCGACACACCGAGCATGGTGTAGATGGCTATCAGGAGAGCGCCAAACGCGATTGTGGCGTAGCGCTGCCCAAGGCCGCCCAGCAAAATAAACCCGCTGGTCGACAGTGTGAGTCCCAGCGCAAAGGCCCAGGGCCAGGGAAACAGCAGTTCAACGGAAGCGGATGCAATAAAGAAACAGATAAGCGTAATCACCAGATTGCGCAGTCGCCCGGCCAACCTGTCATCCAGATCGGCCAGGGCGGCAGCGACCACGCCAAGCGTTAACGGGATGGTAAGCTTCACCTCACCGAGCCACCATGGCAGGGCTACTGTGCCGCACAGGGCAATAAAAATGCGGGCGTTATACAGCCAGGCGCTGTTCCAGGTGTAACGACGTAATAAAGGGCTCAGCATGCGATGACGGGCCCTGGTCACTGGAATCGGCGGCGCGCGTTGGCTTCACGTGCTGCACGAGCGGTCTCAACAGACACCACGCGACGGCCAACGGGCCAAAGAGCGATGGCGGCAATCTTGAAGTTGGCGATCCCCACGGGAATGCCGATGATGGTGATGCACTGCGCAATACCGGCCACGATATGCGTCAGGCATAGCCACCAGCCGAACAGAACGAACCAAAGAATATTCAGCACGGTACCGCCAGTATTCAGCAGGTTGCTTTTATCATTCGGGTTCAGTTCATCAACATGTACGGCTTCGTTGCCAAATGGCAGCAGCGACAGCTTAGTGATTTCCCAGCAGGAGCGGGTCAGCGGCAAAGTGATAACCAGTATGATGCTGACAACCGTCGCAAGCAGCCAGCCTAACGTGGTGGCGAACCCACCCAACACAAAATTCAAAATATTCAGAACGGTGCGCATATGACCTCTGTTCAGTCCTGTGAAAAGAAAGACCTGACGATTGTAACGTTTTTTAGCGCTGGAGCACCTGGAATCTGGCAGTTACACTGTCAGAGATAAGTCTAAATCCGGGATTTGGCAAGACATGGAACTAAAAGCAACCGCCCTCGGCAAGCGAATGGCGCAGCACCCTTATGACAGGGTTGAACTCCTTAATGCGGGCGTAAAGGTTTCCGGGGACCGCCATGAGTACCTGATCCCCTTCAATCAGCTGACGGCGATCCACTGTAAACGAGGTCTGGTCTGGGGCGAGCTGGAGTTTGTTCTGCCTGAAAACAAGGTCGTGCGCCTGCACGGCACTGAATGGGCAGACACGCAGCGTTTTCACCATCATCTGCAAACCCGCTGGCAGCAGTGGAGTGATGAGATGAGCGCTATCGCCGCTGAAGTACTTTCGCGGCAGCTGACGCTCATTGCCAACTCTGATGCTCAGGGTAAATGGCTCACTCGCGAGGCAGTGGCGCAGGTGCGGCAAAAAATTCACCAGGCGCTGGAAGCGCTTCCGGTGCCCGTCAGTCGACTCGAGAGTTTCGACAACTGTCGTGAACTCTGGCGGCAGTGTCAGGCATGGCTGAAAGACCGGGATGCCAGTCGTCTTCAACACAACCAGCATTTCACTGAGATGATGCTCGAGCACTATTCCGCTTTCTTTAAAAATATCGAATCCTCCCCGCTCAACGACGCGCAGGCCAGAGCCGTGGTCAACGGTGAACGTTCATTGCTGGTGCTGGCTGGTGCGGGAAGTGGCAAAACCTCAGTGCTGGTGGCCAGAGCCGGATGGCTTTTGATGCGGGGGGAAGCCGCAGCTGAACAGATATTGCTTCTGGCGTTTGGCCGCAAAGCGGCGCAGGAGATGGACGACCGCATCCGGGAGCGGCTCAATACTGAAGACATTAGCGCAAAAACGTTCCATGCGTTGGCGCTCTACATCATTCAGCAGGGCAGCAAGAAAGTGCCGGTGATAAGCCAGCTGGAAAATGACACCCAGGCCCGGCAGAAGCTGTTCACCGACTGCTGGCAGCAGCAGTGTCAGGAGAAAAAGGCTCAGGCCAAGGGCTGGCGACAATGGCTGGAGGAAGAGATGGAGTGGGAGGTGCCGGAGGGGGATTACTGGCACGATCCGAAGATCCTTCGCCGGATGGGCAGCCGTCTCGATCGCTGGGTGAGCCTGATGCGCTCGCACGGTGGCTCCCAGGCCGAAATGATCGACAGCGCTCCTGACGAGATCCGAGAGCTGTTTGGCAAACGAGTCAAGCTGATGGCACCTCTGCTGAAGGCCTGGAAAACGGCCTTAAAAGAGGAAGGGGCTGTCGATTTCTCCGGGCTTATCCATCAGGCGATCAACATCCTGGAAAAAGGGCGTTTTGTCAGCCCATGGAAGCACATTCTGGTTGATGAATTTCAGGATATATCACCGCAGCGTGCTGCTTTACTGGCGGCGCTGCGCAAACAGAATTCTCACACCACGTTGTTCGCCGTCGGCGATGACTGGCAGGCGATATACCGCTTCAGCGGGGCGCAGCTCTCGCTGACTACGGCCTTTAGTGAGACCTTCGGTGAAGGAGACAGCTGTGCACTGGACACCACCTACCGCTTCAATGGGCGTATTGGCGAAGTTGCCAACAGCTTCATTCAACAAAATCCGCATCAGCTGCGAAAACCGCTTAACAGCCTCACTGCCGGGGATAAAAAAGCGGTAACGCTGCTGCCGGACGACCAGCTTGATGCCTTGCTCGACAAGCTGAGCGGTTACGCCAAACCGGAGCAGAGAATTTTGGTGATGGCGCGATACCATCACCTGAAGCCATCGGCGCTCGACAAAGCGGCGACGCGCTGGCCGAAGCTTACGATAGATTTTATGACCATTCATGCCAGCAAAGGTCAGCAGGCAGATTATGCGATTGTTCTCGGATTGCAGGAGGGGCAGGATGCGTTTCCGGCTCCCGCGCGGGAATCGATCATGGAGCAGGCATTGCTGCCGCAGCCGGAGGATTTCCCCGATGCGGAAGAGCGGCGTTTGCTGTATGTGGCAATGACCCGTGCGCGTGAACGCGTCTGGCTGATGTTTAATAAGCAGCAGCCTTCGGTGTTTGTTGATGCGCTGAAATATCTGGATGTGCCGGTGGCGCGTAAACCCTGAAAAAATCCCCTCGTTGAGGGGATTTTTGTTATTTCAGGCGTTCAGCCAGATAGCGCTGGTAATCAGGTATCTGGATATCTACCGGCGCGTTGAAGTTGGGTGACTGAATAATGAAATCCGCCGTCGCCACGTTGGTCGCCACTGGAATATTCCACACGGTTGCCAGACGCAAAAGGGCTTTAACGTCAGGATCGTGCGGCACCGCATTCAGCGGATCCCAGAAGAAAATGAGCACGTCGATTTTGCCTTCGGCGATCATCGCGCCAACCTGCTGATCGCCGCCCATTGGGCCGCTCAGCATGGCGTTCACTTCAAGACCGGTTGCGCGCTGCACCAGATTACCGGTGGTGCCTGTACCATACAGAACGTGCTGAGCCAGCAGCGGCTGATGACGCTCAACCCAGGCCTTCAGCATCTGTTTGCAGTGATCGTGCGCCACCAGGGCGATGTGCTTGCGGCCCGGCAGGGTGCGGGTTGTCTGTTCCATAATCATTTCCCCATCATCAAGATGCGGACAGATTACTGAAAGTGACTATGGCTGCAAGCGCTAACGATACTTTTTCCTGTGCTGGGTCATGATATCAGGAGGAGGGTTGCGATTTTGCCCACTCCAGAAAACGATGGCGGGTTTGCGGATCGGCCAGCTGGAACCAGTATTTCAGCCGCTGTTCGGTCAGCGTTTGCGACTGTAAGGCCGGGTTATCCAGTTCGTTGGTTTTCGACAGCAGCGTGCTGTCGTCTGGCACGGCTGCGCTGAACTGAGTGCTGGAGGTTTGCTTGTTGGCGAGGTTCCAGGCGGTGGTGGCCTTCTCATAATCAATGTCGCTACCGGCCTGAGTAATCGCAAGGATATCGAGTTTGACCGGGATCGGCATCGCATTGCCGTCCAGCAGGCTGACGTGCGGGGTGTCGGTGAAAGCCTGAGTGTCCTCCAGCGTTTCGAGTCTTGGCAGGCTGAAGTTGATCTGACCTATAAGCTGGGAATTAAAGTTTGCGATAAGCGGCGGTGAAACGTAAAGCTGTCGATTCTGGTCTGGCAGAATAATCATTTTCTCAACCCGGAACACGACCTGGTGTGGCCCATTATCCACTTCAAGGCTTTCCGCGCCACGCAGCAGCAGGCTCGAGACTTTCTTACCGTCCAGTACCAGCAAATTGATGTCGCCAGAAAGCCGCAACGTTGTGGCGAAAACGCTGCCAGGCATCAGAAGTAACAGACACACCACGACCCATCCTGCTTTCATTCCCGCTCTCCTGAAAGGACCCGCCCTTAGAGTGTATCAAAACTTTACGAAAGTGATTTTCATTAACATATAGACATAAACCACGATTCTGCCCTCATACTCTGGTATGACTGAATGGCTGACGTGCCTGGATTGTCGTACACTTTGCAAAATTGCCCGGAGGACAGAATGAAAGAGAACGATATAGCAGGCATTTTAAAGCAAACCCGCACCATCGCACTGGTAGGGGCCAGCGATAAGCCCGATCGCCCAAGCTACCGGGTAATGAAATATCTGTTGGATCAGGGGTATCACGTGATTCCGGTATCGCCGAAGGTAGCAGGGAAAACGCTGCTCGGTCAGCAGGGCTATGGCACCCTTGCGGACGTACCGGAGAAGGTGGATATGGTTGACGTATTCCGCAATTCCGAAGCCGCATGGAGCGTTGCCCAGGAAGCCATCGCCATTGGGGCGAAAACCCTGTGGCTGCAGCTTGGGGTGATTAACGAACAGGCCGCCGTGCTGGCAGGCGAAGCGGGATTAAACGTCGTAATGGACAGATGCCCGGCGATTGAAATCCCAAGGCTCGGACTTGCTAAATAAGAGAAAACCCCGCAGGCGCGGGGTTTTTTGATCAGTTCCGCAGGCGTGGCGCCTGAAGCTGTTGGCGAATGGACTGGGCCAGTTCGTCCATTGAAGGTTGTTCCGGATGTTCGTCGGAGGCTTCGCTTTTTAGCTGCGCCTCGGCGAGGTAGGTATGGACGGGCTGACCGTCATCATCTTCCATCACCACGTGATACCACGGCGACGCGCGCAGTTCATCGTTTACTGCCACCTCGTCTTCCGCCGGATCCTCCAGCGAATATTCCGGGTCGATATCCACCACCACGCCCAGATACCCTAACAGGGAATGCCGGACCTGCTGGCCGATACCGAATTTGCTGGCAATCATCATAGTCACCTCCCGGGAAACATTACTGACAATAAATATGCGGGCAATGTTTCACTTTTCAACTTACATGACGCGACAGGCAAACCCTTTCAGATACAGCCCTTCCGGGTAGGTTGCAATCACCGGGTGATCGGCTGCCTGACGGAACTGTTCTATAAATTGTACATCACGCCCGGCGTCTACGGCGGCATCGGCGATGATTTTCTGGAATAAATCCGTGGTCATCAGGCCTGAGCAGGAGTAGGTCATCAGCACGCCGCCTGGGTTCAGCAGCTGCATTGCCAGCATATTGATGTCTTTATAACCGCGGCAGGCGCCCATCAGCTGATTCTTGTTTTCGACGAACTTCGGCGGATCCATCACGATCACGTCAAACTTCTCGCCTTCATCGCGGTATCTGCGCAGCAGCTTAAATACGTCGTCACGCACGAAATCGGCTTTATTCAGATCGAGCTTGTTGAGTTCGACGTTCTGTTTCGCCACATCCAGTGCCTCCTGTGAGGTATCGACGCTGATCACCTGACGGCAGCCGCCCATCAGCGCGGAGACGGCAAAACCGCCGGTATAAGAGAAGCAGTTCAGGACGCGCTTGTCTGCCACATAGCGGCGGGTCGCCAGGCGGCTGTCGCGCTGATCGAGGTAATAACCGGTCTTGTGACCGTTCTGAATATCCACCAGCAGCTTCATACCGTGCTCTTCAATCGGCAGCAGGGCAGGTGGGATTTCACCGGTTACTGGCCCTTGGGTCAGCTCCATTCCCTCTTTTTTCCGTACCGCGACGTCGCTGCGGTCGTAAATCGCGCAATCCGGGTAGAGCGTTTGCAGAGCGCTGATTAACGCAGCACGTTGGTACTCTGCGCCAGCGCTGAGCAGCTGTAGTACGAGGAAGTTGCCGAAGCGGTCGATGGTCACGCCAGGCAGACCGTCAGATTCACCGGCGATCAGACGATAGCTGTCGAGGCCATCTTTCTTCGCCAGCCAGTCACGCCAGGTTTGTGCCTGCTGCAGACGGCGCTCGAAGAAAGCGATATCGATGGTTTCGTTTTTATCGAACGTCCAGACGCGCGCGCGAATTTGTGAGGATGGAGAGTACGCGCCGCGGGCCAACCACTTCCCCTGATGGTCAACAATATCAATGGTTTCACCGGAAGAGGCTTTGCCTTCCATGCGCGCGACGGCGCCAGAGAAGATCCACGGGTGGCGGCGAAGTAAGGATTTTTCGCGGCCTTTGGCTAACACTAAACGTACGCTCATAATTTGCTATTCTGTTGATTCAAAGAAAATGGGCGCCATTTTCCCACGTCAGCGGGGAAATGCAACGACTAACCGGGAGAACAGGTATGGCGCAGGTATGCATGATTGCATGGGTTCACGGCCTGGTGCAGGGCGTCGGGTTTCGCTATAGCACCCAGCGTGAAGCGTTAAAGCTCGGGCTAACCGGGTATGCCAAAAATCTGGATGACGGCAGTGTGGAAGTGCTGGCGTGCGGGGAAACGGAAAAGGTGGAACAGCTAATCGCCTGGCTTAAAGCGGGCGGGCCGCGCAGCGCCCGGGTGGATAAGGTTCTGGCTGAACCACACCAGCCCGGGAAAACATGGACCGACTTTGAGATCCGCTATTAAATGCACTTCACCGGTTTTGGCAGGCCAGCGATTTTTGTGGCCTGCTTTGCCGGGCCTTTCGGAAATAAGCGATACAGGTAGCGGCTGTTGCCTTTCTCTTCACCGAATTTATTGGCCATCGCTTTGACCAGCATACGGATGGCAGGCGAAGTATTGAATTCGAGGTAAAACTCGCGCACAAAGCGCACCACTTCCCAGTGCTCTGGCGAGAGGGTAATGTCCTCTTTTGCGGCAATCACTTCCGCCAGGCCTTCGCTCCACTGGCAGCTCTCTTTCAGATAACCGTCGTTATCGGTCTCGATCTCTTTATCGTCAAAATTCAACATAGTTTTTCATAACCATCTTCAGAAACCGCCGCAGTGTAGCAAAAAACAAAGCCCCGCATAAGCGGGGCCCGGGTAACGCATAAATCGTCTTAGTCTCTGCTGGCGAAGCCGAGAATGCTCAGCAGGCTGACAAAGATGTTGTACAGCGACACGTACAGGCTGACGGTGGCGCGAATATAGTTGGTTTCGCCACCGTGAATGATGTTGCTGGTTTCATACAGAATGGCACCTGAGGAAATCAGGATAAACACTGCGCTGATCGCCAGATGCAGCGCCGGCAGCTGCAGGAAGATGTTGGCAACCATACCGATCAGTACAACCACGATCCCTGCCATCAGCATACCGCCGAGGAAGGACATATCTTTGCGGGTGGTCAGCACGTAGGCGGAGCAGCAGAAGAACACCAGCGCGGTTCCACCGAGCGCCATGCCGATCACATCACCCATACCTGCAGAGATATAAGCGTTCAGCATTGGGCCGAGGATATAACCGAGGAAGCCGGTGAAAGCGAACGCAGACAAAATACCCACAGGTTTGTCTGCCGTTTTATAGGTCAGGAACATCAGGCCGTACATGCCGACCAGCGTCAGGATAAGGCCCGGAGAAGGCAGCATCAGAACGGTACTTGCCGTCGCCGTGATAGCGGAAAACGCCAGCGTCAGGCTCAGCAGAAAATAGGTATTACGCAGGACTTTGTGTGTGCTAAGTAGCGATGAACGATCGCGCGGCGAGGTAATAATACGATCCATAGTGTCACTCTCTTTATAGACAGTTGTCATAACTGCTGAGAATAAGTAAACAAAGTCCAAAGCTCTAGTGCTTTTACCCATCTTTACCGACCTGTTTTCCCTGCCCGGTAGAAGAAAATATCGGCGATGAAATCCATAACAGCACGTTCGTTGCTTTTTTGCCGTTAACCAGATCGACATCTTATAGGTTACTGAAAAATATTGCCTTATTGCGAAACCACCGCTAACACTGGAAACGGTGTCACCCATAATGAAATCAATAAGGCAAAGGATATGAAACCACAAAAGCACAACCCTATTACGCAGGTGCTGCTCCTGGCTGGACTGCTCGGCGCCACTTCCCTGAGCTGGGCGGCGCAGGTGCCGGAAGGTACAACGCTTGCGGATAAACAGGAACTGGTCAGGAATAACGGTAGCGAGCCTGCCACGCTTGACCCACATAAGGTGGAAAGTGATGTCGAGGGCAATATTATCAGAGACATCTTCGACGGGCTGGTGGCGGTGCGTGCCGATGGCTCGATAGAACCGCGCCTGGCGGAAAAGTGGGAGGAGAAAGACAATACGGTCTGGACTTTCCACCTGCGCCCGGGCATTACCTGGTCTGACGGAACCGCGATCACCGCACAGGATGTGGTCTGGAGCTGGCAGCGTCTGGTTGATCCCAAAACTGTCTCACCGTATGCCAGCTATCCGGGCAATATGCATATCGTGAATGCTGGAGACATTGCCCTTGGTAAAAAATCGCCCGACGCATTGGGTGTAAAAGCCCTGGATGACAGCACGCTACAGGTCACGCTTTCCCAGCCGAATGCCGCGTTTCTTTCTATGCTCGATCATTATGTGATGGTTCCTGTCGATCCGGTACTGGTGCAGCGCTTTGGCGATAAGTGGACTCAGCCGCAGCACATTGTCACGAGCGGCGCATACAAGCCGACGCAATGGGTGGTGAATGAACGTATCGTTGCAGAACGTAATCCGAAGTACTGGGATAATGAACATACGGTGATTAATAAAGTGACCTATCTGCCGATTGCCTCTGAAGCGGCGGATGTGAATCGCTATAAGGCAGGGGAGATCGATATTGTCTATACGGTTCCGATTAACCAGTTTGCGCAGCTGAAAAAGACTATGGGCAGCCAGTTGGACGTTTCGCCGCAGCTTGCCACCTACTACTATCAGTTCAATACGACCAAAGCACCGTTTAACGACGCGCGCGTGCGTCGTGCGCTGAATATGGCGCTGGATAAAGACATCATCGCTGATAAAGTGCTGGGGCAGGGGCAGCGCCCGGCCTGGTTAATCAGCCAGCCGGAAATCGGCGGCGTCAGTCTGAAAAATCCTGACTACGCCAGCTGGCCGCGTGAAAAGCGCATCGCCGAGGCGAAAAAGCTGCTGGCGGAAGCCGGATTTGGCGAAAATCATCCGCTCTCTTTCAACCTGCTCTACAACACCTCTGAATCTCATCAGCGCATTGCGATTGCCGCCAGTTCGATGTGGAAGAAAAATCTGGGCGTGGAAGTGAAGCTGCAAAATCAGGAATGGAAAACCATGCTGGACTCCATGCATACCGGTAACTTTGACGTCGTGCGCTATGCCTGGATTGCCGACTACGATGATGCTTCAACCTTCCTGAACAACTTCCGTACCGGCGACAGCGAAAACACCAGCAAATACAGCAACACGACCTTTGACCAGATGCTGGTGGATGCGGCTAAAGCAACGGATGTGGCAAAGCGAGGCGAGTACTACCAGAAAGCGGAAGATATTCTTGCACAGGACGTTCCGGCTATACCGGTTTATCACTATGTGCGTACCCACCTGGTGAAACCCTGGGTTGGTGGCTTCACGCCGGATAAGCTCGGGTTCTACTACACCAAAGATATGTTTATCAAAAAGCATTGAGCAATTTTTTCGGGTAAAAATGCTGAAATACTGGTCAATGCGTTGTAATTTAAGCCAATTAAACACAATTTGACTGTTTTTCAGGCAAACGAACGAGGTGGGGGTTTACAGGATGCCTTCTGATGTTTAAAGTACGCCTCACTTAGGAAGCGTGGCCGAGCGGTTGAAGGCACCGGTCTTGAAAACCGGCGACCCGAAAGGGTTCTAGAGTTCGAATCTCTACGCTTCCGCCAAACATGAAACCCCAGCTCAGTGATGAGCTGGGGTTTTTCTTTGTACCGAATTTGACAACGCACGCGTCAGTAAACGCTACGCAGGTGAAGTTTGCGGTACATCGGCGGCGTCATGCCCATGTGTCGGATAAAGGCCCGGCGCAGGCTGTCCGCGCTGCTGTAGCCTACCGCACCGGCGATTGTTTTCAGCGGCGCATCCGAACTTTCCAGCATCTCTCTGACCCGCTTAATGCGGCAGGCTTCCAGCCATTCGCCTGGACGCTCGTCCAGCTGTTCCCGAAAAAGTCGATTAAGGTGACGGGTGCTGAGTCCGATATGATCGGCCAGGTCCTTGAGGGAATGAATGTTCCCGAGATGGGTCAGCGCCCAGCGCTGAAGCTCCTGCAACGCTTCGCGACCGCTTAGGGAGAGTTCTTGCCCCCGGACATAATGGCTCTGGTTGACCGGGCGTCGGAAAAACATCACCAGATTGCTGGCGATTTCCATCGCCGGTTCCCTGCCCAAATCTTCCTCCACCAGGCGCAAAGCCAGATCCATCCCGGAAGTCACGCCCGCCGCCGTTCTGACAGGGCCGTCCGCCACGTACAAAGCATCCTTATCCACCCGAATATCCGGCCAGGTTTTTGCCAGTTCATCGGCAGATGACCAGTGCGTCGTCACCGTGCGCTTGGTCAGTACGCCCGCCTGGGCCAGCAGAAATGCACCTGTACAAATGGAGCCAAACCGGCGGCTGGCCTCACAGAGTTTTTTGATGTCTGCGTAGATTTCATTGCTGAAGGTTCTTCGCACGGCATCAGGCATACCCGCCACAAGAAACGTATCTGGCCTGAATGTCGCGCATTCAGTCAGGCGGAGATGGCCCACAACTTCGATTCCTGAGGAGGCCCTCACGGGGCCCGCCTCCAGCGTCACAATCTTCAGCTCATACACGTCACGGCGAAGCAAAGAATTGGCTTCGGCAAACACATCCAGCGGGCCGGAGACGTCCAGCAGCTGCACGCCCGGCACGGCAAGTATCGCAATGGTACGTTTCACTCTTTTTCATGGCCTCTTTGATCGGAATGTCTCTATTTGTATTTATAAGACTAATGATGACATGCAGATTGCCATTTACACTGGTCTGACTCAATCAACAGGAGAAGAAAATGTCCTCTGCGCTGAAAAATATCGCGATCCCCGACAGCCCGCTGGCAAAGGCAGCCACAGAGTTCGTGCGCGACACTGAAAACGAACTGCTGTTTCATCACTCAAGCCGCGTCTATTACTGGGGCGCGCTCGCAGGACAGCAGCGTGGGTTAAAGGTGGACAAGGAGCTGCTCTACGTGGGATGCATGTTCCACGACGTCGGCCTGACGCACGAATATTGCAGCTGTGATAAACGCTTTGAAGTGGACGGGGCGAACGCCGCGAAAGATTTTTTACAGAGTCATGGCGTCTCTGAGGAGGAGGTGACCAAAGTCTGGACGGCTATTGCCCTGCACACCACGCCGGGAATCCCGGAGTTTATGGTTCCCGAAATTGCTCTGCTGACGGCAGGAGTAGAAATGGACGTGCTCGGCATGGGTTTTGCGACTTTCAGCGAAAGCGAGCGTGAAGCCGTCACTGCGCAGCATCCGCGCTCTCCGCGCTTTAAAGAGGAGATCATCGAAGCGTTTTACAATGGGATTAAGCACAAGCCGCAAACGACTTTTGGTAACGTGAAGGCCGATGTCATTAAGGACAAGGAGCGAGATTTTCAGCCGCTGAATTTCTGCTCAGTTATCCGGCAGTCTGCCTGGCAAGGCTGATTAGCCGCAATGGTCCGGCAAACGAGAAAGGGGACCGTGTTGTCCCCTTGAAAGCGTGAGCAATCAGTCGGGCAGGGCAGTTAGGCGCTGAACGCTGATGTTCTCCAGTTTTCCGTCAAGGATATCCAGAAAATCATCGTGATAGGGCATAGCCACGTGTTTTTTCAGATCGTCCTCGGACTTCCAGCGTTCAATGAACACGAAGGAAATCGCTCCCTGATTCGCCAGCTCGCGGACATCGGGGATGGCACGACTTTCATGCAAATCGTACTGCAGACAGCCTGCCTCCTGATGGGTGGGTTTCAGCATCGCACGGGCGGCTCGACGGACCGTTTCGATATGTTCCGGGAAAGGGGTTAAGGTGGCGACAATCTTAACTTCGCTCATGAAGGCTCCTTCAGGACTTTCTGGAAATCTGGCCTGAGGCCAGGAGGACTGATTCAGGGTAGTGCGGAATCGCCAGCTGTTCCAGTCGGGTCGATGCCCATTGCCTTCAGTACGTCATTGAGAACGCGACTCAGCGCGCCCGCGGCAGCATGCTGATGCGTTCTGCGCGCCAGCAGAACGCCAGTACGCTTAGCCAGAGGCGGTTCAATCGATAACGAACCAAGTGCATCACAGGCGCGCACCAGAGTATCAGGTAAAATGGTCGCCAAAGGTGCATGTTGGATCATCTCCGTAATGGCGCCGAGCGTGTTGCTTTCCATCGCAATTTTCAGGCTCACGGCGCGCTTCCGACATTGCCTGTCGATGTCGACGCGCGTAGCAAAGCTTTTATCGAGCAGCACCAGCGGTTCCGAAGAGAGCCTTTCAAGGGTTATGCGCTGCCGTTTTGCCAGCGTGTGCGTTTTACTTACTACCGCGACAAGTGATTCCTCAAGCAGAGGCGTAGCGGTAAGTTCTGCCGCGTGCTCGCCTGAAAATCCCAGACCTATATCGAGTTCATCGTTAACCAGCTGCTGCTCCGTCTGTTCCTGCGTGGCTTCACTGAGACTGAGCGTGACGCCCGGGTAACGCTGCCAGAAGGCTGCCAGCAGCGGGCCGACCAGCCAGGGGATATAAGTTGGCGTGACGCCAAGGCGCAAATGGCCCCGACTCAGGTCGTCGACGTTATGAACGGCGCGCGCGCCTGCTTCCAGTTCGGCAAGCGCCTGGCGGGCATGCTGCTGAAACACCAGGCCGGCATCCGTGAGACGGATCGTGCGTCCGGTACGGTCAAAAAGCGGTACGCCGAGCGCCTGCTCCAGCAGCTTGATCTGCTGAGATAGCGCAGGCTGCGAGACATACAACGATGCCGCCGCGCGGGTGAAGCTGCCCCGTTCGGCCACGGCAAGAAAATAGTGGATATAGCGCAGGATCATCAGCTTTCTCATAAGTTTAAATTATAGGATTAATAATAATTTAGACTTTTATCTTATCAATGGGCTCCGTTACGCTTTGATGAAGGTCATATCCTGCAACCCGGAGAAGGAGCCAACGATGGACTTTGTGAAACGTACGATTGAACTGGCGATGAAAAACGTGGAAGAGGGCGGTCGACCGTTTGCGACGGTGATAGCCCGCAACGGAGAAATTGTCGCTGAAAGCCCAAACCAGGTAGCGCAAACCAACGACCCGACGGCGCATGCGGAGATCCTCGCTGTACGTGAAGCCTGCCGCAAGCTCGGCACTGAAAACCTGAGCGACTGCGATATCTACATCCTGGCGAGCCCATGCCCGATGTGCCTGGGCGCGCTTTACTACTGTAGCCCGCGCAAGGTTGTCTACGTGACCACCCGTGAGGAGTACGTTCGCTATTACCGCGATGACCGCAAATACTTCGAGCTGGAAACGTTCTACGGCGAATTTGCCAAACCGATCGGTGAGCGCCGCCTGCCGATGGTGCAGCAGGCGGATCCTGAGGCCATTAACGTCTACAAACGCTGGCAAGAACTGAACGCGAAATAGCTATTTCCCCAGGCTGTCGAGCAGTTGCTCCACCGCCGGGTTAGCCAGCGACTGGGCGGCATAGCAGATGCCGATCCGGCGCATCATCGGATAGCCCGGCAGCGGACGTGATGCCAGAGAGCAGCGCGATTCCACAAGGCAAACTGGCGCGATCGTGATACCAAACCCGGCTTCCACCAGATCCAGCGCCAGCGAGAAATTGCCCGCATGAGCGCCGGGTTTGTCAGCAGAATGACCGTAAAACGGCAGGAAGCGCTGGTGGGATTCATGCTCTGGCGCCATTACCCACGTCTGATGATGCAGCTCTTCGGGCAGCAGCTCTTCCGTCTGGCCGACCGCATGCCCCGCAGGATAGGCCAGAACGTAGCTCTCTTCATACAGCGGAAAGAAAAGCTCATCTTCACAGCGCAAATTGTCGCAGCCTAAGCGAACATCGCCGGTGCAGCCGGGCAGAAGCGTCAGCAGCATGCCGGAGGTATCTTCCGAGGTCTTCGCCAGCAGGTCGGTCAAAAACGACGAGGCGATGTCTTCCTCAATACCGATATGCAGCGGCAGTTTGTCCTGCCGTTTGCGAAAGCGCGACACCAGGCCGGACATATCATCAATCATCCTCCGCGCGTGCGGATAGAGCACCCGTGCGTCTTCCGTCACCTCAACGCCGCGACTTTTGCGGATGAACAACGAGATGCTTAAGTCCTCTTCCAGCGCCTTGATGGTGGCAGAGAGTGCAGGCTGTGTAAGACTTAACTGTTGAGCCGCGCGGGTGATGTTACGTTCTTCAAACACGCGGATGAATGCAGTGAGCTGACGCTTATCCATAGAATTTTATTATGACAGTGAAAAAAACAAACCATTTTTCACCAAATCGCAAAGGATTTAAAGTGCAGTTCGACGTTAAAGATAAATTAAACTTATGAGGCACATCTATGAGTACGGCGACTAAACCTTTGGTTGTGATTACGGGTGCAAGTTCTGGCATCGGTCTGTCGACGGCGAAACTGCTCTCGAGCCGTGGCCACGCGTTGCTGCTGCTGGCGCGTCGCGTGGAGAGTATGGATGCGCTGAACCTGCCAAATACCCTGTGCTGCGCGGTGGACGTAACCGATCGTCAGGCGTTTGCCGATGCGGTGAAAAAGGCCGAAGCGAAGTTTGGGCCGGTGGACGCACTGGTGAACAACGCCGGTGTGATGCTGCTTGGCAACATCGAACAGCAGAACCCAAATGAGTGGGAGCAGATGCTGGACGTGAACGTCAAAGGCCTGCTCAACGGCGTACATGCCGTGACCAGCGGCATGATTGAGCGCAAAGCGGGTACCATTATCAACATCAGTTCCGTAGCGGGCCGCAAGACCTTCCCGAATCATACCGTTTATGTCGGTACCAAATTTGCCGTTCACGGGATGTCGGAAAATTTGCGTGAAGAGCTTTCGCCGCACAACGTCCGCGTCGTTGTTATCGCCCCGGGTGCTGTGGAAACCGAGCTGCTGAGCCATACCACCAGTGACGATATCAAAGCGGGTTATCAGGCCTGGAAACAGGATATGGGCGGCAAAGTGCTGGCACCGGAAGATATCGCTCACGCGATTGAGTATGCCTATTCCCAGCCGCAGTACGTCTGTATTCGTGAGATTGTACTGGCCGCGACCCGTCAGGGCACCTGAGTTCGCTTCAGCACGGCAATAAGCGCCCTGCGGGGCGCTTTATTTTTATCCTGCCAGTCTGCTTTCCTCGCTTTTCACTCTCCCCAATCTCCGAGTGCCTTGATCCAATTAGGAATTATCGGGTTGTTAATGACGGCGACGAAAACTAGAGTGGATCCCGGACTCAGATAAAAGGAATACACAATGAAAAAGACAGCTATCGCTATGTCCCTTCTGTTTATCGCCACCGGTGCAATGGCACAGGGTGAAATTCAGCATGCCACGGACGAAACGGTGCAGCAGGCTCACGCAGGTGCAGACACTGCCAAAGAGAAACTGCATCAAACGGAACACCGCACACAGGAACAGATCAACAAAGCCCACAGCGACGGTTCTGCTACCGACAACATGAAGCAGAGCGGCGAGAAAGCCTGGAATCGCACCAAAGAAGGCAGCGAAAAGGCGTGGGATAAAACCAAACAGGGTTCTGAAAAGGCCTGGAACGCAACGAAAGAAGGCAGCACCAAAGCCTGGGATAAAACCAAAGCCGGTGCGGAAGATGTGAAGAAAAGCGTGACGGAATAAATCTCGTCAGCCTGACAATAAAAAGCCCGCAGCGAATGCGGGCTTTTTGCTTTTCGGTAACGTTACACCGTTTTATCGCGCACGTCGGTGGTTGCCCCGTTTTTTTGCACTGAGGCAATGCCTTTTTGCGCCGCGGCTTTTGTGGAGTACATTTCGCTGCGGGCAATCACTTCATGGTTGGCAGCTTTCAGCACAAAGTAGTACGGTTCTTTAGACTCTTTATCGGATTTCTTTATTTCGAAATAGCCCATCGCTTTCTCCTTGGTTGAATATCCAACTGCTTGTATAAGCATAGATCTTCACGCCAGCGATGCCAGTTATGCTTCAATGGCCGTCCTGAAACAGCAATTCCATCAGGTTTCCCGTCTCCATTTTTTCCCCGCTCAGCTTTCGCGGCTGCATTTCGCTGGCAAGCGTCTGCAGCGAAAAGATAATATCCGGCTGAGCGCGCCTGATTTTGCTGAGATTTTTGTCCGAATTCACCAGCGCCAGAATCTTCGTATCCCCGGAAACCGCCTCTTTTGTCGCCAGGTATCAGCGTCAGGATTGCCAGCAGCCGCCGGGGCCGGAAGAGGGCGCGTAGTGACGCTAACTTTTTAAAAAGATGACGAAGAACGTTCATAGAGCATCAGCCATCATTTACGGTAAAGGCTGCCCTGGCCGTCCCGCGCCCGGCCCCAAAGTTCGTCGTCGCTGAGCGTGGTCTGGATCAGTTCGACGGGAGCGCCGTTGTCGTTGATCACCGCCACAAAATAGTCATCGATGGGCTCGTAAGGGCCGAGAATCACCTCTTCACCTTCAATGGCGCGGGCCAGATTATTTACCTTTAGCGCCACGTGCGGCACGGTTTTCAACAGCGGATGCAGGGGAGAGTCGTCTGTGAAACGATGCCACTGAACGCGAAATTTTCCGGGATTATCGACGGTGTACATGCCCGCTTTTTCACTGTACACGCCTTCCGTTTTGCCGTCCTGTAACGGGATACCAAAGTGGTGAAATTCGTAGGTTACGTCTGATTTCATAGGGAAACTCCTGCCGTCCGATCTGCGTAGTATAAGGTCTTTTTCTTATACAAAGGGGAAATTGCGCCGTTTGTTGGCGGCTTCCCGGAAAATTGTCATCAATCTGTCACAATTAATGCCGTTCATTAACGCATGAGGGTTTAGGGATGAGAAAAAGCGTACTGGCCGCTGCGATAGTCGGCACCACTCTGGCAAGTTCTGGCATTCAGGCACAGGAGGCCCCGCAGGGGTATCAGCTACAACAGGTGCTGATCATGAGCCGTCATAACCTGCGCGCGCCGCTTGCCAATAACGGCAGCGTGCTGGAGCAATCCACGCCAAACAAATGGCCTGAATGGGATGTGCCCGGGGGACAGCTCACCACCAAAGGCGGCGTGCTGGAAGTGTATATGGGCCATTACATGCGGGAATGGCTCGCGGAGCAGGGCATAGTGACGACCGGTGAATGCCCGGTACCGGGCACGGTCTATGCCTACGCCAACAGCCTGCAGCGTACCGTGGCAACGGCTCAGTTCTTCATTACGGGTGCGTTCCCGGGCTGTGACGTACCGGTCCATCACCAGGAAAAAATGGGCACTATGGACCCAACGTTTAACCCGGTGATCACCGATGAGTCTGCCGCGTTCAGCCAGCAGGCGGTGAAGGCGATGGGCGATGAACGTCAGAAAATGCACCTCGACGAGAGCTACAAGCTGCTGGAGCAAATCACCAGCTATCAGAACTCACCGTCCTGCAAAGAGAAGAAGGTTTGCTCACTGCCGGAAGGCAAGGACGAATTTATTGCGCCGTATGAGAAAGAACCGGGCGTCAATGGGCCGCTGAAGGTCGGCAATTCGCTGGTGGATGCCTTTACGCTCCAGTATTACGAAGGCTTCCCGCTCGATCAGGTGGCATGGGGACAAATCAAAACCGACCAGCAGTGGCGCCTACTCTCTGAGCTGAAAAACGGCTATCAGGATAGTCTGTTTACCTCTCCGGCCGTGGCGCGCAACGTGGCGGCACCTCTGGTGAAATACATCGACAAAGCGCTGGTCATGGAGGCCGCGAAGGCGCCGAAGGTGACGCTGCTGGTGGGGCATGATTCTAATATTGCCTCATTGCTGATGGCGCTGGACTTCAAACCGTACCAGCTGCAGAACCAGTACGAACGTACGCCGATTGGCGGCAAAATCGTGTTCCAGCGCTGGCACGACACGAGCGGCAACCGCGAGCTGATGAAGATTGAGTATGTGTATCAGAGCACGGAACAGCTGCGTAACGCCGACGTACTGACGCTCAAGTCGCCGCCGCAGCGCGTGACGCTTGAGCTAAACGGATGCCCGGTGGATGCCAATGGATTCTGTCCGGTGGATAAATTCAATGCGGTGTTGAACAGTGCCGCGACGGGAAAATAGATTGAGCTGAAAGTAAACTCCCCCGCGGGAGCGGGGGAGTAAGTTAAGGTCACACGTTTTTACGTTCGATAGTTTGTTCGCCCCAGAAGAGCGAGTCTTTATCGGTTCGCCCAAAAGCCAGCGACAGCACTTCGTCGTTGCCTTCTTCCCAGATTTTCTCTGCCAGTTTTTCGTCGTATTTTGCCACTTCAAAAATGGCTTCCGCGATTTCGGGTGAGGTGTTACGCAGGGTGGCCCATTCGCCAACGTGATGCGCTTTTGATTCCTGTGTAGGCATGTCTTTCCTCCTGACGGAAGGTTAAGCGTTAAGTTTTACGGCCAGTTCCGCAACATGTTTACCCTGATAGCGGGCAATCGCCAGCTCTTCCTGGCTTGGCTGACGGGAACCGTCGCCGCCTGCGATGGTCGTCGCGCCATAGGGCGTACCGCCGCGCACCTGAGAAACGTCAAACAGCTCCTGCGCGCGATAGCCGATGGGCACAATTACCATGCCGTGATGGGCGAGGGTCGTCCAGGTGGAGCTGATGGTGTGTTCCTGGCCGCCGCCGGTACCCGTAGAGCTAAAGACGCTACCGAGTTTGCCGTATAAAGCGCCCGAGGCCCACAGGCCGCCGGTTTGATCGAGGAAGGTACGCATTTGTCCGGCCATATTGCCAAAGCGGGTTGGCGTACCAAAGATGATGGCATCATAGTCTGACAGCTCCTGCGGCGTGGCCACCGGCGCGGTGTGGGTTTTGCCTCCGGCTTTCGCGAAGACCTCCGCTGACATGGTTTCCGGCACGCGTTTCACGGTGACCTCTGCGCCATCAACGCCGCTTGCTCCTTCGGCAACGGCCTTCGCCATTGTTTCAATGTGTCCGTACATGGAATAGTAAAGAACCAAAATTTTAGCCTTTCCACTCATAGCGTTACTCTCCGTTTTTACACTGTGTTTTCTAAAGATACTCCTCAAAGTGTTGGTCACATCCCTGTTCCGGTCAACTTTCTGGCAGGAAATTGCACTGGCCTGCTGGCTCCGGGATGCCTTGAGGAAGCGTCGCCAGATGAGGGTGTATTTAATGGGATAAGGCCATCGCTTATTAAAGGGCTGTGATCTTACGCTTTATGGCGAAGCGCTACGAATTAACTATTAATAATCATGTATTTATATATAAATAACGTAACGATTGTCTTGTCGCACTTTGACACACTTTCGTTTTCGTTTTTTTCGTAAGTCATAAGAAGCGCTTATCAGACACGCAGCGGTAATCCCATACTTTTGGCCTGGCGCATGTTGCAGAATATTACCAACTGCTGGAGGAATAATTGGCATCCACTAAGCTTAGTTCCACGCGGCAGAAAACAGGGCTTTGGCCCGGCTCGCGTAGTGGAATCTTCCACATTCACGTAATGCAATATGATGTCTGTACAACCGGAGGTCGGTAATGGCAAACCATCGTGGCGGTTCAGGTAATTTTGCTGAAGACCGCGAAAGAGCATCAGAAGCAGGTCGTAAAGGTGGCCAGCACAGCGGGGGGAACTTTAAAAACGATCCCCAGCGCGCGTCCGAAGCTGGTAAAAAAGGGGGTAAAAACAGCCACGGCAGCAACCGCAACAGCTAGCGCTCAGATGCCGTAAGAGGGGGTTAACCATGTCTCCTCTCTCCCTGCCGCCGGTGAAGACCGGCGGTTTTTTTATTGCAGCCGTCTCCGGGAATCTGCACACTGATGGGCTGAATGTCATCCCGGCGGTACTATGTCCTTTCTTTCACGCTATCAATTCTCGGTAAAGCCTCAGGAGGCGCTCCTGATTGTCATCACCATGTTCTGGGGTGGCACTTTCCTTGCAGTGCAGTACGCGGTTACCCTGAGCGATCCGTTTTTCTTTGTCGGTCTGCGATTTGCTACGGCGGCGATAGCGGTTGGCCTGCTCTCATTGCGTTCACTACGTGGAATGACGTGGCTTGAGCTAAAAGCGGGCGTGGCGATTGGTGTTGCGATCGCGTTCGGCTACAGCCTGCAAACCTGGGGACTACAGTCCATCTCCAGCAGTAAATCGGCGTTTATCACCGCGATGTATGTGCCGCTGGTGCCGCTGCTGCAATGGCTTTGTCTCGGGAGAATGCCTGGGCTGATGTCCTGCGTCGGGATTGCGCTGGCCTTCGTTGGCCTGATCTTACTCGCCGGACCGGAAGGCAATCTGCTGGCGCTGGGGGCAGGGGAACTCATTACGCTTGCGGGCGCGGTTGCCATTGCCGCGGAAATTATTCTGATTAGCGCCTGGGCCGGAAAAGTCGACGTAAAGCGCGTGACGGTCGTGCAGTTGGCTACGGCGTCGCTGGTTGCCTTCAGTATGATGATACCGGCGGGCGAATCGGTGCCGTCCTTCTCGCCGGGCCTGCTGGTGGTGGCGCTGGGGCTGGGTATTTTCAGTGCGATTATTCAGGTGGTGATGAACTGGGCACAGCGCAGCGTCTCGCCGACCCGCGCAACGGTTATCTATACGGGGGAGCCTGTCTGGGCGGGCATTTTTGGCCGTATGGCGGGAGAGCGTTTGCCGATGCTGGCGCTGCTCGGCGCTGCGTTTATCGTCGCAGGCGTGCTGGTCAGCGAGCTGAAATTCAAAAAGAAAAAAGCCGCTTTGCCGGAAGGGCCGGAAGGGAATGACAACGCCTGTGCGGAACAGGAATAAGGAGAGCGAATGACGCAGGCAGCCTGCAAAAAAACCGGGAAGCGCAGCCAGGCGGTTAACGCCAAAAAAGCGGCAATTCTGAGCGCGGCCCTGACGACTTTCTCGCAGTTTGGCATTCACGGCACCCGTCTTGAACAGGTGGCGGAACAGGCCGGGGTATCGAAAACCAATCTGCTGTATTACTACCCGTCAAAAGAAGCGCTGTACGTGGCGGTGATGCGCAACATCCTCGACATCTGGCTCGCGCCGCTGCGCGCGTTTCGTGAAGAGTTTGCTCCGCTGGAGGCGATTGGCGAATATATTCGGCTCAAGCTGGAGGTGTCGCGCGATCATCCGGAGGCCTCGCGGTTGTTCTGCCTGGAAATGCTGCAGGGTGCGCCGTTGCTGATGGCGGAGCTGACGGGGGATTTGAAATCGCTGGTGGACGAGAAATCCGCGATTATTTCCGGCTGGGTAAAGGAAGGCAAGCTGGCGGCAATTGACCCTAACCATCTGATCTTTATGATTTGGGCCGCCACGCAGCACTACGCGGATTTTTCCACGCAGGTGGAGGCGGTCACCGGTAAAACCTTACAGGATGAAGCGTTCTTTCAGCAGACGGTGGAAAGCGTACAGCGCATGATTATCGAGGGGATCCGCCTGCGTTAAGGCTTCGGCGGCAGCGGGCAGCTTAAATCACCTTCCTCGCAGTTCAGCAGCGATTCCAGCCACGCGGTGCGCTCGACGGTTTTGTCGGTCAGGCACTGGGCGTGGATCATCGGCTGGATGCTGCCGCCTTCGGTGCCAGAGCTTATCAGCGCGCAGTCAGCGTCGCGCAGGGCAATCCATTTCTGCTGTGCGGTTTTCAGCAGCGCCTTAGTGGCTTGCGGCGCGCGCTTCATCGCGGTGCCGTAAGCGTTATTCAGCCTGCCGTCCGCCGCTTTCAGCTGGTTTGCGGCGCAGGTGTTTATGTCAATCTGATTGCCGGCGTTGCCGCAGTCATCCGCCAGAGCAGCGGTGCTGAACAGCAGTGCTGCCGCGATAATGATCGGTTTCATTATTCTCTCCAAAGAAAAAAGGCCCCGTTTCCGGAGCCTTAATTAATCACAGCTTTAGCCGATTGTCATCAGGCTGGCGTTGCCGCCTGCGGCTGCGGTATTTACGCTGAGCGAGCGCTCGACGTAAAGACGTTCCAGCAGCAGATTGGTTTCGCCGCGGGCAAAGCCCTGCACCGAAATAATCGCGCCGTCGCGGGCCGCGACCTGCTGACACAACTCACGCAGCTGGTCAGAATCACCGTGGTAAATGACCGCGTCGAAATGCTCTGCGGTAATCTGCTCGCGTTTAGCGAAGTGAATACGCTCGTTGACCGCTTTTGGAAGCTGTTTGGCAAGCGAACGGTGCAGACTTTCGTCCGGCCAAAGCACTTCACAGCCCACTGCGGTGACGGCGGCCAGCTGAATCAGCGCATCGTCTTCGTTATCCGCAAGACACAGTACGCGTTCACGCGGCATCAGCGTCCAGGTGTTGCGCTCGCCGGTTGGGCCTGGCAACAGACGCTGCGTTCCGGCCTGCGCCAGTTCCGCATAGCGTGTACAAAGGGTTTGCAGTGCCGGGCGATTGTTCGCCCATTCGCGCAGCGCCGTCAGCGGTTGTTCAAGCAGCATTTTCAGCTGCGCGTCGACCGGGCGTTCGGCATCCTGACGGTTGAGGGTGGTGAGCAGCGCGTCGTCCGGGCGACTGGCGAGCAGGCGATAAAGATACATTGGACCACCCGCTTTCGGGCCGGTGCCCGACAGGCCTTCACCGCCGAACGGCTGCACGCCAACCACTGCACCCACCATATTACGGTTGACGTACAGGTTGCCGACGTTGGCGCTGCCGGTGACCTGAGCGATGGTTTCATCGATACGGGTATGCACGCCAAGGGTTAAGCCGTAGCCAGAGGCGTTAATCTGCTCTACCAGCGCATCCAGCTCGTTGCGGCTGTAGCGCACCACGTGCAGAACCGGGCCGAAGACCTCTTTTTGCAGCTCGTCAAAGCTCTCCAGCTCGATGAGCGTTGGCGGCACGAAGGTGCCGGTGGCCCATTCGCGGCGGTCGTCGCCGTTTTCCCGTGCGGCCTGGAACACCGGGCGGCCTTTACTGCGCAGCGCCTGAATATGACGCTCGATGTTACCTTTGGCTTCGGCATCAATCACCGGGCCGATGTCCGTGGTCATGCGTCCTGGATTGCCCATGCGACACTCTGCCATCGCGCCTTTCAGCATCGTCAGCGTGTGATCGGCAATGTCATCCTGCAGACAAAGCACGCGCAGGGCGGAGCAGCGCTGGCCTGCGCTGTCGAACGCCGAAGCCAGCACGTCGACCACCACCTGTTCGGTCAGCGCAGAGGAATCGACAATCATCGCGTTCATGCCACCGGTTTCGGCGATAAGCGGCGTCGGGCGACCCTGTGGATCGAGGCGGCTGGCGATATTGCGCTGCAGCAGCGTGGCGACTTCGGTGGAACCAGTGAACATGACGCCGCGCACGCGGTTATCGGACGTCAGCTGTGCGCCAACGGTTTCCCCGCGGCCTGGCAGCAGCTGAACCACGCCCGGCGGCACGCCTGCTTCCAGCAGAATGTTGATGCCCTGAGCGGCAATCAGCGGCGTTTGCTCCGCAGGTTTTGCCAGCACGCTGTTGCCAGCGGCAAGGGCTGCCGCAATCTGCCCGGTGAAGATCGCCAGCGGGAAGTTCCACGGACTGATACAGACAACCGGTCCGAGCGGGCGGTGCGTTTCATTGGCGAAATCATCGCGAACCTGTCCTGCATAGTAATGCAGGAAGTCGACCGCCTCGCGGACTTCGGCGATGGCATTGGAGAAGGTTTTTCCGGCCTCACGCACCAGAATGCCCATCAGCTGCTGCATCTGGCCTTCCATCAGCACGGCAGCGCGTTCGAGGATAGCGGCACGCTCCTGCGGCGGCGTGGCGAACCAGATTGGCGCGTTGTTGACCGCGCTGGTCAGCGCCTGTTCCACTTCCTGTTCGGTGGTTTCACGGGCATAACCGACAATGTCTTTCGGCTCGGCCGGGTTCACCACCGGCTGCATATCGCCCTCTTCGGTCGGCTGTTCCAGCATCGGTTTGGCGTGCCACTTCTGCAACGCGCTGTTGAGCAGGGAAGAGGAGAGGGAGGCGAGACGGTGTTCATTCGCCAGATCGAGCCCGGCAGAGTTATCGCGACCTTCGCCATACAGCGCGCGAGGCAGCGGGATCTTCGGATGCGGCAGGCCGATGTTGCCTTCCTGCTGCGCCAGCGCTTCCACCGCGCTGACCGGGTCGGCGACCAGCTCGTCAAGCGGCAGGCTGGTATCGGCAATGCGGTTGACGAAAGAGGTGTTAGCGCCGTTTTCCAGCAGACGACGCACCAGATACGCCAGCAGCGTTTCGTGGGTGCCCACCGGAGCATAAATGCGGCATGGTCGGTTCAGCTTGCCGTCGGCAACTTTGCCCACGACCTGCTCGTACAGCGGTTCCCCCATGCCATGCAGGCACTGGAATTCATACTGTCCCGGATAATAGTTCTGGCCCGCCAACTGGTAAATCGCCGCCAGCGTATGGGCATTGTGGGTGGCGAACTGCGGATAAATCAGGTTCGGCACCGCCAGCAGTTTTTTGGCGCAGGCGAGATAGGAGACATCGGTGTACACCTTGCGGGTATAAACAGGGTAGCCCTCAAGGCCGTCCATCTGCGCACGCTTGATTTCACTGTCCCAGTACGCGCCCTTCACCAGGCGGATCATCAGGCGACGACGGCTACGGGTGGCAAGGTCAGTCAGGTAGTCAATCACGAACGGGCAGCGTTTCTGATAGGCCTGAATGACGAAACCGATACCGTTCCAGCCCGCCAGATCCGGCTCGAAGCAGAGTTTTTCCAGCAGGTCGAGGGAGATCTCCAGGCGGTCGGCCTCTTCGGCGTCGATGTTGATGCCGATGTCATACTGGCGTGCCAGCAGGGTCAGGGATTTTAGTCGCGGGTAAAGCTCTTCCATTACACGGTCGTACTGCGCGCGACTGTAGCGCGGATGCAGGGCAGAGAGCTTAATGGAAATGCCCGGGCCTTCATAAATGCCGCGGCCGTTTGAGGCTTTGCCAATTGAGTGAATGGCCTGCTGGTAGGAAACCATATACGCTTGCGCATCGGCGGCGGTCAGGGCGGCTTCACCCAGCATGTCGTAAGAGTAGCGGAAGCCTTTTTCTTCGAGCTTGCGGGCGTTAGCCAGCGCCTCTGAGATGGTTTCTCCGGTGACAAATTGCTCGCCCATCAGGCGCATCGCCATGTCCACGCCTTTGCGGATCAGCGGCTCGCCGCTCTTGCCGATAATGCGGTTCAGGGAGCGGGAGAGGCTGGCCTCGTTGTGCGTTGATACCAGTTTACCGGTGAACAGCAGCCCCCAGGTGGCGGCGTTGACGAACAGCGACGGGCTGCGGCCAATGTGCGACTGCCAGTTACCGTTGCTGATTTTGTCGCGGATCAGCGCATCGCGGGTGGCTTTATCCGGAATACGCAGTAATGCTTCCGCCAGGCACATCAGCGCCACGCCTTCCTGAGAAGAGAGGGAGAACTCCTGCAGCAGGCTCTGCACCATTCCTGCACGACCGCTCGCATTCTTCTGGTTACGCAGCTTTTCCGCCAGCTGATAAGCAAGCTTATGTGCCTGCTGGGCAATTTCCTGCGGCAGACGGGCCTGCTCCAGCAGCATTGGCACAGCGTCAGTCTCAGGACGACGCCATGCGGCGGTGATAGCTGAGCGCGACACCGACTGCGGCAGAATTTGCTCGGCAAACTCAAGGAATGGCTGGTGCGCTTCGTCGGCCTGAATTACGCCTTCCTCGCTTTCGTTGGCGGCCCCGGAGAGGAGCGCCGGCAGCTCCGGCAATGTTTCGTCGTTCTCCAGCTTTTCCAGATAGTTAAAGATAGCCTGCTTGATCAGCCAGTGTGGGGTGCGGTCAATGCGGGTTGCGGCGCTTCTAATTCTTTCGCGAGTGGCATCGTCAAGTTTGACGCCCATGGTAGTGCTGCCCATGCCAGAAACTCCTGTTGTTCTGTTACTGCTGCTTTAGTTGCACAGAAATATCTACCATGTTGCAACTTTGTGCAACCGTGTTAAGTGTGACCTCGCCAGCAATCAGGAAAAGCAATGGATTGTTAAAAGCGTTTAACAATAAAAAGCACGCTAAGAATAATGATTAGGACCAGGTTTTATGCGGGATTTAACATTTTCAAAAGGTGCAACCGATAAAAATGTGAGCAAGTGCAACCTATAGAAAAATGGTCTGATTGCCGGGGTGTAATATCTGTAAATGCAGTGTTAAATCGTTTGTGAATAAATTCCGCTTACGGCAGGATACGCTCCTTCCGTAATAAATAACCTGATTCTTCGTTCCGGACTCAGGGATAAAAAAGCGTTTTCTGGAGAATGATTTATGGCTAGTACACCGATGGTGGTGACGTTTCTTATTTATATTTTGGGGATGATCCTGATTGGCTTTATTGCCTGGCGCTCCACCAAAAATTTTGACGACTATATTCTGGGCGGCCGTAGCCTCGGGCCATTTGTGACCGCGCTTTCTGCAGGCGCATCCGATATGAGCGGCTGGCTGCTGATGGGCCTGCCGGGCGCCATTTTCATCTCGGGTATTTCCGAGAGCTGGATTGCTATTGGCCTGTGCGTGGGGGCATGGATTAACTGGAAACTGGTGGCCGGGCGCCTGCGCGTGCATACCGAAGCTAACAATAACGCCTTGACCCTGCCTGACTATTTCACCGGACGTTTCGAAGATAATAGCCGTGTGCTGCGCATTATCTCCGCGCTGGTTATCCTGCTCTTCTTCACCATTTATTGTGCATCCGGCATTGTGGCGGGGGCGCGTCTGTTTGAAAGCACCTTCGGCATGAGCTACGAAACGGCGCTGTGGGCCGGGGCAGCGGCGACTATTCTTTACACCTTCATAGGCGGCTTCCTGGCCGTGAGCTGGACGGATACCGTGCAGGCAAGCCTGATGATTTTCGCCCTGATCCTGACTCCGGTGATTGTCATCCTGACCGTCGGCGGCTTTGGCGATTCGCTGGAAGTCATCAAGCAGAAGAGCATTGAGAACGTCGATATGCTCAAGGGCCTGAACTTTGTGGCGATTATTTCGCTGATGGGCTGGGGCCTGGGCTACTTCGGTCAGCCGCATATTCTGGCGCGCTTCATGGCGGCGGATTCCCATCACAGCATCGTGCATGCCCGTCGTATCAGCATGACCTGGATGATCCTGTGCCTGGCGGGCGCGGTGGCCGTCGGCTTCTTCGGCATTGCATTCTTCAACACTAACCCACAGCTGGCGAACGCGGTGAACCAGAACAGCGAGCGCGTGTTTATTGAACTGGCGCAGATTCTGTTCAACCCGTGGATTGCCGGGATCCTGCTGTCGGCCATTCTGGCGGCGGTGATGTCCACCCTGAGCTGTCAGCTGCTGGTGTGCTCCAGTGCGATTACCGAAGACCTGTACAAGGCCTTCCTGCGTAAAGGCGCGAGCCAGAAAGAGCTGGTGTGGGTTGGGCGCCTGATGGTGCTGGTGGTGGCGCTGGTAGCGATTGCGCTGGCCGCTAACCCGGAAAACCGCGTGCTTGGTCTTGTGAGCTACGCATGGGCGGGCTTCGGTGCCGCGTTTGGGCCGGTGGTGCTGTTCTCCGTAATGTGGTCACGCATGACCCGCAACGGTGCGCTGGCAGGGATGATTATCGGGGCCATCACCGTCATCGTCTGGAAACAGTTCGGCTGGCTCGGCCTGTACGAAATTATTCCGGGCTTTATTTTCGGCAGCATCGGTATTGTGCTGTTCAGCCTGCTGGACAAAGCGCCGTCGGCATCAATGCTGAAGCGCTTTGCCGACGCGGATGCGCACTATCACTCTGCGCCACCAACAAAGCTGCAACCTGAGTAAACTGAAGCCCGCGAAAGCGGGCTTTTTTCTTGCTAATCACCTGAAAATAAGCTGATATCTTCCGACATAAAAACAATGAGGATAGCAGACAATGAAAATCAGAACGGGCTTAGCCGCCGCCGCGCTGGCGATCGTACTGAGCGGTTGCACGGCACCCTCGCAGAAAGCCGTAACAGACACCCAAAGTTGCAAAACCGAAAACCAGATGCAGCAGACGACGCTCTATTTCGGCCTGAGTCGTCCGGCAGGGAAGGACATCACGGCACAGGAGTGGCAGCAGTTTGTTGACCGCGACGTGACGCCGCGATTTAAGGATGGCCTGACGGTGTTTGATGCGCGCGGGCAGTGGCTCGGTAATGACGGCACCGTGGCGCGCGAGCAGAGCAAAGCCCTGATGCTGATTCACGGCAAAGATGCGCAGAGCGAAACGAATATTGAGGCCCTGCGGGGGGTCTACAAATCCCGCTTTGCGCAGGAATCGGTGATGCGGGTCGATCAGCCGGTTTGCGTGCAGTTCTGATGAAATCTGCCGGGGGGGCGCTACGCTTACCCGGCCTGCGTAGGTCGGGTAAGCGTCAGCGCCACCCGACGAAAATTACAGCACCAGCCCAGCAAAGCTCGCCGAAAGTAAACTCACCAGCGTCGCGCCGTACACCAGGCGCAGCCCAAAGCGGGAAACCGCGTTCCCCTGCTTCTCGTTCAGCCCCTTAATGGCGCCCGCCACGATGCCGATAGACGCAAAGTTAGCGAAGGAGACGAGGAACACGGACAGAATACCCAGTCCGCGCGGCGTCATTTCTGCAGCAATCTTTTGCAGTTCGATCATCGCCACAAACTCGTTCGCCACAAGCTTAGTTGCCATAATGCTGCCTGCGTGCAGCGCATCGCTCAGCGGAATGCCAATCAGCCAGGCCAGCGGGTAGAAGACGTAGCCCAGAATCGCCTGGAAGCTCAGGCCAAAGAGCGTCGAGAAGAGGGCGTTCACCGCGCTGATCAGGGCGATAAAGCCGATCAGCATCGCCAGGATAATCATCGCCACTTTGAAGCCGGCGAGAATATATTCTCCGAGCATTTCAAAGAAGCTCTGTGATTCGTGCAGTTTCTCGAGCTTAATTTCCGCTTCGGCATCCGGGCGCGTCGGATTAATCACCGACAGGATAATAAAGGTGCTGAACATATTCAGCACCAGCGCCGCCACCACATATTTCGCGTCGAGCATGGTCATATAGGCGCCAACAATTGACAGGGAGACCGTCGACATTGCCGTGGCGGCCATGGTGAACAGCCGACGTGAGGAGAGGTCGCCGAGTACCCCCTTGTAAGCAATGAAGTTTTCAGACTGGCCGAGGATGAGTGAGCTCACTGCATTAAAAGATTCCAGCTTGCCCATACCGTTGACTTTCGACAGCAGCGTGCCAATGACGCGAATAAAAATGGGCAGAATACGCCAGTGCTGGAGAATACCGATCAGTGCGGAAATAAAAATAATCGGGCACAGCACGCCCAGGAAAATAAAGGCCAGGCCTTTGTCGCTCATGCCACCAAAGACAAAATTGCTGCCCTCTGCGGCATATTTCAGCAGCGATTCAAACATGCCTGATACAGATTTAATCAGGACTAAACCGCTCTCGGCGTGCAGGAAAAAGAACGCCAGCGCCATTTCAATAATAATGAGTTGGGCCAGATAGCGAATGCGAATGGTTTTGCGGTCAAAACTGACCAGCCAGGCGAGTGCGAGGATTACCACCAGCGCCAGCAGGAAGTGGAGTAGATTAGCCATTTCAGTGTATATGCAGGTAAACGGGCGCCTATTTAGCCACAGCCCTTCAGCGACGTAAACGATTACCTGTTAATAAGCTTAGATAAATTGCTTCGCCTGCTCACCCTGTCGCCGGAAACTTTTTACAACCTGACATCATTATCCGCACATTTTACTTGAGTTTCTTTGCGTCGTAATGATAATCACTATCACTCATATTTACGAAACTTTGCATCCATTGACTGCGGTTCACACTGAAGGGTTTCAGGCATGTTTGTTCCATTTCTCATCATGTTACGCGAAGGGCTGGAAGCGGCGCTTATCGTCAGCCTTATCGCCAGCTATCTGAAACGCACGCAGCGAGGGCGCTGGATTGGCGTCATGTGGATTGGCGTATTCCTCGCCGCTGCGCTTTGCCTTGGACTCGGGATTTTCATCAACGAAACCACCGGCGAATTTCCGCAGAAAGAGCAGGAGATGTTTGAGGGCATCGTGGCGGTCATTGCGGTGTTTATCCTGACCTGGATGGTGTTCTGGATGCGCAAAGTGTCGCGCAACGTGAAGAAGCAGCTGGAAGAGGCAGTGGATAACGCGCTTCAGAAAGGCAACAACCACGGCTGGGCGCTGATTCTGATGGTCTTTTTCGCCGTGGCGCGCGAAGGACTGGAGTCCGTATTTTTCCTGCTGGCTGCTTTTCAACAGGATCTCGGCATCTGGCCGCCGCTGGGCGCGATGCTCGGCCTCGGGACCGCCGTGGTACTCGGCTTTATGATTTACTGGGGCGGTATCCGCCTGAACCTCGGCGCATTCTTCAAGTGGACCAGCCTGTTTATTCTGTTGGTGGCCGCCGGGCTGGCGGCAGGCGCTATCCGCGCCTTCCATGAGGCAGGGTTGTGGAACCACTTCCAGGGTGTCGCTTTTGATTTAAGCAATACGCTCTCAACCCACACGCTGTTTGGCACGCTGCTGGAAGGGATTTTTGGCTACCAGGAAGCACCGAGCGTCAGCGAAGTGGCTGTGTACTTTATCTACCTTATCCCGGCGCTGGTGCTGTTCGCACTGCCGCCACGGGCTGCAACGACGCCGTCGCGCAGCGCACCATAATCACTATTTTAGTTACAACATACTCATTGGATAAAAGGGATGGTCATGACGATTAATTTCCGCCGTAGTGCGCTGCAGCTGGGTATCGCTGCGCTGTTCTCCTCTGCGTTTGCCGCGCAGGCCGCCGATATTCCACAGGTTAAAGTCACGGTGACGGACAAGCAGTGTGAGCCGATGAACATCACCGTGAACTCGGGCAAAACGCAGTTCATCATTCAGAACCACAGCCAGAAAGCCCTGGAGTGGGAGATCCTCAAAGGCGTGATGGTCGTGGAAGAGCGCGAGAATATCGCGCCGGGCTTCACCCAGAAGATGACCGCCAATCTGCAGCCGGGCCAGTATGAAATGACCTGCGGCCTGCTGACCAACCCGAAAGGGACGCTGACTGTTAAAGGCGAAGCGACGGCGGATGCGGCGAAAGCCAACGCGGTGCTCAGCCTTGGCGATGCGATTGCGGATTACAAAGCCTACGTGACGGCTGAAACCGCTGAGCTTGTGAAAGGTACCAAAGCCTTCACAGACGCGGTGAAAGCGGGCGATATCGAAAAAGCCAAAGCGCTGTACGCTCCGACACGCCAGCATTATGAGCGTATCGAACCGATTGCCGAGCTGTTCTCCGATCTCGACGGCAGCATTGACGCGCGTGAAGACGACTACGAGAAAAAAGCGGAAGATCCGAAATTCACCGGCTTCCACCGCCTGGAAAAAGCGCTGTTTGGCGACAACACCACCAGGGGCATGGAAGAGTACGCGACGAAGCTAAACAACGACGTGCTGGAACTGCAAAAGCGCATCAGCGAACTGGCGTTCCCGCCGTCTAAAGTTGTCGGCGGTGCTGCGGACCTGATTGAAGAAGTGGCCGCCAGCAAAATCAGCGGGGAAGAAGACCGCTACAGCCATACCGATCTGTGGGATTTCCAGGCCAACGTCGACGGCGCACAGAAAATCGTGAACCTGCTGCGTCCTCAGCTGCAAAAAGAAAATAGCGCGCTGCTGGCGAAGGTGGATGCCAACTTCAAGAAAGTCGACACCATTCTTGCGAAGTACAAAACCAAAGACGGCTATGAAACGTACGATAAGCTGACGGATTCCGATCGCAATGCGCTGAAAGGGCCAGTCACGACCCTTGCGGAAGATCTGGCACAGCTGCGTGGGATCCTCGGACTGGACTAGTGTAATGGCACAGAGCAAACCGGATGATCTGACCGAGCCGTCACGTCGTCGCTTACTGAAAAACATCGGCGCGCTGGGAGGCGCGCTGGCGGTGACCGGGGGCTGCCCGGTCGCCCATGCGGCAAAACCGCAAAGTGCGCCGGGTACGCTTTCTCCCGATGCACGTATGGAAACGCAGCCGTTCTATGGCACGCATCAGGCGGGCGTGTTGACGCCCCAGCAGGCGTCGATGATGATTGTGGCGTTTGACGTGCTGGCCAGTGATAAAAATGACCTGCAGCGGCTTTTTAAGCTGCTCACCGATCGCATCACTTTCCTGACCAGCGGTGGGCCTGCGCCCGATACGCCAAACCCGCGTCTTCCACCGATGGATTCGGGGATCCTTGGGCCTTATATTGCACCGGATAACCTTACCATTACGGTGTCCGTCGGGCAGTCGCTGTTCGACGAACGTTTTGGCCTCGCGGCACATGCGCCGAAGAAGCTGCAACGGATGACGCGCTTTCCGAACGACGCGCTGGATGCGGCACTCTGCCACGGCGACGTGCTGCTACAAATCTGCGCCAACACGCAGGATACGGTTATCCATGCCCTGCGTGACATCATCAAGCACTCACCGGATCTGCTGAGCGTGCGCTGGAAGCGGGAAGGATTTATCTCTGACCACGCGGCACGCAGCAAAGGCAAAGAAACGCCGGTGAATTTGCTCGGCTTTAAGGATGGCACCGCGAATCCTGACAGCAAAGATGCGAAGCTGATGGATGAGATTGTCTGGGTGACGGACGGTCAGGGCGAGCCGGCCTGGGCCGTTGGGGGGTCTTACCAGGCGGTGAGAATTATCCCGTTCCACGTAGAGTTCTGGGACCGGACGCCGCTGAAGGAACAGCAGACCATTTTCGGGCGGGACAAGCATTCCGGTGCACCGCTCGGCATGAAGAACGAGCACGATGTGCCGGACTATGATCGCGACCCGAATGGCGATGTGATTGCGCTCGACAGCCATATCCGTCTCGCTAATCCGCGCACGCCGGAAACCCAGTCCAGCTTAATGATGCGCCGTGGCTACAGCTATTCGCTGGGCGTCACCAACTCTGGCCAGCTGGAGATGGGGCTGCTGTTTGTCTGCTATCAGCACGATCTGGAGAAAGGCTTCCTGACCGTGCAGAAGCGGCTCAATGGCGAGGCGCTGGAGGAGTACATCAAGCCGATTGGTGGCGGATATTTCTTCGTGCTGCCGGGTGTGAAAGACAAATCGGGCTACCTCGCCCAGCCACTTCTCGAAGCCTGAATTACTGCCCGGCGGCGCTGTGCTTGCCGGGCCTACTAAATACCCTATCCAGGCCCGATAAGCGCAGCAGGCAAAAAAAAACCGTTACCCGCCTTATTGTTTCATCTGGTCACATTTTATCTTCCACCTGCGTCCATCATTTTTTTGTATTGGCAGGTGATTGATATAATTCTGTAATATTTCTGTCAGAAACTGATCCCGGCCGGGAAAATGCACGTTCGTTAGCTTTAAGTAAAAAATATGTTGCATTAATGATAATTGGTGATGTACTTAATACAACAGCGGTAGTTCCCGGCAGTGAAGGTTCACTTAGGAGATCGCTAATGGTTGGGTCCTGTACTGGACAGAAAAGCAAACATAACCGCAGCACCCAGCGCGGAGGCCACACCTCCGGCAGCGACGTCTTCACCACTAAATTTCCCTCTTCCACATCCACCGATGTGATGCGCGGTGCGCGTAGTCGCGTCATCACCTCTCATCAACCAGCAAGCAATGGCTTACAAGGAAGCCAAACCTCAGACGTTAGTGCGCATAATCGTGCTGATGTAACCAGCACGTGTAATGTTGACCAACAACTCAAGGTGCTATCCATGGGAAGACAAAAAGCAGTGATCAAAGCTCGTCGTGAAGCAAAACGTGTGCTGAGACGGGATTCACGGAGCCATAAACAGCGTGAAGAAGAATCGGTCACCTCGCTTGTGCAGATGGGCGGCGTAGAAGCAATTGGCATGGCGCGGGACAGCCGCGATCATTCTCCAATTGAAGCGCGTAATGAAGCTCAGGCGCACTACCTGAATGCAATTGAGAGTAAACAGCTGATCTTCGCCACCGGCGAAGCCGGGTGTGGGAAAACCTGGATCAGCGCAGCGAAAGCGGCAGAGGCCCTGATCCATAAGGATGTGGAGAGGATTATCGTTACCCGTCCGGTTCTGCAGGCCGATGAAGATCTTGGCTTCTTACCCGGCGATATCTCTGAGAAGTTCGCCCCGTACTTCCGCCCGGTCTATGACGTGCTTGTCAGAAGGCTGGGGGCGTCCTTCATGCAATACTGCCTGCGCCCGGAAATTGGCAAGGTAGAAATCGCGCCGTTCGCCTACATGCGCGGACGTACCTTTGAAAATGCGGTGGTGATTCTGGACGAGGCCCAGAACGTGACCGCAGCGCAAATGAAGATGTTCCTGACGCGCCTCGGGGAAAACGTAACGGTCATCGTGAACGGCGACATCACGCAGTGTGACTTACCGCGCGGTGTGCAGTCCGGTCTTAGCGATGCGCTGGCGCGTTTTGAAGAGGACGATATGGTCGGTATCGTTCGCTTCACCACAGAGGATTGCGTGCGATCCGCGCTCTGCCAGCGTACGCTACACGCCTACAACTGAGGTTGCGCCCCGACAATTATGCCGGGGCGTTTTTCATTTCGAAGCAAGCGACCTTTCTTATCGCAGGAAAAACGGTTAGGGCTTTCCTTTCATGGGTAAGTGCGGTCCGGTGAAACCGTTAAGGTTTCATGATGTGCAACAGTGCTGCCCGATGCTCGGGGCCATACATGACGGTGCCAACCGGGACGTCCGGCCCAACGGCTTCAGAAATTTTGGTTACCCAGGTCGGACCAAAACCACCGCAGATCTCAATAACCTGAACGCCTTCACTGACGAGCTGTTTTGCTACCTGAATGATTGAACCATCGGTTTTTGCTGAGGGGCTAAACCCGACGGTAATAAACTCACAGCTATTGCTTTCGTTTCTGTGGATCACGGTGTTTTTCTCTGGAGAAAAATCGGGTGAGAAATAGAAAAAGGCCCATTTTTTGAGATTTGGAAACATGGTTACTCCCCGTGGATAGTCTGCTTTGACGTCTGTATGTATGGCTATTCTAAAAAACATTCTCAAATTGGCAAAATTATCCGAAACGATAATCACTGTTTTACAGGGGGAGTGAAACAGTGGGGGCAGTGCCACAGGCGAAAAAAAAGCCCGTACTTTCGTACGAGCTCTTCTTCAAAGATGGCGGTGAGGGGGGATATCACTCGGCACATCCGTGTGCCTCGCCCTTCGGGTGGCCGCTGGCCATGCTGAACGGCTATCCTGCCGTTCAGTCGAACCCCGGTCGGGAGTTCTCATCCCCCCACAGACGGTGCCACAGGCGAAAAAAAAGCCCGTACTTTCGTACGAGCTCTTCTTCAAATATGGCGGTGAGGGGGGGATTCGAACCCCCGATACGTTGCCGTATACACACTTTCCAGGCGTGCTCCTTCAGCCACTCGGACACCTCACCATATTGTATTGCTGCCTGACCTCTCGGGGGCAACGGGGCGGTACTATAGGGAGTTGAACCTGTACGGTCAAGAATAATTTCCTGGAATTGGTGCAACAGGTTAAGCAATGAACACCGACGCCAGGCGGTGGCCGTTTTATGCCCGACAATCATCAAAAAGTTTATGGTGATGGCTTATCCGGAAAAAAATTTTCGACCGCCAGGAATAAATCCGTTCCTCGTTCGTCTTGTGTAGACTCTATTGTGACTGAGCTTCTAAGATGAAAACACCTGACCGCGTTTTTGCGAAAAAAAATTTCCTGTTGCTGCTTGTCGGCGGTATTCCCGTAGTCCTGCTGCTGCTCTTTGTCTGGGCTGGCGGCTGGCTGACGCCGAACCGGCTCTCGGCGAATACGCTCATTGAGGTGCTGGAAAAAAATGGCGGCGTGCATCCAGGCTTTCGCCGCAATCATGCCAAAGGCATTTGCGTGAGCGGCGAGTTTATTTCCAACGGCAAGGCCGCAACGCTTTCGCGGGCGACAGTCTTTCGCCCAGGAATTGTGCCGGTCATCGGCAGGCTGGCCATTGCCGGCGGCAATCCGGGCGCGCCGGATTACGCCGTGCCGGTGAGAAGTTTCGCGCTGGCGTTTACGCTAACTGATGGCGAGCAGTGGCGCAGCGGCATGAATGCGCTGCCATTCTTTAGCGTCGCTACCCCGCAGGGGTTTTATGACCAACAGATCGCCACCCGTCCGCTGGCGGCGAGTGGAAAACCGGATCCGCAGAAAATGCAGGCCTTTATGCAGGCGCATCCGGAAGCTAAACCCTTCTTCCAGTGGGCGAAAACGCACGTTCTGGCCGCTAGCTGGGCGCAGGAACAATACAACAGCCTGAACGCCTTCCGCTTTATTGATGCGCACAACCAAAGCCATTTTGTGCGCTGGAGCCTGGTGCCGCACTCTCCGTGGCAACCTGTTTCGGCGCAGGATAAAGAGGATAAAAATTACCTTTCCAGCGAACTGAAAACGCGCCTGGCCGCGGGACCGTTATCCTGGGATCTGCTGATCACCGTCGCCCAGCCGGGAGATCCGGTCAATGATGCGACGAAGGCCTGGCCGCAGGAGAATCCTTCTCTGGTAGCGGGGACAGTGGTGATTCACAAGGCTGAAGATCAGCAGGGGGGCACGTGCAATAATATTAACTACGATCCGCTTATCCTGCCGGACGGGATTGCCGGTTCCGACGATCCGCTGCTGAACGCGCGCTCTGCGGCTTATGCAAAATCTTTTAATCTGAGAACGACCGAAGAAACCCGTCAGGGTCAGGAGAAGCGTTAATGAAAACTCAGGCGACGATCTTCCACCCGCTGCTGCGCCTTGTTCACTGGCTGATGGCGCTGGCGATACTGGCGATGCTGTTTATCGGCGTCGCGATGGTCTCAACGGTTTCATCCAGTCACTCGCTGCTGCTCGCCGTGCACAGACCCCTTGGCGCGGCTATCGAAGTATTAGTGCTGTTGCGTATTTTTCTCCGCTGGCGATACGGTGCACCGGCGCTGCCGGGTTCCTTACCTCGAGGGCAAAAAGTGCTGGCCCATCTTTCTCATCTGGCGCTTTATCTGCTGATGGTTGCTCAACCGCTGGTCGGCTGGGCGATGCTTTCCGCCGCAGGCTATCCCGTTACGCTGTGGGGTGGAGTGGTATTACCGGCATTGCTGCCCGTGAACATCTCTCTGTATGCCATCCTGCGTCCTTTACATACGTTGCTCGCGTTTGCTTTGTTCGCCGTAATCCTTGCCCATGTCGCCGCGGCGCTGCTGCACGGACTGATCCTGCGTGACGGTGTATTCAGCACTATGAGCAGCGTTCGTCGACGTCCGGGAGGGTGAATAATGCTGTCGCTTAGCGATGAGGACGTTCGCGAACTGCTCCCGCACCTCCAGCGCTTTGCGCTATGGTTGACGCGGGACGTCATGGCTGCCGAGGATCTGGTGCAGAATACGCTGATTAAAGCGCTGGACGGCCCGGCGGACAGAGAAGAGGTACGTAATCTCCGCACCTGGCTGTTCTCGATCCTCTGGCACCAGTTTCTTGACGGAGAGCGGCGGCGTAAGCGCTGGCAAAGGCTGCTGACTTTTTTTCAGGGGGAGGAAAAAACGGATATTACCGGTGAAAACAGCGTGATGGCTGACGAAATGCTGGCGCTGTTTTCCCATTTACCCGCAGATAGCCGGGCGTTGCTCCTGCTGATAAGCGTGGAGGAGATGAGCTACCGGGATGCCGCCGAAGCGCTCAATATTCCTCTCGGAACGGTGATGTCGCGCTTGTCCAGAGCGCGTAAGCAGCTACGGCAGTTGACTGAGGAGCATGCGTCGCCCGTAGTGCTAAGGAGATTAAAATGAGCAATCTGCCTGATGAAAGCCAGTTTCATGCCTGGTTAGATGGTGAAACCGACGAACGGACCAGCCGGGAGATTGAGGCCTGGCTGCGCGATCACCCCGCCATGGCCCGGGAGGTGGAGGGATGGCGACAGGATAAACTGCGTCTGCAGCGCGCCGTGAACCAGACGGATATTCGCTATCTGTCAGCAAACTCTGACCCCGTCAGGCTGCGCTTTCGCCTGCGGCAGCGGCGTATTCAGCGCCTTGCGCTGGCCTTTTCTCTGGTGCTGACACTGGGGGCGGGAAGCCTCGGCGGCTGGCAGCTTAAAGAGCACGTTCAGTCGCGGACGCTGCCGATGGAAGACGCGGTACAGGCCTATAAACTGTTTGGCGATCTTCCTCAGCTTGCCAGTATGGATATTCGCACCAGCGAGCCGCCGATGCTGGAAAACTGGCTGAGACGCTACTTTATCAGCGGTACGCTGCCGCCGAATCTTGAACGCTATGGCTTTAAGCTTATCGGTGCCAGGCTGATGGCCAGCGAGCAGGGGGCATCGGCGCTGGTGCTTTATGAAACCGCCGGAGGGGAGCGGATCGCCTGGTATATTCGTCATCGGGCGACCCCGCTGAACAAAGGAGCGCGGCAGAGCGATGGCCTGGTGGCGCAATACTGGAGCGACAGTCATTACAACTATGCGGTGGTGAGCCCCGTTACCGGCAATAATTTGCCAGCTTTGCGCAAAGCCATTAGCAGCGAAATGGGCTAAACCCACCGGCGCGGAAGGCAATCCGCACCGACTGTTGGGCGTAAATCCTCAGGAGGAGTGCGGGGTAAAGGCGGGAATCGCTTTACCGTCCACCGTCATCCCTGAGAAGGCGAGCATCGGTGCCAGCGTGGCGTTGTTGTCAGCCGGGAAATTCAGCGTGGGTTTTGAGACCTCGCTGAGACGGGCAAGCTGTTCCGCCGACAGCGTTACCTCAAGCGAATCGAGGTTGGTTTTCAGCTGATCGAGCCGCCGCGCGCCAATCAGCGTGGCGCTGATGCCAGGTTGTGACCTGACCCAGGCCAGCGCCACCGCCGCCGGGCTGACGTTAAGCGCTGAGGCGATCCCGACCACCGTTTCAATCACCGCGTAATCTGCCGGCGAGGGTACGCCCACCAGACCGCTGCGACGAGTATCAACGTTGCCGCCGTCGTCGCGGCGGAATTTGCCGCTCAAAAATCCGCTCTTCAGCGGCGACCAGGGCATGATCCCCATGCCCATCTCCTGCGCCAGTGGGAACAGTTCGCCCTCGCTCGTGCGCTCCAGCAGGGAGTATTCCAGTTGGAGCGCAATAATCGGTGCCCAACCACGGAAGGCTGCGATCGTCTGCGCCTGCGCAGTTTTCCACGCCGGAATATCCGAGAACCCGACGTAGCGAATTTTGCCGGCAGTGACCAGATCGTCGAGTCCGCGCAGCGTCTCTTCGACAGGTGCGTTACGATCCCAGTTATGCAGCCAGTAGATATCGATATAGTCGCTCTGCAGGCGTTGCAGCGAGGCTTCGCACTGTTGGATCAGCGCCTTACGCCCCGCGCCACCGCCGTTTGGGTCTCCGGGGAAGAGGTTGCAGTAGAACTTCGTGCTCAGCACCAGCTCATCGCGTCTTAGTGCGCGTTGCTTGATGTAGTCGCCGACAATCTGCTCCGAATGGCCGGCGGTGTAGATATTGGCGGTATCGACAAAGTTGCCTCCGCGGCTTCTGTACTCATCAAGCATGGCAAACGACGCTTCCGGGCTGGCCCCCCAGCCAAAGTCTTCGCCGAAGGTCATCGTTCCCAGGCAATACGGGCTGACCCGTAGCCCGGAACGCCCCAACGTAATGTAGTGATTGAGTGGCATAACGTTCTCCTGTCTGTATAGAAAATTATTCTCCGATCAGCTCCAGCGACAGCGCCCACAGGCGTTCGGCCTGGCGGGGATCGATCGCCCAACGACGTACACCGCTGACGTCGGGACTGTCGTCGGCGACCAGAAGCGAAATATCGCAGTCGGCGCAATAGACGCCGCCCATTCCGGCCAGCTGAGGACTGGTGGCGGCCCACAGGCTGGTCGACGCCCCTTGCGCGAGGGTCTTCAGCGGTGAAGGAACAAAGTCTGGCCCCACCTGTGCTGCCTGGGCTACCGCCGCCTTCTCCTCCCGGGTCATAAAGCGGCTCAGTCGGGTGGTGGGAACTCTGCCGGGATGGACCGCGAAAGCGTGAATACCGGACTCGCGTCCCAGCTTGTCGAGTTGGACGGCAAACAGGGCGTTGGCCGTTTTCGACTGGCCATAGGCACGCCAGGGATCGTAGGGTCGCTGCGTGTAGTGGATATCCTCGAAGCAGACGGGCGAATAGCGGTGGCCTAAAGAGGATAAGGTGACAACACGGGCGTTACCCGCGGCGACAAGCGCCTGCCAGAGCCGCAGCGTCAGCTGGAAATGGCCGAGATGGTTGGTGGAAAACTGTGATTCATAGCCGCGCGCGTCCCGGGAGAGCGGTGGGGCCATGATGCCGGCGTTATTCAACAGAATGTCGACGCTATCGGTGCTGGCAAGCACCGCGTCGGCAAAACGGTCAATGGTGGCAGGGTCCATCAAATCCAATGGTTGCACCATGACATCCGGCATATCGGCAAGGGCGGCCCGCGCTTGAGCGACATCGCGGGCGGGGGCCATTACCCTGGCGCCAGCGGTGTGCAGCGCCCTGACGGTTTCCAGACCAATGCCTGAATGACCGCCCGTCACGATGGCGTATTTCCCGCGAAGATCGATGTGGCGCATCACCTCCTTGGGGGTAGAGGTTGCGCTGAAACCTGAAGTTATAGGGGATTGCGGGGTGGACATAAAGGTTCTCCAGGACGAAGGGGTTATCACATGGTAGAGTGTCGCTACTGTACGATGAAGCCGTGAAAGTGCAATTTATATGCGTGATAGTTCAAATTCACCGCCCGACCCGCTCTCCGATCTGCTGGATTTTCTTCAGGTCAGGTGCGATCTATCCGGACGTCTGGTGGCCGGCGGCGCCTGGGCGCGGCGTTTCGCCAATCTTGATGCGATTAAGTTTTGCGCGCTTACCCAGGGGCGATGCTGGTATTCGCTGGACGATATGTCCGCACCGCAGCTGGCGGAGAGCGGCGACGTCCTGATTACTAACGGGACGCGCACCCTGACGCTGGCCAGCGACGCCGGGCTGATACCCGGCGCCGGTACGGAGCCGATCGCCCGCGACGATGACGACCAGTATCGCCTGGGGTGCGGGCAGGATTTCACTATGCTGGGCGGCAAAGTCCGGGTGGATGCCGATCGCCAGGCGCTGCTGCTGAGCGGCCTTCCGCCGCTGATCCACGTCCGCGGCGGCGCCGTCGAGGCCGGGCCACTCGCCTGGCTGCTCAAACAGCTGGTGGTCGAAATGCAAAACCATCGTCCCGGGCGGGCCAGCGCGATCGCCGGGCTGACGCAACTGCTCTTTACCCAGACGCTGCGGGCCTGGCTTGCCCACGCCACGGATGAAGATAAGGGCTGGCTGAAAGGCTTTGCCGATCCGCGGCTCTCTCTGGTGCTGAGCTGCATTCACGGCGAACCTTCCCGCCGCTGGAGCCTGCAAACTCTGGCAAAACAGGCCGGAATGTCGAGAACGTCGCTTGCGGTGAGGTTTCGTGAACAGATAGGGATGCCGCCGTTGGCCTACCTGACGCAGTGGCGGATGTATCTGGCGCGGCGCGAGCTGCTGGCGGGGGAGGCGATGGCCGACGTTGCGGCGAAGGTAGGATATGCTTCCGAAAGCGCGTTCAGCAGCGCTTTTAAGCGGGTGATGGCCGTAGCGCCCGGCTATTATCGCCGGGGCACGTCGGGAGAAGCCTCTGAACAGACGCCCTCCGTCGGGCCAGAGCGCGGCGATTTTTAACCACTGCTCTGCCCTGGATCTTCTGCCTGAATAGCAATCGTGGTGAGTTCAGGGCTGAGCAGGCACGCAATCTTTCCGTGTTCCGATGCCAGCTTATCTGCCTGGCGCAAGAAGTTTGGCGTTAGGGAAGTTCCTGAAGTGAAGCAGCTTAAGTGACGCTTTGAGATAACAATGACGTGGTTTGTTGGGTTTGACAGGCTGTGGGAATCAGAGAGTTTACAGGCTTTATCAGTAGAGGGGAGACTGAGGATTTTCGCGATAGCCGTTGAATCAATAGCAAATATGGATTCGCAAGGCTGCATGAAAGCAGGAATTTGGCTCCTCTGACTGGACTCGAACCAGTGACATACGGATTAACAGTCCGCCGTTCTACCGACTGAACTACAGAGGAATCGTTTGAACGGGGCGAATAGTAGCGATGCTCGCCTGCCATGTCAAAGCCTCTCTTCACTGGATGCGTTTAACTGCTGACAATTTCAGCAAAGCGATGCAGTTTGCTGAAAATAAGCACGGTCCGCACCGTACTGGTGCAGCACTCTCCCTGATGGAGCATCGTGCTATCCGCTTATCGGTTACTAAAAGCGCCGATATTATTAGCATCTCTTATTTAGCGGCCTGTGTAGCCGTTTTGTCCGGTTGGTCAAAAACTGGCAAGCATATTGCAACTTCTCCGACAACTGAATCGCCAGCAGTGGCACTGGCATCCCGAACCGGAGGCAAAATGAACTTAAGACGACTGAAATACTTTGTGAAAATCGTCGATATCGGCAGCCTGACTCAGGCGGCCGAGGTGTTGCACATCGCGCAGCCCGCGTTAAGCCAGCAGGTGGCGACGCTTGAGGGTGAGATGGATCAGCAGCTCCTTATCCGTACCAAGCGGGGCGTGACGCCGACGGAAGCCGGAAAAATTCTTTACACCCATGCGCGTACCATTTTACGCCAGTGTGAACAGGCGCAGATGGCCGTGTGCAACATCGGTCAGACGCTGAGCGGGCAGGTATCAATTGGCCTTGCGCCAGGCACGGCAGCCTCTTCGATCACTATGCCGTTGCTGCAGGCAGTGAGAAATGAATTGCCGGATGTCACCGTCTATTTGCATGAAAATAGCGGCACCGTGCTGAATGACAAACTGCTGAACGGCCAGCTGGATATGGCCGTGCTCTATGAGCGCTCGCCGGTGGCGGGAATCACCAGCCAGCAGTTGCTCAAAGAAGATTTATGGCTGGTAGGTACTCGTGATTGTCCGGGGCAGAGCGTGGATCTGCTGGCGGTGGCTGAAATGAATCTGTTCCTGCCGCGTGACTATAGCGCCGTGCGTGCGCGCGTGGATGAAGCTTTTTCCCTGCGCCGCCTGACGGCAAAAATCATCGGTGAAATTGAGTCGATCTCCACGCTGACCGCAGCGATTGCCAGCGGGATGGGCGTGACGGTATTACCGGAGTCCGCAGCCCGTTCACTCTGCGCCACGGCGAATGGCTGGATGGCGCGCATCACTACGCCGTCAATGAGCCTGCCGCTGTCGCTGAATATGTCGGCGCGCGGGTCATTATCGCCACAGGCTCAGGCGGTGAAAGAGATCCTGCTGTCGCTGGTCAGCCGTCCTTCGCTTGAGAATCGTGAACTGCAGCTGGTCAGCTGATATATATCTGAATGGAATAAGTTGCTGGTTTTTATTATTTGTTCGCCAGGGGCCCAGACTCTAACAATAGCGGTATGTCTGAAGGTCCCTGGAGGGAAGGGTGAATTTCCAGCAACTGAAAATTATTCGTGAGGCGGCGCGGCAGGACTACAACCTGACCGAAGTCGCCAATATGCTTTATACCTCGCAGTCTGGCGTCAGCCGCCATATCCGAGAGCTGGAGGAAGAGCTCGGGATTGAGATTTTTATCCGCCGCGGCAAACGCCTGCTGGGGATGACCGAGCCGGGCAAAGCCCTGCTGGTGATTGCTGAACGCATTCTCAACGAAGCGAGTAATGTTCGTCGTCTCGCTGACCTGTTTACCAATGATGCATCCGGCGTGCTGACTATTGCTACCACGCACACCCAGGCGCGTTACAGCCTCCCGCCCGTCATCAAGGCATTTCGCGAGCTGTTTAAAGACGTTCGGGTGGAGCTGATTCAGGGCACGCCGCAGGAAATTGAAACGCTGCTGCATAACGGCGGGGCGGATATCGGCATCGCCAGCGAGCGCCTGAGCAACGATCCGACGCTGGTGGCTTTCCCCTGGTTTCGCTGGCACCACAATCTGCTGGTGCCGGAAGGGCATCCGCTCTCTCAGACGGTTCCGCTAACGCTGGAGGCCATCGCGCGCTGGCCGCTTATTACCTATCGTCAGGGGATCACCGGGCGCTCGCGCATTGATGAAGCCTTTAATCGCAAAGGGCTGGTGGCGGACATTGTGCTGAGCGCCCAGGACTCTGATGTGATCAAAACCTATGTTGAGCTTGGGCTTGGTATCGGACTGGTTGCAGAACAGTCCGCTGATGGGCAGGAGTCTGGGCGCCTGACGCGGCTTGATACTCATCATCTGTTTGATGCTAATACCGTCTGGCTAGGGTTAAAGCGTGGTCAGCTGCAACGCAACTACGTCTGGCGTTTCCTGGAGCTGTGCAACGCGGGGCTGTCAATCGATGAGATTAAGCGCCAGGTGATGGAGCCGGAAGAGGCGGCGATTGATTATCAGATTTAGGCTGGGTTCGCACCAGGTCCACCTTGGGGGAGTTCAGTTTGTTTTGCTGGTCAGGCAGCGCTTTGCTCAGTAGATGTTCGTTGACCATGCTGAACGGCTATCTTGCCGTTCAGCTTAACCCCGTGGACAACGTAAAAGGCGATAAAAGCTCCCACTTTTCAGATCAGAAGAGGTAGCGAGTGCCGAGGGTGAATTCGCTGGCGGTAAGCCGGGCTTTCATTTGCTCGTCTTTCAGCCCACGCACATTGCTAAAGGTGTTGTAGCCACTTTCGACTTTCCCCATATCGGTATACCGGTAGCCGACGTCAATGCTCAGCCGCTCCAGCGGAGAGTAGCTGAAACCAGCGCCTAAGGAATATGCAAGATTGTTTTGCGTGCTGTCGGCATATTCACGTGATGAAACGCCCTGCCAGCCGCCAGCTTTGACTTTTGCTACCCCTACGCCAGCGGTTCCAAACAGTGAAATGCCATAGCCGAGGTCGTAATCCCGGTACACATTAAACATCAGTCGTTCGGTTTTAAGCTGTAAATGGTTATAGCTACTGGGGAACGTTGTTGAACCACTGGTGAACTCTGACTTCTGGCGGAAAGTATATTCGCCTTCGGTTCTCCAGCCGTTACCGTACTGGTAGCCTGCCGCCAGGGAAGCACCATCCTGCCTGTCTTTTTCTTTACCGCCAACAAACTGTCCGACGCCAGGACGGCTACTGAGGTCCTGATCGCTGGCGTGCTGTTCAGTGGATAAGTACTTCGCTGAAACGTAATATCCCTCGTCACTGGTTGCTGCCATCGCATGGTTAGCACAGAACAACGATGCCAGCGTCAGTAAAGCGATTTTGTTTTTCATCTACTTCCCCTTATTGTCCTGTCACAAATCAGCAGACGATGCTTGCTTATGCTCAGGAAGTTCTTGATGGGGGCATACTAAGAAATAGAACGCTTGGGTGAAATTGGCATGAATACCAGGCTCTCCAGGTATTTTTACTTATCTGGGGGGGGGGGTAGATGCAGGGATAACGAAGAAGACGGTGCCACAGGCGAAAAAAAAGCCCGTACTTTCGTACGAGCTCTTCTTTAAATATGGCGGTGAGGGGGGGATTCGAACCCCCGATACGTTGCCGTATACACACTTTCCAGGCGTGCTCCTTCAGCCACTCGGACACCTCACCATATTGTCTTCCCGGCGCTGCCGGGACGGGCGGTAATGTAAGGAAAAGCGGCACTTGCGTCAATCAACTTTTTTGAAAATCCTCCCGATTAGCCAAACTTCCACCAACCTGCTTTCGGAATAACCGCAATCCGCTTTTTTTCTCAGCATCCGCTTTTACACCTGACAGCTTCCTGAAATTTGTTATGCTGACAACCCACTATAAAACAATCAAAAAATGCGCTGGCAGCTGTCAGAAAGGCGCTTTAATAAGGAGTCTGCAATGGAGATCATCTTTTACCATCCCACCTTTGACACCGCATGGTGGATAAACGCTCTGGAGAAAAACCTCCCGGGGGCGAAAGTGCGTGAATGGAAACCGGGCGACAACCGGCATGCTGATTACGCGCTGGTTTGGCATCCTCCAGTGGAAATGCTACAGGGGCGTGACCTGAAAGCTGTCTTTGCGCTTGGCGCGGGCGTGGACTCGATCCTCAGCAAGCTGAAGGCGCATCCGGAGATGCTCCCGCTGTCGATTCCGTTATTCCGCCTCGAAGATACCGGTATGGGGCTGCAAATGCAGGAATATGCCGTCAGCCAGGTACTGCACTGGTTCCGTCGCTTTGATGATTATCAGGCGCAAAAGCTCGAAACTCGCTGGGAGCCGCTCCCTGAATATACGCGTGAAGAGTTTACTATTGGTATCATGGGGGCGGGCGTACTTGGCAGCAAAGTTGCTGAAAGTCTGCTGGCGTGGGGCTTCCCGGTGCGCGTCTGGAGTCGCAGCCGTAAAGCGTGGCCAAACGTCACAAGCTTTGCCGGCGCTGGCGAAATGGGCGATTTTTTGCGTGAAACGCGGGTCCTTATCAATCTGCTGCCAAATACGGCGGAAACCGTTGGTATCATTAATCATGCGTTACTTGAGCAACTTCAGGAGCGCAGCTATTTGTTGAATCTTGCACGAGGCGTGCATGTTAATGAAGACGATCTGCTGCGAGCGCTGGAGAACAACAAGCTTAAAGGCGCGATGCTGGACGTGTTTAGCCGCGAGCCTCTGCCTGTAGAAAGTCCGCTGTGGCGGCACCCTCGCGTGGCAATGACCCCGCACGTTGCTGCGGTCACACGTCCGCAGGAAGCCATCGCCTATATCAGTAAAACTATCAGCGGACTGGAGCGAGGTGAGGCCGTCACCGGGCAGGTAGACAGAGCCCGTGGATACTGAGTTCAACCCGGCCTGGCCGGGTTTTTCGCTAATAAAGGCCGGGCATTCCTGCTATGCTTGGGCTTAATAAGAAGACCGGGCACTCCTGCTATGCCTGGCCTTAATAAGAGAAAGGAGAATGTGATGTATCCTGTTGACCTGCATATGCACACCGTCGCCAGCACCCACGCTTACAGCACCCTTCATGACTATATTGCCGAAGCCAAACGTAAAGGTATCAAGCTGTTTGCCATCACCGATCATGGCCCGGACATGGCCGATGCGCCGCACTACTGGCACTTCGTGAATATGCGTATCTGGCCGAGAATGGTGGACGGCGTGGGCATTTTACGGGGTATTGAAGCGAACATTAAAAACACCCTGGGCGAAATTGACTGCACGGGACCGATGCTGACGGCGCTTGATTTCATCATTGCGGGCTTCCACGAGCCGGTTTTCCCGCCACAGGATAAAGCCACGCATACCGAAGCGATGATCGCGGCCATCGCCAGCGGTAACGTGCATATGATTAGCCATCCCGGCAACCCGAAATTCCCGATTGATATCCAGGCCGTGGCACAGGCGGCGGCAAAACATCACGTGGCGCTGGAAATCAACAATTCTTCCTTTGTATCTTCCCGCCCGGGCAGTGAAGATAACTGCCGGGCCGTAGCGGCCGCGGTGCGAGATGCTGGTGGCTGGGTCGCGCTGGGCTCGGATTCCCACACGGCCTTTACGCTGGGTGAATTTACCGAGTGTCGCAAAATTCTTGATGCCGTCGATTTTCCGGAAGACCGAATTCTCAACGTTACACCGCGCCGTTTCCTGAATTTCCTCGAGTCGCGCGGCATGCCGCCGATTAACGAGCTGGCCGAACTTTAATTTTTCTCAATGGAATAACTGAATGAACGAGTTTTCAATCCTCTGCCGCGTGCTGGGCTCTTTATATTATCGTCAGCCGCAGGATCCGCTGTTGGTCCCGCTGTTCACCCTGATTCGTGAGGGCAAACTGGCGGCGAGCTGGCCGCTGGAGCAGGATGAACTGCTGGAGCGTCTGCAAAAGAGCTGCGACATGCAGTCCCTGGCGACGGATTACAACGCCCTGTTTGTCGGCGACGAGTGCAGCGTTTCGCCTTATCGCAGCGCATGGGTCGAAGGCGCAACGGAAGCCGAAGTGCGCAGTTTCCTTTCTTCCCGCGGTATGCCGCTCAGCGATACGCCGGCGGATCATATTGGCACTCTGCTGCTGGCAGCCTCCTGGCTGGAAGACAACGCCGCAGAAGACGAGAGTGAAGCAGTAGACACGCTTTTCTCCGATTACCTGCTGCCGTGGGTCGGTACCTTCTTGGGGAAAGTGGAAGCGCATGCGACCACGCCGTTCTGGCGTACGATGGCGACCTTAACCCGCGAAGTGATCGCCGCGATGTGGGATGAGATCTCTGAAGATACTGAAGAGTAAAGTGTGATTTACATCGCATTGCAAATGTAACGTTACTTTCTGTGTTGCAGATATTGTGCGTCCGATCTCATTTGAATGCGATGCATCTGCTATGATGCGTCGCATGAACATACTCCTCTCTCTTGCACTGACAACAGGCATTCTCTCCGGTCTCTGGGGCTGGGTCGCCGTGTCTCTCGGCCTGCTCAGCTGGGCCGGTTTTCTCGGCTGTACTGCGTACTTCGCGTGCCCGCAAGGTGGGGTGAAAGGCCTGGCTATTGCTTCCGCGACGGTGATGAGCGGCGTGGTGTGGGCGCTGGTGATTATCCACGGTAGCGCGATGGCACCGCATCTGGAGATTCTTGGCTACGTCATGACCGGCGTGGTGGCGTTTCTGATGTGTGTACAGGCGAAACAGGTTCTGCTTTCGTTTGTGCCTGGCACTTTTATCGGCGCCTGCGCGACGTTTGCCGGACAGGGTGACTGGAAGCTGGTGGTGCCATCGCTCGCGGTGGGATTGCTTTTCGGCTACGCCATGAAGAACAGCGGACTGTGGCTGGCGGCGTGGATCGTCAGACGGCAGGCCCCGGATACCACAGTGAAGCCGTAATAAAAAAGCGTAGCTTAAGGGCTACGCTTTTTTTTTGCCTGAATCCGAATCAGGATTCCGGAGGGGAGGCCATATCGCGGTATTTCGCGAGAATGGGGTTATTGACGTCGGAGGAACTTTGCAGGTTCCACAATCCGCGTTCGATACCGTCGTTAATCAGGTAAATGACGCCCGTTTCGATCGCTGACATCAGGCACAGCATAACCGGTTCATTCGAGGTATATCCCACTTCACCTTCCAGTAAACGCTGATAATCAATAAAGCGGAAGACGCCGGCCTGAACTTCATAAGACAGTATGGTCTTACTGGTATTCACAGAGGAAAGCACTTCCCCGGTGCTGACGTTAATGACGCGAAGGTTAACGGCAATCTGGTCAAGCTGGTATTGCGTATCGGCACCAATACCGAAATAACGTGCGCCAGCCCCACCGGATTTAACATTACTTTCGTAGCCAATAATCGAGCCTTCAATAATCACGTTCGCCGAGCTTAATGCCTGAAGCGGCGCACGGTTATTTTCCCCTACGTTTCCGTTTTCCTGAGCTGCGCGAATAATTTTGCGTTCATTAAGCAGGTTTTGTAATCCCTGGCGTTCCAGCGGAATAAACCATTTAGAATCTTTTAACGCGGTAACCAACATCGCTGTCGCACTTTGAGGTACGGCCGTGGAGAAGTTACTTGCCGGATAAGGTTTAAACTGCCCGGTTTCATCCTGAATATTGTAGACAGACACATACAGCCTGCCCTGCGGGGCCGGCAGGTGAGTCAGGTCGCGATAGCTCTGTGCCCGCGGTAATAACGTCGGTTTTGCCGCCTCTTTCGGCGGGGCGGTGAGACAGCCACTGAGTAAGATGACCACCAGAAGTACAAATAAACGTTTCATGATTATTTTCCTGTTCGGGTCGGTGACTATTCGTCACTCGCGGTCTGCGTTACCCCGGACACCTGAATCGTCGAGGTTTTCCCGGTACTTCTGTCCGTCACGTTTAACGTGAGCAGGCCATTGCTGTTCTGAATATCAACAATAAAGTCGTTGGTGACGAGCCGCCCGGGCTTCCCGGTCGCGACGTTACCCAGCAGGCCACTCAACAACTGTGACTGGATGGCTGAGGTAAAATTATCCAGCGCCGAGGGGGCCGAATAACCGTAATCATCACCGCCAGGCGCTTTATATGAATTTTGCGCCTGAGCTTCATTCAGCAAAAATGCGCCGTTATTAGGGTTTCCACCAAAGTTCGGGTTGACGAACTGAAAAACCATATTACCGGCCCAACTTGCTGGTGTAATAAATGCGAGCAAAGCGACAGTACAGGCGATACGCATGATTGCCTCCACCCTCTATATTAAAATTCATCGTGTGCCAGATCGTCCGTTTTTAACAAAGACTGGTCGATTTGACGTTTATTGATTGCTTCCTGAGTTATTTGCAGTGCTGCGTCTACGGTCTTGTCAAAATCCCGTTTGATTGGGAATAAAAATGTCTGAAACATAACGTCCTGGTTTACTGTAATGGTTATCCAGCTTCCCCAGCGAGCGCTGGGTCTTTCATTTATGGATAAATTTTCCCGCGTCGTGCTGGCCCATTTATCAGTAAAGGCGCGATAAAAATCATGCCCCACTGACGAAACAGTATGGTCGGCAACGATACCCGGTATTTCTACTTCTCCGACGGCGCGCGAAGCGTGCACGGCGGGCGCAAGCAACAGCAGGTTTGCCGCCGCAAGCCAGCACAGGGAACGTTTCATGGTGTTTGCCTGTTAACTTAACGCCTGAGATTATCGTTGGCCCAGGAGACGGCCTGGGTCCGGTTTTTAACAGCTAACTTCTTGAATAGATTGTACAGATGGGTTTTAACGGTGTTTTCGCTAATAAACAGCGAACGGGCAATTTCCACATTGGAGGCGCCGACCCGCAGTTTATTCAGTATTTCCCGTTCACGTTGCGTAAGCATCGCGCTTTCCGCACTGTTATAACGGTAGTTACCTGAATGTGTAATCAAATAGCTGGCGAGCTTATGCGAAAAATAACATTCGCCATGCATTATCATGTTTAACCCTTCGGTTAAACGTGCTTCTGTTTCATTGTTATAAAAGACGCCGTTGATATGCGGCCAGTTTTCTATATCCTTGAACGGGTACTCCTCCGGGGTATTGAGTAATACAAGTTTCATCCCGTTGTTTTTTCTGCCTAAATTCTCCTGCCAGTGACTAATCAGCCTTTTGTCCGCCTCCATCATATCGAAGATCATGATGCTGTTGGGCACCGTCTCTTCAATAATACGATGAATATTCTGTACTTTTCCTGAAATATCCAACGTTGACTTTAGGTATTGTAATAATGCGCTGGCTTGCAGAGACGGTCTGGTTAAGAGTACGAGCGTACTGCCTAAACGATGGACTTCATTTAACATGATGAAACTCCAATGTTTTATAGCAGCTATCAGTTTCCCCGAAAAAATAGGGGTTCCAGAAGTACTGATTAAGGCTGCATTGCTGTGTATACGTTTAAAGTCGAAACCCTAAAGAGGGTAAAATGTCAATAAATCATTATGCGGTACTTCTGATTTCAATCTAGTCATTACTAATTTTTAAGCAAGATCAAACACTGTAACAGGATGTAACCTTGAATATTAAAATGTAAATTGGCGGCTAATTGATCATTTAGAAGTGATGATAAAGTTGTACATAAAAATAATTCCGCATCAGTTTTATAAGTCACACAAAAACTCTATCTTGATGATTTTTATGTAATATATTTTCAATCAATTGAATGTAATCATTCTTTTAATAATGGCGTGATGTGTAACGATTTTAGCTTTATGAAATTTTGGCTAAATGAGATCGCGATCCAGATCGCCGCGCTTTTTTTTCTGTGGCGTGCTAAACATGTTGATTTTAAAGATTATCTGTTTATTGAGAATACTTGTGAAAATAAAGCGAAGAATAATTCTATTAAAACACGAGGACATAGCGTAATTCTCATGCTTAGGAATGATCCGAAAAAATAGAATCAACCTTGCGGGTGACACCTTTTAATTTTGGGCCGCAACATACTGTTCATCGTAACGTCGCATTAACAACCATCGCGGCGTTATTTAACAGTAACAGAAGTAGCCAGGATTCAAGCGGGTGGAACATGATGAAGAAAGCGTATTTTCTGTCGTTATCACTGCTGGCGATACCTGGATTTGCAGCTGCATCGGGTTATGATCTGGCCAGCTCAGAATATAATCTGGTCGCCAATGGGCTTAACTCTGACTTCACGAATCAAACCGCTATTGTTGATCAGCGAGGTTATGGGAATGGCGCGAATGCTCAGCAGGACGGCAGTCATCAAATTGCTGTTGTTTCTCAACGAGGTAACAACAACCAATCCGATGTGTCGCAGTCCGGTGGGTACAATCTGGCCTACGTAGATCAGGCCGGAAATAGTAATGATGCAGATATTAGCCAATCAGGCTATGGGAATACCGGCGTTATTATTCAACGAGGTTCAGGTAATCACGCAAGTATTTCACAACAGCAGTCCGTAGGTAGTAAAACAGTTATTGTGCAAAACTCGTCGCAAATGGCCGTACGTGTTATTACACGTTAAACGACCGCCGGCGAATACTATCAAGCCAATGGGGGTTTTATGAATATTAAAATGTCTATGATTGCAATGGTTCTTGTTTCTGGTGCTGCATTTGCGGGTGGTCCTGGCCATGGCGGCCCTGGCGGTGGTGGCCCATCTTTGCCACAAAACTCCAGCAATGAAACGGTGAATATTTATCAGGCTGGTGGGAATAACGGCGCAAGCGTTGACCAAAGTGCATCTAAATATGCTGATGTGAATATCAGTCAGCAGGGCTTTAACAACCTGGCTACCGCGACCCAAAGCAGTGCCTATAACAGCGACATTAACGTGTCTCAGTCTGGCTTTGGTAACTCTTCCAGCAACTACCAGACGGGTGAAAACTCCACCATTAACGTCTCTCAGAGCAACCTGTTCGGCTGGGGTGGCGGCAACAGCGCCAGCGTAACCCAGACAGCTGACAGCTCTATTGTGAACGTAACCCAGAACGGTTCCGCTAACTGGGCGAACGTTTACCAGCATTAATCTGGCTTTCGAACTATAAAAAAACAGGGCCTGTGCCCTGTTTTTTTTTGGAGAACATCATGAACAGCTTATTGATTGCCGCAGCATTAACCAACAGCATCGTCTTTAACGTCAGCCATCAGGGCGATAACTACATTATTACCCCACAGGTCACCGTTACTCAGCCTTGCCAGTGTCAGGTCAGTATTCAGACTGTTCGTGAAGGCATGGGCGGAACCAGCAACATTCAGCAGAGAAAAAACTTAAGTTTACCCGCCAATCAACCGATAGATGTATCACGTATGCAATTAACTATCTCGCAGAACGACACGGTAAAAGTGGTGGTCACGCTGACGGATGGCCAGTCGTTGAACCTTACGGCGCAATGGCCCACCGCGGAAAGGACCTAGTGAAAAATTAATTTTATGAATGGACTGGTTGGCATAAATTCATAAGGCTGATTACTTTTATGTTAAGGGTTTACGTGTCGTGATGCAGTTCGCACGGGGCAGGGCAACGTGCGCTTACACAGTCTCAGGGACGATTTCATTCTCGGAGCTACGCGATGAAAACCTTAACTCAGCAGTTGTTTTCCGTTGTCTGTTTGTCCTCCGCGCTTTTTGCCGGAGTGGCAATGGCTTCATCTTCTCAGACGCAGGGCGGCGTCATTCATTTTGTCGGCGCGATTGTCGAAGATCCATGTAACATTGGTACCACTTCTCAGCACATCTCCATGAGCTGCTATCGTGATGGTCAGGTCCGGACTTCGACCATTTCATATCAACAGGCCGTTTCGGGCAAACCGGTTAACAACGAAGCGGCTACCGTCAGCATGCGGTATCTCAACTCACAGAAAACCCTCGGTATCGTCACCGTCGATTACCGATAACCTCCTTACCCGTAAGCACTTTCTCCTGCTTCGACTAGACTTGTTGCAGAGTTAACATCCGGCAGGAGAAATGCATGACCCCTCTGTACCGCACGCTGTCTCCCGCTGATACGGTTCTGACAGAATGCTGCGGGCTCCATACGCTTGAAGATAGTCTTGAGGCCTTTGCCGCGCGTTATCTGCTGGCGCAGCTGGCCGAACGGACGCTGGATATTCAGTACTATATCTGGGAGGACGATGTCTCCGGACGGCTGCTTTTTGAGGCGCTGCTGGACGCCGCCGGGCGGGATGTGAAGGTTCGCTTGCTGCTGGATGACAATAACACCTCCGGGCTGGATGACATCCTGCTGGCCCTTGACGCCCATCCGAATATAGAAGTGCGGCTGTTCAATCCTTTCTCTTTCCGGACGCTACGGATGCTGGGCTATCTCACCGATTTTGCGCGACTCAATCGCCGGATGCACAACAAAAGTTTTAGCGCGGACTGTGAGGCCACTATCGTGGGCGGCCGAAACGTCGGGGATGCCTATTTTGGCATTGGTGAAGAGCCGTTATTTGCTGACCTGGATGTGCTTGCTACAGGGCACGTTGTCAGGGATGTGGAGCAGGATTTCGAGCGCTACTGGCAGTCGGCGTGCGTCTCGCCGCTAAGGCAGGTGCTGCCAGCGGAAAGTATCCCGCAGGCTTTACCGCCTTTGAGCGATGAACAACAGGCCGCTGCCGATCGCTATCTCGAGAAAGTGGCAAATACAGAAATCGCCAGGCGGCTGGGTCAGGGCACGCTGCCGTTTATCCGGGCGCGTACCCGTTTGCTCAGTGACGATCCCCGTAAAGGGCAGGGCAAAGCCGCTCCACGGACGCTGCTGGGGGAGCGCCTGCGTAAAGTGATGGGGACACCGCAATCCCATATCGATATTATCTCCGCTTATTTTGTCCCCGGGCGTGCGGGCGTTGCGCAGATCCTTAATCTGACCCGCAAAGGGGTGAAAGTGGCGATCATGACCAATTCGCTGGCGGCAAACGACGTGGCGGTGGTCCATGCGGGCTATGCCCGCTGGCGCAAGAAGCTGCTGCGTCACGGCGTGGAGCTGTACGAAATCAAACCCACGTACCAATCTCGCCCCGAAATCCATGACCGTGGTTTGACCGGGAACTCCGGCTCCAGTCTGCATGCTAAAACATTCAGCGTGGACGGAAAAACCGTGTTTATTGGATCGTTTAATTTCGACCCGCGCTCGGCGTTACTTAACACCGAAATGGGATTGGTTATTGAGAGTGAAAGTCTGGCTCAGCGGATCCATCACCGCTTTTTGCACAGTCAGCTTAATGCCGCCTGGAAGCTGCGACTGACGCGCTGGGGAAAAATTCACTGGGTCGACAGGGAAAACGGAGGAGAGAAGGTGCTGCGTAAAGAGCCGATGGCGACGATATGGCAGCGCCTGCTGGTATTGGTGGCTTATATTCTGCCTGTCGAGTGGCTGCTCTAGCCAGGCTGTGCGAACAGCCTGGCTATGTTTATCACGCGGCCTGCGGCTTGTTTTGCGGCGTCTGCGGTTTACCGGAAAACAGGAAGCGTAGCAGCGGCACGCGTAAATGCAGTTCGTACAGGATGACGGCAATACCAACCACAAACACCAACCCGGTAATAAACCCGAGCAGATTCGAGTGGATCACTGGCGCTATCCACGCCCCGTAGAGCAGCGTCAAGGGATGGTGCACCAGATAGATGAACAGTGAAGCGTTCACGAAGTAGGTCACGCGGGTGGATTTGAAGTTCAGCAGCCGATGGCCAAATGCAAACACCACGTTCACCATCCACAGACCCAGGACCATGGTGATCACGTACTCGGTTTCGTACATCCATGCATCGCCTGAGCCATATTGCTGGTTAAGGCGATAGGCGATAAAGCCAAGGAGTGCGCCTGCCATGCACCATGGTGAAGGGGTGGTAAACAGATCTTTCAGCCGCGGATTAACAAACGCCTGCGCACCGAGAATGAAGAACGGCAGGTAGAACAGGGTTTGCATCACCACAAAGTTGAACATCCCGTCGCTCAGAATTGGCGGGTAAACAAGAAACAGCGTGCGGCGGATGAGGGCATAACAGACGCCCAGCGCAAGGAACAGCCAGCTCAGTTTCCCCATCGTTACGTTATCGAAGAAGGCGACAAGTGAGGCTTTCTGGCGTTTTTTGATCCAGTGGAACAGCGCCAGGCCAAGCGTCGTGAGGACAACCAGCACTAGCAGGAACCAAAGGTGAGAAATCAATTCCCACGCCAGAGTGTTGTATTTCTGATAACCGGTGAGCGTGTGCCAGGACTCCGTCTTTCCCTTGACGTGCTGCAGCATTAAAAACTGCGGCAACGTCAGCAGCGGAATGGCGGTCAGCATCGGGATGCCGACGCGTTCCACGCGCACGGTCCACCATTTCTTCATCGGGTAGCGCAAAAACAGCATGTAGGAAAAATAGCCGGAAATAACGAAGAAGACCTGCATGCGGAAGGAGTGAATAAAGTCGTTGAACAGCGTCAGCCACCACGACGGCTCGACGCTGTTCACGTGCCAGGTGTGGCTGGAATAGATCAGCGAGATATGAAAAGGGATCCCGAGCAGCATCAGCCAGGCGCGGATGGAATCGAGAAAATATTCACGTTGGGTTGGTATAGTATTCATAAAGTCAATGAAATCTCAGACTAATCGTCTTATCGGACAAGGCAGTAACGGCTAAATTCGAGCAACCCTACACGAAGTCCGGGAACCTGTCTTTAAGAGTTGTGCGTAAAAATAAGACAGGTGCGGCAGGTTGTTTAATCCATAGGCCTTTGAGCCGAACAAAATGGGGATTATGTTGTCGGATTGCCTGAGTTTCCAGTAAAATGGATCGGATCGATTTAAGCACACAAAGGGGGAAGTGCTTACTAATTATGAAAAATAAACCACAGATGATGAAACTGCGTTGGTTAGGCGCAGCCGTAATGTTGTCCCTGTGTACTTCATCTGCATGGGCGTTCAGTATTGATGATGTCGCGAAGGAAGCGAAATCACTCGCCGGCAAGGGCTACGAAGCCCCAAAAAGTAACCTGCCCTCTGTTTTCCGCGACATGAAATACGCGGACTATCAGCAAATTCAGTTCAACCACGATAAAGCGTACTGGAGCAAGGTTAAGACACCGTTCAAGCTCGAGTTCTATCATCAGGGAATGTATTTCGATACCCCGGTTACCATCAACGAAGTGACGGCGACCACGGTTAAAAAAATCAAATACAGCCCGGATTACTTCAATTTTGGCAACGTCCAGCACGATAAAGACACCGTCAAGGATCTGGGTTTTGCCGGCTTTAAAGTGCTCTATCCGATCAACAGCAAAGATAAAAACGACGAAATCGTCAGCATGCTCGGAGCCAGCTATTTCCGCGTTCTCGGTCAGGGGCAGACCTATGGTTTGTCCGCCCGCGGCCTTGCGATCGACACCGCTTTGCCGTCCGGCGAAGAGTTCCCGCGTTTTCGCACGTTCTGGATTGAGCGTCCAAAACCAACCGATAAACGCCTGACTATTTATGCACTGCTGGACTCCCCGCGTGCGACCGGCGCGTATCGCTTCGTGGTGATTCCGGGCCGTGACACCGTGGTGGACGTACAGTCCAAAGTTTACCTGCGCGATAAAGTCGGCAAACTGGGCGTCGCCCCGCTGACCAGCATGTTCCTGTTCGGGCCGAATCAGCCATCACCAACCACCAATTTCCGTCCGGAGCTGCACGACTCCAACGGCCTGTCGATTCTCGCGGGGAACGGCGAATGGATCTGGCGTCCACTGAACAACCCGAAACATCTGGCCATCAGCAGCTATGCGACCGAAAACCCGCAAGGCTTTGGCCTGCTGCAGCGCGGCCGCCAGTTCTCTCGTTATGAAGATCTGGACGACCGTTACGACCTGCGCCCAAGCGCGTGGATCACGCCGAAAGGGGACTGGGGCAAAGGTAAAGTTGAGCTGGTAGAAATTCCTACCAACGACGAAACCAACGACAACATCGTCGCTTACTGGACGCCGGATCAGCTGCCGGACGCCGGGAAAGAGATGAACTACAGCTACAGCATCACCTTCACCCGTGACGAGGACAAACTGCACGCGCCGGACAGCGCCTATGTAATGCAGACCCGTCGTTCAACGGGGGATGTGAAGCAGTCGAACCTGATCCGCCAGCCTGACGGTACCATCGCGTTCGTGGTTGATTTCACCGGTGCGGAAATGAAAAAAATGCCGCAGGACACCGCCGTAACGGCTCAGACCAGCATTGGTGACAATGGGGAAATCGTGGACAGCAACGTTCGCTACAACCCGGTAACCAAAGGCTGGCGCCTGACGATGCGCGTGAAAGTCAAAGACGTGAAGAAAACGACCGACATGCGTGCGGCGCTGGTCAATGGCGACCAGACGCTGAGTGAAACCTGGAGCTATCAGCTACCTGCCAATGAATAAGATAACCGAGTATATCAATGCAATGCCGCTCTCAGATGCTGAGAAAGCGGCACTGCCGACCACCGATTTTCGTGCTCTGCACGAGGCGCTGGATACGGACCATACCTCGATTGCGCGTGAAGATGATTCGCCGCTTGGCTCCGTAAAAGCGCGTCTTGAGCAGGCGTGGCCGGACTCACTCGCGGACGGGCAGCTTGTCAAAGATGACGAAGGGCGCACGCAGCTTGAAGCGATGCCGAAAGCGACTCGCTCTTCCATGTTCCCCGATCCGTGGCGTACCAACCCGATTGGCCGCTTCTGGGACAGAATGCTGGGGCGCGACGTACAGCCGCGCTACCTGGCCCGTCTGACTCAGGAAGAGCGTGAGCGTGAAGCCAAATGGCGTACCGTCGGGACCATCCGTCGTTACATCCTGCTGCTGCTGACTCTGGCTCAAACCGTCGTCGCGACCTGGTACATGAAAACTATTCTGCCGTACCAGGGCTGGGCGCTGGTGAACCCGCTGGACATGCGCGGGCAGGATCTGTGGGTATCCTTTATGCAGCTGCTGCCTTACGTGCTGCAAACGGGGATCCTGATTCTGTTTGCCGTGCTGTTCTGCTGGGTTTCTGCCGGGTTCTGGACGGCGCTGATGGGCTTCCTGCAGTTGCTCATCGGGCGCGATAAATACAGTATTTCCGCCTCCACCGTGGGTGATGAAGCGTTAAATCCTGAGCATCGCACCGCGCTTATCATGCCAATCTGTAATGAAGACGTTGACCGCGTATTCGCGGGTCTGCGTGCCACCTGGGAGTCGGTGAAAGCGACCGGCAACAAGGAGCACTTTGACGTCTACATTCTGAGCGACAGCTACGATCCGGATATCTGTATGCGTGAGCAGAAAGCCTGGATGGAGCTGATTGCTGAAGTGCAGGGCGAAGGGCAGATTTTCTACCGTCGTCGTCGTCGTCGCGTGAAGCGTAAAAGCGGCAACATCGATGACTTCTGCCGCCGCTGGGGCAACCAGTACAGCTACATGGTGGTGCTGGATGCAGATTCCGTGATGTCGGGCGACTGCCTGTGCGGCCTCGTGCGTCTGATGGAAGCCAACCCCAATGCCGGGATCATTCAGTCTTCGCCGAAAGCGTCCGGTATGGACACGCTGTATGCGCGCTGCCAGCAGTTCGCGACGCGCGTTTATGGTCCGCTGTTCACCGCCGGTCTGCACTTCTGGCAGCTGGGGGAATCCCACTACTGGGGCCATAACGCGATTATCCGCGTGAAGCCGTTTATCGAGCACTGTGCGCTGGCACCGCTGCCGGGTGAGGGTAACTTCGCGGGTTCTATTCTGTCGCACGACTTTGTTGAAGCCGCGCTGATGCGCCGTGCAGGCTGGGGTGTCTGGATTGCCTACGATCTGCCGGGATCTTATGAAGAGCTGCCGCCGAACCTGCTGGATGAGCTGAAGCGTGACCGCCGCTGGTGTCAGGGGAACCTGATGAACTTCCGTCTGTTCCTCGTGAAGGGGATGCACCCGGTTCACCGTGCGGTGTTCCTGACGGGGGTCATGTCTTATCTCTCTGCGCCGCTGTGGTTTATGTTCCTGGCATTGTCGACTGCGCTGCAGGTGGTGCATGCGCTGACTGAACCGCAGTACTTCCTGCAGCCGCGACAGCTGTTCCCGGTGTGGCCGCAGTGGCGCCCGGAGCTGGCTATTACGCTGTTTGCCTCAACCATGGTGCTGCTGTTCCTGCCTAAGCTACTGAGCATTATTCTTATCTGGTGCAAAGGTCCGAAAGAGTACGGTGGTTTCTTCCGCGTTACCCTTTCTCTTCTGCTGGAAGTGCTGTTCTCTGTGCTGCTGGCGCCGGTGCGCATGCTGTTCCATACCGTGTTTGTGGTCAGCGCATTCCTTGGTTGGGAAGTAGTCTGGAATTCGCCGCAGCGTGACGATGACTCCACGCCGTGGAGCGAAGCGTTTATGCGCCACGGTTCTCAGCTCCTGCTCGGTCTGGTCTGGGCGGCAGGAATGGCGTGGCTCGATTTGCGTTTCCTGTTCTGGCTGGCGCCGATCGTCTTCTCGCTGATCCTCTCTCCGTTCGTGTCGGCGATTTCCAGCCGCTCAACGGTTGGGTTGCGAAGCAAGCGTGCGAAGCTGTTCCTGATCCCGGAAGAGTACGACACGCCGCAGGTGCTGAAGGATACCGACAGCTTCGTGGAGCTCAACCGCGCTCGTTCGCTGGATGACGGCTTCATGCACGCGGTCTTCAACCCGTCGTTTAACGCCCTGGCCACCGCCATGGCAACGGCGCGTCACCGCGAAAGTAAGGTGCTCGAGATTGCCCGCGATCGTCACGTTGAACAGGCGTTGAACGACACGCCGGACAAGCTGAGCCGCGATCGTCGTCTGGTGCTGCTGAGCGACCCGATGACCATGGCGCGCCTGCATTACCGCGTCTGGTCATCGCCGGAGAAATATTCCTCCTGGGTAAGCCATTACGAGACCATCGCTATGAACCCATTGGCGTTGAAGACAAAGTAATGTCAGAAGAAATTGGCCGGTGGCGCATGCTTACCGGGCCTGCAAAACGTCATGAATCTGTGATTTTGTAGGCCTGATAAGCGAAGCGCCATCAGACAATGAAGACATTTATCCGTGCCTGATACCGGTCAAATGACCGGTATTTTTCTGTCAGATGTTTGAGTGGAGAAATCCGGTGAAAATAATCGTAGTTTGCCTGATGGCCATGCTACTGAGCGGCTGTGGCAGTATTATTAGCCGGACAATCCCGGGGCAGGGGCACGGCAATCAGTATTATCCCGGCGTGCAGTGGGACGTCCGGGATTCGGCCTGGCGCTATATCACGATCCTCGATCTGCCGTTTTCTCTGGTGTTCGACACGCTGCTGTTGCCGATTGACGCCCACCACGGCCCCTACGAGTAATCAGCGCTCATCCCATTCGTCGGCTGCCGTCTGGCCCTCTTCGGTATCCAGCGGTGGCTCAAGCTGAAACTCGCCCTCATCCCATTCGTGCAGCGTGTTCTCCTCAATCCACTCCTGGGTCAACTCAATTTCGTCGAAATCACCGTCGAACACGCTTTGCGCACCTTCACCGCTGATCATCGGCAGGCATTCACCTTCTTCCCCTTCGTCGGCAAAAAACTCCGCCTGCCACATGATGTCACCATCCTGAAGAATGTATTTCTGGAGGTTCAGCTGTTGAACGGAAATATCACCTTCTCCGGCATCAGGGCTGTTGGCGATAAACTCTTCGCGTGCCGCATCAATAGCTTCGTCGAGCGTGGCGTACATGGTCATCTCATTCTCCCTGCAGGTTGACGTGGTTTTCAGGAAAGAATAGACGAAGATTCGGTTGTGCAAGGACGATGAATGAAAAATCATTCGGATGGATTAACTGGCCGTCTGACGCTCTTCGTCATTTTCCGCAGAAGAAGGCAGCGTCTGCCGTGTACGTCGCAGGCTGAGGCCGGTATAGATAGCGTTAAATAGCACTACGCTCGCCGTGACGAAAAATACCGTGCGAAAACCGAAGCTCGCAGAGACAGAGGCGCCAATCAGCGGTCCGGTGACGTTGCCGATATCGCGAAACGACTGGTTATAGCTGAAGATGCGTCCGGCAATCTGGTTGGTGGAGTTGTAAACCAGCAGCGTCTGAACGGCAGGAAGCAGCGCGCCATCGGCTGCGCCAAGCAGGAAACGCAGGAGACCGAGCTGCCACGGTGACTGGACGAACGCCATCGGGATCAGCAGCAGAACGGAAATCACCAGCGCGGCAATCAGGATCTTCTCCGGGCCGATTCTGTCGCCGAGTTTGCCCAGCCGTGGGGCACTCATCAGCGCCGCGACGCCGGGCACTGAGGCAATCATTCCGCTGATAAAAGCAATGTTGCTGACGTTGCCCGCCAGCTCGCGGACGTAGAGCGTTAAAATGGGCGCAATGGATCCAGTCGCAACCTGAATAATCAGCGTGGTGATAAACAGGCTCAGCACCAGCTTCGGGCTTTTCAGCGAGGCAATAACGTCTTTTGCGCGCAACATCTCTTTTTTCGGTACCGGCTCGAACTGCTCACGAATCAAGAACAGCGTCAGCACGAAGCACAGAAAGAGGACGCTTGCGGTCATAAAGAATACGGGACGCAGGCCGTAGCTGTCTGCCAGCAGCCCGCCCGCCAGAGGGCCTAACAGCGCGCCGCTAACCGCTCCCGTAGAAAGTGTACCGAGCGCCCAGCCACTTTTATGGCGAGGGATTTGCGTGGCAATAAGCGCGTTGGCGTTGGGTACAAAGCCGCCGAGCAGTCCCAGCAGCGCCCGCAGCAGCAAAAATTGCCAGATGTTCTGCACAAGCCCCATCAGCACCATCACAATCGACATCCCAAGAGCGGAGCGCAGCAGCATGATTTTGCGGCCTTTACGATCCGCAAGGCCGCCCCAGAAGGGAGAGGCAATTGCCGAAAACAGGAAGGTAATGCTGAAGACCAGTCCTGACCACAGATTCAGTTCGCTATGGCCCGTAATGCCAAGCTGTTCAACGTAAAGCGGCAGAAAAGGCATTACCAGGCTGAATGCGGCGCCGGTGAGAAAGCAGCCAATCCAGGCAATAGTGAGATTCCGTTTCCAGCTAATGGGGACATCTGAGGAGAGCATAAATTAATCAGCAATGAGGTAATAAGCAGGCTAATTATGCGCCTGCTAAATCATGACTGCAATCAACGAAACAGAGCAGGAAGAGAAAATATAGCGATAGTTGTCGATCAGAAGAGGTATGCCGGGCGAGCCTGCGCTGCCCGGAAGAGTAAAGCTGAGGAGATCAGTAGCGGGAAGGCACGCCTTCAGGCCGGGTTTTAAAGCGGCGATGCAACCACATGTATTGTTCCGGTGCCATCAGAATGCATTGTTCGACCACTTTGTTCATCCATGCGGCGGTCGTTTCGGCATCGCCGAGCGGAGGCGAACACTCTGGCTCAAGAATAATCAGCTCATAGCCTTTGCCGTCCGGCTTACGGCGCGGTACAAACGGCACGATGCACGCCTTTGACATACGCGTCAGCGTATAGGTGCCCGAGGTGGTTGCTGCCTGGTCGACGCCAAACAGCGGCACAAATACGCTGCCCTGCGGACCGTAGTCATGATCGGGTGCATACCAGATAACGTCGCCGTTTTTCAGCGCGCGGATCATGCCTTTCAAATCTTTACGATCGAGCATGTCTTTGTTGGAGCGCATACGTCCCCAGGTCTGCACCAGGTCAATAACCGGGTTGTCGTTAGGGCGGTAGACGCCAATGCCCGGTGAAGCGTGCAGGCCAAACATGCGGGCGCCGATTTCCAGCGTCAGGAAGTGGATGCCGATCAGCAGAATGCCTTTTTTCTCGGCTTCCAGCGCATGGATGTACTCCACGCCGGTTGCTTCGCTCCAGCGTGCCATGCGCTTATCGGACCAGAACCACGCCATGCCGGTTTCCATCAGGCCCATGCCGACGGATTCGAAGTTTTTCACGACCCACTGATGGCGCTTTTTTTCGTCCATATCTGGAAAACAAAGTTCCAGATTACGGTAGGCAATGCGCGCGCGCCGCTTCATAAAACGCAGCGCCAGACGGCCCAGAGAGTTGCCAAGACGGTACAGCAGAGGGTAAGGAAGCTGAACCACCAGCCATAAAGCACCAATGCCCAGCCAGCTCAGCCAATGGCGAGGGTGAAGCAGCGCAGCAGAAAATTTCGGTAAATGCGTCATTTGTTTCCTGTTCTTTTTGACAACCGGTTCTATTATCGCATTTTTTTGCCCCTCACCCAAACCAGGTCGGATACGAGGCGGTTTTTCCGGCAGTTGTTATTTAATCTGATTATTTGAGGTGAGGGAAATGTAGCGCAAAATGTGGGGATGTAAATTCGCAGCGCATGCTATATGATGCGGGCCGCGAATTTTCTCATCGATAATGCAGGAACCACACCATGCCAGTGTTGCATAACCGCATCTCGAATGAGCAACTGAAAGCGCAGCTGATGGCCGAAACCGAGCCGCGCACCACAGTCTCATTCTATAAATATTTCACCATTGCTGACCCACAATCGACCCGCGATGCGCTTTATCAGGCGCTCTCTGCGCTGAGCGTGTTTGGCCGGGTCTATCTGGCTCATGAAGGCATTAACGCGCAAATCAGCGTTCCGCAAAGCAAATTTGAGGCGTTTCGTGAACGGCTTTACGCCTTCGATCCGGCGCTGAACAACCTGCGTCTTAACGTTGCCCTCGACGACGATGGAAAGTCCTTTTGGGTGCTGCGCATGAAAGTGCGTGAACGCATCGTGGCAGACGGCATTGATGACCCAACCTTTGACGCAAGCGACGTCGGCGACTATCTGAAGGCGGCGGAAGTCAACGCCATGCTCGACGATCCGGATGCGGTCTTTATCGACATGCGTAACCATTACGAATATGAAGTAGGCCACTTTGAGAACGCGCTGGAAATTCCCGCTGACACGTTCCGCGATCAGTTGCCGAAAGCCGTCGAAATGATGGAAGAGTATCGCGATAAAAAAATCGTCATGTACTGCACGGGCGGGATCCGCTGCGAGAAGGCCAGCGCGTTTATGAAGCACAAAGGCTTCAGCAAAGTCTGGCATATTGAGGGGGGGATCATCGAATATGCCCGACGCGCGCGTGAACAGGGCCTGCCGGTACGCTTTATCGGCAAAAACTTTGTCTTCGATGAACGCATGGGCGAGCGTATTTCCGACGACGTTATTGCTCACTGCCATCAGTGCGGTACGCCGTGCGATACGCACACCAACTGCCTGAACGACGGTTGTCACCTGTTGTTCATTCAGTGTCCGGCGTGTGCTGAGAAGTACAGTGGTTGCTGTAGCGATCTCTGTCAGGAAGAGCGGGCGCTACCAGAGGAAGAGCAGCGCCGCCGCCGTGCCGGACGCGAAAACGGCAATAAGATTTTCAATAAATCGCGCGGGCGGCTGAATACGAAACTGGGCATTCCTGACCCGAGTAAAGGTCAGTAAAAAAAGATGTAAACCAGATCGATGACGGCCAGCAGCAGCCACAGAACAATCCATACCACGAAGTGTTCGCGGATGTTGTTCACCAGATAATGATATGCACGTTGCAGCATTGTGTTGTTACCAGAAGCCCGGCCATGCGCCGGGCTTTTTGCTGTCTGTCAGCGATTGAAGCGCGACAGGCTAAAGGGCGAAAGATCGAATGCCGCCGTTTTGCCCTGGGCAAAGTCAGCGGCAATTTCACCTAAAACCGGAGCGAACTTAAAGCCGTGTCCGCTGAGCCCGGTGATGACAAGTGTCGATGGCTGGCCGGGCAGGGTATCAATAATGAAATCTTCGTCTGGCGAGTTGTCGTAGGTACAGGCGGCACCGTGAAGGCAGCCGCCGATGCCTGGCAGAACTGTGCGCAGGAAGTTAAATGCTTCCGAGCCGTCCGTTGCCACTGCACCAAACGGTTTGCGCTCCTCTGCAGAGGTGATGGGCTGCCCGCCGTTATGCTTGCCGATTTTCAACTCGTTATCGTCTGCCGGGAAGCCGTAATAGTGATCGCCGTTCGGCAGTTCGCCGGTAAACGCCGGAAAGTTGTTTTTCCGGCTGTAACGGCCATCGGCCTGGAACCACGCAAACACTTTACGTACCGGCTGGACAGGGAGGTCCGGCAGCAGCTTTGTTGCCCATGTTCCGGCGCTGACCAGCAGGCGTTTTCCCGTATAGCTCCCTTCCGCTGTTTCTACCGTGACGCCGTCGGCATGATGCTTTATGGCCGTCACCGGGCAATTAAAGAGCTGCGCACAGCCTGCTTCCCGGGCGAGTTCCACCCAGGCTTTTACCGCCAGTTCGCTGCGCAATACGCCGGAGGCCGGTTCAAACAGGCCGATGTAATCCTCAGGCACGCGAATTTCAGGCCAACGGGCCATCAGCGCCGTGGCGTCCAGCTTTTCAACGTTCAGGCCGAACTGGCGGGCGCTGTGCTCAACGTTTGCCAGGAAAGCAGAGTGCGCCGGACCGAGGTTGATGACGCCGGTCTTTTCGAAAATCTCTTCGCCGCTGATTTCAGCCAGCTCATCCCACAGCGTCTGTGCCCGCAGTACCAGCGGAACATATTTTTCGCCCTCGCCATAGGCATGACGAATCAGTCGTGTGTCGCCATGATGGCTGCCTTCAGCATGCGGTGGCAGATGGGCATCGGTCATCAGAACCGACAGCCCCGCGCGGGCCGCATAAAAACCTGCGGCGGCACCGACAGAACCGCTGCCGATAATAATTAGATCGTAGTTCATGCGTATCTCTCAGCTCTTTTCTTTATTCAGCAGGGTAATTAATCTGAATGTGCGTGACAAGGCAGAAATAATTAAGGCACCCGTAGGTGCCTGTGGCGTGAATTTCAGCATTAAGCGCTAATGCCTTCGATACTCGTTTTCCTGGAAATCGCCGGATTCAATTTTGGCGATGCCCGCTTCTAAAATAGAAATAAACTGGCGGGCCACATCGGTCGTTAACCATAGCGTCTGACCGATCTCTGCTTCGTGATGACTCGATTGTGCGGGGTTCTGGTAGTGCAGGCGCAGCATCAGCGCGTCATAGCTGTCTACGGTGCTGATGTCCCATCCGACGAGGGGATGGGTCTGGATGACTTCATTATTCTTTTCCATCATAACCCCTTATTTGCGTGTTTAAAGACAACGGTTCGAGGTTCAATGCGTGTTTTCTGAAGCAAACTAATTATATCAACAATCAAGAAAATATTCGAATTTTTAGCTTATCCGCAACATCTTTTTCTGCATCTTTCGTTTTTTTGAACAATAAAGCGTCAGTTAGTTCGCTATTTTTTAAAAGAAAAAGCGATGCAATCAGAAAAAGGTTAAAAAAGAAGCGAATAAAAAAACAAAAAAGCCGGGGCGACCCGGCAAAAAATGACACAGAATGGAGCGTTTGTTTAATTTTATTCAGCGATTCAGGCAGGATTAAACCAGTCATCAGCGCTCTCCCAGGTTTCCTGAAGAATTTCGCTGATGCGATCTTTGTCTTCCTTTGGCGCACCGATGACGGAGAGATTATTGGCGGCGGCATAGCGCACGCTCACCTGACCGTCCCGGTCCGGAAACTGGCTGAGAATACGGCGGGAAAGCTCGCTGGTGAGCGCATCAATGGCGCCCGCGGGTAAAACGGTGGTTTTGGCAATGGTCACTTCAATACGCATAATGTGCCCCCTGTGTAATATACTGTATATTTATACAGTTAGTTTGGGAAACTTACAACAGGGGACAAACAATTTTTAACGTTTGACGCTCCACTGTACGGTTTCACCCGCGAGGAACGGAACCAGCGTGTCATCCGTCAGCGCGATGCTTTCGGTCACCTGGCACTCTTTGCGCTCCAGTTCAATAAAGCTGTCATTCACCGGCAGGCCGTAGAAGCGTGGCCCGTTAAGCGAGCAGAACGCTTCAAAATGCTGCAGGGCGTTCATCTCTTCAAACACGGTGGCATAGCTGCCAAGTGCGGTCGGCGCGTTAAAGCATCCTGCGCAGCCGCAGCTGGCTTCTTTACGATGACGGGCATGCGGTGCGGAATCGGTACCGAGGAATACGCGTTCAAACCCGCTGGCGACCAGCTCACGCAGCGCCTGCTGGTGAATATTACGCTTGAGGATCGGCAGACAGTAGAGGTGAGGGCGCACGCCGCCGACCAGCATATGGTTACGGTTAAACATCAGGTGCTGCGGCGTGATAGTTGCGGCAAGCAGCTCATTACCGTCTCGCACGTACTCGGCGGCATCTTTGGTGGTGATATGCTCGAACACCACCTTCAGCGCGGGCAGACGCTGGCGCATTGGCTCCATAACGGTTTCGATAAAACGCGCTTCGCGGTCGAAGATGTCGATTTCCGCATGAGTCACTTCGCCATGTACCAGCAGTGGCATGCCGAGCTTCTGCATACGCTCAAGCACCGGCATGATAGCATCGATGCTGGTCACGCCGTGGCTGGAGTTAGTGGTGGCGTTGGCCGGGTAGAGCTTCGCGGCGGTGAATACGCCCTCATTGAAGCCGCGCTCCAGCTCATTCGGGTCGAGCGTGTCGGTTAAATAGCAGGTCATCAGCGGCGTAAATTCATGGCCCGCAGGTACGGCATCAAGAATGCGCTGGCGATAGCTGATGGCGGCGTCAACGGTTGTGACCGGCGGCACCAGATTAGGCATCACAATCGCCCGGCCGTACACTTCGCTGGTGTAAGGCACCACGGTTTTCAGCATATCGCCATCGCGGAGATGGATATGCCAGTCGTCGGGACGGCGGATTTTCAGGATCTGGGACTGGGATGACATAGAGGGCTCCGGCTGGTTAAGAAGGGCTATTTTTGCCGGGCACTAAGGTTAAACGGAAACGTTTTCCTTTGCACTCCTTTCTGTAAAAAAAACGGGCGCCAGGGCACCCGTTTACGATGAAACGGCCTAGTCGGTGAGGGGGATAACAATCTCGCCGGGTTTGACCTCAATGCCTTTGGCATATTTCTTCGCCAGCGCTTCACCTTTGCTTGCATCTTCTCGCAAAACGTAAGCCGGCTGCTTATTGAAGTAGCTGCGCAAAGACTGATTCAGGTAAGGCAGCATGGTCTGCACCACGGATTGCATCTTCTCAGGCTTCACCGTGGCGTCCACCACCTCCATCTCCTGGAGGAAAATAGCCCCTTTCTCTTTGTTGAAGACCGGGAGCGCCTTGAGCTTCAGATCGATGGTCGCTTTCTGGTTGCCAAACAGCGAAGTCATATCGAGATTCGCTACGCCGTTGAGCGTAATTTTGTTCGGCTCCTCACGCCCGATAGCGCTCGTGAGATTCGTCAGCACAATGTGTGCGTCCGCCACGCCTGGCAGGCCAATATCTTTGGAGAAATTATTGCGCTTTTGCAGCGCCTGATTAATTTCCTGTTCACTTACGGTGTACTGCGTCAGCTGGTTACAGCCTGCCAACAGGCCGCTCACGATCAGCGTGGCGACCATCAACATCTTTTTCATGGGGTTCCTCAACATGATGCCTTTGTCTCATCCTGACACAAAGCAGCATGCCCTGTCAGCCAAAGACGTGCCAGCAGAATCCGCTGAATTGTTACCGCAGTTAACGCTAAGCCCCTGGCTCGACCATCCCCGTTGAGGCGCGCCTGGCGCTGAACTGCCACCACAGCGCCAAAAACGTGATGATGCCAATTACGCCAAGCATCACCCACGGCAGCTCCGGCTGGGCGATGGCTTTACCGGCGTCAAACAGCCAGCCACCGCCCGCGTACCCGAGCGCACCGCCGAAGGCGAGGCCCAAACGACTGAAGCCCATGTAGCTGCCGCGTGCGCGAGGATCCGCGAGCTGGGCGCTCAGGGTTTCTCTCGCCGGTTCGGCAATGATTGAGCCGATGTAGAACAGGCAAATCAGGGTGAACAGCTGCTGCAGGTTGCCGGATAGCCCGATGGGCAGCATCGCCAGCGTCATAATCAGCAATCCGGCCATCAGACGATGCTCGAGGCGAAAACGCTTTTCGCTCCAGCGTGCGATAGGGTAAAGCAGCGACAGCGATAGCGTGGCTTCAATGGCGTACATCCATTTTACTGCCGAGGGCGTTCCGGCGATGTCGTTCACCATAATCGGCAGCATCAGCATCACCTGTACCGCCAGCATGTAGTAGCCGGTCAGGGTCAGCACATAGGTGACAAAACGTTTGTCACTCATCACCCGCGACAGCCCCTCACGCACTGGCGTTTTCACCGTCGAAAGCTTCCATGCCGGGAGATACCAGGCGTTAAATGCCGCGCAGAGAATAAACAGCACTGCGCCCACGCTGCACACGAGACGGAAATCGTACTGCAGCAGCCAGCTGCCGAGCAGGGCGCCAATAACCGCCCCTGCACTGTCCTGCATCATCAATATAGAGAAGAAGCGTCCTCGCTGGTGTGGACGCACAAGTTTTACGACCAGCGCCGCGCGTGGCGGGTCGAACAGTGTGCCGCCGAGCCCGGAAAGGATGCAGGAGAGCCAGAGCATCCAGGGTTCCTGCGCAATCGCCATGGTGGCAAAACCTGCTGCACGCATCAGCATGCCGGTGACGATCATCGGCTTGGCGCCGAAGCGATCGGCTATCGCGCCGCCGAAAATGCCCAAGCCTTGCTGAACCAGCTGACGTAATCCGAGCGCGATGCCGACCATCAGCGCGGCCCAGCCCATCTGGTCAACAAAGCGAATGGAAATCAGGGGGAAGACAACAAAAAAGCCAAGCACGACCAGCATGTTGTCGACGAGCAGAAAATATTTACCCAGGCTGCGAGCCTGTGAGATGCGCGATGGCATTTCCCCTCCAGGGGAATAAGACGGTGAGAAGACCCATTGTACCGTCTGAAGTCTGTTTTTCCGGCGGCAAGCGCAACAATATTTTTTTATCAAAAGACAATTTTGATAGAGTTTATTTATCGAAAAGCAGAAATGCCGCAGAAAATCGTATGTCGCTGTTTTCCCAAGGCGGTGATGGGCAGGTATAGTAATGTTAATGGCGATTTAAAAGGGTAGGGGAAGATGTTTGGCTATCGCAGTAACGTGCCGAAAGTGCGTTTAACAACAGACCGGCTGGTGGTGCGCCTGGTTCATGACCGTGACGCATGGCGTCTTGCCGATTATTACGCTGAAAATAAGGCGTTCCTGAAGCCCTGGGAGCCCGTACGCGATGACAGCCACTGCTATCCATCCGGCTGGCAGGCGCGTTTATCGATGATCAACGAATTTCATAAGCAAGGATCGGCGTTTTATTTTGTGCTGCTGGATCCGGAAGAGAAAGAGATCGTCGGCGTGGCCAACTTCTCTAACGTCGTGCGCGGCTCTTTCCATGCCTGCTATCTGGGCTACTCCATCGGCGAAAAATGGCAAGGGCAAGGACTGATGTACGAAGCGCTCACCTCCGCCATTCGCTACATGCAGCGAACCCAGCACATCCACCGCATCATGGCTAACTATATGCCGCACAACCAGCGCAGCGGTGCGCTGCTGGCAAAACTCGGTTTTGAAAAAGAGGGCTACGCCAAAGACTATCTGCTGATCGACGGGCAGTGGCGTGACCATGTTCTGACGGCGCTGACCACCCGCGAGTGGACGGCAGGTCGCTAAGGAGAAATCATGAAGTATCAGTTAACGGCGCATGAGGCGCGGGTGATTGGCTGTCTGCTCGAAAAGCAGGTGACTACGCCGGAGCAATATCCGTTGTCGGTTAACGCCGTGACCCTCGCCTGCAATCAGAAAAGCAACCGCGAGCCGGTGATGTCCCTTAGCGAAAGCGAAGTGCAGGATTGGTTAGATCAGCTCGTCAAGCGCCACTATCTGCGTACGGTCAGCGGGTTTGGCAATCGTGTCACTAAATACGAACAGCGCTTCTGTAATTCTGAATTTGGCGATCTGAAACTTACCTCGGGCGAAGTTGCGATCGTTACCACCCTGCTGCTGCGTGGCCCGCAAACTCCCGGTGAACTGCGAAGCCGCGGTCAGCGCATGCATGAGTTTACGGATACGGCGGAAGTGGAAAGCACGCTGGAACAGTTAGCCACCCGCGACGATGGCCCGTTTGTCGCACGCCTGCCGCGCGAACCGGGCAAACGCGAGCATCGCTATATGCACCTGTTTAGCGGAGATGTGGAAAGTCTGATTACTACCGTGGAGGCAGTCGCCCCGGCGACGGACGATCTTGTGGCCCGAGTGGAAGCGCTGGAAGGGGAAGTGGAGGAGCTCAAGCAGCGCCTCGATTCCTTACTGGCTCATCTGGGGGACTGACCGTGACGGCAAAACTTCGAATTGGCGTGGTGGGTCTTGGCGGAATCGCTCAAAAAGCGTGGCTGCCAGTGTTGACCGCAGCGCATGGCTGGACGCTGCAGGCGGCCTGGTCTCCGGGGCGCGAAAAGGCACTGCGCATCTGCGAAACGTACCGCATTCCGCTGGCTGATTCCCTCCAGCACCTGGCTTCGCAGTGCGATGCGGTTTTTGTGCATAGCGCAACGTCCACGCACTACGCCGTGGTGAGTGAGCTGCTCAATGCGGGCGTTCACGTCTGCGTGGATAAGCCGCTGGCCGACAAACTGAGCGATGCAGTGCGCCTGATTGAGCTGGCAGAAAAGAAAAAGCTGACGCTGATGGTAGGCTTTAACCGCCGTTTTGCGCCGCTTTATCGCGAGCTTAAAGCAAACCTTGGCAAGGGCGCGTCGCTGCGCATGGACAAGCATCGCACCGATAGCGTTGGACCTGGCGATCTGCGCTTCACCCTCCTTGATGATTACCTGCACGTGGTGGACACCGCGCTGTGGCTGGCTGGCGGTAAACCACAGCTGAGTGGCGGCACGTTGCAGACCACCGAGCAGGGAGAGATGTTCTATGCCGAACACTATTTCACTCTGCCGCAGATGCAAATCACCACCAGTATGCACCGACGGGCGGGCAGCCAGCGTGAGTGGGTGCAGGCGGTGACCGACGGTGGCTTAATCGACATCACTGATATGCGCGACTGGCGCGAAGAGCGGGGCAGCGGTGTGCTGACTCGTCCGGTGCCGGGCTGGCAAAGCACGCTTGAACAGCGCGGATTTGTCGGCTGTGCGCATCACTTTATCCAGTGCGTGCAAAATCAGACCGTTCCGGAAACGGCGGGCGAGCAGGCCATTGCTGCCCAGCGCACCGTCGAAAAGCTCTGGCAGGATGCAAGCCGCGAGTAAGAGGCTGTAACATCTGCCAGTAGAAATTACCGCTAATCCAGGTAGACTATCGCCACTTTTCAGCGCCGCCTTATCGGGCCGTGCAACGATTAACCCACTTCTGCCGGGTAGCGCTCCACTGACCCGGCCTACAAACGCGTCGCTGCTGCTTGTAGGCCCGCGCAAACGAAGTGCCGCCGGGCTTTCCCGACAGAGCGTTAACGTTCACCCCTTTCAGACGGCGCTTTGTTCCCGGATGTGGAATCTCACGTTAATGAATTTATTAAAATCGCTGGCGGCCGTCAGCTCGATGACCATGTTTTCTCGCGTGCTCGGTTTTGCGCGCGATGCCATTGTGGCAAGGGTTTTTGGGGCGGGAATGGCAACCGATGCCTTTTTTGTGGCGTTCAAATTGCCGAACCTGCTGCGCCGAATCTTTGCCGAAGGGGCATTTTCTCAGGCATTCGTGCCAATTCTGGCGGAGTACAAAAGCAAGCAGGGCGAAGACGCCACCCGCGTGTTTGTCTCTTACGTATCGGGTTTATTAACCCTCGCCCTCGCGGTAGTGACCGTCGTCGGGATGCTGGCGGCTCCGTGGGTCATCACTATCACCGCGCCGGGCTTTGCGGATACCGCCGATAAGTTCGCTTTAACCAGCCAGCTGCTGCGCATCACTTTCCCTTACATCCTGCTGATTTCCCTGGCCTCGCTGGTTGGGGCTATCCTGAATACCTGGAACCGTTTCTCTGTTCCGGCTTTTGCACCGACGTTTTTAAACGTCAGCATGATTGGCTTCGCGCTATTTGCCGCGCCGTATTTCAACCCGCCGGTACTGGCGCTGGCATGGGCGGTGACCGTCGGCGGCGTGTTGCAGTTGTTCTATCAACTGCCGCACCTGAAGAAGATCGGCATGCTGGTGCTGCCGCGCATTAATCTGAAAGATAAGGGTTCAATGCGCGTAGTGAAGCAGATGGGGCCGGCCATACTCGGCGTCTCCGTCAGCCAGATTTCGCTCATCATCAACACTATTTTCGCCTCTTTCCTGGTTTCCGGGTCAGTTTCCTGGATGTATTATGCCGACCGCCTGATGGAGTTTCCGTCGGGGGTGCTGGGCGTGGCGCTTGGCACCATCCTGCTGCCGTCGCTGTCGAAAAGCTTCGCCAGCGGCAATCATGATGAATACTGTCGCCTGATGGACTGGGGGCTGCGCCTGTGCTTCCTGCTGGCGCTGCCGAGCGCCGTGGCGCTGGGGATCCTGGCGAAACCGCTTACCGTGTCGCTGTTCCAGTACGGCAAATTCACCGCGTTCGACGCCGCAATGACTCAGCGCGCGCTGGTGGCATATTCCGTGGGGCTGATTGGCCTTATCGTGGTGAAGGTGCTGGCACCAGGGTTCTATTCCCGTCAGGACATCAAAACGCCGGTTAAGATTGCTATCGTGACGCTTATTCTCACTCAGGTGATGAACCTGGCGTTTATCGGCCCGCTGAAGCATGCGGGGCTTTCGCTGTCGATTGGTCTGGCCGCCTGTCTGAACGCCAGCCTGCTTTACTGGCAGCTGCGTAAGCAAAAAATCTTCACCCCACAGCCGGGTTGGGGCACCTTCCTGGCGCGCCTGATAGCCGCCGTGGTGGTGATGGCCGCTGTACTGCTGGGGATGATGTACATCATGCCGGAGTGGTCACAGGGGACAATGCCGTTGCGCATCCTGCGCCTGATGGCGGTGGTGGTGGCGGGGATTGCCGCTTACTTTGTCACGCTTCTGGTGCTCGGTTTCCGCGTGAAGGAGTTTGTGCGCCGTACGGCAGGGTAAATAGCAAAAATCCTCTTTTGAGAGGATTTTTTAATGTTTGCACCCCTCTCCCTGTGGGGAGGGGTCGGGGGCGAGGGCATCAGGCTGCGCAGTCCCTTGACCCGGCAAACGCATCAAGCCTTAAGCCACGCTTCACCCTCAGCCTTCATCTTCTTCTCAAGCTCGCTGCCTCGCGTCGCAAACACGCGATTAACCGGGAAGCCGCTTTTTTCGAGAACATACGCCAGTGCCGCATATTCCCGCGGGTATTTCTTGGCAACGCTCATATCAATCTCTACCAGCCCCAGCGGGAAGGTAAAGCTGCCCATGTCGTAGATGCTCTGTCGACGCACGATTTTCCACTTGCCGTCTCGTTTTTCGACCAAATCGTAGAAGCGGTTATGCACGCAGCAGCCCAGGTTCAAATCGATATTTTCGCCAATAATCATGGCGTTGGTTTCGACAATAGCTTTGTCATGATGAAAGGTGACAACCGGGGTGCCGATCAGGTGCTTGGTTTTCAGCGAGGAGGCGCCCATTCTGGCTGAGGCATCAACAAATTCGCCGAACAAGCCTTCGAACCACGTCACTTCGATGGTGCCATCCGGGTGGAACAACCCACGCAGGGCGTCCCATTGTGACAGGTCGCGGTGGATCCAGCCGGTCATCAGATCAGTAATTTGCAAACGGTCGTCATGGTATGTGGACATAGTTTTCTCCGGTAATGTAGGACTCGCTAAGAGCATGGCAGAAGTATTGCGCCTGCGATTGATAACATCCAATATGCATTATTGACCAATCAATCATTAAAATTGATTAAAGGGGTAAAATGGATCTCAGGCAGCTGCGTTACTTTCTCGCCGTGGCGAAAGAAAAGCATTTTGGGCGCGCGGCTCAGGCTCTGAATATCGTCCAGCCAGCGCTGAGTATGCAAATTCGTGCTCTGGAAGATGAGCTTGGCGGCGCGTTATTTGAACGTACCAGCCGTCGCGTTGAGCTCACGGATGCAGGAAAAGTGTTTGAAGTGCAGGCTCGACGCACGCTTGAGCAAGCTGAGTTAACCCGCGAAGCCACGCAGCGAGCGCTGCGCGGCGAAACAGGCAAAGTGCGCATTGGCTTCGCCGGAAATGCCATTTTCAGCGGGACGCTGATGCGGGATTTACGCCATTTTCATCAGACCTTTCCGGACGTAGAGATAAGCCTTGAGGAAATGACACCGCAGCATCAGGTTGAATCCATTCTGGCGGGCGGGCTGGATATTGGCTACTCACCGGATTTAAGCCAACTGCGCGGGCAGGGACTGTACGCCAGTAAAACAGGCGAGTGGGGGATGCTGGTCGCGATGGCGGAGGAACATCCTCTGGCTGGCGAAGCGGAGGTGACGCTTGCCATGCTGGCAGATGAGCCGCTGGTGTTATACGAAGCGCACGATCCCGATGAGCAACTCAGCGTGCTGCTCGCGCAGGCGTTGGGGGAAAAGCTGAATATTGCTCACCGCACCGGAAGCAGCCTGAACGTGCTGGCGATTGCGGCATCCGGGCTGGGTATTGCCCTGGTTCCCGCACCGCTGCGCCAGGTCAGCGTACCAGGCCTGACGTATCGGGAGCTCATAGCGCCAGAGCTGACCGCCAATCTGATGGTCATCAGCAGAAAGGAAGAGAGCAGCGCGGCGGTTAAGGCCTGGCTGGCACGAACGTACGACGCAGAGAAAAAGTAAAGGCAGGGCCGTTGCCGGAGAGCAGCATTGCGACCTGCTTCAATAAGGGAGGTGTCAGACGGAGAACTTTTTGCCGCCCCGTGGCGTGGACGAGGTCTGGCCATCCTTACCGTAGAGGCTCGGTTCCTGATGGGGCTTCAGCACCTGCAATGCCTGCTGGTTGCGCTCGATCTGACCTTCCAGCAGCCAGCCGTTGTGCTGATTGAGGTCGCGCAGATGCTGCGTTTTCTCGGTGATGTTTTGCCAGCGCTCGGCCACGTCGTCGTTAGCACAACGCTGCGCTTCCTGCTCCATACGGCGCTGCTTTTCCAGATAGTCGAGGGTCGCCAGCAACGAGCTTTTCTCTTCGGTGATCCGTTGCAGGGCGCTGCTGCTCACGCTGCCTGACGAAAGCTGTTGCTGCTCGGCATCCATCACCTCTTTCAGCGAGTTCAGGATGACTGTCATATGATCCAGTATTTCTGACAGACGACTCATCGGTTTATTTACTCTGCAGCCAGCTCTGGGTGTCCGAAATCAGCGCATCGGCGATTTTGCCGGTATCCATTTTCAGTTCACCGTTGCGGATAGCCGTTTTCAGCGCGTCCACGCGCTCCATGTTGATGTCGCTGTTGCGCGGCTGCATCAGGCTGGACTGGGCCTCGCTCAGCGTGACGCTGGTGCTGTTAGCGGTAGATGCTTTATCCAGTCGGGCTTTCTGCGCCTGGGCTTCATTCGGTTCACGCGGCTGAACGGCGTTAACGGGCTTCAGGGGCGATGTACGATCAATGCTCATTATCCTGTCCTCATCGAGGTGTTGTGGCGTTACGGTCTGCCATCATCAGTTGTTGATTATTTATCGGCAGGCTTCACGAATTCTTTAAGGTCATTATAAATTAATAAGAATATTCCCATCAGCGTCTACCTGACCGCTCACCACCTGGCCTGAAGGCATTCTCACTCGCGCGTTTTGTGCGACGGCGGCGTTGTTCAGCGCCTGGCCCTCAGCATTGGCGCTAAAGCCGTCGCCGCGGGCGTAAACCTGTACTTTTTGCCCGGCCTTCACCCGCCATGACTGCCGCAGCATCGACAGCTGTACGGGTTGACCAGCCGCCAGATCCCGCAGCGAGACCGCATTCTGCGCCTGATTAATATCCAGCATCGTGCGCGGCGGCAGCTGATCAAGCCTGCCGCGCTTGAGCGTCACGCTGCCGGGTTCCAGCGTCGTGCCCCTGGCAATCGGCTGTGCGGCGACGACATAGTTTCCCGTCGCTTCCACAAAGACCTGAAGATAGCGCTTTTCCGTTCCGCACTGTGCCTGCACGGTCTGGTTTCCCCACAGCTTATTGTTGCCCATAACGCTTAGCGCGGGCTGCTCGCATTGCGGCATCACATTGCCGGGGTTGCGCAGACTGACCATCACCGAGTCACTGAATCCTGCCAGACGCTGAGCGAAAAAAGCGTTCAACTGCTGCGTTAAATCCTGCGCAAAGGCCACCGGGCTCATCAGCATCAGCGCCAGCGTGAGCGTGTTTTTCAGGTTTCGCATGCGTGACTCCGGTTTATCAGCAATGCGCAAATTTTACCTGGATGTGAAGAACATCAACGCAACAAATAGCGCTGCATTTTGCTTTTATTCCGACGATGGGGGGATGAAATTGGGATTAATCTGAACGCTGAATGAACTATTGCCATCAGCGGAGGAGACATGCTCGATAAACTCGACGCCGCGCTACGTTTTCAACAGGAAGCGTTGAACCTGCGCGCCCAGCGTCAGGAAATCCTGGCTGCCAACATTGCTAACGCCGATACCCCTGGTTATCAGGCGCGCGATGTGGATTTTGCTTCAGAACTGAAAAAAGTGATGGATCGCGGACGCGCGGAGACCACCGGCGTGTCGCTCACGCTGACCTCAGAACGCCACATTCCAGCCCAGGCGATTTCTGCCCCTTCTGTAGACCTGATGTATCGGGTCCCCGATCAGCCCTCTATGGACGGTAACACCGTGGATATGGATCGGGAGCGCACGCAATTTGCCGACAACAGCCTGCAATACCAGACCGGCCTGACCGTGCTGGGCGGGCAAATCAAAAGCATGATGACCGTGCTACAGGGGAATTAATTCATGGCTTTACTGAATATTTTCGACGTGGCGGGCTCGGCGCTGACCGCGCAGTCCAAACGTCTGAACGTGGCGGCCAGTAACCTCGCCAACGCCGACAGCGTCACCGGACCGGACGGGCAGCCTTACCGTGCCAAACAGGTCGTGTTTCAGGTGGATGCGCCCGTCGGGGCAGCCACCGGCGGCGTGAAGGTGGCCGACGTGGTGGAAAGCCAGGATCCGTTCAAGCTGGTTTACCAGCCGGGAAATCCGCTGGCGGATGCCAAAGGTTACGTGAAGATGCCTAACGTCGACGTGGTGGAAGAGATGGTCAACACCATGTCCGCCTCCCGCAGCTACCAGGCCAACGTGGAAGTGCTCAATACCGTCAAGAGCATGATGCTCAAGACGCTGACCCTTGGTCAGTAACGGAGAAAACGATGTCTATTGCCGTGAACGTCAACGATCCAACCAATACCGGTGTTCAGAAGAGCACCTCCAGTGGGGACTTAACCAGCAGCAGCGCTTCCGACCTGCAAAGCAGTTTCCTGACGCTGCTGGTGGCCCAGCTAAAAAACCAGGATCCCACCAACCCGATGGACAACGCGCAGCTGACCTCTCAGCTGGCGCAGATCAGCACCGTCAGCGGAATTGAAAAACTCAACACCACGCTCGGCTCTATTTCCGGGCAGATCGACAACAGCCAGTCTTTGCAGGCGTCGAACCTGATTGGTCACGGCGTGATGATCCCGGGCTCCGTGGTGCTCGCCGGTTCCGACACGGACGGCAAAGCCAGCACCACGCCGTTTGGCGTTGAGCTGACGCAGGCCGCCGACAAAGCGACCGCCACCATTACTGACAGCACGGGCAAAGTGGTTCGTACCCTGGATCTGGGCAGCCAGACCGCAGGGGTTCACACCTTCACCTGGGACGGTACCGCCTCCGATGGCTCTACCGTTCCGGACGGCGCATACAGCGTCTCGATTGCCGCCAGCACCAACGGCACGCAGCTGGTCGCCCAGCCGCTCCAGTTCGCACTGGTGCAAGGGGTCACGAAGGGAAGCAGCGGTAATCTGCTGGATCTCGGCACGTATGGCACCACCACGCTCGACGAAGTTCGTCAGATTATTTAACCTCATCAGGAGTTAAGACATGGCCTTTTCTCAAGCGGTCAGCGGCCTGAACGCTGCTGCCACCAATCTCGACGTGATTGGCAACAACATTGCCAACTCCGCGACCTACGGTTTCAAAGCCGGTACCGCTTCGTTCGCCGATATGTTTGCCGGCTCCAAAGTGGGTCTGGGCGTGAAAGTGGCAGGTATCACCCAGGACTTCAACGACGGCACCACGACCAGCACCGGTCGCGCGCTGGACGTGGCAATTAGCCAGAACGGCTTCTTCCGCCTGGTGGACAGCAACGGCTCCGTTTACTACAGCCGCAACGGCCAGTTCAAGCTGGACGAAAACCGTAACCTGGTGAACATGCAGGGCCTGCAGCTGACCGGCTATCCGGCCACCGGCACGCCGCCGACCATCCAGCAGGGCGCAAACCCGGTAGGGTTAAGCATTCCAAACACGCTGATGGCGGCAAAAGCCACCACCACGGGATCTATGCAGATCAACCTGAACTCCACGGACGCCGTTCCGTCGACAGCGCCGTTCGATGCTACCGATGCGGATACCTACAACAAGAAAGGCACCGTGACGGTGTTTGACTCTCAGGGTAACTCCCATGACGTCAATCTGTATTACGTAAAGACCGCAGACAATAAATGGGATGTCTATACCCAGGATTCCAGCGTAGCAGGTGCAAAGGCGGTCAAAGCCGCGCAAATGAGCTTTAGCGACAATGGAACGCTGGATACCGTTACGGGTTATACCTACCAGCTTTCCGATCCAGCAGACCCGGCCAGCGAGAAGGTACCGGTTCTGAATGCCACGGCTAATGCTCAACCCGCTTTCGATATTGCTCTGGCGGGCTTGAACGGGTCGGCAAGCGGCAGCTTCACGCTAAGCCTCGCCAACTCCATGCAGCAGAACACCGGCTCCAACGACATCGTGGCGACTAACCAGAACGGCTATAAGCCTGGCAACCTGGTGAGCTACCAGATCAACGATGACGGCACCGTGGTCGGCAACTACTCCAACGAACAGACCCAGTTGCTGGGGCAGATCACGCTCGCTAACTTTGCCAACAACGAAGGGCTGCAGTCCGAAGGCGATAACGTCTGGTCGGCAACGCAGTCTTCCGGCGTCGCGCTGCTCGGCACCGCAGGCACCGGCAACTTCGGCACCCTGACCAACGGCGCGCTGGAAGCCTCGAACGTCGATCTGAGCAAAGAACTGGTGAACATGATTGTCGCGCAGCGTAACTACCAGTCGAACGCGCAGACCATCAAGACCCAGGATCAGATCCTCAACACCCTGGTTAACCTGCGCTAAGCGCCTGACGGGACGGCTTTATGGATCACGCGATATATACCGCGATGGGCGCGGCAAGCCAGACGATGGAGATGCAGGGGGTGACCGCAAGCAACCTCGCCAACGCCTCCACGCCAGGCTTTCGCGCTCAACTGACCGCGCTGCGTGCGGTGCCGGTCAACGGCGAAACGTATCAGACCCGTACGCTGGTGACCGCCTCTACGCCGGGCGCTGACATGACGCCCGGCCAGCTGGACTACACCGGACGCCCGCTCGATGTGGCCTTACAACAGGACGGCTGGCTGGCGGTGCAAACGGCCGATGGCGCTGAAGGCTACACCCGCAACGGCGGCATTCAGGTATCGTCCACCGGGCAGCTCACCATTCAGGGCCTGCCAGTCATGGGTGACGGCGGCGGTGCGGTGACGGTTCCGGAGGGGTCACAGATAACCATCGGCGCTGACGGCACGGTGTCTGCGCTGAATCCCGGCGACCCGGCAAACACCATTTCGCCAGTGGCAAAACTGAAGCTGGTCAAAGCCGCGGATAACGAGGTGACTCGCGGTGACGACGGGATGTTCCGTCTGACTGCGGCAGCGCAGGCCACGCGTGGTCAGACGTTGCAGTCCGATCCGACTATCCGCCTGCAGTCTGGCGTGCTGGAAGGCAGCAACGTTAAACCGGTGGCGGCGATGGCGGACATGATTGCCAGCTCCCGACGTTTCGAAATGCAGATGAAGGTAATCAGCAGCGTGGATGACAACGCTTCGAAAGCCAATCAGCTGTTATCCATGAGCTAGACACAGGAAAAAACATGATCAGTTCATTATGGATTGCCAAAACCGGCCTCGACGCCCAGCAAACCAACATGGACGTTATCGCCAACAACCTGGCGAACGTCAGCACCAACGGCTTCAAGCGTCAGCGTGCGGTATTTGAAGATCTGCTGTATCAGACCGTGCGCCAGCCTGGCGCGCAGTCGTCCGAGCAGACAACGCTGCCTTCTGGCCTGCAAATCGGTACCGGTGTTCGCCCGGTAGCGACCGAGCGTATCCACACGCAGGGTAACCTGTCGCAGACCGACAACAGCAAGGACGTGGCCATCAAAGGTGAAGGTTTCTTCCAGGTGCTGCTGCCGGACGGGACTTCTGCTTACACGCGTGACGGGTCGTTCCAGGTCGATCAGAACGGCCAGCTGGTGACGGCGGGTGGCTATCAGGTGCAGCCAGCGATCACCATTCCGACGAATACCCTGAGCATTACCGTCGGGCGTGATGGCGTGGTGAGCGTTACTCAGCAGGGGCAAACTAACCCGGTACAGGTCGGTCAGCTGAACCTGACCACCTTTATGAATGATTCAGGCCTGGAGAGCATCGGTGAGAACCTCTACACCGAAACACAGGCTTCCGGCGCGCCGAACGACACGACGCCCGGACTGAACGGCGCGGGCCTGCTTTACCAGGGTTATGTTGAAACCTCTAACGTCAACGTGGCGGAAGAATTGGTCAATATGATTCAGGTACAGCGCGCGTATGAGATCAACAGCAAAGCGGTGTCCACCACCGACCAGATGCTGCAGAAACTCACTCAGCTGTAAGACGTTACCGGTGCAGATGTCCTGCACCGGTTTTTTGATTCAGAAGATAAGAGCAATGCAAAAATCCTCAGCGTTTCGTTATCCGCTTTTCGTGGTCCTGGCCCTGACTCAGGCCGGATGCGCATGGATCCCCTCAAAACCGCTGGTGGAAGGGGCGACAACCGCGCAGCCCGTACCCGGCCCGGTGCCGGTGGTCAATGGCTCGATTTTCCAGAGCGCGCAGCCCATTAACTACGGCTATCAGCCGCTGTTTGAAGACCGTCGTCCGCGCAACATTGGCGATACGCTGACCATCCAGCTGCAGGAAAACGTCAGCGCGTCGAAAAGCTCGTCGGCAAACGCCAGCCGCGATGGCAAAACGAATTTCGGCTTCGACACCGTGCCGCGCTATTTGCAGGGCCTGTTTGGCAATGCGCGCGCCGACGTGGAAGCTTCTGGCGGCAACTCCTTTAACGGTAAAGGAGGGGCCAATGCCAGCAACACCTTCAGCGGTACGCTGACGGTGACGGTCGATCAGGTACTGGCAAACGGTAACCTGCACGTGGTGGGTGAGAAGCAAATCGCCATCAACCAGGGAACCGAATTTATTCGCTTCTCCGGCGTCGTCAATCCGCGCACCATCAGCGGCAGCAACACCGTGCCGTCCACGCAGGTGGCGGATGCCCGTATCGAATATGTTGGCAACGGCTACATCAATGAAGCGCAGAACATGGGCTGGCTCCAGCGTTTCTTCCTTAACTTATCGCCGATGTAACGAGGTGGAACATGTTTAAAACACTGGCGGGCATTGCCCTGGTTCTGGTGGCGACCTTCGCCCAGGCCGACCGCATTCGCGACCTCACCAGCGTGCAGGGCGTGCGGGAAAACTCCCTGATTGGCTATGGCCTGGTGGTGGGCCTTGACGGCACCGGCGACCAGACAACCCAAACGCCGTTTACCACCCAAAGCCTGAACAACATGCTCTCGCAGCTCGGGATCACCGTGCCGGCGGGCACCAACATGCAGTTGAAAAATGTGGCGGCGGTGATGGTTACCGCCCAGCTTCCGGCGTTTGGCCGTCAGGGCCAGACCATTGACGTGGTGGTGTCATCGATGGGTAACGCCAAAAGCCTGCGCGGCGGCACGCTGTTAATGACGCCGCTGAAAGGGGTCGACAGCCAGGTCTATGCGCTGGCGCAGGGGAATATCCTGGTCGGTGGTGCCGGGGCGGCTGCAGGCGGCAGCAGCGTGCAGGTGAACCAGCTGAACGGCGGGCGCATCACCGGCGGCGCGACCATTGAACGCGAGCTGCCGAGCCAGTTCGGCGCAGGCAATACCATCAATCTGCAGCTGAACGAAGATGATTTCGGCATGGCTCAGCAGATTGCCGACACCATCAACCGCCGCGGCGGCTATGGTAACGCCACGGCGCTCGATGCGCGTACCGTGCAGATCCGCGCCTCCAGCGGCGGCAGTAATCAGGTGCGTTTGCTGGCGGATATTCAGAATCTGGAAGTGGGCGTTACGCCGCAGGATGCGAAAGTAATCATCAACTCCCGTACCGGGTCCGTGGTGATGAACCGCGAAGTGACGCTCGACAGCTGTGCGGTAGCGCAGGGTAATCTGTCGGTCACGGTCAACCGTTCCGCACAGGTGAGTCAGCCGGATACGCCGTTTGGCGGAGGTTCAACGGTGGTGACGCCACAGACGCAGATCGACCTGCGACAGAGCGGCGGCGCGATGCAGAGCATTCGTTCCAGCGCCAATCTGAACAATGTGGTCCGGGCACTGAACGCGCTGGGCGCATCGCCAATCGAGCTGATGTCGATTCTCCAGTCGATGCAGAGCGCAGGCTGCCTGCGTGCCAAAGTGGAAATTATCTGATGCTGGGCGACAGCAAGCTGATGGCGAGCGCGGCCTGGGACGCGCAGTCGCTGAACGACCTGAAGGCGAAGGCCGGGAAAGATCCACAGGCAAACTTAAGGCCAGTGGCCCGGCAGGTCGAGGGTATGTTCGTGCAGATGATGCTGAAAAGCATGCGTGAGGCGCTGCCGAAAGACGGCCTGTTCAGTAGCGATCAGACGCGGCTTTACACCAGTATGTACGATCAGCAAATTGCTCAGCAGATGACGGCGGGCAAAGGGCTTGGGCTGGCGGATGAAATGGTCCGCCAGATGACCGCAGCCCAGGGTGGGCCGAGTGATGCGCCTGCCCAGGTGCCGCTTAAGTTCGATCCTGCAACCGTCACCAGCTATCAAAATTCGGCGCTGACGCAGATGGTGCGCAAGGCGATGCCGAAAGCTCCGGATGCCAGCGATGCCGCAGACGTGCCGGGCGACAGCCACGACTTCCTCGCCCAGCTTTCCCTTCCGGCAAAACTTGCCAGTGAGCAGAGCGGGATCCCGCATCACCTGATTCTCGCCCAGGCGGCGCTGGAGTCTGGCTGGGGGCAGCGGCAGATTCGCCGGGAAAACGGCGAGCCGAGCTTCAACCTCTTCGGGGTGAAAGCGTCGTCCGACTGGAAAGGCAAGGTTACGGAGATCACCACCACCGAATATGAAAATGGGGAGATGAAGAAGGTGAAAGCCCGTTTCCGCGTTTACGGCTCTTATCTGGAAGCGTTGTCTGATTACGTCGGCCTGCTGACCCGCAACCCGCGCTATGCGGCAGTCACCTCGGCGGCAACGCCAGAGCAGGGCGCTCAGGCATTGCAAAGAGCAGGTTATGCCACTGACCCGAACTATGCCCGCAAGCTTACGGGGATGATCCAGCAGCTTAAATCAATGGGCGAAAAGGTGAGCAAAGCCTACGGCAACGATATCGAAAATCTGTTCTGAAACCGCTCAAGTTCAGCTGACCGGTGCCGATAATTCTGGTCAGGACTCGTGTCTAAAAGAATAAAGGAACCTCCATGTCCAGTTTAATGAATAGCGCAATGAGCGGCCTCGGTGCGGCTCAGGCGGCGCTGAATACCGTCAGTAACAACATCGCCAGCTATAACGTGTCCGGCTATACCCGCCAGACGACGATACTTTCGGCGGCGAACAGTACGCTGGGCGCAGGCGGCTGGGTGGGCAATGGGGTAACGGTCTCCAGCGTACAGCGCGAGTACAATGCCTTCATCACCAATCAGCTGAACGCGGCGCAGAATCAGAGCAGCGGCCTGACCACGCGCTATCAGCAGATGTCGAAAATTGACGATTTGATGTCGGACACCACCAACTCCATTTCCGCAACGTTGCAGGATTTCTACGCCAGCCTGCAAACGCTGGTCAGCAATGCTGAAGATCCGGCCGCGCGTCAGTCTGTACTCGGAAAAGCGCAGGGGCTGGTAAACCAGTTCAAGACCACCGATCAGTATCTGCGCGATCAGGACAAACAGGTTAACGGCGCGATTGCCTCGTCGGTGGCGCAGATCAACAACTACTCGCAGCAGATTGCGACGCTGAACGACAAAATATCCAAACTGACCGGCGTTGGGGCGGGAGCTTCGCCTAACGACCTGCTGGACCAGCGCGATCAGCTGGTCAGCCAGCTCAACCAGCTGGTGGGCGTGGAAGTGAACGTGCAGGACGGCGGCACGTATAACATCACCATGGCCAACGGTTACAACCTGGTGCAGGGCAGTAATGCTCACCAGCTGGCGGCTGTGCCAAGCAGCGCCGATCCGTCGCGCACCACGGTCGCGTACGTTGATAACGTCGCAGGCAATATTGAAATCCCTGAAAAATTGCTGACCACCGGTTCACTCGGCGGTCTGCTGACCTTCCGCTCCCAGGATCTCGACCAGACGCGCAATAGCCTGAATCAGATGGCGCAGGCCTTTGCCGATGCATTCAACAAACAGAATGCGCAGGGGATTGATGTCAATGGTGATGTCGGCGGGAATTTCTTCAATATTGGCGACCCGACAACGCTCAGCAACACTAAAAATACAGGTGATGCCACGCTGAGTGCGAAAATTACCGATAGCACTCAGGTCCAGGCGACCGACTACAAGGTGAGCTTCGACGGCACCAGCTGGCAGGTGACGCGTCTGTCCGATAACACCCCAGTGACGCCGACGGTCGAAAGCGACGGTAGCCTGAGTTTTGACGGTCTGAACATCAGCGTCAGCGGCTCGGCGAACAAAAACGACAGCTTCACCGTGAAGCCGGTCGCTAACGCCATCGTCAACATGAGCGTGGCGCTGAGTGATTCCGGCAAGATTGCGCTGGGCGTTGATGACGCGGAAAGTGGCGAAAGCGATAACCGTAATGGCCAGGCGCTGCTTGACCTGCAAAACAGTAAGCTGGTGGGCGGCAATAAAACCGTTAACGATGCTTATGCTTCGCTGGTCAGCGACGTGGGGAACAAAACCTCGACGCTGGAAACCAGCAGCACCACTCAGGGCAACGTTGTGACGCAGCTTACCAAACAGCAGCAGTCCATTTCCGGCGTTAACCTCGATGAAGAGTACGGCAACCTGCAGCTGTATCAGCAGTACTATCTGGCGAATGCCCAGGTAATGCAGACCGCCAGCACGCTTTTCGACGCGCTGATCAATATTCGCTAAGGAGACGTGACGGATGCGTATCAGTACCTTAATGATGTACCAGCAGACAATGGGCGGCATTACTAACTCCCAATCTTCCTGGCTGAAATATGGCGAGCAGATGTCCACCGGCCTGCGCGTGAACCGTCCTTCAGACGATCCTATTGCTGCCTCTCAGGCCGTAGTGCTGTCGCAGGCCCAGGCGCAGACCGCACAGTTTGCTTCTGCCCGCAGCTTTGCCACGCAGCGTATCTCGCAGGAAACCAACACGCTTTCTTCCGTGACGACTGCCATTCAGACGGCACAGGAAAAAATCGTCTATGCCGGGAACGGCACGCTTAGCGACGATGACCGTGCATCGCTGGCGACCGATCTACAGGGTATTCGCGATCAACTGATGAACCTGGCGAACAGCCAGGACGGTAACGGTCGCTATATGTTTGCCGGGTATAAAACGGACAGCGCGCCGTTTGACTCAGCAACCGGAGCCTATACGGGCGGCACCACTAACGTCGAGCAGCAGGTGGATTCTTCCCGTTCGATGGTCATCGGTCATACCGGCGACAAAATTTTCGACGCCGTTACGCCAAATGCGGTGAAGAACCCGGATGGCACGCTGCCGGAACAAAACCTGTTTAAGCTGCTCGATAGCGCGATTGCTGCGCTGAAAACGCCGGTGGCAGACGACGATGCCGCACAGGCGACGGCTCAGGCGACCATTGATGAAACCAACCGCGGCCTGCGTAATTCACTGAACAACGTGCTGAGCGTGCAGGCAGAAGTGGGTACGCAGCTGAACGAACTTGATAAGCTCAACGCCCTGGGCGATGACCGTAAGCTGAGTCAGACTCAGCAGATGAGCGACCTGGTCAATGTGGACTGGAACGCCACCATTTCCAACTACACCATGCAGCAGGCAGCGCTTCAGGCGTCCTACAAAGCCTTTACCGATATGCAGGGCATGTCGCTGTTCCAGTTGAATAAATAGCCCGGTTTTGAACATGCCCTGAAAAAGCCATGTTCTCTGTGCCCGCGCCACTCACCCCGGCGCGGGCTTTTTTTTATCTGATTACGGGCGACAAAACGCTGCCAGGCGGCGCTGCGCTTACCTGACCTACGGGGGATTTGTAGGCCGGATTAGCGAAGCGCCATCCGGCATCAGGGATGTCTCAGGGCATAAAAAAACCGCCCGAAGGCGGTTTAGTGAGGCTTTTGTCGCTTAGTCGTTTGACTGTGGGCGAGTAGGGCCGGCGGTTGCCGTGTGGGTGGCGCTGTGGCCACCGGCTGCGCCTTTACCTTCGAAGCCGAAGGCCGGGCGAACCCAGTCGCTGTGACGCGGTGCTTCCGGCACATATTCCGGTGCTGGTGCACGCGTCATCGGGGCGGTTGCGTGTTTGTTAGCGACCACGGCTGGTTGTTCAGCAACGGCAGCCTTGACCGGCGTTTCAACTGCCGGAGCTGGTGCGGCAACTGGCGCTGGCGCTTCTACCGCCGCTGGCTGAGCTGCAGCGATAACGCTTTCCACTTCTTCCACTGCGGCGGGCTCTGCCACGGCTGGTTTCGCTTCTTCCGCTACGGTTTCTGCGACAACAGCATCCACTTCAGCAATGATCTGCGGCGCTTCATCAACAGGCGCAGCAATCACTTCCGGATGCGTGGTTTCCACAACAGGTGCTGTTACTTCAGCTTCCACTGCCTGCGGTTCTGCCACTACAGCAGGTTCATCAGCTGCGACTGGTGCAGCTGCTTCAGCAACTGGCGCTGGCGCTTCGACCGGGGCAATTTCAATGACTGGCACAACGGTTTCCTGTTCGCGAGTCTCTTCTGCCAGGTTCTCCTGAGCGCGAGCCACCGGATAGCTGATCCACACTTTACCGGAAGCCATTTCTGGCGATGCGCAGGCAACGGTCAGCGGCATGGCGGACTGGGTCGGGTAACGCTCATCGCGGTAGCGACGACGACGCTGGCCGCTCACGCGCAGGTGGCGCGGAGAACGACGGGAGCGACGCGGCATGCCTGCGGTATCACGACCTTCTGCGTTTTCGTCTTCAGCCTGTACGTCAACGACGGCTGGCAGATCGACTTTAGCAAGCTCAGTGCTGGTAGCCGGAACAGCTTCAAGCGGGGCTGCGGTTTCACCAAAAGCTGCGGTTCTTTCCGCGGTTTCTGCGGCGGTTTCGATGCGGACTTTCTGCGCCAGGTTACGCTGCTTGCGACGCGGCATAGTCTGAACGCGTTCTTCCTGTTCGGTTTCCTGAACTGGCTGCTCGGCCTGAACTTTTACGTCCGGCTGTGCCTGACGCTTGTCATCATTACGACGACGGTTACGTTCACGGCGCGGCGGCTGCTCGTCGCGGGATTTCGCTTTATCTGCGTCTTCCACCACGTTCTGCTGGCGTGCTTCACGGGTTTCAGCGTTCTGCTGCGGCTTCTCACGACGGTTGCGGCGGTTGTCTTCGCGACCTTCGCTGTTCTCACCACGATTATCGCGGTCACCACGCTCGCCACGGTTATCGCGACGGTCGTTGCGATCACGGTCATTACGGTCGCGGCGGTTAGACTGACGAGAACGGCGACGATCCTGCTGGCGCTCTGGTTTCTCTTCTTTTTTAACCGGTTCAGGCTCAGCCACGGCTGGCGCTTCGCTGCTGAACATTGACTTCAGCGCACCGAGAATGCGGGAAACCAGACCCGGTGCAGCAGGGGCTACTGCTTTTGCTTCCGGTGCAGCGGCTTTCGCCACTTCAGCGACCGGTGCAGGAGGTGCATCCGGCATCACGAACGTTGCCAGAGCAGGCTGCTCAGGGCGTTTACGTTCAGCTGGTTCATCCTCAGATGGCATTGCCATCTCTTCTTCGTGCAGTTTCGGCAGCAGATAGCTCAGGGTCTGAGTCTCTTCGCCTTTACGAACGCGCAGTACGGAGTAGTGTGGGGTTTCCATCTGATCGTTTGGTACGACGATGCAGCGCACGCCACCCTGACGGGTTTCGATGGCGCTGATGGCCGCACGTTTTTCGTTCAGCAGGTAAGACGCTACCTGAACAGGAACGATCGCGTGGACTTCCTGGGTGTTCTCTTTCAGCGCTTCTTCTTCAATCAGACGCAGAATAGACAGCGCCAGAGATTCGTTATCACGGATGGTGCCGGTGCCGCTACAGCGTGGGCAAACGTGATGGCTGGACTCACCGAGCGACGGGCTCAGGCGCTGACGGGACATCTCCAGCAGGCCGAAGCGAGAGATGTGGCTGATCTGAATGCGCGCACGATCCTGACGGACGGCTTCACGCAGACGGTTTTCCACCGCACGCTGGTGACGAACTGGCGTCATGTCGATGAAGTCGATAACGATCAGGCCGCCGAGGTCACGCAGACGCAGCTGGCGAGCGATTTCATCGGCTGCTTCCAGGTTGGTGTTGAAAGCGGTTTCTTCGATGTCGCCACCGCGGGTTGCACGCGCGGAGTTAATGTCGATAGCGGTCAGCGCTTCGGTACTGTCGATAACGATAGAACCACCGGACGGCAGACGCACTTCGCGCTGGAACGCAGATTCAATCTGCGACTCGATTTGATAGTGGCTGAACAGCGGGATTTCACCGGTGTAGAGCTTAATTTTGCTGCTGAAATCCGGACGACCGAGCGCAGCGATGTGCTGGCGAGCCAGCTCAAGCACTTTCGGATTATCAATGAGGATTTCGCCGATGTCCTGACGCAGGTAGTCACGGAAAGCACGCACGATAACGTTACTTTCCTGGTGAATCAGGAAGGGAGCAGGGCGGCTTTCGGAGGCTTTCTGGATGGCTTCCCAGTGCTTCAGGCGGAAGCTGAGATCCCACTGCAGCGCTTCGGCAGATTTGCCGACGCCTGCGGTGCGCACGATCAGGCCCATGCCGTCCGGCAGCTGCAGGCTGGAAAGGGCTTCTTTCAGTTCGGTACGATCGTCACCTTCGATGCGACGGGAAATACCACCGGCGCGTGGGTTGTTCGGCATCAGTACCAGATAGCTGCCCGCAAGGCTGATAAAGGTAGTCAGCGCGGCGCCTTTGTTGCCACGCTCTTCTTTATCGATCTGCACAATGACTTCCTGGCCTTCACGCAGCACATCTTTGATGTTCGGGCGGCCATGAGCATTGTAGTTAGCAGGGAAGTATTCGCGGGCGATTTCTTTGAGGGGGAGGAAACCGTGACGCTCGGCACCGTAGTCAACGAATGCGGCTTCAAGGCTGGGTTCAATACGGGTAATTTTGCCTTTGTAGATGTTCGCTTTTTTCTGTTCGTGTCCTGGGCTTTCGATATCCAGATCGTACAGACGCTGCCCATCAACGAGGGCGACACGCAACTCTTCTTGCTGAGTGGCGTTGATTAACATTCTTTTCATCGTAACTTACTCATTATTCTTGCATTGACGACTAAGCTACGGGCAGAGTTTTCCTTGCCGGGGGTAAACCGATGGCCTCGTGACTGTTCACGTCGCCAACCTCACGGTTGTCGCTCGCTTAAGAGGCGCAAAGTGTCGGTAGCCTGTGTTTCAAACGGAAACACAGCGCAATTATTCAGGGGAACAGCCTGGGAAAATTCTCCAGAGAAGGTTCCTTCTATACTCATAGTCTTTCAAGTTGCAGGTGCGTTGGCTTCACCTGCTTACCCCAGCCATCTACTGGAGTAGCGCCTGGAGATCCCAGGTTTGCCGCCTTCCTGCAGCTTGAAATAGAGAGTATCAACCGGTAAGGACTGCAACCCGCAGCCCGCTAACTGTCTGAAAGATAAATACGTCTTACGCCATTGCTGCATAAAAAATCGTTCAGACAAAATGGGTCATTCCGTTTACTGCTTGTACTTACAAGGACTCAGCACGGAAAACGGCATCATTATTCCCTGCTAACCTTGTTATAGCAAGATGACTTTTACCATTTATCACCCGGTTACTCACAGTTTTTTCACTTCCCGGAACCGATTGCTCTAATAAGCAGCAATCCAGTCAGTGCATCAAAAAATGAGTACCGCAACGAAGTTAATATAAGCACAGAAAAAGGAGTGGCGCGAATGCCTGTGCCTCTTTAGAATCGCCCCCCATGAAAACTGAGACACCGACCGTAAAAATGGTTGCCATCGCCGACGATGAGGCGGGGCAACGAATTGACAACTTTTTGCGCACCCAGCTGAAGGGCGTGCCAAAAAGCATGATTTATCGCATCCTGCGTAAAGGTGAAGTGCGCGTAAATAAAAAGCGCGTGAAGCCGGAATATAAGCTGGAAGCGGGCGATGAAGTGCGTATCCCGCCGGTGCGCGTAGCCGAACGTGAAGAGGACGCGGTGTCGCCGCATCTGCAAAAAGTTGCCGCACTGAGCGACGTTATCCTTTATGAAGATGACCATATTCTGGTGCTGAATAAGCCATCAGGCACGGCGGTGCATGGCGGCAGCGGCTTGAGCTTCGGCGTGATTGAAGGGCTGCGTGCGCTGCGCCCTGAAGCGCGGTTCCTTGAACTGGTACATCGTCTTGACCGCGATACATCAGGCGTGCTGCTGGTTGCGAAGAAACGTTCTGCGCTTCGCTCATTACACGAGCAGCTGCGTGAGAAAGGTATGCAGAAAGATTATCTGGCGCTGGTTCGCGGCCAGTGGCAGTCGCATACGAAAGTGGTGCAGGCACCATTACTGAAAAACATTCTGCAAAGCGGCGAGCGCATCGTGCGCGTCAGCCAGGAAGGAAAACCTTCGGAAACCCGTTTTAAGGTTGAAGAGCGATTTGAGTTTGCGACGCTGGTGCGCTGTAGCCCGGTAACCGGACGAACCCACCAGATCCGCGTTCATACGCTTCACGCCGGTCATCCGATTGCGTTTGACGACAGATATGGCGACCGGGAGTTTGATAAGCAACTGGCAGGCACAGGATTAAATCGCCTGTTCCTGCACGCCGCCGCGCTGAAGTTTACGCATCCTGGAACCGGTGAAACGTTGCGTATCGAAGCGCCAATGGACAACGGGCTCAAGCACTGTCTGAAGGTGTTACGAAGCCAGAAGTGATACCCCAGCGCCCCGAAAGGGGCGTTCTGCTATTTGTCGGTCGGGTGAGCGCAGTCCCCCGACGTTGTTCAGTCAACGTAATAGCGGATTAAACTGCTCATTACGCAGCATTTTGCATAAGGCAATCAGCGGCAACCCTATCAGCGTGTTCGGATCGCGCCCGTCCAGACGCTCGAACAGAGAAATACCTAACCCTTCGCTCTTAAAGCTGCCGGCACAGTTCAGCGGCTGCTCTTTCTGGATGTAATGATGAATCTCAGCGTCGCTCAGATGACGAAAGTGAACGTCAAACGGCTCACATTCGGTTTGCAGGTGACCGTTAGCGCTGTTATAGAGCGCCAGTCCTGTATAGAAGGTCACGACGTGTCCGCTGGCCTCACGCAGTTGGCTACGCGCCTTTTCTTCGGTGTGCGGTTTACCGGCAATTTTCCCACCCAGCACGCAGACCTGATCGGATCCAATAATAAGATGATCGGGGAAGCGTTTTGCCAGCGCCATCGCTTTGGCCTGGGCCAGCCTTAATACGAGCTGACGCGGAGATTCGCCGGGCAGGGCAAGCTCATCAACTTCAGGAGCGGCGCACTGGAAGGGGACCTCGAGCTTTTTCAGCAGTTCGCGGCGATAAGGTGAGGTGGAGGCTAGAATAAGCTGCGGCATAATTTTTTAACCAGGATCTGGTGATTCGGATTGCGACATTTTAAACTACAGGCCGCAATGTGTGCGAATAATTGGCAAAAGGCTCCCGCGGGTGCCTTTTTCTTTGACTCTATGACGTTACAAAGTTAATATGCGCGCCCTATGCAAAAGGTAAAATTACCCCTGACTCTTGATCCGGTTCGCACCGCTCAAAAACGCCTCGACTACGAGGGTGTTTACACCCCGGAGCAGGTGGAGCGTCTTGCCGAGTCTGTAGTCAGTGTGGACAGTGATGTGGAATGCGACATGACGTTCGCCATCGACAACCAGCGTCTCGCCGTTATTAAGGGCGATGCAAAGGTGGCGGTGACTCTCGAATGCCAGCGCTGCGGGAAACCGTTCCCCCTTGCCGTTCACACAACGTATTGTTTCAGCCCGGTCAAGAATGATGAGCAGGCTGAAGCACTCCCGGAAGCGTATGAACCGATTCAGGTTAACGAATACGGTGAAATCGATCTGCGGGCTTTAGTCGAGGATGAAATTATCCTCTCTTTGCCTGTGGTTCCGGTGCATGATTCTGAACACTGTGAAGTGTCCGACGCGGACATGGTCTTTGGCGAACTGCCTGAAGAGGCACAAAAACCAAACCCATTTGCCGTATTAGCCAGCTTAAAGCGTAAGTAATTGAGGAGTAAGGTCCATGGCCGTACAACAGAATAAACCAACTCGTTCCAAACGTGGCATGCGTCGTTCCCATGACGCTCTGACTGCAGTTACCAGCCTGTCTGTAGACAAGACTTCTGGTGAGAAACACCTGCGTCACCACATCACTGCCGACGGTTTCTACCGCGGTCGCAAGGTTATCGCTAAGTAATCACGCGCAAGCGTGATGAAGCTTAGTGAGGATTTCCCCGCGCAAGCGGGGGATACACCGAACCAGGCGGCGACGAAACCTTGACACGTCTGACCTTAGCGTTGGATGTCATGGGGGGCGATTTTGGCCCTTCCGTGACGGTGCCTGCAGCCTTGCAGGCACTGCACGCTAACCCACAGCTCTCGCTTCTTCTCGTCGGTGACCCCGACACCATAACGCCATTACTTGCCAAAGCTGACTTCGAACAACGTTCACGTCTGCAGATTATCCCTGCCCAGTCAGTTATTGCCAGTGATGTCCGCCCGGCTCAGGCGATTCGCAACAGCCGGGGAAGCTCGATGCGTATTGCGCTTGAGTTGGTGAAAGAAGGAAGGGCCCAGGCCTGCGTCAGCGCTGGCAATACCGGTGCGCTGATGGGGCTGGCAAAACTACTGCTTAAACCTATTGAAGGGATTGAGCGCCCGGCGCTGGTGACGATTTTGCCGCATCAGCAAAAAGGCAAAACGGTGGTGCTGGATTTAGGTGCCAACGTCGATTGCGACAGTACCATGCTGGTGCAGTTTGCGGTGATGGGCGCCGTGATGGCCGAAGAAGTGGCTGGCATCTCGAAACCGCGCGTTGCGCTACTGAACATTGGCGAAGAAGAGACCAAGGGGCTTGACAGCATTCGCGATGCTTCTGCGATGCTGAAAAATGTCGAATCCCTCAACTATATTGGTTATCTCGAAGCCAACGAATTATTAACCGGCAAAACTGATGTGCTGGTTTGTGACGGTTTTACGGGAAACGTCACATTAAAAACGATGGAAGGCGTTGTCAGGATGTTTCTTTCCCTGCTGAAATCTCAGGGCGAGGGGAAAAAACGACCGTGGTGGCTGAAAATTTTGAAGCATTGGTTACAAAAAAGCCTCTCAAGGCGATTCAGTCACCTCAACCCCGACCAGTATAATGGCGCCTGTCTGTTAGGATTGCGCGGCACGGTGATTAAGAGTCATGGTGCAGCCAATCAGCGCGCGTTTAGCGTGGCGATTGAACAGGCAGTGCAGGCGGTGCAGCGTGAGGTCCCACAGCGGATCGCCGCTCGCCTCGAATCTGTATTACCACCAAAAGACTGAGCGTACATGTATACGAAGATTGTAGGTACCGGCAGCTATCTGCCTGAACAAGTGCGTACGAACGCCGATCTGGAAAAAATGGTGGATACGTCTGACGAGTGGATTGTCACCCGCACAGGTATCCGTGAGCGTCGTATCGCCGCGCCAGATGAAACTGTCTCAACCATGGGCTATGAAGCCGCTAAGCGCGCGCTGGACATGGCGGGTATCGATGCTGAACAGATTGGCCTGATTATAGTGGCAACCACATCTGCGACCCATGCTTTCCCAAGTGCCGCATGCCAAATCCAGTCCATGCTGGGGATTAAAGGTTGCCCGGCGTTTGACGTTGCGGCCGCCTGCGCAGGCTTTACCTACGCGCTGAGCATTGCCGATCAGTATGTGAAGTCTGGTGCCGTGAAGCACGCGCTGGTTATCGGTGCCGACGTGCTGGCTCGCACCTGCGATCCAACCGATCGCGGCACGATCATTATTTTTGGCGATGGCGCAGGAGCCGTCGTACTCAGTGCTTCAGAAGAGCCAGGGATCATCTCCACGCACCTGCATGCGGATGGTAACTACGGCGAGCTGCTGACGCTGCCGAACGCAGACCGCGTTCATCCGGAAAACTCGATTCACCTGACCATGGCAGGGAATGAAGTCTTCAAGGTCGCGGTGAAAGAGCTGGCTAACATCGTTGAAGAGACGTTGGCGGCTAATCATCTTGAGCGTACTGCCCTCGACTGGCTGGTGCCGCATCAGGCTAACCTGCGCATCATCAGCGCGACGGCGAAAAAGCTGGGCATGCCGATGGAGAACGTGGTTGTCACGCTCGATCGTCATGGCAACACTTCCGCTGCATCCGTGCCGTGCGCGTTTGATGAAGCCGTACGCGATGGCCGCATTAAGCGCGGTCAGCTTGTGCTGCTCGAAGCCTTCGGCGGTGGTTTCACCTGGGGCTCTGCACTGGTTCGTTTCTAATTAAGGATTATAAGATGACGCAATTTGCATTTGTGTTTCCGGGACAGGGGTCTCAGACCGTTGGCATGTTAGCCGATATGGCTGCGAGCTATCCGGTTATCGAAGAAACCTTCGCAGAAGCCTCTGCGGCGCTCGGCTATGACCTGTGGGCATTGACCCAGCAGGGCCCGGCAGAAGAACTGAACAAAACCTGGCAGACTCAGCCTGCGCTGCTGACTGCCTCCGTCGCACTGTATCGTGTCTGGCAGCAGCAGGGCGGTAAAGCGCCTGCGCTGATGGCCGGTCACAGCCTTGGTGAATACTCAGCGCTGGTTTGTGCTGGCGTGATTGCCTTCGCTGATGCGGTGAAGCTGGTCGAACTTCGTGGAAAATTCATGCAGGAAGCCGTGCCTGAAGGTACGGGTGGCATGTCTGCGATCATCGGTCTGGACGATGCAGCTATCGCCAAAGCATGCGAAGAGTCTGCTGAAGGGCAGGTGGTTTCCCCGGTAAACTTCAACTCTCCAGGCCAGGTGGTTATCGCCGGGCACAAAGAAGCCGTTGAGCGTGCTGGTGCCGCCTGTAAAGCTGCGGGCGCTAAGCGTGCGCTGCCTCTGCCGGTGAGCGTTCCTTCACACTGTGCGCTAATGAAGCCTGCCGCTGAGAAGCTGGCTGTTGAACTCGCAAAAATCACCTTTAATGCACCGCAGATCCCGGTTATCAATAACGTGGATGTGAAGTGTGAAGCGGCCGCAGACGCGATTCGTGATGCGCTGGTTCGCCAGCTCTACAGCCCGGTACAGTGGACCAAAACCGTTGAGTTTATGGCTACCCAGGGCGTTGAACACCTGTATGAAGTGGGCCCGGGTAAAGTCCTCACCGGGCTGACAAAACGTATTGTTGACACCCTGACTGCCTCGGCCATTAACGAGCCGGCGGCGATGTCAGCGGCGCTTGAGCAATAAGAAGAGGAAAAGCAAAACCATGAGTTTTGAAGGAAAAGTTGCGCTGGTTACCGGTGCAAGCCGCGGCATTGGCCGTGCTATCGCTGAAACGCTCGTTGCCCGTGGCGCGAAAGTTGTCGGAACCGCTACCAGCGAAAATGGTGCTCAGGCCATCAGCGATTATCTGGGTGCAAACGGTAAAGGTCTGATGTTGAATGTGACCGATCCGGCATCTATCGAATCTGTTCTGGAAAATATTCGCGCAGAGTTTGGCGAAGTGGATATTCTGGTCAATAATGCCGGAATCACTCGCGATAACCTGTTAATGCGAATGAAAGATGATGAGTGGAACGACATTCTCGAAACCAACCTGTCATCAGTTTTCCGTCTGTCAAAAGCGGTAATGCGAGCTATGATGAAAAAGCGTCATGGTCGTATTATCACTATCGGTTCTGTGGTTGGTACCATGGGAAATGCTGGTCAGGCCAACTACGCTGCGGCGAAAGCGGGCTTGATCGGCTTCAGTAAATCGCTGGCGCGCGAAGTTGCGTCCCGCGGTATTACGGTGAACGTTGTTGCTCCGGGCTTCATTGAAACGGACATGACGCGTGCGCTGTCAGACGATCAGCGTGCGGGTATTCTGGCGCAAGTTCCAGCGGGTCGCCTCGGCGATGCAAAAGAAATCGCCAGTGCGGTTGCATTCTTAGCGTCTGACGAAGCAGGTTACATCTCTGGTGAAACCCTGCACGTCAACGGCGGGATGTACATGGTCTGACCGTAGTTTGCACAAAATGCTCAGGAACCGCGCACTCTGTGCGATTCTGAGCAGTAATATGTGCAAAATGATTTGCGTTATGAGGGCAAACACCCGCAAAATAGCGTAAAATCGTGGTAAGACCTGCCGGGATTTAGTTGCAAATTTTTCAACATTTTATACACTACGAAAACCATCGCGAAAGCGAGTTTTGATAGGAAATTTAAGAGTATGAGCACTATCGAAGAACGCGTTAAGAAAATTATCGGCGAACAGCTGGGCGTTAAGCAGGAAGAAGTTGTTAACTCCGCATCTTTCGTTGAAGACCTGGGCGCTGATTCTCTTGACACCGTTGAGCTGGTAATGGCTCTGGAAGAAGAGTTTGATACTGAGATTCCGGACGAAGAAGCTGAGAAAATCACCACCGTTCAGGCTGCCATTGATTACATCAACGGCCACCAGGCGTAAGTGAACATCTCCAGGCGGTCACTCGACCGCCTGAGTTTTATCTGTTGCCCCTTTTTTTCTCTTTTTTATCATCCCTCCCTGGAGGACAAGCGTGTCTAAGCGTCGTGTAGTTGTGACCGGACTTGGCATGTTGTCTCCTGTCGGCAATACCGTAGAGTCCACCTGGAAATCTCTTCTTGCCGGTCAGAGCGGCATCAGCCTAATCGACCATTTCGATACTAGCGCCTATGCAACCAAATTTGCTGGCTTAGTAAAGGATTTTAACTGTGAAGAATTTATCTCGCGTAAAGATCAGCGCAAGATGGATGCCTTCATTCAATATGGAATTGTCGCTGGCATTCAGGCCATGCAGGATTCTGGCTTTGAAGTGACGGAAGAGAACGCCTCACGTATCGGTGCCGCAATCGGCTCGGGTATCGGCGGTCTTGGCTTAATCGAAGAAAACCACAGTTCGCTGGTTAACGGCGGTCCACGTAAGATTAGCCCCTTCTTCGTCCCGTCCACGATTGTTAACATGGTGGCCGGTCACCTGACCATCATGTTTGGTTTACGTGGCCCTAGCATTTCTATTGCCACGGCGTGTACCTCCGGTGTGCATAACATCGGCCATGCGGCACGCATGATTGCCTACGGCGACGCAGATGCGATGCTGGCTGGCGGTGCTGAAAAAGCCAGCACCCCGCTCGGCGTGGGTGGCTTTGGTGCGGCGCGCGCGCTGTCAACCCGTAACGATAATCCTCAGGCGGCGAGCCGGCCGTGGGATAAAGACCGTGATGGGTTCGTACTGGGCGACGGGGCAGGTATCCTGATGCTCGAAGAGTATGAGCACGCGAAAAAGCGCGGCGCGAAAATCTATGCTGAACTCGTTGGTTTTGGCATGAGCAGCGATGCCTATCACATGACGTCACCGCCGGAAAATGGCGCAGGTGCAGCGCAGGCGATGGTGAATGCCATTCGTGATGCGGGCATTGAGCCTGGCCAGATTGGCTACGTGAACGCCCACGGTACATCCACCCCTGCGGGTGACATTGCTGAAGCACAGGCCGTTAAATCTGTGTTTGGTGATGTAGCCAGCCGCGTAATGGTCAGCTCCACCAAATCCATGACCGGCCACCTGCTGGGTGCTGCGGGTGCGGTTGAGTCGATCTACTCGATTCTGGCCCTGCGCGACCAGGCCGTTCCGCCTACCATCAACCTGGATAACCAGGAAGAGGGGATTGACCTCGACTTCGTTCCTCACGAAGCACGCCAGGTCAGCGGCATGGAGTACACCCTGTGTAACTCCTTCGGCTTTGGTGGCACCAACGGATCGCTGATCTTCAAAAAGGTCTGATGATTCGCCCTGATGATAAAGGCCTGCCATGCAGGCCTTTTCTTTGCGTTTTTTCCGCTTGAGATCCCGTGTTCCCCCTGCCAGACTTACGGGCCACTGATAAGGAGCTGCGATGGTCTTGATTAATGGTGTGGAACAGGATTCACTTGCCGCGAGTGACCGCGGCGTCCAGTTTGGTGATGGCTGTTTTACCACGGTCCGCATCTCGCGTGGCGTTCCCGAGTTTTTAGAGCAACACCTGCAAAGGTTGCAGAATACCTGCCGCGCACTCCTGATCCCTTTTTCTGAGTGGCCCACGCTTAGCCAGGAAATGCGCGCGCTTGCGCAGACACAGCAGGATGGCGTGCTGAAAGTCATTATCACCCGTGGAAAAGGGGGCCGGGGCTACAGCCCTTCGGCGTGTTATTCCCCAACGCGTATTCTTAGCCTCTCTCCCGCACCGGCACATTATCCCCGGTGGCAGCAGCAAGGTATTACACTTGCGCTAAGCCCGGTCAGACTCGGGCGTAACCCGATGCTGGCTGGCCTCAAGCATCTCAACCGCCTGGAGCAGGTGCTGATTCGCGCGCAACTTGAGCAGACGCAGGCCGATGAGGCGCTGGTGCTTGACAGCGAAGGCTGGGTTACGGAATGCTGTGCGGCTAATTTATTCTGGCGAGCCGGGAATACCGTATTTACTCCTCGCCTGGAGCACGCTGGCGTTAACGGTATCATGCGGCAGCATTGTCTCTCCGTACTGGCACAAAGTCGTTTTCACGTTGTCGAAGTCAGTGCCCGGGAGGATGCCGTTCGTCAGGCTGATGAAGTGCTGATCTGCAATGCGCTGATGCCCGTTGTGCCCGTAAACCAGTTTGCTGAGGCTCGCTATCTGTCGCGCGAGCTGTTTGAATTTTTGGCCCCCCTTTGTGAGCAGTCGAAGAAGTCATGAAGAAAATGTTTCGGTTTGTCCTCCTGCTGTTGGTTGCGTTTGTCCTTGCCGCTGGCGTCGGAATGTGGAAAGTTCGCGAGTTTGCGACAAGCAAAATTCTGATTAAAGAAGACACTATTTTTACCCTCAAGGCCGGTACTGGTCGTATGGCGTTGGGGGATTCCCTTTATGTGGAAAAAATCATTAATCGTCCGCGCGTATTTCAGTGGTTGCTTCGCGTTGAGCCAGAGCTCTCTCACTTTAAAGCCGGTACTTATCGCCTGACGCCAGGGATGAGCGTGCGCGATATGCTGCAGCTTCTGGCCAGCGGCAAAGAGGCTCAGTTCCCGTTGCGCTTTATCGAAGGAATGCGCGTCAGCGATTACCTTAAACAGCTGCGAGAAGCGCCTTACGTCAGGCACACGCTGAAAGACGACAGCTATGCCACCGTTGCCGAAGCGCTGAAGCTGGAGCATGCCGACTGGGTGGAAGGCTGGTTCTGGCCAGATACCTGGATGTACACGGCCAACACCACGGATATCCAGATCCTCAAGCGCGCGCATCAGAAAATGGTGAAGGCAGTTGATGAGGCCTGGGAAGGACGGACGGACAACCTGCCGTATCAGGATAAAAACCAGCTGATGACCATGGCTTCGATCGTCGAAAAAGAGACTGCCGTTGCCGCTGAGCGCGACAAAGTCGCGTCTGTGTTCATCAACCGCCTGCGTATCGGCATGCGTCTGCAAACCGACCCGACCGTGATCTACGGCATGGGTGAAAGCTATAATGGCAAACTGAACCGCAAGGATCTCGAGACGCCAACGGCGTACAATACCTACGTCATTGCCGGAATGCCGCCAGGTCCGATTGCCACGCCGGGTGAGGCCTCATTGAATGCTGCCGCGCATCCGGCAAAAACGCCGTATCTCTATTTTGTGGCCGACGGCAAAGGCGGGCACACTTTTAATACCAATCTCGCGAGCCATAACCGCTCGGTGCAGGATTACCTGAAAGTACTTAAGGAAAAAAATGCGCAGTAAATATATCGTCATCGAAGGCCTGGAAGGCGCAGGGAAAACCACCGCGCGTAATCTGGTAGTGGAAACCCTCGAGCAGATGGGCATCCGTGAGCTGGTGTTCACCCGCGAACCTGGTGGCACCGTGCTGGCGGAAAAACTGCGTAGCCTGGTGCTGGATATCAAATCCGTCGGCGATGAAGTCATTACTGATAAAGCGGAAGTGCTGATGTTCTATGCCGCTCGTGTACAGCTTGTTGAAACAGTCATTAAACCGGCGCTGGCTGAAGGCAAATGGGTGATTGGCGATCGCCACGATCTCTCAACGCAGGCGTATCAGGGCGGCGGACGTGGTATCGATCAGCACTTGCTCACCACGCTGCGTGATGCGGTACTCGGTGATTTCCGCCCGGACCTTACGCTCTACCTCGACGTTACGCCGGAAGTGGGTCTAAAGCGTGCCCGAGCTCGCGGCGATCTCGATCGTATTGAGCAGGAATCCTTCAACTTCTTCCATCGCACCCGCGCCCGTTATCTGGAGCTGGCTGCGCAGGATCCGACTATTCGTACCATTGACGCGACGCAGCCGCTTGAAACAGTGATGCAGGATATTCGCAGCATGCTGGCCGCCTGGGTTGAGGAGCAGGGCGCATGAAATGGTATCCGTGGCTGCGCCCGCCGTTTGAACAGCTGGTCACCTGCTACCAGTCCGGTCGTGGTCACCACGCGCTGTTAGTGCAGGCGTTGCCCGGCCTGGGTGCGGAGGCGCTGGTCTATGCGCTGGTGCGCTTCCAGATGTGCCACACACCGGAAGGCCAAAAAAGCTGCGGGAAATGTCACAGCTGCCAGCTAATGCAGGCGGGCACGCATCCCGACTACTATCAGCTTGAGCCTGAAAAAGGTAAGAGTACGCTTGGCATCGACGCGGTACGTGACGTTACCGAAAAATTGTATGAGCGTGCCCGGCTTGGTGGGGCGAAGGTCGTTTGGTTGAGCGATGCGGCCTTGCTGACAGAGGCCGCAGCGAATGCTCTGCTGAAAACCCTGGAAGAACCGCCGGAAAACACCTGGTTCTTCCTGCAATGTGAAGAGCCCGCCCGGCTGCTTGCCACCTTGCGTAGCCGCTGTCGCCATTTCCATCTCGCCCCGCCGGCTGAAAATTACGGTCTGGCCTGGCTCGGTCGGGAAGTGACAATGTCACAAGAGAGCCTGCTGACGGCCTTACGCTTAACCGCCGGTGCGCCTGCAGCAGCGCTCGAACTGCTTGAGGAAAAACATTCTGCTGCCCGTCAGCAGCTCTGCGCTGCGCTGGATGGCGCGCTGCAAAGCGGTGACTGGCTTTCGCTGCTGCCGGTGCTTAATAACGACAACGTAGCGGAGCGGCTTTACTGGCTGACTTCGCTGCTGCTGGATGCGCAAAAAATGCAGCAGGGCATTACATTGTTAACCAATGTGGATGCCGGGCCGCTGATTCAGCGAGTGGCGGGTCAGGTTTCCGCAGCGCGCTTGCAGGCAATGGCCCGCGACGCCTGCGAGTGTCGGGAGCAGCTCCAGAGCGTTACCGGACTCAACCGGGAGCTCATGCTCAACGATCGCCTGCTGCGCTGGGAACACTGGCTCCATGCTACGAGCCCGCTGCCGACGCCATTCCATTAAACATCACCTGTATAAAGACAATATTAAGAGAGACATCATGTTCTTAGTCGACTCGCACTGCCATCTCGATGGCCTCGATTATCAGTCCCTGCACAAAGACGTGGACGACGTGCTGGCGAAAGCCGCGGCGCGCGACGTGAAGTTCTGTCTGGCGGTTGCAACCACTTTGCCGGGATACCGCGGGATGCGCGATCTGGTCGGCTCACGGAACAATGTTGTGTTTTCCTGCGGCGTTCACCCGCTGAACCAGGATGAAAGCTATGATGTTGCAGACCTTCGCCGGATGGCGGCGGAAGAGGGCGTAGTCGCGTTGGGGGAAACGGGCCTCGATTATTATTACACGCCGGAAACTAAACTCCGCCAGCAGGAGTCTTTCGCGCATCATATCCGTATTGGTCGTGAGCTGAACAAACCGGTCATCGTTCATACGCGGGATGCACGGGAAGACACGCTGGCGATCCTGCGCGATGAAAAAGTGACGGATTGCGGAGGCGTACTACACTGTTTCACAGAGGACAAAGAGACGGCGGGCAAGCTGCTCGATCTGGGCTTCTATATCTCGTTTTCCGGCATCGTGACGTTCCGCAATGCTGAGCAACTGCGCGATGCGGCACGTTATGTGCCTCTCGACAGGATTCTGGTGGAAACGGATTCACCGTACCTGGCACCGGTACCGCACCGTGGGAAAGAGAACCAGCCGGCGATGACTCGCGATGTTGCAGAGTACATGGCCGTGCTGAAAGGGGTGTCGCTTGAGCAACTGGCGCAACAGACCACCGAAAACTTCGCCGCGCTCTTCCATATCGACCCCGCCCGCCTGCAATCTGCCTGATTCGTCAGCTTATTTTAAAGCTCGTAATTAATATTTAAAGCGAGTAAAGTTCACCGCCTCAAAAAGGGCGGTGTACGTCCCGTTTGTAACGCTCAGAAACAACTTTTGTAAAATAGTGCAAGGATTTCTGCGATTGCTGGCTGAAACGTGATGGCTGTCAAACAAAAATAATCCGAATTATTTTACTCTGCGTAATAAATAAAAGGACGCTCAGATGTCCTGTACACGGCGAAGTTCTCCCCCTTCGCCAATGCGTGAAAGCGTAAAAAAAGCACAAATACTCAGGAGCACTCTCAATTATGTTCAAGAATGCATTTGCTAACCTGCAGAAGGTCGGTAAATCGCTGATGCTGCCAGTATCCGTTCTTCCTATCGCAGGTATCCTGCTGGGCGTCGGTTCTGCAAACTTCAGCTGGCTGCCAGCCGTCGTTTCCCATGTTATGGCGGAAGCGGGCGGTTCTGTCTTCGCCAACATGCCGCTTATCTTCGCTATCGGTGTGGCGCTGGGCTTTACCAATAACGACGGCGTATCTGCGCTGGCATCGGTTGTTGCTTATGGCATCATGGTGAAAACCATGGCCGTGGTTGCACCGCTGGTTCTGCATTTACCTGCAGAAGAGATCGCAGCGAAACACCTGGCCGATACTGGTGTTCTCGGCGGTATCATCGCTGGTGCTATTGCTGCCTACATGTTCAACCGTTTCTACCGCATCAAGCTGCCAGAGTACCTGGGCTTCTTTGCGGGCAAACGCTTTGTTCCGATTATCTCCGGCCTGACGGCTATCTTCCTGGGTGTTGTTCTGTCCTTCATCTGGCCACCAATTGGTACGGCTATTCAGGAATTCTCTCAGTGGGCTGCGTACCAGAACCCGGTTGTTGCGTTCGGTATCTATGGCTTCATTGAGCGTTGCCTGGTGCCATTTGGTCTGCACCATATCTGGAACGTTCCATTCCAGATGCAGATTGGTGAATACACCAACGCCGCAGGCCAGGTGTTCCACGGTGACATCCCACGCTACATGGCTGGTGACCCGACTGCAGGTAAACTGTCTGGCGGCTTCCTGTTCAAAATGTACGGTCTGCCTGCTGCCGCTATCGCTATCTGGCACTCTGCTAAACCAGAGAACCGCGCGAAAGTGGGCGGGATCATGATCTCCGCTGCGCTGACCTCATTCCTGACCGGTATCACCGAGCCAATCGAATTCTCCTTCATGTTCGTGGCTCCGATCCTGTACATCATTCACGCGATTCTGGCGGGTCTGGCGTTCCCAATCTGTATCCTGCTGGGTATGCGTGACGGTACGTCCTTCTCCCACGGTCTGATCGACTTCATCGTTCTGTCCGGCAACAGCAGCAAGCTGTGGCTGTTCCCGATCGTTGGTCTGTGCTATGCAGCGGTGTACTACACCGTGTTCCGCGTGCTGATTAAAGCGCTGGATCTGAAGACCCCGGGTCGTGAAGATGCAACCGAAGAGTCCAAAGCAGGCGCAGCCGGCGGTGAAATGGCCCCAGCTCTGATTGCGGCATTCGGCGGCAAAGAAAACATCACTAACCTCGACGCGTGTATCACTCGTCTGCGTGTCAGCGTTGCCGACGTGGCAAAAGTTGACCAGGCTGGCCTGAAGAAACTGGGCGCGGCAGGTGTGGTTGTTGCAGGTTCCGGCGTTCAGGCTATTTTCGGCACCAAGTCCGATAACCTGAAAACCGAAATGGATGATTACATCCGCAACAACTAAGGTGTGATTTGGGGAGAAAAGAAAAGGCAGCCATCTGGCTGCCTTTTTTACGAGGTAAACTGCAAAACCTTCTCTTCAGAGAAGGTTTTTAGTGTTTGCACCCTCTCCACGTGGGAGAGGGACGGGGTGAGGGCATCAGACCGCTCGGAGCTGGTGTAAATCTCAGAAGTCGTAGCTGGCAGATACCGAGAAGTTCAGCGGTGCGCCATACACGAGATAGGACCCAACGTAGTCGTAGTACTCTTTGTCGAACAGGTTATTGACGTTAGCCTGCAGGGCAAAGTTTTTCGTCACCTGATAGCGGCTAAAGAGGTTAACCAGGCCGTAGCTGCCCTGATCGATGTAGTCACGGCCGTTTGGCCCGCCGTCGACCTTCGCCCAGGTTTTGTTCTGCCAGTTCATACCACCGCCGACAGAGAGCTCAGGCAGCATCGGCAGCTGGTAGCGGGTGAACAATTTGAACGTCGTGCGTGGCTGATCGGAGCTGACCGCATTACCTTCTTTGTCTTCCGCCACGTAGCGGGTCGCGCCGAAGGTGAGCTGCCAGTTGTCCGTCAGCGCGCCGTTCAGTTCAAACTCCACCCCTTTACTTACCACGCCATCGAGCGATTCATAGATGGATTCACCGCTGGGCAAATAGGTGTAAGTATTGTTCGCCACGTGATCCTGCTCGATACGGAACACCGCCAGCGAGGTTGTCAGACGAGTGTTGAACCAGTCGGCTTTAACCCCAGCTTCGTAGCTTTTACCGGTGGTCGGATCGAGATAGCGTCCGTTGGCGTCGCGTTTGTCCTGCGGCTGGAAGATATTGGTATAACTGGCATACGCTGACCAGTCCTCGTTGATGTCATAGACCAGGCCTGCATACGGCGTTACGTCATCTTTGGTGCTTTCCAGACGGGTATCCGGTGCGCCAGCCGGATTGTACTTGATGTTGTAGTTGGTATAGCGAGCACCCAGGATCAGGTGCAGCGGATCGAGCAGCGAGAAGCGCGCGGAGGTATACGCCGAAGACTGGTTGATATCATCTTTGCTGTAGAGCTTCCACGCAGTCCACTGCGGATCGGCAATATTACTGTTCCAGTTTTTGAAGCTGCCGATATCGACCATGCCGTAGAGGGCGTCGGGCATTGAGTTGTCGTAATGGTTACGCTGGTGGCTGAGGCTGCCGCCGACCATCATTTCATGCTGGCGACCAAACAGCTCGAAGCCGCCGCGCAGGAAGGCATCCACCGCATCCTGTTTACGTTCGCCGCGGTTCCAGCCGCCGTAGCCCACCATTCCGCCGCCGGTGTCTTTGTCCGGGTAGCCGGACATGTACATCAGTTTGGTATCGAAATTAGTTTCAGCGTGCATGCCGTTAACGTGCGCTTCCCAGCCGTTGTCGAAGCGCTGGGTGAAGTTGGCAAAGACTTTGGTGCTGTCTTTGTCGGAGTATGCCCAGTCCGGTGCCACGGTGTCGCTTCGGGTGTAATGGGTTTTGCTGCCGTCCGCATACCACGTTGGCAGGCCGCCCCATGTTGGATTGGCGGTGCTGCTTTCCTGATATTCATAGCCGAGCGACAGCGTGGTGCTGTCGGTTATGTCGGCATCCACAACACCGTAAAGAAACTTTTTGCGGTAGTGATAGTTGTCCATCCAGGAGTCGTTGTCCTGATAGCCTGCAATTACGCGCCCGCGCACGTTCCCGGACTCCACGAGAGGGGCCTGTAAATCGAGCACGTAGCGCTGTTTGTCCCAGCTGCCGTAGCTTACGGTGGCGTTGCCCTGAAAATCACGGCTGTCGGCGTGCTTGCGCACCATATTGACGTAGGCCGCCGGGTTGCCGGTGCCGCTCATCAGGCCCGTTGCCCCGCGTACCACTTCGATGCGGTCATAAATGGCGGTGTCGGTGGCGGTGTCGCCGAAGTTCCACACTTCACTGATGGAGGTTGGCAAATCGTCGTAGGCATAGTTGCTGACGAAGAAGCCGCGTGAATAAAACACCGTACGGTCGCTGTCCTGAACCTGTGCCGTGACGCCGGTCGTATTGGTCAGAACCTGGCCGATGGTCTGGAGATTCTGATCTTTCATGCGCTGCTGGCTGATCACGCTCACGGACTGTGGAATGTCGCGCGGCACTAATAAAAGTTTGGTGCCAGTGGTGGTGGTCTTGACGCTGTAATCCTGATCCTGAGCGTTATCGGATACGTTATCTGCTGTGCCTTCAACCACCACCGTTTCTTTTTTACTGTTATCTGCCGCATAAACGGCGGCAGGCAACAGTGCGAACGCTATGCAGGCGGCGAGGCGGGAAGGCGACGTGGACAGTTTTTGCGGCTTCTCTCTGGTGTCAAAAGTGAAAGACATCGATAAACCCTTATGTTGGCTGTGTTATAGGTGTGATGCTGCATGAAAATGCAAATGCGAAATATACGCATTCATATTACTGGTGTAAACAAATGTAAGCGTGCACCTGAAACTTTGTTTTGAAATCTGCTGAGAGATGAAATAAAGGAGGAGTGTTCAAGCAACCAGCAGCCAATCCAGGAATGGGGAAGAAAAAAGCGGGTACGGCTTGAAAGAGATGAAGTAAGTCGCTCATACTCTTACGTTGTCAGTAAAAGACCCAAGACGAAACGGTCATCTACAAAAAGGAACAGACCATGGCAGAAGAAACGATTTTCAGCAAAATCATTCGTCGTGAAATTCCGGCGAATATTGTTTATCAGGATGAACTGGTGACGGCTTTTCGTGATATCTCGCCTCAGGCACCAAGCCATATTCTGATCGTCCCTAACGTGCTGATTCCCACGGTTAACGACGTCACGGCTGAACATGAACTGGCCTTAGGACGCATGATGACGGTGGCGGCGAAAATCGCTGAAGCGGAAGGTATTGCTGAAGAGGGCTATCGTCTGATTGTGAACTGCAACCGCCACGGCGGTCAGGAAGTCTACCACATTCATATGCACCTGCTGGGTGGCCGTCCGCTGGGCCCTATGCTTGCGCACAAAGGATAAGACAATGAAAGGTGGCCGAATTGCTGTCCTGTTGACGGCGGCGTTGCTGGCGGGCTGCGGCTCGCACCCGGAAATCCCTGTGGGAGAGCAGCAAACGCTGGTGATGGAAGCGAACGTGCTGGCGGCCGGGATCAGTGCCGAAAACCCGGACTTAACCACATCAGAAATTCAGGCAACAGCGTCCTCTCGGCTTTATAACGAACGCGCCACGCCGGTCACCGTTCACTATCGTTTTTACTGGTATGACGCTCGAGGGCTGGAAATGCATCCGCTGGAAGCACCGCGTACGGTGACAATCCCGGCTCACTCTTCGGTCACACTTTACGGCAGCGCAAACAGTCTGGGTGCGCATAAAGTCCGGCTTTATCTTTATCTTTGAGGGGTAAAAAGTAATGAGCAAACTGAGTCGCTATGCGTTTATCGCGGCGGTGGCCATTTTTCTGTCAGGGTGCGTGGGGCAACGAGAGCAGCCTGCGCCGGTAGAGGAAGCAAAACCGACGCCGGAACAACCCCAGACGCCGCCAACCACGGTGCCGACGGTGCCGACGATTCCCACTCAGCCAGGCCCGATTGAAAACGGCGCCACGCAGCCTGAACAGCCTGCTCCGCGCGTACGTCACTACGACTGGAACGGTGCAGCACAGCCGCTGGTGGCGAAAATGCTGAAGGCCGACGGCGTCACCGCGGGCAGCGTGCTGCTGGTGGACAGCGTGAATAACCGCACCAACGGTTCGCTGAATACGGCGGAAGCGACCGGCGTGCTGGCCAGTGCGCTGAAAGGCAATACGACGTTTACGCTTGTGTCGCCACAGCAACTGGCCGTCGCGAAACAGCAGCTGGGTCTTTCCCCGCAGGACAGCCTGGGCTCCCGCAATAAAGCAATGGGCCTGGCCCGTACCGTTGGCGCGCAGTATGTGCTTTATTCAAATGCCACGGGCAACGTCAATTCGCCGGTGCTTTCCATGCAGTTGATGATGGTCCAGACGGGCGAGATCCTTTGGTCAGGTAAAGGTGCGGTTGCGCAACAGTAAGCTTACGCGTGACAAATGCCTGTCACGCTACTTTCCCGGCTTTCATCCTCTGGCTCGCTCCGCCACGGCGGGGCTGAGTGGAGCAAGCTGCATCATCGAACGTCAGGGGCAGCGGATCGTACTGCGACAGCATCACGATCCGTCAGCCCCTGATTTTCATTTTCTGCGCCAGTATCGTGCGCTCCACGCGCTGCCAGCCTCACTTGCCCCAAGGCCGCTCGGCTACTTTTCTGGCTGGATGGCGGTGGAATACCTTGAAGGTGCGATCCCTTCCACGCTTCCGGATGCCGACGCCACGGCGGCGCTGTTGTATCATCTGCATCAGCAAAAGCCCTTTGGCTGGCGAGTCGCGATTCTGCCTTTGCTTGAACGCTACTGGCAGGGCGCAAGTCCGGCACGCCGCACGCCGCACTGGCTTCGTTTGCTTAAAAAACTACGAAAGCGGGGCGAGCCGCAGCCGTTACGGCTGGCGCCGCTGCACATGGATATCCATGCCGGGAATATTATCGACACGCCCGCAGGGCTAAGGCTCATTGACTGGGAATACGCCGCAGACGGCGATATTGCCCTCGAACTGGCGGCGGTCTGGGCGGAAGACAAAACGGCGCTCATCGCCGCTTATGCAAAGCAGGCGCATCTGGATCAAACGCTGTTAATACGGCAGATCGGAAGATGGCGGCCCTGGACGCAGATGCTGATGACCACCTGGTATGAGTACCGCTGGCAGCAGACCGGCGACCAACAATTTATTGCGCTGGCCGATGAGGGCTGGCGTCAGATGACGAATAAAGGACAGGAGAGAGAACTGTGGGCCCAGTGATGTTGGATGTAGAAGGCTACGAACTGGATGCAGAAGAGCGGGAAATTCTGGCGCATCCTTTGGTTGGCGGGCTGATTTTATTCACTCGTAACTACCACGACCCGGCGCAGCTTCGGGAGCTGGTGCGCCAGATCCGTGCGGCATCGAAAAACCATCTGGTTGTCGCAGTGGATCAGGAGGGGGGACGCGTTCAGCGTTTCCGTGAAGGATTCACCCGCTTACCGGCTGCACAATCCTTCGCTGAGCTGCTGGGTATGGAGCAGGGCGGCGAAATGGCCAGAGCCGCAGGCTGGCTGATGGCCTCCGAGATGATCGCCATGGATATCGATATCAGCTTTGCGCCGGTGCTGGACGTCGGTCATATCAGCGCTGCCATTGGCGAACGTTCTTATCATGCCGATCCGCATAAAGCGCTGGCGATGGCGCGCCATTTCATTGACGGCATGCACGATGCAGGGATGAAAACCACGGGAAAACACTTCCCGGGACACGGCGCAGTCAGCGCCGATTCTCATAAAGAAACACCGCGTGACCCGCGTGATGAAGCGGAAATTCGCGAGAAAGATATGGCTGTTTTCAAGACGCTGATTACCGAAAATCGTCTCGATGCGATTATGCCTGCGCACGTCATTTACAGCGACGTCGACCCACGTCCGGCAAGCGGATCGCCACACTGGCTGAAAACCGTTCTCCGCGGCGAGCTGGGCTTTGATGGTGTGATTTTCTCAGACGATTTGTCGATGGAAGGTGCGGCGATCATGGGCAGCTATGCGGAGCGCGGCCAGGCGTCTCTGGATGCAGGTTGCGATATGATCCTGGTCTGCAATAATCGTAAAGGCGCGGTCAGCGTGCTGGATAACCTGTCGCCGATCAAAGCTGAACGTGTTACGAAATTGTATCATAAAGGTTCATTTACCCGTCAGGAGCTGATGGATTCCGCTCGCTGGAAGACGGTCAGCGCGCAGCTGAATGAACTGCACGAACGCTGGCAGGCCCACAAAGCCGCTCCTTAATCTCCCGCTACGGGATTAGCAGTGTTGTGAGGATGTATGATTATTTATTTGCACGGTTTTGACTCAAACAGTCCGGGAAACCACGAGAAAGTGCTGCAGCTGCAGTTTATTGACCCGGACGTTCGCCTGATAAGCTACAGCACGCGCCATCCGAAGCATGATATGCAGCACTTGCTCAAGGAAGTGGACAAAATGCTGCAGCTCAACGCCGACGACAGGCCGCTTATCTGCGGCGTCGGGCTCGGCGGCTACTGGGCTGAGCGCATTGGTTTTCTGTGTGATATTCGACAGGTTATCTTTAACCCGAACCTGTTCCCGAATGAGAACATGGAAGGGAAGATCGACCGTCCGGAAGAATACAGCGACATCGCCACTAAATGCGTGAGCAACTTCCGTGAAAAAAACCGCGATCGCTGCCTGGTGGTGCTCTCCCGCCAGGATGAAGCCCTGAACAGCCAACGTTCGGCGGATCTGCTGCATCATTACTACGAAATCATCTGGGACGAAGTGCAGACGCACAAGTTCAAGAACATTTCCCCGCACCTGCAGCGTATCAAAGCGTTCAAAACCCTCGGCTAATCCCGCTCTGCGCCTGGTGGCATTCGGCTTCCAGGCGCAAAAACCTCTCCCGATCGACTACACTTGCTCAACTTTTCAGCGAGAAAACTTGATTCATATCAATTTTGGTATGACCAATGCACCTCGCGTGATATTCTTCACATTAATGTCAGGTTTCAGGTCGGTAACTTGTTGTTAATTAAGGGCTATTTTAATAACTTTTAGTTAACAATTGGTTAATAATTTAGGGGGTCACGTTGACTACGCCATTGAAAAAGATTGTGATTGTGGGTGGTGGTGCCGGCGGGCTGGAGCTGGCTACTCAATTGGGTAGAAAGCTTGGCCGCGGCAAAAAAGCGAAAATCACGCTTGTAGACCGGAACCACAGCCATCTGTGGAAACCACTGCTGCATGAAGTGGCGACCGGATCGCTGGACGAAGGCGTGGACGCGCTGAGCTACCTGGCGCACGCCCGTAACCACAACTTCCAGTTCCAGCTGGGGTCGGTAATGGACATCAATCGCGAAGCCAAAACGATCACTCTGGCCGAACTGCGCGATGAGAAGGGTGAGCTGCTGGTGCCGGAGCGCAAGCTGCCGTATGACACGCTGGTGATGGCGCTCGGCAGTACCTCCAACGACTTCAATACGCCGGGCGTGAAGGAAAACTGCATTTTCCTTGATAACCCACATCAGGCGCGTCGTTTCCACCAGGAGATGCTCAACCTGTTCCTGAAGCACTCCAGCAACCTGGGCGCGAACGGCAAGGTCAATATTGCTATCGTCGGCGGCGGGGCGACGGGGGTAGAACTCTCGGCTGAACTGCACAACGCCGTGAAGCAGCTGCACAGCTACGGCTACAAAGGCCTGACCAACGATGCACTGAACGTGACGCTGGTGGAAGCCGGGGAGCGCATTCTCCCTGCGCTGCCGCCGCGTATCTCCGGTGCGGCGCATAGCGAGCTTACCAAAATGGGCGTGCGTGTGCTGACCCAGACTATGGTCACCAGCGCCGATGCGGGCGGGCTGCATACCAAGGAAGGCGAGTATATCAACGCCGATCTGATGGTGTGGGCAGCAGGGATTAAAGCGCCGGACTTTATGAAAGAGATTGGCGGGCTGGAAACTAACCGCATCAATCAGCTGGTGGTGGAACCTACGTTGCAGACTACCCGTGACGCAGACATCTACGCCATTGGTGACTGCGCTTCCTGCGCGCGCCCTGAAGGCGGATTTGTGCCACCGCGCGCTCAGGCGGCGCACCAGATGGCAAGCCTGGCGCTGAGCAACATCCTGGCGCAGATCAAAGGCAAACCGCTGAAAGCGTATACCTATAAAGATCACGGTTCGCTGGTGTCGCTGTCGAACTACTCAACCGTCGGTAGCCTGATGGGCAACCTGATGCGTGGCTCGATGATGGTGGAAGGGCGCATTGCGCGCTTCGTTTATATCTCTCTCTACCGTATGCACCAGATTGCGCTACACGGCTACTTCAAAACCGGGCTGATGATGCTGGTAGGCAGCATCAACCGGGTGATTCGTCCTCGCCTGAAGCTGCACTAACGGATGAAGACCCGGCTGAGTCCGGGTCTTTTTTTGGTGATATCTGCTGCCAGTTTCTCATACAGCCTTCGGACTTCTCTGAATCACATTCACCAGCAGAATAAGCGGCAATTTTTCATCCCTTTTCTTATATCCACCTCGTCCTTATGGTTGCAAAATTGTTACCAACAGCAACAAAGGAGGAACTCCCGTGAATAAATCAATGTTAGCGGGTATAGGGATTGGCGTAGCTGCTGCGCTGGGTGTGGCAGCGGTGGCCAGTCTGAACGTATTAGATCGTGGCCCGCAGTATGCACAAGTTATTTCCGCCACCCCGATTAAAGAGACCGTCAAAACACCTCGTCAGGAGTGCCGTAACGTCTCCGTAACGCACCGTCGTCCGGTGCAGGATGAAAACCGTATCGCCGGTTCAGTGCTGGGTGCGGTAGCCGGTGGGGTGATAGGCCATCAGTTTGGCGGCGGGCGTGGTAAGGACGTCGCGACCATTGCCGGTGCGCTGGGTGGCGGTTACGCAGGTAACCAGATCCAGGGCTCTATGCAGGATAGCGACACCTACACCACCACGCAGCAGCGCTGTAAAACGGTGTACGACAAGTCGGATAAAATGCTGGGTTACGATGTAACCTACAAAATTGGCGATCAGCAGGGGAAAATCCGTATGGATAAGGACCCGGGCACCCAGATCCCACTCGACAGCAATGGTCAGCTTGTTCTGAATAACAAAGCGTAAAAAAGCATTGCCCTTACGTGTTAATTGGCCCCTCATTCGCTCAGGCTGAGGGGCCTTTTTTATGGCGCGGGATCAGACTTTGAGTATCTGCGGCCACAGACGAAGCGTGGTGTTGGTGATTTGCATCAGCGTCTCAAAGCTTGCGCCTTCGCGGGCGCTGATCGACATTCCTTGCAGGATACAGCTCAGAAATTGTGCCAGCTCATCAGTACTTTTACCCGCCGGAATTTCGCCCTTAGCCTGGCGCTGGTGCAAAAATTGTCTCAGCGTCTTTTCCTGCATGGCATGACGTGACTTGATCGTATGGGCGATCTCTTTCGACGAAGCCGCAAGAGTGGCGGAGGTGTTGATCATAAAACATCCCGCCGGGGTATCTTTGCTGGTAAAGCAGGTCGCGACGGCGGTGAAATAGTCACGCAGCGCGGTTTCGACCGACTTCTCTTCGCAAAACAGCTGCGCTTCGTGCTTATCTGCAAAGCGAGAAATGTACCTGTCCAGTACGGCCCGGAACAGGCCTTCTTTATTTACAAACTCTGCATACAGCGTGGGGGCTTTTGCCCCGGTGGCTTCGACTAAATCCGCGAGGGATGTTGCCTCATACCCATGCTGCCAGAAGAGCGTCATGGCCTTATCAAGCGCCACTTCCCTGTCGAACACTTTTGGTCGGCCACGGCTTTTTTTTGTGCAACTTGCAACGTCAGTTGTCATGGTGCCGCTGGTCCTCTGTGGTTGTGTTAAGCCTCCATTATAAAAACAAACTCCGGGCATAACCAGCGGCCTGTTGCACAAAATAAAATAATCCTATTGATATGAAAAATAAGGCATTATTAATTTATATAGTAATCGTTATGAAAATAATTTGACGTGTGACCTGGATCACATTATGATTTCTGTATCGATCGTTAAGTTAATAATAACGACCAGCCAAAATTCATCTGCATAGGTATAAGAATATGAAAAGCATCAAAACCCTGGCCATCGCAGCCGTACTGAGTTCTCTGTCGTTCGCAAGCTTTGCTGCTGTAGAAGTGCAGTCCACCCCTGTAGACCAGCATAAAGTGGGTGTGATTTCTGCTGATGCGGGCACCAATCTGGGCTCTCTGGAAGACCAGCTGGCGCAAAAAGCGGATGCAATGGGTGCCAAATCCTACCGTATTACCTCTGTTACCGGCCCGAACACCCTGCACGGGACGGCGGTAATTTATAAATAAGGTTCGCCTTATTTTAAAACCCTCGGCAATGCCACTGCCTTAAAAGAGCACCGCGACATAAGTCGCGGTGTTTTTTTTACATATTTTGCAGCGGAGATTCGCCGTGTCGGGTGACATCCACCGGCATCCCGGATCGCACCTCCATCACATGATCCATCACCTGAGCGTCTGTCTGTGGCGCATTCCTGAACGTTGTCAACGCGGCGTTGAGTGAAATCGGTAATACCTGCGGGTCGTCATCGATATGCTTCGATAAAGGCTGATGTACCTCCACAAGATGCACGCCGCCCGGCTCAACGGAGGCCTTAATCGGTGTATTAAGGATGTTCACTTTAGTGCCCGGCGTGACTTGTTTAAACAGCGTTTCGATATCGCCATCGCGCAGGCGAATACAGCCGGAGCTCACTCGCATGCCGATACCAAAGTCCGCATTAGTGCCGTGCAGCAGGTAAACGCCGCCAAAAGCGGCCAGTCGAATCGCATGATGCCCCATCGGGTTATCCGGCCCTGCGGGCACAACCGCAGGTAAATCAATACCGTTAGCCTTATAGCGCGCCCGAATGTTGGCCGTTGGCGTCCAGGTCGGGTTGGCGCGTTTATCGGATACCGTGGTAACCATGGTTGGCGTAAGCGTATCACCGCCCAGTTGGCCGATGCCAATAGGGTAGACCGTCACGCTATTGGTGCCCGGCTTGTAGTAGTAAAGGCGCAGTTCGGCAAGGTTAATGACGATGCCTTCGCGCGGTGCATCTGGCAGCAGAGTTTGCAGCGGAATGGTCAGCACGCTGCCCGGTCGTGGTACGTAAGGATCGACACCCGGATTCGCCTGAAGCAGCGCAAGGAAGCCAACATTGTATTTTTTGGCAATAGCCTCAAGTGAACCGCCATTATTTTCAACGACGTGAACCCGATTCTCGCCCACCAGACGGCTGCCGGGTGGGGGGAGAGGCCAGGTATTGGCTTGCGCAGGCTGCGCCGCGATAGCGGTCATGAAGACAGCGAACAGGGCAAGCGAGCGCAGAAAACGCGATTGAATCATCATCACAGCACTTCCATAACGGCGATTGAGCAGGAAAACGCTCATTATGGTGTCAGTCCGTGTCTTGATGTTTCAGTGCTTTGCAAAGAGTGTGTAAATTCAGGGGAGAAACCCGGCGACGAGCGCCGCCGGGTGAGAGAAGATTATGCGATGGCGTTCTCTTCCAGCTGCTGCATGAAGTTGCGCACCCAGTCCATGCGGTTTTTACGCTCGGTCAGATCCTGGAAGAACTTCAGGCGCGTTGGCCCGTCCAGGCGATAGTGCTGCGGCTGCTTTTGCAACAGTCCGATAAGCCAGGCCGGATTGACGTGGTTTTTCTCGTTGAACTCCACCACGCCGCCTTTTTCGTTGCCTTCCAGTTTGCGGATCCCAAGCTTCTGCGCCTGCTGGCGGAGTCGGGCGATATCCAGCAGGTTGCGGGCCGCATCCGGTAGCAGGCCGAAGCGGTCGATCAGCTCCACTTTCAGCTCATCCAGCGCCGCTTCGCCTTTGGCGCTGGCGATGCGTTTGTAGAACGACAGACGAGTGTTGACGTCGGGGATGAAATCATCCGGCAGCAACGATGACATCCGCAGCTCGACTTCCGTCTGCTGGCTGGTCAGATCCTCCAGCGACGGCTCGCGCCCGGCTTTCAGCGCGTCGACGGCGTTTTCCAGCAGCTCCATATACAGCGAGAAGCCAATAGTTTCCATTGAACCGCTCTGATCTTCGCCCAGCAGCTCGCCTGCACCGCGAATCTCCAGATCGTGCGTTGCCAGCGCAAAGCCCGCGCCCAGATCTTCGAGCGACGCAATGGCTTCCAGACGCTTCTGCGCGTCGGTGGTCATCGCTTTCGGATGCGGTGTCAGCAGCCAGGCATAGGCCTGATGATGTGAACGCCCGACGCGCCCGCGAAGCTGATGAAGCTGCGCCAGACCGAAGTGGTCGGCCCGTTCGATAATAATGGTGTTGGCGGTTGGAATGTCGATCCCGGTCTCGATAATGGTGGTACACACCAGCACGTTGAAACGCTGGTGGTGGAAGTCATTCATTACCCTTTCCAGTTCGCGCTCGCGCATCTGGCCGTGTCCGATAGCAATCCGCGCTTCCGGCACCAGCTCCGCCAGCCTGTCCGCCGCCTTCTGAATGTTTTCTACGTCGTTGTAGAGATAGTAAACCTGCCCGCCGCGCAGCACTTCACGCAGGATGGCCTCGCGCACGACTAAATTGTCGTACTCGCGAACGAAGGTTTTCACCGCCAGCCGTCGCGCAGGCGGCGTGGCAATAATCGACAGGTCACGCATGCCGCTCATTGCCATGTTCAGCGTGCGCGGGATCGGCGTGGCGGTCAGGGTCAGAATATCGACGTCGGCGCGCATCGCTTTAATGCGCTCCTTGTGACGCACGCCAAAGCGGTGCTCTTCATCGACAATCAGCAGGCCGAGATCTTTCCACTTCACGTCGCTTTGCAGCAGCTTATGGGTACCAATCAGAATGTCGATTTTGCCCTCACTGGCTGCTTCCAGTATCTGCGTTTGCTCTTTGGCGCTGCGGAAACGAGAGAGCATTTCGATACGCACCGGCCAGTTGGCGAAACGGTCGCGGAAGTTATCGAAGTGCTGTTGTGCCAACAGCGTTGTTGGCACCAGTACGGCGACCTGTTTATTGTTCTCAACCGCCAGGAACGCAGCCCGCATCGCAACTTCCGTTTTCCCGAAGCCCACGTCGCCGCATACCAGCCTGTCCATCGCCAGCGGCTGACACATATCGCTCAGCACGGCGTTGATGGCCTGGGCCTGGTCCGGGGTGGTTTCGAACGGGAAGCTGTCGCAGAACAGCTGGTATTGTTCGCGATCGTGCTTAAAGGCAAAGCCTGATTTCGCGGCACGTTGGGCATAAATGTCGAGCAATTCGGCAGCTACGTCGCGCACTTTCTCCGCGGCTTTCTGCCGCGCACGCGCCCAGGCGTCGCCGCCCAGCTTATGCAAAGGAGCATTATCCTCTGCACCGCCCGCATAGCGACTAATCAGGTGCAGCGACGAGACCGGCACATAGAGTTTGGCGTCGTTGGCATAAATGAGCATCAGGTACTCAGCGGTGATGCCACCGGCTTCCAGCGTCGTCATCCCGGCGTAGCGGCCTACGCCGTGTTCCAGATGCACCACTGGCTGGCCCTCATGTAGCTCCGCCAGGTTGCGGATCAGCGTGTCCGGGTTAATGGTGCGCCGGGAATCCTGGCGACGACGCGCCACGCGTTCACCCAGCAGATCGCTTTCGCAGATCAGCGCCCGGTTGCGCAGCGTGTCGATATAGCCATGCTCGGCAGAGCCAATCATCAGATAGCGGCCCGCACCCTCGCACTCATCGAGGCGCTGGATGCGTTTTGGCGAAAGCTTAATGCGTGAGAGCAGCTCGCCTAACGCTTCGCGACGACCTTCGCTTTCCACCGAGAAAATGACCGGCCCGTCGAAGGCCTCCAGGAAGCGACGCAGGTTATCAAGCGGCGCTTTCTGCTGCGCTTGTACTGCCAGATCCGGCAGCGTCTGATAACCGAGATTGACGTTGGCGGCTTTATCGGCCAGCTGTTCGGTTTTGAGCTGCACGCGCGGCCATTTTTTCAGCTCGCTGAACAGTTCGTCAGTGCGCAGCCAGAGCGTTTCCGGCGGCAGTAATGGACGCATCGGATCCACGCCGCGATTTTCAAAGCGGGCATGCGTATCGGCCTCAAAACGCTTCGCGCTGGCTTCCGGATCGCCGGTATTCACCAGCAGCGTATTGGCCGGAAAATAGCTGAACAGCGTCGTGAGAGGCTCGCTGAAGAACAGCGGCTGCCAGTATTCGATCCCGGCGGGGAGGGTGCCTTTGCTTACCTGCTGATAGATATGTTCGGCGTCTCGCTTAACGTCGAATTTATCGCGCCACTGGCTGCGGAACAGCTCAATGGCGTTTTTGTCGGTCGGAAATTCGTGCGCGGGCAGCAGGTTGATAGCCTCGACTTCCTCCAGCGTACGCTGGGTATCGGCATCAAACAGGCGCAGGCTGTCGATTTCATCATCGAAAAAGTCGAGGCGGTAAGGACGGTCGCTGCCCATCGGGAACAGATCCAGCAGCGCGCCGCGGGTGGCATATTCACCGTGCTCCATGACCTGATCGACGTGGCGATACCCGGCGCTGTCAAGCTGAGCCCGCAGCGCATCACGCGACAGACGCTGGCCTTTTTTCATCACTAACGCGTGACCGTGCAGATAGCTATGCGGGCACACGCGCTGCATCAGCGTATTCACCGGCACAATCAGCACGCCACGCTGCATGGTCGGCAACTGATACAGCGTAGACAGGCGCGAGGAGATGATTTCCTGATGCGGCGAGAAGCTGTCATACGGCAGCGTTTCCCAGTCGGCGAGGTTAATGACCAGTTCATCGGTGAACTGACTGATTTCATCTTGCAGACGCAGGGCGTTTTGCATGTCCGGGGCAATAAGCGCCACCGGGCCGGAATGACGTTCAGCAATCTGCGCCACTTCCGTTGCGCAGGCGGCGCCGGTTAACTCTCCCAGCAGACGTTGTTCGCCCGCTTTAACGGGCAGGGCGTATCGTTGTTGTGCTTCAGGCATAGATAATGTCGGGGTCCCGTAAAGGTTTACCCCTGATTATGGGGGCAAACCGCCGCTCTTCAATGAAGGTTATTATCCTCGATCGACCGACATTAGCAAATGAGCCCTCGAGCGCTACCGGTTCAGCGCAACCGTCGGGGGAGAAAAGAGAATATCACCCGCCACTCGCTGAGAGAGTCGACGGGCGAGCATTCCGGTCGCGACGCACAGCAGCAGGCTCAGGAACGGATAAAACAGCAGAATGCTCAACTCAACCGACGGCGAGCGGGGTTGTGCGCTGAGCCAGCCGAGCAGCAGCAGGCTGAAAATTTCCACCAGAATGCGGTGAGTGGTGTAAATCGCGATGGTGTTTGAGCCGACAACGTTCAGCAGCGAATTTTCCGACGGCGGGAAGCGCCGTCCGACCGCATAAAATACCTTCATAATGATGAAAATCGACAACAGCGAAAGCAGCAATGGCGTGCGCATAAACCACAGGACCACGGCGGCAAACGCAAAGATCCCCAGCGGCAGCCAGCGGCGGCGAATATCAAACGTTTTCATCCACGTCATCAGCGGCGTGCCGAACCAGGCGCCCAGCGCATAATAAATAACGTTACGCAGCACGCTGTTCATGCCCCACCACGGCGTTGGCAGGAAATTGATGACGACGCTGAGCAGGGCCAGCCCGGCGAGCATGGGTATTTTTGCACGTGAAGTCAGCTTGCAGAATACGAAGTAGGCGATCAGCGCATACAGATACCAGAGGCTGGTACTGGCGGTGAGCATTGCCTGTACAAATTCTCCGGGGCTGCCCGCGTAGGCCGCGTTTGCGCTGCTACTGACATCCCGCTCCGGTGCGAGCCAATGGGTAATGTGGCTTAACGCCTGCCATTGGATAAAGCCCCACAGCGCCAGTACCCACAGAATGTTGCCGACGCGCTTGCCTAAGCTGTCACGCCAGGAGACGCCGTCGATGTAGCGCTGAATCAGAAATCCGGAGATAAAAAAGAAGACCGGCATTCGAAAAGGGGCAAGGTAAAGATTGAAGTAGACCCAGCACTTTGCCAGCGTTTCCGACCACGGGTGTTGCCAGGCGTGAAGGTGTGGATAAAAGGTGATCACCGAGTGGTAAAACACCACAAGGCAGATACATAGCCCCTTGATTTGATTGATCCATAGTGCTTTTTCTTTCATAACGGTCCGGGTTCCTGATTGCCATAAACAGGGGACCATCCTAAGAAGTTCATCGCAGGTGTAACGGGTAACATTCTGTATTTCATTCATTTTCAGATAAAGGTCAGGCTGCACGGATCCGCGTTCTGCCGTTTACGCTCTGGTCTTTCGCTTATATACTCGTGCGATTGCCAACCGCAACCAGACGGAATACATGTACCAACCTGTCGCACTATTTATTGGCCTGCGTTATATGCGTGGGCGCGCAGCGGACCGCTTCGGTCGCTTTGTTTCCTGGCTGTCGACTATCGGCATTACCCTTGGGGTGATGGCGCTGGTGACCGTGCTTTCGGTCATGAACGGGTTTGAACGCGAGCTGCAAAACAACATTCTCGGGCTGATGCCGCAGGCGGTGCTCAGCGCGCAGCAGGGATCGCTCGATCCGCAGAAAATCCCCGAAAATGACGCGAAATTGCAGGGTGTGACGCGCGTTGCGCCGTTGACGACGGGTGACGTGGTGATTCAGAGCCCGCGCAGCGTTGCGGTCGGCGTGATGCTGGGCATTGACCCGGCGCAAAACGATCCGCTGACGCCATATCTCGTTAACGTCAAACAGACCGCGCTGGAAACCGGCCAGTACAACGTCATTCTCGGCGAGCAGCTTGCCGGGCAGCTGGGCGTTAAGCGCGGCGATCAAATCCGCATTATGGTGCCGTCGGCAAGCCAGTTCACGCCGATGGGCCGCGTGCCAAGCCAGCGCCTGTTTAACGTGATCGGCACCTTTGCCGCTAACAGCGAAGTCGACGGTTACCAGATGCTGGTCAATATTCAGGACGGTTCACGCCTGATGCGCTACCCGCTCGGCAATATTACCGGCTGGCGTCTGTGGCTCGATAAGCCGCTGGAAGTGGACACGCTCAGCGCGCAAAAGTTACCTGAAGGTACCAAATGGCAGGACTGGCGCGAGCGTAAAGGCGAGCTGTTCCAGGCCGTGCGCATGGAAAAAAACATGATGGGCCTGCTGTTGAGCCTGATCGTAGCCGTGGCCGCCTTTAACATTATTACCTCGCTCGGCCTGATGGTGATGGAGAAGCAGGGCGAAGTCGCCATTCTGCAAACCCAGGGCCTGACGCCGCGCCAGATTATGGCGGTGTTTATGGTGCAGGGCGCCAGCGCAGGCGTGATTGGCGCGCTGCTCGGCGCGCTGCTCGGCCTGCTGCTGGCAAGCCAGCTCAACAATTTAATGCCGATTATCGGCGCGTTCGTTGATGGCGGTGCGCTGCCGGTGGCGATTGAACCCGTCCAGGTGATCGTCATTGCGCTGGTGGCGATGCTGCTGGCGCTGCTTTCTACGCTTTATCCTTCCTGGCGCGCTGCCGCCACCCAACCCGCTGAGGCTTTACGTTATGAATAAGATCCTGTTGCAATGCGACAACCTGTGCAAACGCTATCAGGAAGGCACCGTGCAGACCGACGTGCTGCACAACGTCAGCTTCAGCATCGGGGAAGGGGAAATGATGGCGATTGTCGGCAGCTCAGGCTCCGGTAAAAGTACGCTCCTGCACCTGCTCGGCGGGCTGGATACGCCAACGTCCGGCGACGTGGTGTTCAGTGGTCAGCCGCTGTCGAAAATGTCGCTGGCGGCAAAGGCCGATCTGCGCAACCGCGAGCTGGGTTTTATCTATCAGTTCCACCATCTGTTACCGGATTTCACCGCCGAAGAGAACGTGGCGATGCCGCTGCTCATTGGTAAAAAGAAACCGGCTGAAATTCAGGAACGCGCCCGTGCAATGCTGGCGGCTGTGGGCCTCGATCATCGCCGCAGCCACCGCCCTTCCGAACTTTCCGGCGGTGAGCGTCAGCGCGTGGCGATTGCCCGTGCGCTGGTGAATAACCCGCGTCTGGTGATGGCGGATGAACCCACGGGCAACCTTGATGCCCGCAACGCCGACAGCATTTTCCAGCTGCTCGGTGAGCTGAACAAACAGCAGGGTACTGCGTTTCTGGTGGTCACCCACGATTTACAGCTGGCGAAGCGTATGAGCCGCCAACTGGAGATGCGTGACGGTCACCTGAACGCCGAACTGACCCTGATGGGAGCGGAGTAAGATGGCGTCTCCGTTATCCCTGCTGATTGGTTTGCGCTTTAGCCGCGGGCGTCGTCGCGGCGGCATGGTCTCGCTGATTTCAGTCATCTCCACCGTCGGTATTGCGCTGGGCGTGGCGGTACTGATCGTGGGATTAAGCGCCATGAACGGCTTTGAGCGCGAACTCAATAACCGCATTCTGGCGGTGGTGCCGCACGGTGAAATCGAACCGGTTAACCAGCCATGGACCAACTGGAACGAAGCGCTGAGCAACGTTGAGAAAGTTAAGGGTATTGCCGCGGCTGCTCCTTACATCAACTTTACCGGGCTGATTGAGAGCGGCAGCAATCTGCGTGCGATCCAGATTAAAGGCGTCGATCCACGGCAGGAAAGCAGGCTCAGCGCGCTGCCGAACTACGTGCAGAACAACGCCTGGGCGGGCTTTAAAGCGGGGGATCAGCAGATTATTCTTGGCAAAGGCGTGGCCGATGCGCTGAAGGTGAAGCAGGGCGACTGGGTCTCCATCATGATCCCCAACTCTGATAAAGAGCATCAGCTGCTGCAGCCTAAGCGCGTGCGCGTGCACGTGACCGGCATTCTGCAGCTTAGCGGTCAGCTCGATCACAGCTTTGCCATGATCCCAATGCCGGATGCCCAGCAGTATCTCGATATGGGCAGCAGCGTGACCGGCATAGCCATCAAAGTGAACGACGTGTTCAACGCCAACAAGCTGGTGCGTGATGCGGGCGAAGTGACCAACAGCTATGTGTACATCAAGAGCTGGATAGGGACTTATGGCTATATGTACCGCGACATTCAGATGATCCGCGCGATTATGTACCTGGCGATGATCCTGGTGATCGGCGTGGCCTGCTTTAACATCGTCTCGACGCTGGTGATGGCGGTGAAAGACAAAAGCAGCGATATCGCCGTGCTGCGTACGCTCGGCGCCAAAGATGGCCTGATCCGCGCCATTTTCGTCTGGTATGGCCTGCTGGCCGGACTGCTCGGCAGCGTACTTGGTGTGGTGATTGGCGTGCTGTGCGCGCTCAATCTGACGGTCATCATCAACGGCATTGAAAAGCTTATCGGTCACCAGTTCCTGTCCGGTGACATCTATTTTATCGACTTCCTGCCGTCTGAACTGCACTGGCTGGATGTCTTTTATGTGCTGGTCACGGCACTGCTGCTGAGCCTGCTGGCGAGCTGGTATCCTGCCCGTCGCGCCAGCCGGATTGATCCTGCTCGAGTGTTAAGTGGCCAGTAATTCAGTGGATTGCGGGAGATGAACTTGTAGGTCGGGTAAGGCGAAGCCGCCACCCGACATTGAGCCCGGCGGCGCTTCGCTTGCGCGGGCCTACGAAGCGCTTTCGCAATCCACTCTTTACGTCCTGACCTTTTTGGTCAGTAAAGAGGAATGGCTATGTACTACGGATTTGACATCGGCGGCAGCAAAATCGCCCTTGGGGTGTTTGACGGACAGCGTCGGCTTCAGTGGGAAAAACGCACGGCCACGCCGCGCGACAGCTATGAATCCTTCCTGAAAGCCGTGTGCGATCTGGTGGCGGAAGCCGACGAGCGCTTTGGCGTCAAAGGCAGCGTCGGCATTGGTATTCCGGGCATGCCGGAAACCGCCGACGGTACGCTCTACGCTGCCAACGTACCTGCCGCCAGCGGTAAACCGTTGCGCAAAGACCTTTCCACGCGCCTTGAACGTGACGTGCGCCTCGACAACGACGCCAACTGTTTTGCCCTCTCTGAAGCCTGGGATGATGAATTCACGCAGTACCCGTTGGTGATGGGGCTCATCCTCGGCACCGGCGTGGGCGGTGGCGTGGTGCTTAACGGTAAATCGATAACCGGTCACAGCTATATCACCGGAGAGTTTGGCCATATTCGTTTGCCCGTTGACGCTCTTGACGTGGTTGGGCGCGATTTCCCGCTCACGCGCTGCGGCTGCGGCCAGCTGGGCTGCATCGAAAATTACCTCTCCGGACGCGGCTTTGCGTGGCTGTATGAGCATTATTATCAGCAGCCTCTGAGTTCGCCGGAGATCGTCGCGCTCTGGGAGCAGGGCGATGCCAAAGCCCGCGAGCACGTGGAGCGCTACCTGGATTTGCTTGCGGTGTGCCTCGGAAATATTATGACCATTGTCGATCCGGATTTGCTGGTGATCGGCGGTGGATTGTCTAACTTTAGTGCGATAACAGACGGAGTGGCGGCACGCCTGCCGCGTCATCTGTTGCCGGTGGCTCGCGTGCCACGCATTGAGCGTGCGCGTCACGGCGATGCCGGAGGAATGCGCGGTGCCGCATTCCTGCATCTTACGGATTAATACAGGGGTTACTATGCAGTCGCGTCGCTTTCATCGACTTAGTCGTTTTCGCCTCAGCAAACGCCGGCTGCATGACAGGCTGCGTCAGCGAGTATTCTTCAGAGACCGGGCTACGCCGGAGGAGATGGACAAACCGAGAGTGGTGGTGCTGACGGGCGCAGGGATCTCGGCGGAATCCGGGATCCGCACCTTCCGTGCCACTGACGGCTTATGGGAAGAACATCGCGTAGAGGATGTGGCAACGCCTGAAGGTTTTGCCCGCGACCCGGCGCTGGTGCAGGCATTTTATAACGACCGTCGTCGACAGCTCCAGCAGCCTGACATTCAGCCGAATGCAGCCCATCTGGCGCTGGCAAAGCTGGAAGAAGCGCTGGGCGACAGATTTCTGCTGGTCACGCAAAACATCGACAACCTGCATGAACGTGCGGGCAACACGCGCGTGCTGCACATGCACGGCGAGCTGTTAAAAGTGCGCTGCCCCTGGAGCGGTCAGGTGCTGGAGTGGACGGGTGACGTCACCGTTGATGATAAGTGCCACTGCTGCCAGTTCCCGCAGCCGCTGCGCCCGCACGTGGTGTGGTTCGGAGAGATGCCGCTCGGCATGGATGATATCTATGAAGCGCTGGCGATGGCCGATGTTTTCATTGCTATCGGCACGTCCGGCCATGTTTATCCGGCGGCGGGGTTTGTCCATGAGGCCAAATTGCAGGGTGCACACACCGTTGAGCTTAACCTCGAACCGAGCCAGGTTGGCAGCGAGTTTGAGGAAAAGCGCTACGGGCTGGCAAGCTCGGTGGTGCCTGAGTTTGTCGAGAAGTTGCTGAAAGGGCTTTGAAAAAATTGCCCGGTGCGCTGTCGCTTACCAGGCCTACGGGTTCGTTGCAGGTTGATGTTTTGTAGGCCGGATAAGCGCAGCGCATCCGGCACACAATAGCTGACTTAACGTCCCGCTTTCAGCTTCTGGTAATAGTCTTCGTAAAGACGGCTGGCATCGCCGACGTCGTTTTGCCATTCGCCGTGTTTAATGGTGTCCGCGTCCGGATAGAGCGATTTGTCGTTGGCGACTTTCGGATCCAGCAGCTTACGTGCGGCGAGGTTTGGCGTCGGATAACCGATAGTTTCGGCAACCTCTTTTGCCACGTCCGGACGCAGCAGGAAGTTAATCAGCTTCAGCGCACCGTCGACGTTTTTGGCGTTTGCCGGAATAGCGAGGCTGTCCATCCAGAAAATGCCGCCTTCTTTTGGCCATACCACTTCCAGCGGCGTACCCGCCTGACGGGCAACGTACGCTGAGCCGTTCCATACCATCCCCAGATTCACTTCGCCTTCCATGTACGGGTTTGCCGGGTTATCAGAGTTAAACGCCGCGACGTTTGGCATCAGTTTTTGCAGCTCTTTGTACGCCGCTTCAATCTCTTTCGGGTCGGTGGTGTTGCCGGAAAGACCAAGCTTGCGCAGTGCAATCTGGAAAACCTCGCGCGCGTCGTCGGTCAGCAGCAGGCTGCCTTTGTATTCCGGCTTCCACAGGTCGGCCCAGCTGGTAACCGTTTTCGGGTCGATGCTGTCGCTGTTGACGCCAATCGCCGTCGCGCCCCAGATGTAAGGAATGGAGTAGTCGTTATTCGGGTCAAACGGCTTGTTGAGCATCTCCGGGTCGAGGTTGCTGAAGTTATTCAGCTTCGACTTATCTATCTTCTGGATCATTCCTTCTTTGCGCATTTTGTCGACGAAATAGGTCGATGGCACCACCAGATCGTACGCGCCGTCCTTGTAGGTTTTCAGCTTGGCGTACATGGTTTCATTCGATTCATAGGTCGAATAGATAACCTTGATGCCGGTCTCTTTGGTGAACTGTTCCAGCAGGCCCGGCGGCACGTATTCGGTCCAGTTGTAGAAATAGAGCGTTTTGCTGTCATCGGCGTGCGCGGCACCCATTCCAAGCACCAGCGCCGCGGCGGCAAGCATTTTTTTCATTTCGATGTCCCCTGAGATTTCGTTTTATCACGAGCAACAACCTGGCTGGCAACCACCATAACCAGAGAAAGCACTAACAGAATGGTCGCCAGCGCGTTCACCTCCGGTGAGACGCCCACTTTGACCATTGAGTAAATCTTGAGCGGCAAAATTTCATATCCCGGGCCGGTGACGAACGAGGAAACCACCACGTCATCCATCGACAGGGTAAAGCTGAGCAGCCAGCCCGCGGCTACAGCAGGCATCGCCAGCGGCAGAATAATTTTACGCAAAATGGTGATTTCGCTGGCGCCCAGATCTTTTGCCGCTTCCAGCATTCTCACGTCAAACCCTTTGAGGCGGGAATAGACGGTGACCACCACAAACGGCAGACAGAAGGTGATATGCGAGAACAGCAGCGACCAGAATCCGAGCTGAATACCTATCAGCATAAACAGCACCAGCAGGGAAATCGCCATCACGATGTCCGGAGACATCATCACCACAAACAGCATCCCGCTGACAAACGGCTTACCGCGGAAACGGTAGCGATAGAGCGCCACCGCCGTCAGTGAGCCAATCAGCGTGGCGAAGGTGGCGGAAAAGACCGCCATCGTCAGCGAGTGCTGTGCCGCCTGCAGCAGGCTGTCGTTGTTCATCAGCAGGCTGTACCATTTGGTGGTAAAGCCCTGCCAGCTGATGCCAAAGCGCGAACTGTTAAAGGAATTCACGATCAGAATGATGATCGGAATATAGAGGTAAGCATAGATGGCGGTCATAAAGCCGCCGCGCAGCAGTCGACCGATCATTCGAGTTCCACCTTCCTGTTCAGCAGGCGCGCCGCGCGCCAGTAAACCAGCAGCATCAGGCCCATTACCAGCGTCAGCGTGATGCTGGTGGCCGCGCCAAACGGCCAGTCGCGAATGTTCAGGAACTGGCTCTTAATGACGTTACCGATGAGCAGGTTCTTCGCGCCGCCCATCAGATCAGAGACGTAGAACAGCCCCATTGCCGGCAGCATCACCAGCAGGCAGCCGGCGATAATCCCCGGCATGGTCAGCGGCAGAATAATGCGGAGAAACGTCTGGAATTTGTTGGCCCCCAGATCTTTGGCGGCTTCCAGCAGCGGCTTATCGAGTTTCTCTATGCTGGAGTAGAGCGGCATCACCATGAACGGCAGCAGGATGTAGACGAGACCAATAATCACCGCCGAAGGGGTAAACATAATGCGAATCGGCGTGTCGATGAGCCCAGCCCACAGCAGGAATTCATTGAGATAGCCTTTGGTGCTGAGGAAAATTTTCAGGCCATAGATGCGGATCAGCGAGTTGGTCCAGAACGGTACGATCAGCAGAAACAGCAGCAGCGGGCGCACGCTTTGCGGCAGCCGGGCGAGAAACCAGGCGAACGGATAGCCGAGGATCAGACACGCCAGGGTGGCGAGAAACGCCATGTTCAGCGAGTGCAGCAGAACGTCAAAATAGAGCGGGTCGAGCAGACGGGTGTAGTTGTCCAGCGTAAAGACCATTTTGACGAAGCTGGCGTCATCGCGGGTCAGGAAGCTGGTGGCGATAATCATCAGGTTGGGCAGGAACACAAAAACAACCAGCCACCCGACAATGGTGGCGATCGCCACCTTCTGGAATTTACTGGTGTTCTTCATCGGCCAGCACCACCTCCCAGCTTTCGACCCAGTTTATGGCCATTTTTTGATCCAGAGAGTGGTCGAAGTCCGGGTCATCTTCGTTGAAGAACTCGCTGACCATCACCATTTTGCCGTTTTCCAGCTCGACGACGGATTCCAGGGTCATGCCTTTGTAGTTGCGTTCGCGGACGTAGCCAATCAGCCCTTCCACGTGGTTATCGTCGTTGATTTCGTCGACGCGCAAATCTTCCGGGCGCAGCAGGACGTGCAGCTTCTGGCCTTTCTCAACCGCAAAGTTGACGTAGATATTGCACTCGCGACCTTCGACGCTGGCGCGAACGCGTTGCTCATCCAGACGCTCGATGACGGTGGCGTTGAACATATTGATTTCGCCAATGAATCCGGCGACGAACAGGTTCTTCGGCTCTTCGTAAATTTCACGCGGCGTGCCGTCCTGCTCGATTTTACCGTCACGCATCACCACGATGCGATCCGACATGGTCAGCGCTTCTTCCTGATCGTGGGTGACGAACACAAAGGTGATGCCGAGCTTGCGCTGCAGGGCCTTCAGCTCGTTCTGCATCTGCTTACGCAGCTTGTAATCGAGGGCCGAGAGCGATTCGTCCAGCAGCAGTAAACGAGGTTTGTTCACCACCGCCCTGGCAATTGCCACACGCTGCTGCTGGCCGCCGGAAAGCTGATTCGGCTTACGCTGGGCAAACGCTTCGAGCTGTACCATGCGCAGGGCTTCCGTCACGCGGGCGGTGATTTGGTCGGTGGGCGTTTTTTGCATTCTCAGGCCAAACGCGACGTTTTCAAACACCGTCATATGCGGGAAAAGGGCGTAGCTCTGGAACACGGTATTAACGTGGCGGTTTTCCGCAGGGACGTCGGTGATATCGACATCTTCAAGATGAATACGACCTTTATCGACGCTTTCTAGTCCGGCAATCAGGCGTAATACGGTGGTTTTGCCGCAGCCAGAGGGGCCAAGCAGTGTCAGGAACTCACCGTTATTAATGGTGAGATTGAGATTGGAAATGACTGTTTTACCTTCAAAGCCTTTGCAAATCCCCGCCAGTTCGACCAGCGGCGAAAGCGAACGCGATTGTGTATTCAATTTTTTACGCTGTCCCATGTAAACGTAGCGAAAAGCGGTCGCTACGGGGTGTGTGGTTAACCACCTTAGAGGTTTGGCACATAATTAAGGGCTGGCATTCTACGGCAATCCTCTGAAATCGCCAATCATTCTGCGCCCTTGTGGGCTACCTTTAAACCATTCGCGTACGTGACTGAAAAAAAATCGTAATTGCCGGGCCAAAAGTGACCTGACGCAATATCCGGCCCCCGGCGCTTACTGATAATGTGGTCACAAAAAATGAGGGCGACGACATGGATAAATTACTTGAGCGGTTTTTGCAGTATGTTTCTCTGGACACCCAGTCGAAGCCTGGCGTGCGTCAGGTGCCCAGCACCGAAGGGCAATGGAAATTATTACGTCTGCTTCAGACGCAGCTTGAAGAAATGGGGCTGGTCAACGTCACCCTGAGCGAGAAGGGTACGGTGATGGCAACGCTGCCCGCCAACGTGCCCGGCGATATTCCGGCCATCGGATTCATCTCTCACGTGGATACTTCTCCCGATTTTAGCGGCAAAAACGTGAATCCGCAGATCGTGGAGAACTATCGCGGTGGCGATATTGCGCTGGGCATAGGCGATGAAGTGCTCTCGCCGGTGATGTTTCCTGTGCTGCATCAGCTGCTGGGGCAAACGCTGATCACCACCGACGGTAAAACGCTGCTCGGTGCCGATGACAAAGCGGGCGTGGCGGAAATCATGACCGCGCTGTCCGTCATGAAAGCCAACAACGTGCCGCACGGCGACATTCGCGTGGCCTTTACGCCAGACGAAGAAGTCGGCAAAGGTGCCAAACATTTTGACGTGGCGGCATTTGATGCCCGCTGGGCGTACACCGTCGACGGCGGCGGCGTGGGTGAACTGGAGTATGAGAACTTCAACGCCGCGTCCGTGACTATCAAAATCGTGGGGAACAACGTGCATCCGGGCACCGCCAAAGGCGTGATGGTCAATGCGCTGTCGCTTGCTTCGCGCATTCATGCTGAAGTGCCTGCCGAAGAGAGCCCGGAACAAACCGAAGGCTACGAAGGCTTCTACCATCTCACCAGCATCAAGGGCAGCGTAGATTCCGCGCAGATGCATTACATCATCCGCGACTTTGACCGCAAGCAGTTTGAGGCCCGCAAGCGCAAGATGATGGAGATCGCCAGGAAGGTCGGCAAAGGGCTGCATCCGGATTGCTACATCGAACTCATCATCGAAGACAGCTACTACAATATGCACGAGAAGGTGATGGAGCACCCACACATCATTGAGATCGCACAGCAGGCGATGCGCGACTGCGATATCGAACCCGATATGAAGCCGATTCGTGGCGGCACCGACGGCTCGCAGCTTTCGTTTATGGGGCTGCCGTGCCCGAACATTTTCACCGGCGGCTACAACTACCACGGCAAGCATGAATTTGTGACGCTGGAGGGAATGGAGAGGGCGGTCAAAGTGATTGTGCGGATTGCGGAGCTGACCGCGAAAGCGAAGTAAACGCAGAAGTGCCGGGTGGCGGCGCTTGCCTTACCCGGCCTACAATAACAGCGTCGTTTCATCGTCCGTAGGCCCGGTAAGCGTCAGCGCCACCGGGCAGCAATTAAAATCAGTCCTCAAAGAACCAGTAGCCGCTGTTGACCAGCGCAGAAAGCATGGCGAGGAACGAAGGGTCTTCCAGCGCGTCGCCAAACTGTTCAGCGGTCAGCACGATATGGCTTGCCAGTGCTTCCAGCGCCGGGCGGTGCGGCGAATCAATTTTCTCTCCGTTGACAAACACTTCACCGTCGATGCGCAGTACACGCAGGCCACCGAGGCGGACGAGCTTGTCACCCTGCTGTAGCGCATCGTAGATCTCATCGGCCTGATACGGCGGCTCCGGCGGGGAGACGTCCAGCTCGTGACGGGTCTGACTGATAAATTCACCAAACCACTGTTTGAAATGCTCCGGTTGGTTGATCATGCCGAGCATCATGTCGCGCAGCTTATCGATTTCCTGCGGCAGAATATCTGCCGGATGCTCGCGTGCGGGCACGTCCGGATCGGTAAAACGGTGCGTGCCAAGCTCTCGCTGGAGCACGTAGTCAGCAAAGCCGCTGATAAGCTCTTTCCCGCTTGGCGCACGGAAGCCGACGGAATAGTTCAGCGAGTTTTCCAGGGAATAACCTTCGTGCGGGAAGCCTGGTGGAATATAGAGGATATCACCCGGTTCCATCTCTTCGTCGATGATGGCGTCGAACGGATCGACCTGCAGCAGATCCGGATGCGGGCAGTGCTGCTTCATTGGCACTTTTTCACCCACGCGCCAGCGACGGCGGCCGGTGCCCTGAATGATAAATACGTCGTACTGATCGAGATGTGGGCCCACGCCGCCGCCGGGAACGGAGAACGAAATCATCAGGTCATCGATGCGCCAGTCGGGCAGGGCGCGGAACGGAAGCATCAGCGCTGCCGTTGGCTCGTGCCAATGATTCACCGCCTGCACCAGCAGCGACCAGTTGTTTTCACTGAGGTGATCGTAACTTTCAAACGGCCCGTGGCTGACCTGCCATTTACCTTCGTTGTGGCTGACGAGGCGGCTGTCCACTTCGTCTTCCATGGCTAGGCCCGCCAGTTCGTCCGGTGAAATGGGATCGACAAAGTTCGTGAAGCCGCGCTTCAGCACCACCGGGCGTTTTTGCCAGTAGCGTTCGATAAAGTCGGACCAGTTAAGCGATAAGTTATATTCCATGATGTTTTATTCCACAGGCAGGTTTCTGTTTGGGAGTATAACGGAAGCCGTTGCCCGACGATGCAGGCTATGGCAAATAAATGACTTATCCTTCTTTGCTTTCCGGATGCTGGTGGCCAAACACTACGTCCATTTTTGCGCCGCCGAGCGGGCTGTCTTCGGCGATGATTTTGCCGTCGTACTGCTCGACGATCTCTCTTGCGACCGACAATCCCACGCCCTGGCCCGGGCGCAGCGTGTCGGCGCGCTGGCCGCGGTCAAATACCAAATCGCGTTTGCTCTGTGGAATGCCGGGGCCGTCGTCTTCCACGAAAATGTGCAGATGGTCGTCGGTCTGGCGAGCGGACACTTCAACAAACTCCAGACAGTACTTGCAGGCGTTATCCAGCACGTTGCCGAGCACTTCCATAAAGTCGTTTTGCTCGCCGACAAAGGTGATTTCTGGCGAGATATCGAGCGCGATGTTAACGCCTTTGCGCTGATAAACCTTGTTCAGCGCTGAGGTCAGATTATCCAGCAGCGGCGCGACCGCATGCAGTTCGCGACTCAGCAGGATATTGCCGCTGCGCATGCTGGCGCGGTGCAGGTAATAGCCAATCTGCTGCGAGATACGGCTGATCTGTTCAAGCATCACCGGTTCGGCGTCTTCAACGCTGAGCTTGTTGCCGCGCAGCGATCGCAGGGTACTTTGCAGCACGGCCAGCGGTGTTTTCAGGCTGTGGGTGAGATCAGTGAGCGTTGTGCGGTATTTGTCGTAACGCTCGCGCTCACTCTTCAGCAGGCGGTTAAGGTTCTGCACCAGGCTGGTTAATTCGCGAGTGGTTTCCGGGTTAAGCGTATCACGATGGTGTTCTTCAAGCTCACGCACCTCTTTCGCCAGCGACTCAATGGGCCGAAGGCTCCACCAGGCCGCGACCCACAGCAGCGGAATGACCAGCAGCAGGTTGGCGGCTAACACGTAGATAAACCAGCTCCAGACCATGTAGGAGCGCTTGAGCTCGATTGGAATAGTATCGACCACCACGATGGTCATCTGCGGCAGACGGGCGGTCGCCGGGTAGATATTGACGGCTACCGAGTGCGTCATCTCCGAATCATCCTGCTGCTCGCGCAGCTCCTTCAGCTGGCGCATCACTTCATGATCGTTATGCTGCAGCATGCTCGAGGAATCCACGTCCGCCTCTATTTCATGGAAACCGTTGGTCTTCAGCCAGTCCGGGTTGATACGGCTGATGAGCCACGGGACTTCCCGCTGCATCCAAAGCAGCTTGCCGTTCTTGTCGTAGATAAGCGCCATGGTCGGGCTTTGCAGATTCAGGTTTTCCGGGATCTCCACGCTGACTTTATTATTTTCGTAGCGTGCAAGGGTATAGAACAGGTTGCTCTCCCCACGCAGCAGGCGGAAGGTGGTCTTATCGAAGCTCACGCTGTAGCCGACCAGGGCGACCATCCCATAGGCCAGTGACAGCACCAGCACCACCGCGGCCGTTGCCAGCAGGAAGCGGACGCGCAGGGAGAGCGGCAGAATATGCCGGAGCATGTTTTTCATCCGCGCAGTTCGAACAGGTAGCCCTGGCCTCGTACGGTGGTGATCACATCCTGCGGGTACTGGGCCTGAATTTTCTTGCGCAGGCGACCCATGAGGACATCGATGGTGTGGCTCTCGCGCAGTTCGGCATCAGGGTAGAGCTGCAGCATCAACGAATCTTTGCTGACGACCTTGCCGTTGTTGCGGATAAGCGTCTCCATGATGGTGTACTCAAACGCGGTCAGCTTGATGACTTCGTCATTCACCGACAGTTCACGGCGAGACAAATCGACCTGGAAGGGCGGCAGGGAGATCACCTGAGAGGCCAGACCGCTGTTCCGGCGCAGAAGAGCCTGCATTCGCGCGGCGACTTCTTCAATATGGAACGGTTTGGTGACGTAGTCATCGGCTCCGGCGCTCAGCACTTCAACCTTGTCCTGCCAGCCTTCGCGGGCGGTCAGCACCAAAACAGGCACCGAAATGTCGTTGCTGCGCCAGCGGCGGATCATCGACAGGCCGTCTTCGTCAGGCAGGCCTAAATCGACAATGGCGATGTCCGGAACGTGTTCACCCAGATAGTAATCAGCTTCTTTTGCATCCTCGGCGGCATCCACCTGATGGCCAAGCTCCTGTAGCTGAACTTTTAAATGGTGACGCAGGAGGGCGTTATCTTCCACAACGAGTACGCGCATGGGTTATCCCTTTTTCATTTTCGATTTGAAGAGTTTAACGCTGATTATGCGGTTGTGGGGATAAACATTGTATAAACCGGGGAAGGGGCCTCTCTTCCCGGGTGAGAAGAGAGGCGGGACTCTTTACTTCAGCTCGTCAACCAGGGTGATGGCGCGACCAATATAGTTGGCAGGTGTCATCTCTTTCAGGCGTGCTTTCTCGTGCTCCGGCAGCGCCAGACCATCGATAAACTGCTTCATGCCTTCAGCATCAACGCGCTTGCCTCGGGTCAGCTCTTTCAGCTTCTCGTACGGCTTCTCGATACCGTAACGGCGCATCACGGTCTGAATCGGCTCTGCCAGCACTTCCCAGTTGTTGTCCAGCTCTTCCAGCAGGCGATCGCGATTTACTTCCAGCTTGCTCACACCTTTCAGAGTGGACTGATAAGCGATCAGCGCATAGCCGATGCCCACGCCAAGGTTACGCAGTACGGTGGAGTCGGTCAGGTCACGCTGCCAGCGGGACACCGGCAGTTTGCTTGCCAGGTGCTGGAGTACGGCATTGGACAGACCCAGGTTGCCTTCGGAGTTTTCGAAGTCGATCGGATTCACCTTATGCGGCATGGTGGAAGAGCCGATTTCCCCGGCGATGGTTTTCTGCTTGAAGTGGTTCAGCGCCACGTAGCCCCAGACGTCACGGTCGAAGTCGATGAGGATAGTGTTGAAGCGCGCCACGCAGTCGAACAGTTCGGCGATATAGTCGTGCGGCTCAATCTGGGTGGTGTACGGGTTCCACTGGATGCCAAGCGAGGTCACGAACTCTTCGCTGAACTGGTGCCAGTCCACTTCCGGGTACGCGGCGATGTGGGCGTTATAGTTGCCAACTGCGCCGTTAATTTTGCCGAGGATCTCAATCTGGTTGAGCTGGCGATACTGACGCTCCATGCGGTACGCAACGTTAGCCATCTCTTTGCCCATCGTGGATGGCGTGGCGGGCTGGCCGTGGGTACGGGAGAGCAGCGGGATATCGCGGTACTGCACCGCCAGATCCTTTACCGCGTCAATGAGCTTGCGCCAGTAAGGCAGCACCACTTCGTCGCGGGCGGTTTTGAGCATCAGAGCGTGAGACAGGTTGTTGATGTCCTCGGAGGTGCAGGCGAAGTGAATAAATTCAGACACTGCGTGCAGGGCAGGGATATCCGCCACTTTCTCTTTCAGGAAATACTCGACCGCCTTCACGTCGTGGTTGGTGGTGCGCTCGATGGTTTTGATGCGAGCGGCGTCTTCTTCGTTAAAATCCGCAATGATTTTATCGAGGAAACCGTTTGCGTCGGCAGCAAAAGCTGGAACTTCCTTGACAGCTGCGTGCGCGGCCAGTTTTTGCAGCCAGCGAACTTCAACCTGCACACGGAATTTCAGCAGACCGTATTCGCTGAAAATGCCGCGCAGCGCGCTGACTTTATCGCCGTAGCGTCCATCGACAGGGGAAACGGCGGTCAGTGAGGATAATTCCATAGATCACAACTCCGGAGTTATATGAGCAAGAATTTGTTTGGCCTGAGTGGTCAGGCGATTACGGGAAAACATCAGCTGCAGACGACCGCCGCCGACCTGGTGCCAGAGCACTGCGGCGCGTATCCCTGCGAGCAAACCGGCTCGCACTTTGGCCTGCACCTGCGCGCTTTGCAGCACGGCAGGAGAACCGGTGACCTGAATGCGAGGGCCGAGCGGGCTAATGACATCGACATAAATCGCGGCCATGGCGCTCAGCAGCGTTTCAGACTGCAAATCAAAATGGTCAAGCTGGCGCTGGAGCCCGGCGATGCGCTCACCCAGGGTGTCCATCGCGCCCTTCGCGGCAAAGAGTTTTCGTTCCAGCACCATCAGGCTTAAGGTGTAGCGCGTCAGTTCGGCGTTCAGCCCCTGACGGCTGCTGGCATTCAGCACGCCGAGCAGCGTTTCCAGGCCGAGGCGAAGATTGGCTTCGCTGCCACCGAAGACGCCGAGCGTGGAGTCCGGGTTCAGATCGATAACGCTGTTCAGCGCCACGTGCAGGGCATCGCTGTCGCAATGGCCCTGATGCGCCAGCTGCTGAACCAGACGGGCGGACTGGCAGATCCCTGCCAGAGCCAGCGTAATGTCGTAATAGTTCTTCGCCACGAAAACTCCTTTCTCTGTGCTGTCTGAGTCTTAAACCGGCAGCGGCAGGCGCTGCTCGATAATGCCGCCGCCGAGGCACACTTCACCGCTGTAGAAAACAGCGGACTGGCCAGGCGTAACGGCTGCAACGGGCTCGTCGAAGCGAACCTCAATTCGGTCATCATCAAGTCGGGTGACGGTGCACGGTATATCCGTCTGGCGATAGCGGGTTTTCACCGTGCAGCGCAGAGTGCCGCTGAACGGCTCGCGATCGACCCAGTGCAGCTGTTGGGCAATCAGACCGACGGACATCAGGCGCGGATGATCGTGACCCTGAGCCACCACCAGAACGTTGTTTTCCACGTCTTTGTCTACGGTGTACCACGGCTCTTCACTGCCGTCTTTGGTGCCGCCGATGCCTAAGCCTTTACGCTGGCCGAGGGTGTGGTACATCAGCCCCTGGTGCTCGCCAATCACATTGCCGTCGACGGTGACGATTTTGCCCGGCTGGGCAGGCAGGTAGCGGCCCAGGAATTCGCGAAATTTACGCTCGCCGATAAAGCAAATGCCGGTGGAGTCTTTTTTCTTCGCGGTGATGAGATCGAGCTCTTCAGCAATACGGCGTACTTCCGGCTTGGACAGTTCGCCGACCGGGAACAGGCTTTGCGCAATCTGTTCATGGCCGAGCGTATAGAGGAAGTAGCTTTGGTCTTTATTGCTGTCGAGGCCGCGCAGCAGCTGACTTTTGCCGTTCACATCGGCGCGGCGTACGTAGTGCCCGGTGGCGATGTAGTCGGCACCTAAGTCTTCAGCGGCAAACTCGAGGAAGGCTTTAAATTTGATCTCTTTGTTGCACAGAATATCCGGGTTCGGCGTGCGGCCCGCTTTGTACTCTTCAAGAAAGAGCTCAAAAACGTTGTCCCAGTATTCCGCGGCAAAGTTAACGGTGTGCAGCTCAATGCCGAGCTTGTCGCACACGGCCTGGGCATCGGCCAGGTCTGCGGCGGCAGTACAATATTCCTCGCCGTCGTCCTCTTCCCAGTTCTTCATGAACAGGCCTTCCACCTTATAACCCTGCTGTTGCAGCAGGTAAGCGGAAACGGAGGAATCGACACCGCCGGACATCCCGACGATCACTTTTTTTGGGCTTTCTGACATTGGAATACTCACGACATTGAACTTCAAGGCGGCATAGTCTATCACGCAGCCCCAGTGGGATCACCCTTTGTGAAGGGCCAGTTAAATTCACCGATCAGCTCAAGCGGCAGACGCTGTCCGCTTTGCCAGCTGCGGATGCTTTCGGCCACCAGCGGCGAGCGCAGATTAGTGGCGTTAAGGATGTCATCGGCGCTAACCCACTGGCAGCGGTCAATGTCGCTGTCATGCGGTTCTGTGGCGCACGTATCGTTAAGCTCGACGGCGAAAAGAAAGCGTAAGAATGGCGTTCTGTCTGGCGCTATCCACTGATGCATACGGATGAAATGCTGGGGCGTGGCGCGAATGCCTGTCTCTTCCCACAGTTCGCGCTCGGCGGCCTGAACAAGCGTTTCGTCGGCCTCAAGGTGTCCGGCGGGCTGGTTCCAGGTCGTTTTGCCGTTCACTTTTTCTTCTACTACCAGAAACTGACCTTTGGCGTGGACCACGCAGGCGACGGTAACGTGCGGTTTAAACATTAAGCCATCCTTCTGTTCAGGCATCCCGCCACTGACCGTTGGCAAGATCATCGAGAGTGTAAGCGCCCATGGCGTAGCGAATCAGGCGCAGGGTAGGGAAGCCGACGTGAGCGGTCATCCGGCGAACCTGGCGATTTCGGCCTTCATACAGCGTCACTTTCAGCCAACTGGTCGGTATCGATTTACGCTCGCGAATTGGCGGATTGCGTGGCCACAGCCATTCAGGTTCGCTTACCAGTTCGATTCCTGCGGGCAGCGTCGGGCCGTCGTTCAGCGTCACGCCTTTGCGCAAGGCATTCAGTGCTTCTTCATCTGGGGCGCCTTCCACCTGAACGTAATAGATTTTGCCCGTGCGTTTGCCTGGCTGCGTCAGCTGAGCCTGAAGAGCGCCGTCGTTGGTGAGCACCAGCAGGCCCTCGCTGTCGCGATCGAGACGACCCGCGGCGTAGACGCCCTGTACGTCGATATAATCCTTCAGCGTGCTGCGCCCGGCCTCGTCCGTAAACTGTGGCAATACATCGTAGGGTTTATTGAACAATATCACCCTTTTTGGGCGGGTTTCTTTACGTTGTCGGGTGGCTTGTTGTGAGCTGAATCGCTTAAGGCGGTGATTTGTATAAGAAGTTTTGTTCATGGTGTTTTCAGGCCGGGTCAATTGCCGCATTATAGCCTAATTACGAAGACCTTTCATGGAACCCAACAATCAGGTAGTATCAACCAGCTCATTACAAATCATTAACAAAAAATATTGCTCACACTCTTCGCGCTGCCAGGGCAACGCGACCCAGGACGCGAAAGGCACGAGCAGTCACCAGAAGCGCTCGAAGGAGAAGTTGATGGAAAGCAAAGTAGTTGTTCCGGCGGAAGGCCAAAAGATCACCCTGCAAAACGGCAAACTCAACGTACCCCACAACCCGATTATCCCGTTCATTGAAGGGGACGGTATCGGTGTCGACGTCACTCCGCCAATGATCAAAGTGGTGAACGCCGCGGTAGAGAAAGCCTATAAGGGCGAGCGTAAAATTTCCTGGATGGAAATTTACACCGGCGAGAAATCCACCCACGTATACGGCCAGGACGTCTGGCTGCCAGCGGAAACGCTGGATCTGATTCGTGAATACCGCGTTGCCATCAAAGGCCCGCTGACGACCCCGGTCGGTGGCGGTATTCGTTCTCTGAACGTTGCCCTGCGTCAGGAGCTGGACCTGTACGTCTGCCTGCGCCCGGTACGTTACTACCAGGGCACTCCAAGCCCGGTGAAGCACCCGGAGCTGACCGACATGGTTATCTTCCGTGAAAACTCCGAAGACATCTATGCGGGCATCGAGTGGAAAGCGGATTCTGCGGACGCAGAAAAGGTTATCAAGTTCCTGCGTGAAGAGATGGGCGTGAAGAAAATTCGCTTCCCTGAGCACTGCGGGATCGGCATCAAGCCATGCTCTGAAGAGGGCACCAAGCGTCTGGTGCGTGCGGCCATCGAGTATGCGATCACCAACGATCGCGACTCCGTGACCATCGTGCACAAAGGCAACATCATGAAGTTCACCGAAGGCGCTTTCAAAGACTGGGGCTACCAGCTGGCGAAAGAAGAGTTCGGCGGTGAGCCGATCGACGGCGGCCCATGGCAGAAAATCAAGAACCCGAAAACCGGCAAAGAGATCATCATCAAAGATGTGATCGCTGATGCGTTCCTCCAGCAGATCCTGCTGCGTCCGGCCGAGTACGACGTTATCGCCTGTATGAACCTGAACGGCGACTACATCTCTGACGCCCTGGCGGCGCAGGTTGGCGGTATCGGTATTGCACCAGGCGCGAACATCGGTGACGAATGTGCACTGTTCGAAGCGACCCATGGCACCGCGCCAAAATACGCAGGCCAGGATAAAGTGAACCCAGGTTCCGTTATCCTTTCCGCGGAAATGATGTTGCGTCATATGGAATGGTTCGAAGCCGCAGACCTGATTGTTAAAGGCATGGAAGGCGCAATCGCAGCCAAGACCGTGACCTATGACTTCGAACGTCTGATGGAAGGCGCTAAGCTGCTGAAATGTTCAGAGTTTGGTGATGCGATTATCGCAAATATGTAATTTGTAACCCTGATTGCACAAAGGCAGGAATCCGACGGTTCCTGCTTTTTTATTCGTGTCAAAAGGGATATCAAAACAGGTTGTTAAATTAGGCTGAAGTTAATTATTGTAAATTAAGTCAACATTCACATCTGCGTTTCGCAGGCTGTATCAGATTCAATAATCCTGAGGCGATACTTACCCCTGGCACATGACATTTATATTATCCTTTATCACGCTCTCCCATTCAGACCTGGTCTACTATTCGGGACTCCAGTGCAGTCTGGTCGTGTAAGAGGGAATTGGGCTTTCTTTTTTTCAGCTCAACAAAGACACTTTCACTTTTTGATAAAACTTCATCCGATGAAGCTCCCTGGGAAGTAAATAAATCATTATTTTTGTTATTGTTTTTTGAGCCCTTTGTGTTTTCAATCATTGATGAAATTTGGCTTAAAAGCTGCATGACTTTTGATTCTGTGACAGAGGAAGAGAATTCCGCACTTTGTAGCATGCTGTCCAGTTTATTGATAAGGTTGAGTATTTTAGGTGGTATTGGCTTAAACTTTGCCGCGGCTTTACTTCTTAAAGCCTGAAGCCGTTTTTTCTTCTCATGGAGATCCTTTACCGGATCTGAATTTTTAGTTTCAGGAAAAATACTTTTCGGAAATATCTTGCCACTATTACCCAGAAATCGAATGGACATCATGTCTCCTTAATTCTCTATAAAACCTGCTTTTTTAAAAGCGGCTAAAAGTCTGGCTTCTTAACGAGCGGAGAGTGATTTTTTTAGAAAATTTCATGAGCGCTTAGCCACGGTTACGGTGCCCTGGCTTTACGCTGGTGGAATAGATTCCGCAGTCGGGAAAACGCCGCTGGGAGCTGTATCAGAAAGTCGGGTAATTAAAACAGGGTGGGGCGCATGCTCCCCACCCTGATACTGTCAGCTAAAGAATTTCCCCTTCAGCAGATTCAGCCCTTCCGTCATCAAATCCTGTTGACCATCAACCGCACCGTTTGGCGAAAGCGTATCGACCATTTTTGGCAGGTGTTCGGCAATCAAATTCGACGCGGCCTGTGGTTCGATACCGAGTTTTGCTGCCAGATCGGCTACGGCAGGAGAGCCCAGCGCCTGGGTTATCTGATCCGCCGAAACGGGCTGATTCCCGCCGGTGCTTATCCAGGATTCGACAATCGCGCCCAGTCCGCCCTGCTGAAATCTTTCCAACAAAGCCTGAATGCCGCCCTGTTCTTCAATCCAGCTGAGAATGGCCTGATAAGCTCCGGCTTTGCCGTCCTGACCGCCAAACATGCCAGCCACTTGATCGAATAGGCTCATAGTGAATACCTCAAGGTTTGTTAGGAATGATTAACACCTGACCCGGATAGATTTTGTCCGGATGTTTGAGCATGGGTTTATTGGCCTCAAAGATGCGCTGATACTCGTTGGCCGTACCGTATTCTGCTTTTGAAATGGCGCTCAGCGTGTCGCCTGACTTCACGGTGTAATAGCGACTTTCTGTGCCTGGCTGCGCGGTGGACAGGCTGTCGTTTACCTGCGAAATGCCCGCCACGTTACCAATGGCGACCAGAATTTTCTCCTTCGCTTCCTGGCTCAGGCCGTCTCCGGTCACGGTGGCCGTGCCATCGCTTGCCACATCCACTTTGACTTTATCTGCCCCGGGCAGGCCCAGGTCGTTAATGTGCGTCTCCAGCTTTTTGCTCTGTTCGTCGCTGTTCTGGTTTGTTACCGCATCCCAGAGTTTTTCGCCGGCTTCTTTCACGAAACTGAATAATCCCATATTGAACTCCTGTTTAGAGGCAAAGAGGCTTCAGAGATCAAGTATAAATCACGTCCTCAGGGTGGCTATTTTTTTATGCCCGAACCGGAATGGTCGTTACGATAAGCAAAGCGTTGAGTAGGGCTTTTGCCTGCCTTGTGGCGCAGGACGCCGCCAGATTGTTTATCTCCCTTGCATCATGGCGTAGCGTGTATAACTCCGTTAAATTACATCCGTATCGTCACGCTCTCTTATTTTGTCAGTGGTGCCTTAGTGAAGAATGTCCAGGATGCGCTCAGAAAACGCCAGGCGCTGCTGATTTCCGCAGCAGTGACGCTTTTTTGCGTCACCCTTTATGTGATGTTTGCCTATCAACAGCGAATGGCTGAGATCAACGAGCGTATCAATGCACTGGTGAATCAGGTCAATATGGTTTTTAACGACAATGAACTGATCGCCGATGCGACTGGGGTACGATTCCAGCAAATACGCGGAACGCGCGAATGCGGTGGGTTAACGGCCTTTTCACTCCGGGATGGTGATGAGTGGGCGATCAATGGTGATCCCAACCATCTGAATGGTGATCCCAACCATCTGAATGGTGATTCAGGTACGCTGATTTCCCGTACGCAAAGTCTTGATGCCAGCTGCATGTACGTAGCGGCTGAATTCATTCGCCATAAAATTAATAGCATCAATCCTGGCCGCTACGACTCACATCGCTACATTATTGCGCACGATACCAGCTGGTTTTACTGGTTCGATCCTCAGGATTCCGTGCCTTTTCATTTTAGCGATTCAAAAATGGTGAACCAGCCTGGCTACTTTTTCAAGCCGCCGCAGTCCTTCTACGACCGCCTGCTGCAAAAAGACGTCACTAAGCGGGAAGGCAGCTCGACGAATTTTTACAGGGATCGCATCACCAGGGAAATGGCCTTCAGCGTGATCAGCTACATCTATGATTTATCCGGAGCCGAAGTGTCAGACCGGATTGTCGGGTATCTGCTGTACGATCATTCGCTGAGCGAAATGCGCGACACGCTGACTGACGTTTTTGACGGGCAGATACCGCCGACGCTGATGGTTCAACTGGTGAACGTGCCGGACAAGACCTCTTTGTGCCTTACGGGCAACTGCTTCTGGCTGAATGATGCTTCGGTGCGTGCCATTTCGAGTAAATATGAATTTCGTTACGCGGTGCCGCTCTATCTGTTCGTGCTCAACGACACCCACGGCTGGAGCGCAGTGCTGATTGCGCCATTCCTTTTCCTGCTGCTGGCCTTTGTGCTGCGTCGCCAGCTCAATCTGAGCGACATTAAGGTTTACACCGATCCACTGACGGGCTGCTTTACGCGCAAAATTCTCGAGTTTGTTCATGAGCACATGGACGATTATCCGTCAGTTATCCTGATGGACTGCAATAAGTTTAAGGCCATCAATGATACCTGGGGCCACTCCGCAGGGGACAGGGCGCTACAGGTCATTGCCCTGCGGATGATGTCCAGCGTGCGGGACGCTAAAGATCTGGTGATTCGCACCGGCGGTGACGAGTTTGTGATCCTGCTGCAGAAAACCGGTGAGGACGATGCCCGACGGGTGGCTGAACGTGTGGCACGGGAAATTTCAGCACACGATTTTATCGCCAGCGGAAGTGCTGTTCACTTGTCAGTATCGTGGGGCGTGGCGACTTATCAGCACGATCTGGCCACCACGATTCAGGTGGCCGATGCGGATATGTACAGGATGAAACAGGCGCGTCAGGAGGCGACGCTGATTCGCTGACGGGTTTTCTTATCGAGATACATGGCGGCGTCGGCTGCCTGAATAGCGCTTTTCGCGTCCATCTCAAGTGGATCGAAGGAGCGAGAGTACGATGAAGTGCCACAAAAAAGCCCCGCCGGGGGAGACGTAGCCCCCTGGCAGTAGTAGCTTCCAGCGGTGCAATGCGGGTTTGCGCGGCACGCAAGACAACTGAAAGCCACTAAAGACCACTAAAGTGTGGTCACGGTGTGGACGCTCTTGGCGTCAAGGCCACCGCCTAAAGGATTTAACTTAATTGCATCCTGTAAGTACTCGGGGGCAAAGTGTGCATACACCATGGTTTGTTCAATTTTCGAATGCCCCAATATTCGTTGCAACGTGATGATGCTCCCCCCATTAATCATGAAATGGGTCGCGAAACTGTGGCGTAAAGCATGCGTTGCCTGCCCGGCAGGTAAGTCAGGTTTTAGCTCCTTCATTAGCAGTCGGAACGACGTATAATTTGCATCTGGAAAAAGAAAGCCTCTCTTATTGCCCACAATCATTTCCGAGACCTCATCAGATACCGGCACTGTGCGCGGCTTGTTCGTCTTAGTTTTGACAAATGTACAGCGGTTATGAATTACGTTTTCTGCTTTAAGACGGGCCGCTTCACCCCATCTTGCGCCAGTGCTGAGACAAAGAATCGCTATCTTTTTGTTGTCTCCATCCAGCCGCGAAAGTAACAACGTAATTTCAGCTTGTGTTAAATAACCTGTTTCGGGCTTATCTTCTTTTAACCGCTTCCTGCCCCTGAATGGATGCTCACCGTAAAACAACTCAGCTTCAATCAGAGCGGTAAACATGCCACTTAGACATGTTAAATCCCGATTGATGCTTGAAGGCTTAATCCCCTGAGTTCTGCGCACCGCTGTGTACTGGCCAATAAGCGATTTAGTAATCTGAAATGCACAAGGGTCATCGGTAATCTTGTTGAAAATCTCGATTTTACCGAGATTCGATTTACCGTGTTCTTCGTGCTTGCCTTTCAGTTCCCACCAGATTTGAGTTAGCTCTGACAGATGCCGCTTGTCTGCCGGTTTTGATAGCCAGTCTTTATTGTGGTGGTTGTACTGAATGTGTTTCTCAAAGGCTACTGCCTCAGATTTTTTATCGAATTTCCTGCGGATGCGCTTTCCGTTGCGCCCCGTAGGTCTAATGTCCACTTCATATCGACCATCATCGAGTTTCTTAATGCTCATGAAACCCTCCGAATGGTGGTTTTAGCAATTACGGTAGAGCCTGAAGCCTTCCGGCGCTTCCGTTTAACTTCCTCGTAAGAACGGAAGTTATATTTCCTAACAAGTAAACAACATTTGTAATAAATGTGTGCTCGGTGAACTGTTAACCAGTCTTTTGGCCTGAGTGCTGCGAGGTTGTTACATCTTGCCCAAAGTGTGCGAGTGCCGGTGCTATTTGACCGGACTCTGGTGAAATCTGGTTAGTCATGAACCACAGGGCGTATTTGCTGAATTGTGGGTGCTGGAGGATCTTCATCGTTACGTCTGTTGGAGGGACAGTCCTTCCGCTCTCATAGTAGGTCAATGAACTGTAAGGAACCCCTGTAATTTCAGCAAATTGCTTCCTGTTAAGCCTTTCAGACTCGCGCATTAGCGCCAGCTTTTCACTTATCGCTGTTGACATGTTATCGAAATCCTCTAATAATTTACTTGATTCTCTATATTGAATTGACAACCTCTAATATGAACTGAAGCACATTAGAGGACATTGAAGACCATTGGTTAGATCTAGATGAAAGGTTACCAGATCATGAAACAAGTTGTCAGCACAACGGACGCGCTTCCGTATAAGGAGTTCGCTCGGTTGATTGGGAAGTCTCCGGACGCGGTAAGAGGAATGATTGATAAGGGTAAGCTGCCTGTCATTGAAATGACTGACCCACAATCTACTTCGAATCGTGTGGGTGAGTTTTGGATTTATCTCCCAGCCTGGAACAACGGCATGAAGCTCGCTTATGAGAGCCGCCCAAAAGAAATTCGTGAAGGTTGGTTAATGTGGCTGGGGTTGGGTAATTAGAATGGGGGCGTTAGAGATGCAACAGCAAAAAAATATGATTTCAACGGTCACTTTGCCGTTTTATCAGAATGGCGCTCATGCAGGGAATGTTTATTACCATGTGGACGTTTGGGGGATGAACAGCCCCAAAATTGAGGCTGAAATAGAACGACGTCTGAAAGACGTTATTTTACAGATTCAATCTGATTGGAAAGCGTCTTGAAGTCAGCGCTGAGGACATTCAAATCGGCAATCGCCTTAATCGTGGTATCTGCCATCGGGTTAATGTTTTCTGAGATGGAGTTCATGACCTTCAGAAATTTATCCCGAGCGTCTCCCTCCAACGAGGCGCCAAGTGCGCAAGTCATAACTTCGAGGGCGAAGAGGCGGTCTTCAGTCGAGTGCTTGATGCGTGAGTCTTTCGCCTGATTCAGGAATGTTTCAATTTTTTGCTTTTCCATAATTTCTCCTTGTTGATAGGTGATTGTTTTGGCGAACTAATCCTAACACAAGACCTTGGGGAAGTTGTGGTCAAGATAATGCATAAGGTCTTGGGATACTAATGAATGAACCTCGCTGCATTGCGCAGCTTCTACGTAATCAAAGCCCGATCCGAATTAATTTCACCATCACTCACGGTCGTGGTCGCAAAGGCATCATTATCCGCACCCGTCAGCCGGGCTTAATCAGCCGGGTGTTCGCATTCATCAAGACCCGGAGATTCTGGAAATGACTGTGATGACCCTCGGTATTGTGGAAAAGCAGCCCGCAGCTCTGCGCGGTCTTATCGGTAAGCATCTTGCCGTTCCGCGCTGGAAAGAGAGCTGTGATTTTTACAATAAAATGATGGAACGTGACCGCCTGACCGTTTGCTTTCACGCGCAGTTAAAGCAGCGCCACGCCGCGACACGTTTCGAAGAAATGAACGACGTTGACCGTGAGCGTCTTGCTTGTGCAATTGATGAATTGCGTGCTGCATTTTCAAAACGTCGTCAGGTTGGCGCGAGTGAAATCGCGTATATCAGCTATTTGACCGTCAGCCAGCGCCGCACTTTATTTATGCATGCCGGTTTGTCTGAGAATGAATTTAATCAGCCTTACTGGCGCATTAATGACGATTCATGTTACTGGCGCGAAAAGCTATTCCGTGCATTGCGTGAATTATTCAGCCTCTTTGAACGCGCCCCAACAATATTGACCTCGGTAAAGCCTGAGCAATATTTACATTAATTAATGATTGCCGTTTTTTTAACGCACTTGAATGTGCGTGGCTTCTTTTTATCTGGAGAAAGTCATCATGGCTAAAGCAGGGAATCAGAGCGGTAACTTTTCTTTATTGTTGCAGCAGGCGAAAGCCGAAGCACAGGCCGACGCCGCGACACAATTCTCGTCTCATCTTGACCGACTCATTCGACACATTGCTAATCGCGACCTGAACAGGGTCGAGATTGTTGAGCTGTTGAATCAGGAGTCGGTGAAGTTTCACAACGTCGGTTTGACTCGCGGGGAGGGCTGCTAATGTCTGCGCTGCTGCGTGAGGTTCTGTTAAATAACTGGCTGCAAGTTGCCATTGAAGAGAATGGTAATTATCGCCTGTCTGATATTAAACGCGATAAAGATACTGGTGAAAAAACAATATCCACTATCGCTATTTATGCCAGTGAATTAAGCCTTCTGGTCGACATGATTAGTCTCCTGACTAAACGCTCGATTCATTTCAAACAAACTACCACGCTCGATGACCTTGCCAAATTAAACGCTGAGCTCAGCGCGTATTGCGCGTGCGAGCTCAAAAAACTGAAAGCATAAAGGAGTTTTTTCAATGCCAGATTTAATGGATCACCTTCAGGAATTACAGGCCGAGGCACTGGCCCGCAATACTAACGCCGCCCGACTGAAACCGTGCGTCGCTGCTTCGCTGTTTTGTGTCGACTGCGACCGCCCAATCCCGAAGGAACGTCGCGCAGCCAATCCATCCGCACAGCGCTGTATCTATTGCCAGTCGCTGCTGGAAGCCAATGCAAAACATTTCCGGGGGCAGGCATGAGCATTCGTATCGAAATTGGCGACCGCTATGTCGTCACCAGTGACCCATTCCAGTTTATTTTGCAGGAGAAAAAGACGGCTATCGCCGGGAAAAATGCCGGTAAAGAATGGCTGAATACTGTCGGTTATTACCCGAAACTGAGCCAGCTCATCAACGGTCTGATGATGCATGACGCATTGACTTGCGAGGCCCGCTGTCTCGGCGAGCTAAATGCGCAGATTGAAAAGACTGCCCGCGAATGCGTTGAGGCATTTGCTGCGAATGTCCGTTGAAAGAATGGGGCGCGTCGCCCCGTCACCGCCACCGCCATTCATCAAAAGCACCGCCGAGCCGTTCGTCGGTGCGTATTATTTTAACGCGCTTCGTGAGGCAGTCGGGCGCGAAAGACCCCTTACACGTGACGAAATGCGTCAGGTGCAAGGCGTTTTATCGAAAATTGACAGCCTGCCATATTTCCTGAGTTCGCATTTCTCTTCCCGTTATGACCATATCCGCCGCAACAAAAGCCCGGTGCATGGCCTGTATTTCCTCAAATCGACATTTATGCGCCGGTTGTGGCCGCGCATCGAGCGCGTCAATCAGCGTAACGGAATGGATATTGATGCTTCGCTGCTGTTCCTGACTGAGCACGAGAATTACGCCCGTCTGCCGGGGATGAATGACAAAGAGCTGAAGAAATTCGCGGGCCGCATTGCCGCGCAACTTTTCATCATGTACGAGGAATTAAGCGACGCCTGGGCGGAATCGCACGGCGGTAAAGAATCCCTGTTTGAAGATGAGGCGCAGGCTCACCTGTATGGTCAGGTCGCAGGCGCAGCTCGCGCATTTAACATCACGCCGATTTTCTGGAAGAAATACCGCAAAGGTCAGATGACAATTCGTCAGGCATTTTCCGCTGTGGCGCGACTCATCAATGATGAATGGTGGATTAACCAGCTCAAGGCGCAGCGTATGCGCTGGCATGAGTCGCTGCTGATTGCATCCGGTGAAGTGAATAAAGACCGCTCGCCGTATGCCAGTAAAAATGCGATCCGCGATGTGCATTCCCGCCGCCTGGCGAACCTCGAATACCTGAAATCCTGCGAGCTCGAAAACAAGGTTACCGGCGAGCGTATCGACCTTATCAGTAAAGTGATGGGCAGTATTTCTAATCCCGAAATCCGCCGCATGGAGCTGATGAACACCATCGCCGGTATCGAGCGCTATGCTGCCGGCAAGGGTGATGCCGGGATGTTTATCACACTGACCGCGCCGTCGAAGTATCACCCGACACGTCAGGTCGGTAAGGGCAAAGAGAAGACCGTTCAGCTTAATAACGGCTGGAATGCGGAGGCGTACACGCCGAAAGACACGCAGCGCTACCTTTGCCACATCTGGAGCCTGATGCGCACCGCGTTCAAAGACAACGATTTACAGGTTTACGGAATGCGCGTTGTCGAGCCGCATCACGATGGAACGCCACACTGGCACATGATGCTGTTCTGCAAGCCGGGTCAGCGCAAAAGGATTACCGAAATCATGCGCCGCTATGCCCTGAAGGTCGACGGTGACGAGCGGGGCGCTGCGAAACAGCGCTTTCAGGCCAAGCACCTCAATCGGGGTGGCGCAGCGGGCTATATCGCGAAATACATCGCGAAGAATATCGACGGTTACGCGCTCGACGGTCAGGTCGACAATGACACCGGCAAGCCGCTGAAGGATACCGCCGCCGCTGTAACCGCCTGGGCGTCGACGTGGCGCATTCCTCAGTTCAAGACGATTGGCCTGCCGACGATGGGCGCTTATCGCGAGCTGCGCAAATTACCTCGCGGCGTCAGCATCGCCTCAGAATTCGACGAGCGTGTCGAAGCGGCCCGCGCCGCTGCTGATGAGGGTGAGTTTGATTTATATATCGCTGCGCAGGGCGGGGCGAATATTCCACGCGATAACCAGACTGTCAGGGTTGCCCGTACCGCCTCCGAGGAAACCAACGACTACGAGGAAGATATCATTCGCGTCGTTGGTATTTATGCCCCTCACATGGGCGCAAACCACATCCATGTTACCCGGTCAGCCGACTGGCGCATCGTTCCAAAGGTTTTGGCCGTTGAGCCTTTGACTTTAAAAAGCGGCCTCGCCGCGCCTCGGAGTCCTGTCAATAACTGTGGAAAGCTCACCGGCGGTGATGTTCCGGTTATGACCCCTACACCGTCTGAGCATGCCGCAGCGGTGCTAAATCTCGTTGATGACGGGGTTATCGCATGGGATGACCCCGAAGCCGTGACAGCGCTCAGGGGCGCATTAAAACACAACACACCGAGACCAAATCGCCAGCAACGAAGCGGCGAGCCATTAAAACCGCATCAGATAGCCCCATCAGGGCGAATGACGAAAGCCGAACGGGCGCAGATTCCACGCATCCGCTTCGAGCTGGCGCAGCAGGGCATCACGCCGCAGCGCTGGGAGCTTGAAGCGTTGGCTCGTGGTGCTACCGTAAAATGTGGTGAGTTTGAATTCAAATATCCAGTTGTTAACGATTGGTCTACTCTTTGAGTGTAAATTACTATATATAGTGGTTAATTTTTTGATTAGGCCCTATAGGATATTGTGATTGTTCATATGACAATATTTTGTTATAACTTCGCAACGTGAAACATGTACCAGTTTGACATATAATGAAAACTGGACCTTAGGAGAAAGATTCGGAGGTTACTATGACGAATTTTTTACCACGCCTTTTCGGGTTAAGATCAGCAGAAAAGGAAATGCAGCTCGCCGAACGAATCGAGAAATCGGGGGCTACTGATGTTGAAGTTGTTGGCCGCGGAGGAGTGATAACTTCTAAGCAGGATCTTGCATCTTCTGAAACTGTTAAGTTGATGAGATTTAAAGCGAAAAAAATCGTAGCTCAAACTCCAACTAATAAAGAATAGGCCATGTTTGCATTCTTGATTATCCCTTTATTGGTGAGTGGTTTTATTGTTATAACTACTCACCCTTTCCATTTTTTCCGACTACATCGTTATGACGGTCAACTTCTCTACATGAAAGCCGCAAAATATGGGCTATGGTGTTTAGTGTGGTCCGTAATTATAGCGTTCATCATAAAGTACTATTTCCCTTCTGCCCACCTTGTTACTGAAGTATCACAATCACTCGGGTTGGGCGAAAATTTGTATCAAAAAAGAATTACAGGTTGGTTGATTTTTCTTTCTTGTACATCTGTTTTACTTGCATGGTTATCAGGTGTAATCGCAAATTGGTTTACAACTTTTCGTAGCCAAATGATTTATAAAATATTTTACAAGAAAGATATCAGTGTAGAAGAAAGTAAAGAGTTGGTGAAATTAAGAACCTTGCAAGATTTGGTAACGGAAGGCTCGATGGACAGTGTCTTTTTCGATTCACTAATAGATCGAAAATCTATATTAGTTAGCATGAGTAATAAAAAGGTCTATGTCGGTATTGTTAATGCATTAGGTGAGCCTAATGAGAAGGATGGACCAAATCAACAAATTTCTATTTTACCTATTATGTCGGGTTATAGAGAAAAAGATACATTAAATGTATGTTTTACAAATGACTATAATAACGTAGAGGGCTATGATACTAGTGTTATTATTCCTGTGTCTCAAATTACCCAGGTTTCATGGTTTACTATGGAGGTACATGATCAGGTAAATAATAATTGCAAATCTATAGCTGAGTAAAAGAGGCCGGGCGGCCTCTTAGTCCTACCTATTTCTACCTAATTTGGATTCGTTCTTCACTACTGATGATAATATCATCGCTTTCCCAATCTAACGAATCAATCTCAGCAATAGCTTCCGAGTAAATCCCTTTTTGGCCCGACAGTGATCGCAAAGTTATCAAAAGCACGGCTCTTTGAGGAAACTCAAGCGGGTCTTGTTCAGCTCTTCGTTGCACATCGATTTTAAGCCTCCATGTACTACCTTGCGTACCTTGGGGATATTTTTTTCTATATACCTTTATTGGTGACCATTTAAAGCCATTTTCGATGAGATACTTCTCATACAATTCACTTTTGTCTTTGATTTGCGGAACTTTACTAATATGTTTCCTTTTTTGCGTCTTGTCATAGTCATATGTTCCGAAGGAAACATCAACATTAGAGCGACAATACTCGGACGGATAATTAGGATCTAAAGGCGGGGAATATACCAGCGTCATTAAAATTTCGCCAGAAAATTTGTCATCATCATTTTTTAAAGAATCTGGTATAACAAATGGATAGCGACCAAACTCGACACCTTCCCGGGTATCAACTTCAAAAAGGAAAGTAATTTCGCTGTCTTTGCAAGATAACATTTCAGAAATGTTATTCTTAGGTATTCCGAAACCATGATAATTGATTTCTTTGGGATCAATTTGATCCGTTCTCTCTAACATGGCGGAATGAATAACTAATGCCTTTACCCTTTCTGGCGAAGGAGAGGTATTGCTATGCAATTGTAGTTCGTGCCATGTAGAAGCAGCAATACTTGAAATCAATGGTGTAGAAAGACTTGTGCCAATAGCTTCCGATAAATGTCCGCTATCTCCTATGGCTCGAATTCCTAAATTTGAGAAGTCGAGATTTTCTCTGCAATTGCCGCCAAAATGTGTAACTTCAGGTTTAGGAATGCATGAAGGGCCGGGACCTCTCCTTGAAAAGGATGATGGCTGTTTTGCTTTTACGATGGAGTCAGCACTATCTGTATAAGCGACAGAACCAACTGTTAATGCGCGTACAGAATCTCCTGGCGCGGAAACTCGGTCCCCACCAGACAATTCTTGAGGTGGCCAAGTGCGTTGAGGTATCGCCTCATAATTACCTGACGCAACTACAAACAGACATCCGTGCTCATCATGCAGGTAACTTAAAAGATGGCCCATTTCCGAAAAATTATCATCATGACAAGCTTCTTTTTGTCCAAGTGATAAGTTCCATATTTTCACTTCAGGAAATTCTTCAACGGACGTTGTTATTATAGACGCTAATTCTGGTAATGATAATTCTGTATCAGCAGGAAAAGCTGCTATATCAACTACTTCTGCATGAGTATCAGGAAATCCAACTGAGTTATTATTAAGACCTTTACCATCAATGATTAGACTTGCAACCATATTCCCATGAGTGTAATCAGCTTTTCTTCCGTTAAGAAAACTTCTTCTTCCCCATACCCAAGGTGATATATCTTTATTATTTGGGTCAATGCCACTATCTATTATGCCCACCAAAGGATAATGAATGTCTGCATCAGGTAGTGGCAATAATTCCTTTCGACTAGTTGATATTTTAGATAATGCTATATCACTATTATCTAGTTTGAAACTTGGCATGGGTTGTAATTTTCTCACACCAATAAAATTGGACAGTTCGAAGATTTTAGGGTTTGAAGGCACTTCAAAGTAAAAAACATCGCTACCTATGTTGTATTTATTTAGTTCAGGTATGTCTAATTCTTTTAAAATTAATTTTAATGACTCTTCGATCGACTTGTTTATTTTTCGGTTTTTGTGGTCGAATAACTTCAGTATATATGTATTGGTTTTGTCATCGGTTATCTCGTCACAAATATAGGGTTCAATCTTATCAATAACAGCGATGTGAAGTGTACCGCTTTTCGTCTTGGTACTATTCTGTATTTTTGTTTGAAGTTTCGTGAGCCCTTCCTCTGTAACACTAACAAGTAGTTCACCAAAATTACAGCTCCCAATGACAGGGCAAGTCTTATCGCCTAATAAACTTGTAGGCCTGTGAGATTTTGCCAACGCTTTATCGTGTAGAGTGACTTTTGCTACCGCTGGAACACCCGGCCACTTTCGGAATGAGTCCTTGAAATACTCAGATACATGCTGTACTTCATGCTTGAGCTTTGTAAGTAACTCTTTTGTTACAGGACGAACAGGATCTTTTTCTCCAAAACCATAGTTTTTGTCATTAAAATCTTTTGCAAATGTTTTAATGACTTTTATAGGTCTTTCTAGTTTACTCATTCCTTGCTCCTTTGCTCTTAGCTGAGTCTATCTAACTAGCTTCGTCGGTATTATTCTGATTTAAAGATAATTTATTCTCTTTGGTTAATCGTGAAACCTTCGCTGGTGATATTGAAAGTAAACTAGCAATTTTTCTTACTGTAAATACCCGTGCATCACAATTTCTTATTAATTTTGCTAATTTTCCAGTCATTTGATCTGGATCATCAAATTTCTCTCCTTGAGACTCCATGATTGATTTCACAAGAAAAGTTTTATCAAATTCGTTATTGTTAAACAATATAGAGTGACGAAGTGCACGCTCACATATTTGTTCAATAAATGCGCATGAGAGCCCTTTAGAAAGTAGTGCAGAGTCATAAGCAACGTCTAATCTAGGGAAATGTTCATTAAGCAATCTTTCAAATAAATGCTCTCTAATTTTAATATCAGGTAAGCCGATCTCAATTCGGTATGCAAATCTGCGCCATACGGCACTGTCTAACAAATTTTCATGATTGCTAGCAGATATAAGAACAGTATGCTCAGGAAGATCATCAATATTTTGTAGCAATGCAACTACTACCCTCTTTAGCTCCCCTAATTCATGCTGATCATCTCTAGCTTTTGCTAAAGCATCGAGTTCATCTAAAAACAGCACGCATGGCTGGTTACTCGCATATTCAAAGAGAGCTCGAATATTTTTGGCTGTAGATCCTAAATATGAGGAAACTAAAGCATCGCATCTTGCAGTGAAAAGAGGAAGGCCAAGTACTGAGGCAATATGCTTGGCTGCTAAGGTTTTACCACAACCGGGAGGGCCAAAAAGTATCATAGAAGAAGCTGGCTTTAAGCCAAATTTTTTTAGCTCATTACGTTTTTCTACAGAGACAATAAACTCATTGATTTTTTCATTAATCGAGTTGTTAAGTATTGGAGGCTGTTCATTAGTTTCAGGAGCTACTTTATCAGCAAGATGAAATTTTGTTTCACTATCTATGGGTAATGAAAGATCATTTGCAGTTAGCTTGCTTGGAGTGAAATTAGCCTTCTGAAGTGAGAAAGAAGCCTCTTGTTTCAGTAAGTTTCGTATAGTTTGTGCGAGTTCACGGTTGCCTTCCGCATCCATCTCGCGGGCTACCTTAGCAGCCATCCTTTGGAAGGTGACTTTATCTCCTATAACCCCTGACTTTATGAGGCCAACCATCAACTCATTTGTATTCATGAAACAAAAAACCTTATAATGATTAAAAACACAGTAATGATGACACAAATGCTGGTTTTATCCAAAAACAAGATTGTAAATGTGAAACGATCATGTCTAATTGTGAATGTTTGACGCATTGAAAGATAAAAACTCTTTGAAAGCAATTTTTGTTGCATGCAGTTGCATGATTGCGCATGTCTTTGACGAGAATTTATGTGGATGCTCAAGCCTGCTGAAAGCTTCAAAGTTGAGGTCATGCAACTGCATTAAAACCGACTCATAAAGCGGGCAGGCGTGGCGGGGAAAGCATTGCGCGCCCGGCGTGGTGCTAATTATTATTTATTTGCGTCTGAGAGCCTCGCTGTGAGGCTGTGGCGGGCGTGGTTGATTCGTTGGGTGTTATGCGGTGATATCGGCGTGAGGTGCTGCTGAGGGGCTTCTGGTGCGGGGCGGTAAAAAGCCGCCTTTCGGCGGCGCTGGGGGTTAATCTTCGTCAGGATCCAGTGTGTATTTTTCGAAGCGGATAATTTCCTCGCCCGCCCACTCGTTCAGCTCCATACAGCGCGACTGTAGGGGCCGCAGCTCGTTACGCACAAAGACCTTTGCCACCTTCTCGACGTCACCCACTGAGCCGACATTCTCAGGCTTGCCGCCCATCAGCTGGAACGGGATGCGATGTGCGTCGAGCAGGTCGGCGGCGCTGACTTTCTTGATGTTAAAGAAATCATCTTTCGTCGCGACTTCACTCAGCGGCACAATTTTAATGCCGTCGGCTTTTCCGTTCGGCGCGTAGAAAAACAGGTTCTTAAAGTTCCCGAGCCCCTTCGAGTCTCGCATTGCCTTGCGCAGCGCCTCGACGTCGGTGCTGCTTTGCGCGGCGTCGGTCACATACATGATGTAGCCCGCGTGCGCCCCGTTCTGGTAATACTTGCGACGGAACAGCGTAGCAGACTCATTCAGCCAGGCGGAATTGAGTGCGCTCAGGTATTCCGGCAGGCCGTAGAGCTCCTGATTGATGTCAGGCTCCAGCAGGTGAAACACTGAACCGGGCGCGAACTGATGCGGCTGCGTGAAAGACTGAATATACCAGTAGATGTCTTTCTCGATGCCCCGGCGGGTGTACTTGGCCGGTGAGGTTTCAAATTTGACCGCCTTGCCGCTGATACTATTGCGGGTTTCGAGAAACGCATTACCAAAGACCAGAAAATCAAGCACGAAGCGGCTGAAATCCTGCCGGGATAATTTCGGGTGCGGAATGTAGGTGGACACCAGAATATTACGCTTCACGTAAATCGGTGAGCTGTGGTGTACCGCTGCCCGCATGCTTTTTGCAAGGCCCGAGAAACTGACCGGCGGCTCGTACCACTGGCCGTTGTCGACGCATTCCACGTAATCGAGAATGTCGCGCCGGTCGAGCACTGGTGTCGGCTCACCAAAGGTGAACGCCTCCATGCTTTGAGCGGGTGCGGCGGAATGCTGGCGCGTTTTGGTCGTGTACTGATTTTTCTTGTTGCTGTTGCGCTTGCTCATTAGTTCCACTCCATGATGGACGATGACGCCTGCCCGCTGGCGGCGGTCAGGGGTTCGTTAATTAATACGTGCATGGTTGCCCATGCGAGGTCGGCATGACTCGCTTCCTCGGTACGGCTGGCCTCATAGGTGGCGCTGCGCCCGCTGCTGGTCATGGTTTTACGGATGGACATAAACGACTGTGTGAGGTCGGTCGCGCCGACGTCGTATTCCAGACAGCCGCGCGTGATGGTGTCTTTCGCTTTGAGTACCATCGCGGTCTTCATTTCTGGCGTGTAGCGGATTTCCCGCGCAGCCGGGTAGAACGAGCGCACGAGCTGGTAAACGCCCTGACCGAGCCCGGTTGCATCGATACCGATGTACTCGACGTTATATTTCAGCGTCAGCTCGCGGATAGATTCAGCCTGCTGCGCAAAGTCCATGCCTTTCCACTGGTGGCGCTCAAGGATGCGGAACTTGCCCCCGGCGACCACCGGCGGCGCGATAACCACGCACCCGGCGCTGTCACCGCGTAGCGACGGGTCATAGCCGAGCCATACCGGGCGGTGACCGAATGGCCGGTCGGCAAATGGCGCAACGTCTTCCCATTTCTCCAGACTGTCGACCATGCAGCGCTGCAATTCTTCGAACGGAAATACCGACGCCTTGTCGTCGACGAACTCGCACATAAACAGGTTCCTGAACTCATCGACGCTGTTCTCGCGCTTCAGCGTATCGATGTTAAACAGGGTGCACCCTTTGGCGAGTGCGTCCTCGATGGTGACTATCTGCCGCCACTGGCCGTCAGGACAAGCGACGCCCCTCGCGAGTGCGGCGTGACTGATATCGATATCGACACGCTCTCTCTTGTCTGAACGCCCTTTGTTGAACTGTTCGCCGGACCAGAACGGATAGGCGCCGTGTGCCAGCGATGAGGGGGTCGAAAAATAGGTTGTGCGTAAATGCTCCTGTGACGACATACCACCGGCGACGCGCTTCAGCTTCTGGAAGTTGGGGATCCAGAAAATTTCATCGACATACAAATCGCCGTTATGACTCTGTGCCGTGTTGGCATTGGTGCCGAGAAACATAAGCTCCGCGCCGTTATTGCCGATGACAATCGGGTCGCCGGTGAGCTCAACGTCAACCTGTCGGGCAAAGGCGATGATGTATTTTCGGAATACGTAAGCCTGCGTTTTACTTGCTGATAAAAATATCTGGTTGTGGCCGGTCTTCAGCGCCCGCAGCAGCGCTTCACGCGCAAAGTAGAACGTTGCGCCAATCTGGCGTGATTTCAGGATATGGCGAATGCGGTGAGCCAGCCCTGCGCGATACCACTCGAGCTGATAGTCGAAAGACTGGTCGAGGAAAATCTCTTCGAGTTTTTCGATAGCCTCGTCACTGAAGAAATTCTTCTTCGGCTTCTTCTTTTCGCCCTTGTTGCGGTTGGCGACGTTGGGGTTTAAATCCGCCTCGTTGCCGGTCTGGCCGTAGCGATTCACCCGGGCAAGGCGTTCCATTTGTCGCGCCAGAAAATCAGCCACTTTGAAATCGTGAGCCGTCAGGTCGGGCTTTGCGTAGAGCTGAATCAGCCGGGCTTCGAGCGTGGTTTCGACGCGCGTCAGGGGTGCGGTCTCTTCCCACTTATCGCGCTGTTTCCAGCTCTGCACGGTGGCCCGCTTGGCCTGTAGCGTCTCGGCGATTTGCGGCACAGAAAATCCCTGCCAGAACAGCAGCGCCGCCTGTCGTCGTGGGTCGTTCAGTAGTGTGGTGTCGGTCATGTTTACCTCGCCGTGAGTGGGTCAGGGCAAGGCTAAAGAAACGGGGGCGGTGAATCGCTAAGGCCCTGTTGTGTCAGGGGGTAGCCATCTGCAATCGATAGCCGGTGCGGGGGTGAGTCGGGAAACTACACCTGACCCGAAAACCCCAACATCAGGACACCTGACTCATGGCAAAAAAAATCTCCAAATGGTTTCGCATCGGTGTAGAAGGTGACACCTGCGACGGTCGCGACATCAGTGCGCAGGATATTCAGGAAATGGCAGACGGCTTTGACCCGCGCGTCTACGGTTGCCGCATCAATCTGGAGCATATCCGCAGCGTCATTCCTGATACGCCATTCTGTCGCTATGGCGATGTGGTCGAGCTGAAAGCTGAAGTGATTGATGACGATTCCGAGCTCAAAGGCAAGCTGGCGCTGTTCGGCAAAATTGCCCCGCTCGACAACCTTGTCGCCATGGTGGCGAAAGGTCAGAAAGTTTATACCTCCATGGAAATCCGCCCGAACTTCGCCAACACCGGCAAGTGCCGCCTCATCGGGCTGGCCGTCACAGATGACCCGGCAAGTCTCGGCACGGAATACCTTCAGTTTTGCAGTAAAGCCACCGCTAACCCGCTGGACGGCAAGAAAGACCAGCCGGGCGACCTGTTCTCTGTGGCGACCTTCGCCGCGCTGGAATTTGAAGACCAGCCCGACACCCTGCTGAACAAGCTCACCGATACCGTGAAAACCATCTTCAGCCGCAAGCAGCAGAGCGACGATGCGCGTTTCGCTGACGTGCATGAGGCCGTGACGTCCATTGCCGAGCGCGTGCAGGTCGGCGGTGAAGAGGTTGAAACCCGCTTCTCTGCGCTGGAAAGCGAAATTACTGCGCTGAAACAGCGTGTTGACACGCAGGGCAGCGAAACCGCGCAGCAGCTCAGCACCATTAAAACCACCCTGGACAAAACCGAAAGCATTACGCAGCCGCGCCGCCAGCTGAGCACCGGCGGTGATGCAGGCGATGTGACGCTGACCGACTGCTGATGTGCGGCTGAGCTACCTGCTGATTAACCCCATTTAATGCCCGTTTCAAACAGGAAAAAAACAATGCGTAAAGAAACCCGTTTTAAATTTAACAATTACCTGAGCCGCCTCGCAGAGCTGAACGGCGTCGACGTGCAGGACCTCGATAAAAAATTCAACGTTGAGCCGTCTGTGACGCAGAAGCTCTTCGACAAAATCCAGCAGTCGTCCTCGTTCCTGAAGCTCATCAATATGGTCGTCGTCGGTGAGCTGACCGAGGAAAAAGTCGGTATTGACGTTACCGGCACCATTGCCAGCACCACCGACACCGACAGCGGCACCGAGCGTAAAACGGCGGACTTCACGAAGCTCGATGCGTTCCGCTATTTCTGCAAACCGGTCAACTTCGATTACAACCTGAAGTACGGCAAGCTCGACCTGTGGGCACGTTTCGAAGATTTTCAGATCCGTATCCGTAACGCCATCATCAAGCGTCAGGCGCTGGACTACATCACCATCGGCTTTAACGGTACCAGCCGTGCGCCGACCTCTGACCGTGCGAACAATCCGCTGCTTCAGGATGTGGCTGTCGGCTGGCTGCAGAAATACCGCAACGATGCGCCAGAGCGCGTAATGTCCAACGTCAAAGACGAAACCGGTGCGGTGATTTCCGACACCATCAAAATCGGCAAGAAAAGCGATGGCGGGCACTATGCCAACCTCGACGCGCTGGTGATGGATGCGCATGAATCACTGATTGAAGAGATTCACCGCGAAAATCCGGAAATGGTTGTCATCTGCGGCCGTCGCATCCTGACCGACAAATATTTCCCGATGATTAACAAGTTCCAGGCGAACAGTGAACAGCTCGCCGGTGAGCTGATTATCAGCCAGAAGACCATCGGTCAGCTTCAGGCGGTGCGTGCGCCATTCTTCCCGGCAAACAGCATCTTTATCACCACGCTCGATAACATTTCTATCTACCTCTACGAAGACGGTCACCGCCGCCACATTGTAGAGAATCCGAAGCTGGACCAGGTCGAAAACTACGAACAGGTGAAAGTCGATTTCGTCATCGAAGACTACGAAGCCGGTTGCCTGATTGAAAATATCGAGATTCTGGAGCCTGAAGAAGACGAAACCCCGGAAGGTGACAGCGCGAAGGCGTTCGCGGCGGAGCTGGTAAAAGCGCTGGCGGCACTGAACGCGGGTACAGGCACGCAGAGTGCGCCGGTGGAAGATGAAAACACTGCCGGGAACGGGGAGGCGTAACCGATGAGGAGCCCCGCACAGCGTCACATGATGCGGGCCTCGGCTGAGAAGGCCGCGCAGCGGGAGCAGAACCCGCTGCGCCATGCCACGGCTTACGAGCAGATGCTCGTGAAGCTCGCTGCCGACCGCCGCACGCTTTCGCAAATCCATTCCAAAGAGCGCAAGGCTGAGAAAAAGCGCGAGCTGTTGCCGTTCTACCTGCCGTGGGTGACCGGCGTGCTGGAAACCGGCACCGGCGCACAGGATGACATCCTGATGACCGTAATGCTCTGGCGTCTCGACGCCGGTGACATTGCCGGGGCGCTGGAGATTGCCCGCTATGCGCTGCGCTTCGGGTTGTCGATGCCTGAAGGCCATTCCCGCACCGCGCCGTACATGCTCGCCGAAGAGGTGGCGCTTGCCGCGCTTCGCGCCCGCGCCGCCGGGGAGTCTGTCGATATGCTGTCGCTGCTGAGCGTTATCGAGCTCACCCGCACCGCTGATATGCCCGATGAGGTTCGCGCCCGTCTGCATAAAGTCGCGGGGCTGACTCTGCGGGATGCCGGGAATCTGGCAGGGGGTATGGCTCATCTTCAACGCGCCATACAGCTGGATGAAGGTTGCGGGGTGAAAAAAGATATCGAGCGCCTCGGACGTGAGCTGAACCCGAAACCGAAGCCCGCCGCCGCGCCGAAAGCTCCGCCGAAGGCGGCGAAAAAGACCACCAAAAAAACAACCGATTCACCGGCGAAGCGCGGGCGAGGTCGCCCGAGGAAAACCGCCGGTTAACAGAATGCGCCCCGCGCCGGGCGGCACGCGGGCCGATGTTGGTGTTTCACCGTCACTGAGGCCCGCGTCCACCGCCCAACTATTCAGAGGTAGTCATGACGACGCTTGTTGTAAATAACCCGGCGCAGATGCGCGAAACGGTGGTTATCCCGCCGGTGCCCGAGACCGAGCCGGTGATTAAAAACACCGCCTTTTTCCCGGATGTGGATCCGAAGCGCGTGCGCGAAGAAATGCGCCTTGAGCAGACCGTTTCACCCGCGCGACTGCGTCGGGCCATCAAGGCCGGGATAGCGGAAACCAACGCCGAGCTGAGCGAATGGCGCGGGCTCCAGCTCGACGCCGGGCATGAGACGCTCGCGGCGGTGCCGTCTGATGAGCTCGACGGGGAGAGCGTGCGCGTTTTTCACTACTTCAACGCCGTGTGTGCAATGACCACCGCCTCGCTCTATGAGCGCTATCGCGGTGTGGAGGCGACCGGCAAGGGTGAGAAGAAAGCCGACAGCGTCGAAACCACCATTGATGACCTGTGGCGTGATATGCGCTGGTCTGTGGCCCGCATTCAGGACAAGGCCCGCTGCATTGTGGGGCAAATCTGATGCAGGTCATCGCCCAGCAGGGCGACACCCTCGACGCCCTTTGCCAGCGCTACTACGGGCGCACCGGCGGCGTCGTTGAAGCGGTGCTTGACGAGAATCCGGGGCTTGCTGAGCTTGGCGCGATTTTGCCGCACGGCACCGCCGTCAGCCTGCCCGAAGTCGACACCGCACCCGTTACGGAGACTGTAAACCTGTGGGATTAACGATGGAAAAAATCACAACCTTTCTGACGTACTGGTTATCCGTGGCGCTGGCCTACTTCGGCACGCAGACCCCGGAGAAACTCGCGCTGTATGTCGGCGGCGGCTGCGCCATTTTCACCGCGCTGGTGAATTTCTGGTACCGCCGACAGACCTACCGTTATCTCGTTGCAGCCGGAGCTGATAAGGGGGCGATTCGTGGCCTCATTCGTTAAACGTTGCAGTGTGGCCGCAGTGCTGGCGCTGGCGGCACTGATGCCTGATTTTCGTCTGCTACATACCTCGCCTGAAGGTCTTGCCCTGATTACAGACCTTGAGGGGTGCCGGTTGCGCCCCTACCAGTGCAGCGCGGGCGTGTGGACATCAGGCATAGGCCACACTGCCGGGGTGGTGCCAAAACAGGACATCACCGAACGCCAGGCGGCGGCAAATCTGGTTGCCGATGTGCTCAATACTGAGCGGCGGCTTGCCGTGTGCGTGCCGGTGGACATGCCCCAGCCGGTCTATGACTCGCTGGTCAGCTTCGCCTTTAACGTCGGCACTGGTGCGGCCTGCCGCTCGACGCTGGTGTCGTACCTCAAGCGTCAGCAGTGGTGGCAGGCGTGCGACCAGCTCACCCGGTGGGTGTTCGTCAATGGCGTCAGGGAGCCCGGACTTGAGAACCGCCGCGCCCGCGAATGGTCGCGCTGTATGCAGGGGGCCAAATGAAAACGCTGATTGTTTTACTTATTCTGGCGGTTGCTGTGCTGGCCTGGCTGAAGCATGAAAACAGCACGCTCAGCAGGTCGTTTACAAATGCAAACACCGTCGCCACCGACCAGAAACGCACCATTGGCATGCTGAAGGACCAGCTACTCACCGCGCAGCGCCTCGGCGCTGACAATGACCGGGCGCAGGTTGAACTGCGCCAGAAGCTCGCCGCCGCCGGACAGAGGGCCCTGCGTCGGGAGCGCACGATTACGAGGTTACTCAATGAAAATGAAGAGCTGCGCCATTGGTATGACACTGAGCTCCCTGCTGCTGTGCGTAGCCTGCACACCCGCACCCCATGCGCCTCCGCCGGTCGTTGTGCTGAACGCCTGCCCGAGAGTCAGCCTGTGCCCGATGCCGGGGAGTGAACCGAAAACAAACGGTGACCTGAGCGCCGATATTCGCCAGCTCGAAACCGCGCTCGAAAGCTGTGCGCTTCAGGTCGAAACAGTCAAAGAATGCCAGGATAAAACCGATGTTCAAGCCGAAGAGTCTGCGCAACGCCTTAACTGATGCGGTGCCGGTGCTGAAGAATAACCCCGATATGCTGCGCGTGTTTATCGACAGCGGAAAGGTCGCGTCGACGCTTGCCACCTCGCTGTCGTTCGAAAACAGATACACGCTTAACGTCATCGTGACCGATTTTCCGGGGGATATTGATTTGATCCTCGTGCCGATTCTGGCATGGCTGCGGGTCAATCAGGCCGACATCATGACCACTGATGAGGGGCAAAAGCGCGGCTTCATATACGAGGCGGATATTAACAACGACGACAGTGCAGACCTCAGTATTAGCCTGATGCTGACCGAGCGCACTATCGTCAAAGAGGTCGGGGCCGAGCTGCATATTGAACACGCGCCAGAGCCGCAGCCACCGGAGCCGGTGACTCGCCCGACGCAGCTCTATGTTCACGGCGAGCTTGTGAGCGAATGGCATGAATGAGTTCAAGCCCTTTGATGACCGGCTGGCCGGGCTGATTGCTGCACTTTCCCCGGCAGGTCGACGGCGGATGGCTGCTGAGGTGGCGAAGACGCTGCGCACCCGACAGCAACGTCGAATTAAGGCGCAGAAAGCACCGGACGGCACCCCCTATGCCATCCGTAAGCGCCAGCCGGTCAGGGCTAAAAAGGGCCGGGTAAAGCGGGAAATGTTCGCGAAGCTGCGCACAAACCGCTTTATGAAGGCCACCGGCAGCGACGAGGCGGCAGTCGTGGAATTTACCGGCAAAGTGCAGCGCATGGTCAACGTGCATCAGTACGGGCTTAAGGACAGGCCGGGCCCGAGAAGCAAGCCTGTCCAGTACCCGGCGCGTCAGCTGCTTGGCTTCAGTGATGATGACCGCCAGGCGGTGGAAGACATTATCGTCAAAAATCTGGCGCTTTAACGTTGTGTCAGTGACTGCCTAACCCGCATCAATTGCCGCCGAAAGCCCCCGGCGGCATCCTCTTTTGTATGAAAACACAAGCTACTCTTCAGGACATTCTGCGCCTGCTGCGCAACCTTATCCGCACCGGCGTCATCATCGAGACTGACCTCGCGGAGGGGCGCTGTCGCGTGCAGACTGGCGGCATTACGACCGACTGGCTCCAGTGGCTGACCGCCCGCGCCGGTCGCTCGCGCACGTGGTGGGCTCCGTCGGTGGGGGAGCAGGTGCTCATTCTCGCCATCGGCGGTGAACTCGATACTGCCTTTGTGTTGCCCGCTATTTTCTCTGATGACTTCCCCACGCCGTCTGCCTCTGCCGATGCGTTTCACATTACCTTTCCTGATGGCGCGGTCATCGAGTATGAACCGGAAACCGGTGCGCTACTGGTTTCCGGCATCACTACCGCCGACGTCACCGCATCGAAGTCCATCACCGCCACGGTGCCGGTCGTGCTGATTAAGGCCGACACCCGCGTCACGCTCGACACGCCCGAGGTGGTGTGTACGAACAAGCTCATCACCGGCACGATCGAAGTGCAGAAGGGCGGAACGATGAAGGGTGATATCGCGCACTCTGGCGGGAAATTTACCTCCAACGGCGTGCAGGCAGATGACCATGACCACGGGCAGGTGCAGCGCGGCGGCGACCGAACGGTGGGCACAAAATGACGACACGTTATATCGGCATGAACCGCGACACCGGGCGCACCATTACCGACGCTGACCACATCCGCCAGAGCATGAGCGATATTCTGCGCACGCCGGTCGGCTCGCGCGTGATGCGCCGCGATTACGGCTCGCTGCTGTCCTCCCTGATTGATATGCCGCAGAACGACGCGCTGAACCTTCAACTGATGTGTGCCTGCTATATGGCGCTGCTGAAGTGGGAGCCCCGCGTCACAATTACGTCGCTGACGATTGAGCGCCAGTTTACCGGTCAGATGGTGGTTGACCTGACGGGCGAAATTAAAGACAGCGGCGACCCGTTATCCCTGACCATTCCAGTGAGTTGAATCTATGTCCTCTATTGACCTGAGCCAGCTCCCCGCGCCTGACGTGGTGGAAACGCTGGATTATGAATCCATCCTTGCCGAGCGAAAGGCTGTGCTGATTTCGCTCTACCCGGAAGAGCAGCAGGCTGCTATCGCCCGGACTCTCGCGCTGGAGTCTGACCCGCTGGTCAAATATCTGGAGGAAAACGCCTACCGCGAAGTGCTCTGGCGCCAGCGCGTGAATGAGGCGGCGCTTGCCGTCACGCTGGCTTATTCGAAAGGTAATGACCTCGACGTCATGGCTGCAAATAATGACACGGAGCGCCTGACCATTACCCCCGCTGACGACACCACCATCCCGCCGACCCCGGCGGTCATGGAATCTGATGATGATTTACGTATGCGGGCGCAGCAGGCGTTCGAGGGATTAAGCGTCGCCGGGCCGGTGGGCGCGTATGAGTATCACGGACGCAGCGCCGACGGGCGCGTCGCTGATATTTCCGTCGAAAGTCCGTCGCCTGCATGCGTGACGATTTCCGTGCTCTCCCGCGAGGGTGACGGCTCAGCGTCTGATGACCTGCTGGCCGTGGTTGAAAAGGCGCTGAGCGCTGAAGACGTGCGCCCGGTAGGTGACCGGGTGACGGTGCAAGGTGCTGAAATCGTGCCTTATCAGATTGACGCAACGCTCTACTTTTACCCCGGCCCGGAAGCCGAACCCATTCGCCAGGCGGCGGAAGACAAGCTGAAGAGCTATATCAGCTCGCAGCAGCGCCTGGGCCGTGACATTCGCCAGTCAGCCATTTATGCCGCTCTGCATGTTGAGGGCGTCCAGCGTGTGGAGCTTGCCGCGCCGCTGGCTGACATTGTGCTCACTAAATACCAGGCATCCTGTTGCACTGAGTACAGCATCACCGACGGGGGCACTGATGAGTGACACCCGGTTGTTACCGACCGGCTCGTCGACGCTGGAGGTGCTCGCGGCAAAAGCCGCTGCTGAAATTGAGCGCGTGCCGGTGCCGCTTCGCACCCTGTGGAACTGGCGCACCTGCCCGGTAAGGTTGTTGCCGTATCTGGCGTGGGCGTTATCGGTCGACCGCTGGGATGAGCGCTGGTCTGAGCAGACAAAACGCAACGTCTGCGCCTCGGCGTTTTATGTCCATCAGCGCAAGGGCACCATCAGCGCATTACGCCGGGTGGTTGAGCCGCTCGGCTATCTCATCGAAGTCAAAGAGTGGTTTCAGCTCAATGAAGAGCCGGGCACGTTTCGCCTCGTGGTCGGCGTGCTCGATACCGGCATCACAGACGAGATGTATCAGGAGCTTGAGCGCCTGATTGAAGGCGCAAAGCCCGCAAGCCGCCATCTGACAGGGCTTGCAATCAGCCTGAGTAGCGATGGCGAGTTCTGTGTCGGCGCGGGCTGCTATCACGGCGACCTGTTGACGGTTTATCCCTACGCCGCCGAGGAAATTGTCGTCGGGGGTGATTTTTATCCGGCTTCGGCCATCCATTTAATTGACAGCGTGAGCGTGAACGCATGACGACAAAATACTTTGCCATTCTGACCAATCAGGGCGCGGCACGGCTGGCAAATGCCGCAGCACTTGGCACAAAACTGAACATTACAAAAATGGCTGTCGGTGACGCTAACGGCGTATTGCCGACACCTGACCCGGCACAGACGAAACTCATTAATCAAAGGCGTATCGAGGCGATTAACTCGCTCGGCGTGGACGCCAGCGACGCCAGCCAGATTATCGCCGAGCAAATCATCCCGGAAAATGAGGGCGGATTCTGGATCCGTGAAATCGGGTTGTATGACGATGAAGGTGTGTTAATTGCCGTCGCCAACTGCCCGGAAACTTATAAGCCGCTGCTGGCGGAGGGGAGCGGGCGCACGCAGACCATCCGCATGATTCTTGTCGTATCGAGCACATCAGCTATTACCCTGAAAATCGACCCCTCGGTCGTGCTGGCAACGCGCAAATATGTCGACGACAAGATTATTGAGGTGAAAGCCTACGCTGACGGCCTGATGGATGAGCACCTAGCCGCCGCTAACCCGCATCAACAATACCCGTTGATTGGGAATGCGCTTAAAGAAATGGCCGAAGCCGGGCTCACTCAAAAGGTTCTCGAAAACCTCGGTTT